>NZ_CAWNSE010000012.1:0-900023 GCF_963876935.1 Escherichia sp. MOD1-EC4550
GTCGTGTCAGCTTTCCCGCCGCTCTTGATATTTTGTGTTCCGCTATTGATATTGGTTCCCGTGGCAATACCATGATTATTTATATTCTGTGTGCCACCATTAATGATGGTATTTGTCGCGTTTCCGGCAACATCCATAACGCCGCCATTATCTATTCGGGTCGCATCAGCTTTAGCATTCGTTAAAACTGACATTGCTCCTTTATCTTTAATAATCGTCTTATTTGCCGAACCATATGCATTTATGTCTAAATGACCACCATTTTCCAGCAACACATTGTCTGCCACGTGATTGTGGATGGAGAATGCCCCTTCACTATTCGTACCGCTCACCGTCGACCTGTCAGTCATTGCTTTTAAAGCCGCGCCATCGTGCTGGGTAACATTCGTTGCCGTGCCCTCTCTAACATCAAGCACGCCAGCGGAATATATTTCAATAACATTCGAGGTGCTCCTGCTATCAACAATTTGCGTCCCACCAGAATAGATCGTGGTAGTGTGCGCCGTTGACGTGTTTTGCAGCGTCTGCATTCCTCCATTTTTAATGGTGGTTATTTGTGCAGTGCTTGAATCAACATCCTGTCGACCACCATCTATTGTGGTGTCCAGCGCATGGCTCTTAATTGTTCTTTGGTCACCTCCATTTTTAATGATAGTGTTTTCTACAATACTCGAATCTACATACTGTCGGCCCCCATCTATTGTTGTGTTCGTTGCCAGACTTCCTTGTGTGATGTTCTGAGAACCAGATGTATTTATCGTCGTACCGTCAACATGCCCCTGAGCTGTTACTGTTTGTTTACCACCATCAATGACAGTCCCGTTTGCTCTCCCTCCTTCGACGTATGAATTACCATTCTTAATTATCGTGCCATTGCTGGTACCATCCTTATAAATGTACTGATTGCCACCCTCGATTAACGCGCCATTGCTGGTACCACCGTTATAAACTTGCTGATTGCCACTCGCGATTATCGTACCGCTAGAATTCCCACCATTATAAATTACCTGTGTACCCCCATGAAGGATTGTATTATTAGCTTGCCCCTGATAATTGTTATGGTTTGCTACATCTTGTTGTCCACCCATTTCAATAATACTTCCATTAGACACCCCACCAAATACAGTCTGGTGGCCGTGATTAATGATATGAGTATCATTAGTTGTCCCCCGTTCATCTACTATTTGCTCGCCATCCACAGTTTCACCATTTACGATACCAGTAACGATTGATGTGAAAGCAGCCTCTCCAGGCTGGGCATATATCAAGGCAGATATCAATAAGGAAAGTACTGAACGGCGAAAATAATAGCGACTGGTCCTGTTCATAAATTTCATCCTCTGAAAAGTGAATACTGAGTAGCGGGTAAGCGACCTTAGCTCTGCTGCAACATCGGCCCACAGGCACCAGACCAGGGGATTCATCCTTAAGAGACAGCGCAAGTGTATTGTGTTCACCGCTCATCAAAGACATCATGATGAAATGATGATATTCCGCATAAGAAAGAGGCATTTTTAGACGCATCGCGCTGAAGTGTGGTTGAATAAAAATCAATCTTTTCAGATAAGACTGTCGTACGCTTATTCTGCGAAAATAAGGCCGTCGGCAAAGTAAAATGACTCACATAATTGTTTCTGATGAATATCTTCTACTCACATGAATATTACACAATAATATTGATGCATCAGATTATCTTACCTTTACAACATCACGTTAACAGCCAATGACACTTCTTGAATAAAAATATTGTCAATCAAAGAGTTATTTTTTATTTAAGATTATTCTCATTCAAGTAAAAGACATAATTCCTATCATCACAGCCACGCTCATTTTGAATTATCTGAATAATAGCGAGCGTTCTTTAGTTAAGCAGGTCTTAATTGAAGACGAAATTATTGTGTGTGCAACTTACTTAATACCGGACATCTAAGTTGAAGAAAAAAATACTCGCCTTCGGGCTTATCTCAGCATTGCTCTGCTCCGCGCCAGCGATGGCGGATATGAATCGCACCACAAAAGGTGCACTACTTGGTGCAGGCGTTGGTTTACTTACTGGCAATGGCGTTAATGGCGTACTGAAAGGTGCAGCTGTTGGCGCTGGCGTTGGTGCAGTAACAGAAAAAGGCCGCGACGGCAAAAATGCGCGCAAAGGTGCAAAAGTGGGTGCCGCCGTTGGTGCTGTCACTGGCGTTCTGACCGGCAATGGCCTTGAAGGGGCGATTAAAGGTGCCGTAATTGGCGGTACGGGTGGTGCAATTCTGGGTAAAATGAAATAAGGAATGATGATGAAAAAATTTGCTTTACTGGCGGGTCTGTTTGTTTTCGCACCAATGACCTGGGCGCAGGACTACAATATTAAGAACGGTTTGCCGTCAGAAACCTATATTACTTGCGCAGAAGCCAACGAAATGGCAAAAACTGACAGCGCACAGGTTGCAGAAATTGTTGCGGTAATGGGTAATGCCAGCGTTGCCAGCCGTGATTTAAAAATTGAGCAATCTCCGGAACTGAGCGCCAAAGTGGTAGAAAAACTGAACCAGGTTTGCGCTAAAGACCCGCAAATGCTGTTGATCACGGCAATTGATGACACCATGCGTGCTATCGGCAAAAAATAATATTTCGTCTGTTACCGCGTCGATTGATTCGACGCGGTGGTTGTATATAGTTCTACAATGAAACATCAAACCCGCCAATACGCCCTCACAACAACAAGCAAAGCAATTTAATCGGCATTAAACCACAAATACAACAATACTTATTACTATATAGCGGCTATAGCATAAAGAAAGATTAGTGCTGATCCCTGTGGCTAACGAGTTTTTCCCTTACTCGATTAACCAGATTGATCGCCAGCCAAACAAGAGCATTCAGCAAATTTATCGTCACAAGCACTTCTCCAAGCCCAGTACTGGGTTTTGCGATAAGGATGACCAGCAAGGTGATCAGCATAAATGCAATGGAAAAGATGATATAGAGAGTGAAATAATCCAGATTATTACTATTGTTCATGCTACTAATGGCAATCCTGTCAAAACTTTCAAACAATTATAGCAAACAAAATAATGAACAATAGTAACAAGACGCAACGAGCTAATTAGCTGTCTATAATTACACCGCACCATGGTCTTAATGATCAATTTTTACTCAATCATAACCTTCACCTTCGGTTTAGAAAGGATAATTTTAACCAGGTCGATGTAGGTTACCGGTTTATAGAAATAATAACCCTGCTGAAATGTGATGTTGTTTTGATTCAGATAATCAAGCTGTTCTTTTGTTTCGACACCTTCAGCGACGATACTGATCGAAAGTTTACGCGCCAGATCCAGTACACAATCCAGAATCCTGGTTGATTCCGGGTCTGCATTGACACGACCAACAAAACTGTGATCAATTTTAATATAATCAATATGCAGATCATGCAGATAAGAAAGCCCTGAATAGCCAGTACCAAAATCATCCAGTGCGATGACAAAACCATTTTCATGCAGAATGTTCAACCGCTGAACCAGACTTTCATCAACATTTAATGATTCACGCTCGGTCACTTCCAGAACGAGGTTTAAATCGCGGCGGGTAAAACTGTCACGGAAAATTAAGCACTCGTCGACAAACGTCGGCGAAATAATATGCGAGGCACTAAAATTAATTCCGATATGAAAACCTTCCGGCAATTTACTCGCGATAGCGTTCATCTGTGTGACAACCTGATTCATCAGACTTTGTGTAAGCGGAACAATTAATCCAGATTTTTCAGCAAGTGGAATAAATGCCGCGGGTGAGATATATTTGCCGTGAGGTTGTTTCCAGCGGGCTAATACCTCAACTCCCCGCAATGTCCCTTCCCGACCATTTACCACAGGTTGGTAAAAAGGGACAATCTCACCATTACTTATTGCCCGTCGCAGGACCTCTTCAGGCGTTGCGCTTTTATTAAAATACTTATCAAGCAGGTAGGCTGCGGCGCAGGCAATTAACAGAATGAATATCAAAACCCCTACGCCATTATCGATAAGTCTGTAGAAGCTAAAGAATGGTGGTGGGTTAAAGATAATAGTGAAATGATATCTTGTGGAGTGAACCTTCTCAGTATAAGGATAGTGTCCATTAAGCGTCATCACGTCACCGGTAGGTCCAATAATGTCATCCGCTACGTGTAATGCATACCTTACCCCTTTCAAGGGCACATTAAGCGCTCCACGAATATGCTGATCACTTATCGTGACCAAAATACGCGTGTCTGCAAATTGGCTCTGATAGAGCAGGATAGGCAATCTATTGACGGTGTCGATTGCCGGAGCCAACAATAAATTACTGTCAGGGAAAGCAGGAATACGAGACAGCAGGACTCGATTCCCCGGCAAGGATGTACACCAGACCATTCCGCGTTTGAGAATGATGATTGTGCGCAAGTGAGGTTTCAGAGCTGCTTCAGTGCCAAGCTGATATTGCTCCTCGAGGTCGCATTCCTTCCCGGCAATGTTAACCGCCGCTTGAGTCGCCTGTGACGCTTCTTCAAGTATGTGATTGATATTGTTGACAGCATATCTCGCTCCCGCCATATATGCTGCTTTTGCGGAATACCAGAGCTGGATATTCAAAATAGCGACACCGGTTATAAACAAGCATATCGCAACGAGGATGGGTATGAGTGTATTGCGCATTCGCTTGTCCCGGACTAAGGATTTTAATACATGAAAATGATGTTCATTCGCTCGTGCTGGCGTCTAAAGAGAGCATGGTAGAGAGCATAAGAAATATCCACGCCGAAGATAAAATTTTCTCCATCGTCATCTAACCTATTAATTACTATGCTTAATGTGGGTAAAATTAAGCAAATCTGGCAGGATGTCAGACGTCAAGAATGGAGAACAATAGTTCTCCATTCTTGTTTAAACCCTGATATTCCGGATATATTAAGAAACATAACGGCTTAAATTATTACTTTGCACCAGCATATGATACAGCTGATGGTAATTTTAAAACCTTACTCAGTTCTAAGAGAGCACGGATTCCCTGTCATTAATAATGACATCCGTTAGTGTTGCCTTATGCAATTCAATGTACTGCAAAATTTGCAGGTAGAGATCAGAAAGAATCACACTCGTTTCATCTTTTAAACGCAAGCGTAAAGCCTGATCAATAATATGACTATTAACATACCCATGCGCCATGAACACCTCCCTCTCGAGATTTTTAAATAAAGCACATTGAAAAATAAATCTCTCGGGAATTGAATTATTCATGTCAGCCTAGTAAAAATATCAATCCAATAGAATTATGCTGTGTATAGTCTAAGCGACAGACAAAAATAAGATGAATGAGTTTTCTATAAACTTATGCTAGTTATACTAAACAATAAAAAGTCACATATCATCAGCTGTGTATCGCAACACGATTTCCAGTGTTTTTCTAATCACATCAGCTTTGAGAATATCATTCGTTGTTTCCAGAGAGTGTATCAGACTTAAGATAATATTTTTATTATTAACATTATCCCCTGAAAGCATTAAATTGGTCACCGCCTGCCCTAATACAGCAGACTCTTCTTCTAACAAATTCCCCGAACTGCGAAAGTAACTTGATAACGCCTTATCAGTTATTGCGTTATGAATAGTAGTATCTTCAAGCATGGTAACCTCTCATCTTACTTATGAAATTTTAATGTATTCTGTTTATTTTCTTACCATTGAATATACTTTTATTGTCAGCTATTGCTGCTCTTCTGTTAGGCCCTCCTGTATCACTATTGCTAAAATCACGAATTATGCTATCAATTAAATCTCGTCGGAAGGCATTTTGTTCAACAGATTTCATTACGAGTAATTGCTTAATAAGAGTCTGCAACGAAAAATTTATCTTCATGCGTAATATCTGGAGCACCGCCTGGCCAGTAATTTCATGTTTTATACTTTCATTATCAGATGTCTTCATAACGACTTCATAGTTAATCTGTCAAATAATCAGGCTGTCACATTATTCAAAAAGCAACCCAATTAGTGAATTGTAGTGTTTCTGTTCCTCTTCCCCTGTCGCTTGCTCCAGTCGACAAAGAAGTTTGGTACAAAGCGACTTTCGACTCAGATTACGTCCATCTTTCAAAATTTCAGTCACAATTTCCCCGAGGGTTTCCTGCTGAGTAGGCAAGTTAGCTTTTGCAAAGTAACGAGTAATTGCACCCGCAGAATCTGAAATCACTGAATTTTGCTGCATGCTACGCCTCTATTAAAAATGTTAAACGTTGTTAAGTGCAGTAACAATAGCAAACTTGTACGAAATATGTGTACAGAATGATAAATTATTTTTTGCAATTAGTGCTAACACCTATAAAACAATGAGATACGTAAAAATTATTTGCATCATTTGACTGACAACCTATACAAGATTCCAAACGAACTCATCTTCAAATTTTTCCATTTTTTATCAAGGTAAATAAATAGTTATGTTTTAGTATTAAAAGCAAGACACCAGAAGATATGTCTGTTACCGTCATACTCTCGCCTCGCCCATTACCCTGGACTATTAATGCTTACTACCCTTATTTATCGTAGCCATATACGTGACGACGAACCTGTCAAAAAAATCGAAGAAATGGTTTCGATAGCAAATCGCAGAAACATGCGGTCTGACGTAACAGGGATTTTACTGTTTAATGGTTCACATTTTTTTCAACTTCTTGAAGGTCCGGAAGAACAGGTTCAAATGATTTATCGGGCCATATGCCAGGATCCACGGCACTATAATATCGTTGAACTGCTGTGCGATTACGCACCTGCTCGCCGTTTTGGCAAAGCAGGAATGGAATTATTTGATTTGCGCCTCCACGAGCGCAATGACGTTTTACAGGCCGTACTCGACAAAGGCACCTCAAAATTTCAGCTAACTTATGATGACAGAGCGCTGCAATTTTTTCGTACTTTTGTTCTTTCAACTGAAAAATCAACCTATTTCGAGATTCCTGCCGAAGACTCCTGGCGTTTTATCGCTGACGGACCTGATAAAGAACTTGATTCCTGTACCCTTTCACCAAATATAAACGACCACTTTGCCTTTCATCCTATTGTCGATCCTTTATCGCGGCGGATAATCGCTTTTGAAGCAATTGTTAAAGATAGGGAAGACAGCCCATCAGCCAGAGTGGTTGGGCAAAGCAATGACGGGGAAATCTACACAGCGGATCTCAAAAGTAAGGCACTTGCATTCGCGATGGCACACGCACTTGAGCTCGGTGATAAAATGATTTCAATCAATCTATTACCTATGACCCTGGTTAACGAGCCTGACGCGGTCTCTTTTTTACTTGATGAAATAAAGGCCAATGGTTTGGTGCCTGAACAAATTATCGTGGAATTTACTGAAAGTGAGGTCATATCTCGGTTTGATGAATTTGCCGATGCTGTTAAATCACTTAAGGCTACCGGTATGAGTGTAGCAATTGACCATTTTGGCACAGGTTTTGCCGGTTTGTTACTCCTGTCACGCTTCCAGCCTGACAGAATTAAAATCAGTCAGGAATTGATTACCAATGTTCATAAAAGCGGGCCTCGGCAGGCAATTATTCAGGCGATCATAAAATGCTGTACATCACTTGAAATTCAAGTCTCTGCTATGGGTGTGGCAACACCAGAAGAGTGGATGTGGCTTGAATCTGCAGGAATTGAGATGTTTCAGGGAGATCTGTTTGCCAAAGCTAAATTGAATGGTATCCCTTCAGTTGCGTGGCCGGAGAAAAAATAATTTTCAGCACATTATTTCACATGATTTCTGGAAATCATCGTGAAAATGAATACGTTATGTTTTAATTTAATCCACATTAAAAATAATGTTTTATCCAATTTAGCTGAAATCTTATTTATACTTTGTACAATTTTAGCGTATATTGTACAAAGTATTATTGGGTCGTGTACAGGCGACGGAGATTTATGAGCGCAAGGAGGAATTGTGGCTTATTACAGCATTGGTGATGTTGCTGAACGTTGCGGGATTAATCCTGTCACTCTCCGGGCCTGGCAACGCCGCTACGGTTTGTTAAAACCACAGCGCAGTGAAGGCGGACACCGACTCTTTGATGAAGAAGACATACAACGCATCGAAGAGATCAAGCGTTGGATAAGTAATGGCGTCCCTGTAGGCAAAGTTAAAGCATTACTGGAAACCACCAGCCAGGATACGGAAGATGACTGGAGCCGCCTGCAAGAAGAGATGATGTCAATTCTTCGTATGGCTAATCCTGCCAAACTACGCGCGAGAATTATTTCACTGGGTCGAGAGTACCCGGTAGATCAATTGATTAATCATGTTTACCTTCCTGTTCGTCAGCGTCTCGTGCTTGATCACAACACCTCCCGCATTATGAGCAGTATATTTGACGGCGCATTAATTGAATACGCAGCAGCCTCACTTTTCGAAATGCGCCGTAAGCCCGGTAAAGAAGCCATTCTAATGGCGTGGAATGTTGAAGAGAGAGCACGATTGTGGCTGGAAGCATGGCGTTTATCATTGTCAGGATGGCATATTTCTGTCCTTGCTGATCCCATTGAATCGCCGCGCCCGGAACTGTTCCCGACGCAAACATTGATTGTCTGGACAGGCATGGCACCAACGAGAAGGCAAAACGAACTTTTACAACACTGGGGTGAGCAAGGTTATAACGTCATCTTTCATGCCCCCTAATTTCACCTTTATCCCGCCCCATAGACAGAATCTTATAATCTGAACCCACAACAGCGTTTGTACCGGAGCTGATCCGTTGCAAAATGCTCACCGGGAGAATTCAGGTAATCCCCCTTTCACACTTTGTACATATCACAGCCAAAGGACAGACCAGCTTGAAGTGAGAAAACCGATCGTGCACACTACGCACTCTCACAACTAACAAAAGGTTATTATCCTGATGGATCAGGTCGTTGTTTTTCAAAAGATGTTTGAAAAAGTGAGAAAAGAGCAAAACTTTTCCTGGTTTTATTCAGAGTTAAAACATCACCGTATTGTGCATTACATTTATTATCTGGCTACGGATAACATCAGAATTATTACTCACGATGAAACAGTTTTGTTATTAAGAGGAAACCGTAGCCTGTTAAAAGTCAGTACAACCAAAAACCCAGAAAAAATTAAAGAGGCGGCATTGCTTCATATTTCTGGGAACTCTACATTTTGGGAGTATTGTACAACACTGGCAAGTGCTGGCGTTTTCCGCTGGGTAACCGATGTTAATAACAATAAACGCGGCTACTACGCTATTGATAATACGCTATTGTATGTTGAAGATGTGGAAAATAACAAGCCATTAATCTAGCAAAATTTTAACACATAAGGGTTCTATCATAATTCAGTGAAATAACAAAAAAGAGGTCTTTCTATGAATTATCAGAACTCCCTTTTTATTGTTATCCATAATTGTTCAGCCGACCAATACTATAAATCTGACATTTGACATGCCCCCCTTGCCGTTCTGATACGTTACTTGTATTACAGTTATCAAACCCACAAATACAACGGGCGTGTTATATGCCCGTTCAATACTTAATAGGTATAGCGTTAACATATTCTTGATAGCATGTATTGCATACCTCCTGCCTTAGAGTTATCTCCGGCTAACTCCACCAAACATGGCTGCACACAGCCAGATAAGAACGCTTGCGCGCATCTGGATATCATACCGCTGCTGGAACTGTTTCTTAATCATCCTACCTTATTCGACCTATTCGATACTGGCCATTATGAAGGACGCAAAGTAAGCGCTTTTTATGCATTTTTGCTGAGTTATCATCACGTTACCTTAATATTATCAGGAACGAGTTAACGCTGCTCATAACGGTCAAACCGATACTATAAAGCCCAATAATTGAAACCTTTTCATCATGTCAGGAAGATAGTCATCCTTATGATCTTTATATAAAAAAGCCAACCATGGGGTTGGCAAAGTGGCACAAACCAGCATAAAAGCTATGCTTTGTTTACAAATCTTCTTTGAATTAAATATATATCGTCCTGACTAAACAGAACTAAAACGGAATGAATTATTTAATCATGTTACTAAATTTCATTTTGTTTAGCCTCTGTTGAGATCCCTTGTTTTAAATTTCATTTAGATAAAATTCTTAATTAAATCCTTGGGAGTCAATTATGTCTATGCAAAGTCAAGGAATGAACTTTGAAATGAACCTATACGCATATTTGAATAAATATGATAGTCGGCTTTCAGAAGAAAAACTTGCAATTGATAAGGCAGTTAGAGATTTATATCTTTGCAACGAACACGTGGATAACAAGAGCATTATACTGAAATTGCTCTCATTTTTATCATCTGCTGATGACATTGTTGAAAAAGATATTATCAGGAATGCTTTGGAAGTGGTGCTTCTTTTTACATTAGACGATATTTAAGTCATCTCAGGAGTTTTAATACACGAAGAGTGCCCGGATACTAGCGATTATATTCATATTTAATTATTAGTGCGGGGAAAGAGATTATGCATTGGCATATTTCTCTAACGTCCGTGATAGAAAAAAACTTTAAATATAAATAAAGAATAAACCACCTTTGCATTCAACCTCATCTGAGCTGACTATAGTACAAATTATATTGATATTCTTTATCAACATCATTGAAACAGAAGAATAAGGCGAAGAAATGAAGTGTATAGTAATTGATACTGTAATACAACCTTCGTGTGGTATATATTTTTCAGTCATATGGAGCGATATGAAAATGATCATTTGGTATCGTTCAAATATATTTCTCCCACCTGGCAGCATATTTACAGTTATTAAGTCAGGTATTATACTCGAGGATAAAGAATATCCGATCAGTATTTTTAACGTGGCGCTATTCAACAAAAATTTATGGAATTTAATCAAAAATAGTCAAGAGTGTCCTACAGAATCAAACAAAATTACGAATAAATGCATGCATAAGCATTGCATTATGCAAATATGTCCACATGGTCTCAAGTAATGGGGGTTATTTAACCTTCCCTATATGCTATAGATAAATCTACCAAAAACTGCCCCTTCGTAGAGGGGCGCTATGATTTTGTTTTATTTGAAGGCATGGTGCTGAATGTATTCGTTGAATCCAGATTCAACACCTGAAGCTGCACTTAACCCATAATACTTGTTTCTGGTTCCTCTACCGAGTGGTCAAACAATGATATGTATGTGACGTCAGAGTTTATTTTTTTAGTGTTTAATGCTATTAATTTAACGTAGTTACCTATCTTTTTTCTACCTTCTGAACTAACCTTAGGTTTCAACGTAACCGGCAGTAGGGGCTATCCCCAATCTTAAATTTTGCTGCCCGATTTGCTCAAGCCAAAGTTTTAATTTTACAACCTATAAACCTGAGTTAAATCAACCTCATGGTGCTGTCTGTTCCCGCTGTGGAACAAGACTCACTGCAACATCTTGCATTCCTAAACTTCGCAGAAGGCGATGGGCAAAAACTGTACTGTAATGTTATTTCGATGTCTCTTATGGTAAATAGGAGGCGTCGAGGCTAAGTGAGTAGCCTGCTTGCTTCTCAATCCTGGATACTATCAGCATTCACGTCAGATGAAATGATGATATTTCGCGTAAGAAAGAGGCATTTTTTTATCAACTTCACATCGGAGATGGTAATAATCCTATGGGTCCAGTCCATATGAGGGGGTCAACATACTATAAAATTCACAATCATAAATTAACCATATATCAAGAACGCCAAAAAAATCCTGAAAATAGTATAATAACAGGGTAAATTTCAAGTCGACCAAGAATCATAGCAATACACATGAGATATTTTGCAATATCATTAAGAACACCGAATGAGGATGCGGTAGCCCCAAAACCCAGCCCCATATTATTAATGCATGCAGCGACTGTCGCAAATGATGTAAGGAAATCATATCCCATACCATTTAGCACCAGTATAAAAAACACTGTAAAGAAAGTATAAAGAAAAAAGAAACTCCATACAGACCTCATTACGCGGTCTGTAACAATCTTCCCTCCTACATTTACACTAAGCAATGCTCTGGGATGAGAAAGCTGATTTATTTCGTGTTTACTTTGTTTAAAAAGTATAAGAAATCTAAGTGATTTAATTCCGCCGCACGTTGAGCCTATACATCCCCCAAAAAAACTTGACAGCAGCAAAAAAACTATCGTATGTGTGGGCCAGTTTGAATAATCCTGCGTAGCTAAACCATTATCAGTGAGCATGGAGCTAGCAAGAAAAAACGAATGAACAACACTTCCAGTTAAGTCATACATACCTATATGCCAGACCTGGAAAGAGGTAACAATGATAACACCTGAAGCTATTAACAAAAAGAAACGAAGTTCAACATCTCTGAGTAAGGGTTTTATTGTTTTCCTGCTTATAACAACATACCAAAGAGTGAAGTTGAAAGCCGATAACAGAGAAAAAGAGCCCGCCACCAGTTCAATCAAATAATTATTGAAATAGCCGATACTCTCACTATGAGTTGAAAAACCGCCAAGAGAAACTGTAGAAAGTCCATGACAAATAGCATCAAACAAAGGCATTCCTGCAAGTCGATAACAAACAATACAAGCAATGCCTAATAAAGAATAAGTTATCCAAAGTGTCCGCGACGTATCAGCCAAGCGTGGAGTCAGTTTGTCATCCTTAAATGGCCCTGGCATTTCTGACTGATAAAGTTTTGCACCACCAATACCCAATAATGGCAACACAGCAACTGCCAGAACAATAACCCCTAAACCGCCTATAAAATTTAATTGTGACCGGTAGAACAAATATGCCCGAGATAATGAACTGACATCATCAATTACTGTTGCTCCTGTTGTTGTTATTCCGGAAACCCCTTCAAACAGCGCGTCAGCAAACGTTAAATTAAGCTCTGAATCAATCCATAATGGAAATGCGCTAATAATAGAAAATAAAATCCAAAACATTACAATTATAATAAACCCATCACGGGTGCGTAATTGAATGCCAGATTTTTTAGTGGTATACCACGCTCCGCCACCAATACAAAAAAATATAACAAAAGTAATAAAAAAAACGAACAAGCTTTTTTCTTTATAAAACAATGCTACAACCATTGGTGGTAACATTGAAAGACTATAGAGCCAGACCAAGAACCCACACATATGAGTTACAACTCTTACATGAGATGTATTCATATCCAAATGTTCTTTCAATTATAACCACCTTACAGCAATGTCATGATTATACTGTATAAATTTTAACTCTTCTTAGATCTTACTTCACTGGTCCTTATGAAACAATCAGCAAAATGAATCTTATTATAACACTGTTCGGTTATGTATTGTTGAGCCTTCCCGCTGGGCCTGCATCATTACAAGTCGCTCCCTATGGGGCTTTGTCGAATAAATAATTTTTCGGTAAGTATCCCCTGAGCAGGTTGTATCTTCAGGCAGTATGAACACTTTCTGGCATACCTACCTTCGTCATTATGTTCAGCGTATGCACCATGACCAAAGCCTCTGCAACCGGCCGATCATAATCTAGCAACATCAGAGAACCTCAGAATAACTGTTTTACCCTGTACATTGCCGTTTCCGCTATTGAGCAACGATTGTAATCTTTTGTCCATTTTCACCGGGAATTACCCTCGGTCAATCGCTGATACGCGACTGCACAGTTACGGTCGGAATACTCACCGGACCAGTAACCCGCTCCTTTTTGGGGTGGGATGAGCGCGCTGATTTTCACACGGCGCAGCTGCTCGTAACAGAGCCGAGAGGCGTAAACTCCGTCTGCTGCTGTCCTGATTTTTTGATGGGTTTGCCGGATTAATCCGGCTACACCTCTACATCCGTTACGCTGAATGCTGAGGTCGCCCTTGGGAAGAAGGCATTGCTGACTTATACCAATCCGAAATCACCTCCTCGTGCAACCAGACAGGGAGGGGCCTCGGTTGATAAGAGCTCTGTTATTGATGTGCCAGTTGGTGATTCTAACTTTTGCTTTGTAACGGGACGAGCCGTGTTGGCAGATGATGTATGGTCTGATCCTTAAACTCAGTAAAAGTACGATTTATTCAAAAAAGCCCCTCCACTATGATTTCGATTTAAGGGGCTGATGATTATGTAACGCGAATTTACCGGATCCTTACGAACCTTTCTTTATCCTGCTCTTGCCCCTTTCGGTAAGCCCATTCTCTGTCATGTATTTTCTGGCAGTGAATATATTAATGCTGTGGTCAGTACAAAACCCCTTAACACCCTTGATCTTTTCCCGCTGAACCTGGGGCATCTTCGACCATTCCCGGACGAGATTTTTGGTAACTCTGTTCCATTTCTCTGGTTTGTTCAGCTTCGCTCGGCCCACCCAGGTTAATCCGTCCTTGCTCAAATTCAGGTAATGACGTGCTGTGCACGGCCGGATGTTGTGGCTCTCACACCACTTATTGAAATCGACGTTGCGCCGCTCATCCGAGGTCATCATCGACCATTTCCGGATAACCTCGTAGGGAATGGGGAGCTTTATGGCAACTTTCGACCTTACCCTGACGCGACGTTGCGGGACTGTCTCATGTTTCGCACTCAGGTTTTCTTCCGACAGTGCGGAGAGGGAGGACCTGAAATCAAGTGATTCTGGCTGGTTATGTGACAACAGTGTCGCGGCAATGGCGTGAAATCGGGCACTATCCACACTTCCACAGACCTTCACACTGCCATCACTGACATCAATATTCACTAATTTGCTATTACTAATAGTTTTCGTGAAGGTGATGGTGTGGCCGGAAAAACAGAAACTAAACTTGAACGGCTCAGTGAAAAGCTTAGTGAGTTGCGGGTCAGCCCCCACCTCCGCCCGGTACGTAAACAGTGCATTCGTCATGGCAACTACCAGTTCGTTAGCCTCGTCCGTATTCTCGATGATTAAATTTTTCATCTGATTCAGAATTTTCTCGCTGCTCTGGAGCAGCAGCAGGGGCCGGGGCAATGTCGCGCCCATGGCGAGGTTGGAGTAGCATGGCGTTAGCATGTAATTCACTCCTTCCCGTTGTTTTTCTTCAGTGATAGAAGGGCTGAAATCATCTATTCCGGGCTGGCGACTGCGTGAGACCAGTGTTGTGACAAAGGCGTTAAACAGATAACAATCAGCATAGCCACAGGCACTCCTCCCATCCTTGCTGACCATAATATTCACGCAATTGTCCCCATTAAAATCCATATGCGTGTTGGTGAAGGTAATGGTGTGGTCGGAAAAACTAAAACTGAACGACTCAGGAATTTGCAGACCACGCGCCCTAGGCATGTCTGGATTATCCGGCAGTTTAGCCATCTGATTTGGCTGCAGTGCGGTCGCCATGACAGCCGCCAGTTCGTTAATCTGGTCAGAACTCATCGTGCTACAGTCCGTATTTCTGTGAATTAAATTTATCATCTCCCGCAGATGAGTCCTGCAACTTTCCTGGCTCTGCAGGAGCTGGGACAGTGTCACAGCCGCGTTAATGCGGCATGGTGTTACCATATAATACAATCCTTTTTCTCAGGGGGGTTGATATTCCGGATCGTGCCGTGTTTGCCCACGGCTCCCCCTGGAGAGCTGCAGACCTGTTTATTTAACTCGCACAGCGCCGGGGCCTGTCAGCAAACAGGGAGCATAACCGTCGTGCCATTAAACGCCAGACGGGAGATCATTATTATTTTATTAATACAGATCCGTTGCATTCCGGTCTTTACCGCAGTTTAAAAGAAAAGAGAATAGGGACTTAGGCAGTAGAGCAGTCATTGGACAGACCACACTACCCCAAACTAGCAGGGGAGTTTTGATAAAATTTTGATAACCGTTAGCATGCTAACAAAAAACAACGGGCGTGTTATACGCCCGTTTCAATATTTAACACATGTAGTGATTACATATTCTTGATGATCGCGTCACCAAACTCTGAACATTTCAGCAGTTTAGCGCCTTCCATCAGACGCTCGAAGTCATAGGTTACGGTCTTGGCATTGATTGCGCCTTCCATACCTTTAACAATCAGATCAGCTGCTTCAGTCCAACCCATATGGCGCAGCATCATCTCAGCGGAGAGGATGATAGAGCCTGGGTTAACTTTGTCCTGACCAGCATACTTCGGCGCAGTACCGTGGGTGGCTTCAAACAGCGCGCATTCGTCACCGATGTTTGCGCCTGGGGCGATACCGATACCGCCAACCTGCGCTGCCAGAGCATCAGAAATGTAGTCACCGTTGAGGTTCATACAGGCGATAACGTCGTATTCAGCCGGACGCAGCAGGATCTGTTGCAGGAATGCGTCAGCAATCACGTCTTTAATGACGATCTCTTTGCCGGTGTTCGGGTTTTTGACTTTCAGCCACGGGCCGCCGTCGATCAGTTCACCGCCAAACTCTTCACGCGCCAGCTGGTAACCCCAGTCTTTAAACGCGCCTTCGGTGAACTTCATGATGTTGCCTTTGTGCACCAGGGTCACAGAGTCACGGTCGTTAGCAATTGCGTATTCGATCGCGGCACGAACCAGACGTTTGGTGCCTTCTTCCGAACACGGCTTGATACCGATACCGCAATGTTCCGGGAAGCGAATTTTCTTCACGCCCATCTCTTCACGCAGGAATTTAATCACTTTCTCAGCGTCGGCAGAGTCAGCTTTCCATTCGATACCCGCATAAATATCTTCCGAGTTTTCACGGAAGATAACCATATCGGTCAGTTCAGGGTGTTTAACCGGGCTTGGGGTGCCCTGATAGTAACGTACCGGACGCAGGCAGATGTAGAGATCCAGTTCCTGGCGCAGAGCTACGTTGAGAGAACGAATACCGCCGCCAACCGGAGTGGTCAGAGGGCCTTTAATGGCAACGCGATATTCACGAATCAGATCAAGGGTTTCAGCAGGCAGCCAGACGTCCTGACCATAAACCTGTGTGGATTTTTCACCGGTGTAAATTTCCATCCAGGAGATTTTACGCTCGCCTTTATAGGCTTTCTCGACTGCAGCGTCGACCACTTTCAGCATGGCTGGGGTTACATCTACACCGATTCCATCACCTTCAATGTAAGGGATAATCGGATTTTCAGGAACGTTGAGTTTGCCGTTTTGCAGGGTGATCTTCTTGCCTTGTGCCGGAACAACTACTTTACTTTCCATTCACCTCTCCTTCGAGCGCTACTGGTTTGCTCGTCTGCCACCACGTTGCATATGCGTTTGCGTCCTGCGATACGGATGCTTTAGAGCAATTTTTTGTTAATGATTTGTAATTGGCTTGTCAATACTACCCTATTGTTTGCCGTCATGAAAGATGCGCGTTATTAGGCTATAATGCGGCAATTCATAATCTCTGAAAATACCATGCAAAAAACTTCTTTTAGAAATCACCAGGTTAAGCGATTCAGCTCGCAACGTTCTACCAGGCGAAAACCTGAAAACCAGCCCACGCGTGTGATCCTGTTCAATAAACCCTACGATGTTCTTCCGCAGTTCACCGATGAAGCCGGACGCAAAACATTAAAAGAATTCATCCCGGTTCAGGGAGTGTATGCGGCAGGTCGTCTCGACCGCGACAGCGAAGGGTTACTGGTACTGACCAATAACGGCGCTTTGCAGGCGCGTTTAACCCAGCCGGGTAAACGTACCGGGAAAATCTATTATGTACAGGTAGAAGGTATTCCCACACAAGACGCCCTTGAAGCGTTGCGCAATGGCGTAACCTTAAATGATGGCCCTACCCTGCCCGCAGGTGCGGAGATGGTTGAGGAGCCGGAATGGTTATGGCCCCGTAATCCGCCAATTCGTGAACGAAAAAGTATTCCCACCAGCTGGCTTAAGATCACCTTATATGAAGGACGTAATCGCCAGGTGCGCCGCATGACCGCCCATGTTGGTTTCCCCACGCTGCGACTGATTCGCTATGCGATGGGGGATTACTCTTTGGATAATCTTGCCAATGGCGAATGGCGAGAAGCGACAGATTAAGGATGCAAAATGTTTAAACCGCACGTTACCGTTGCTTGCGTGGTGCACGCAGAGGGCAAATTTTTAATCGTTGAAGAGACGATTAATGGTAAAGCGTTATGGAACCAGCCCGCCGGGCATCTGGAAGCAGATGAAACCTTAGTGGAAGCCGCCACCCGTGAGCTGTGGGAAGAGACGGGCATCAGCGCGCAACCGCAACATTTTATCCGCATGCATCAGTGGATTGCGCCGGATAAAACGCCGTTTTTGCGCTTCCTGTTTGCCATTGAGCTTGAGCAAATATGTCCAACCCAGCCCCATGACAGCGATATCGACTGCTGTCGTTGGGTCAGCGCCGATGAGATTTTACAGGCCTCAAATCTGCGCTCGCCGCTGGTGGCGGAAAGTATTCGTTGTTATCAAAGTGGGCAACGCTATCCGCTGGAGATGATTGGCGATTTTAACTGGCCTTTTACAAAGGGTGTCATCTAAAAGGCTGCGTGATAGAATACGCCGCCTTGAAGTTCAATGTCGTGAGTGATCCAATGTCTGAAACCGCAAAAAAAGTAATCGTCGGCATGTCCGGCGGTGTCGATTCCTCCGTTTCTGCCTGGCTGTTGCAACAACAGGGATATCAGGTCGAAGGCCTGTTTATGAAGAACTGGGAAGAAGACGACGGTGAGGAATATTGCACAGCGGCAGCGGATCTGGCTGATGCCCAGGCTGTCTGCGACAAGCTCGGCATTGAACTGCACACCGTTAACTTTGCTGCCGAGTACTGGGACAACGTCTTCGAACTGTTCCTTGCCGAATATAAAGCCGGTCGCACGCCGAATCCGGATATTCTGTGCAACAAAGAGATCAAATTTAAAGCTTTCCTCGAATTTGCCGCTGAAGATTTAGGTGCCGATTATATCGCTACCGGTCATTACGTACGTCGGGCAGATGTCGATGGCAAGAGCCGCCTGCTGCGTGGTCTGGACAGCAATAAAGACCAGAGCTACTTCCTTTATACGCTCAGCCATGAGCAGATTGCGCAAAGCCTGTTCCCGGTCGGCGAACTGGAAAAACCGCAGGTGCGTAAGATTGCAGAAGATCTCGGTCTGGTTACCGCGAAGAAAAAAGATTCTACCGGGATCTGCTTTATCGGCGAGCGTAAATTCCGCGAGTTCCTGGGCCGTTATCTCCCGGCGCAACCGGGCAAAATCATTACCGTCGATGGCGATGAAATTGGCGAGCACCAGGGTCTGATGTATCACACCCTCGGTCAGCGTAAAGGTTTGGGTATTGGTGGCACCAAAGAAGGCACTGAAGAACCGTGGTATGTGGTCGATAAAGACGTCGAAAACAACATTCTGATTGTTGCGCAGGGCCATGAACACCCGCGTCTGATGTCTGTCGGTCTGATTGCCCAGCAGCTGCACTGGGTCGATCGTGAGCCATTCACCGGCACTATGCGTTGCACGGTAAAAAACCGCTATCGCCAGACCGACATCCCATGCACCGTCAAGGCGCTGGACGACGATCGCATTGAAGTGATTTTTGATGAACCCGTTGCCGCCGTGACGCCGGGCCAGTCTGCCGTCTTCTATAACGGTGAAGTGTGCCTCGGTGGCGGTATTATTGAGCAGCGTCTGCCGCTGCCGGTCTGATTATTATCTTTACTTAAACAAGGAAGCAGTGAACGTGGCAAAGAATTACTATGACATCACCCTCGCCCTGGCCGGAATTTGTCAGTCGGCACGCCTGGTGCAACAACTCGCTCACCAGGGGCATTGTGATGCCGATGCGCTACACGTCTCACTCAACAGTATTATCGATATGAACCCCAGCTCCACGCTGGCGGTTTTTGGTGGCAGCGAAGCTAACCTGCGCGTCGGGCTGGAAACATTGCTCGGCGTGCTCAACGCCAGCAGTCGCCAGGGCTTAAATGCTGAGTTAACCCGCTACACCCTTAGCCTGATGGTGCTTGAGCGCAAACTTTCCTCAGCGAAAGGTGCGCTCGACACTCTGGGCAACCGCATCAACGGCCTGCAACGTCAGCTCGAACACTTCGATCTACAGTCCGAAACGCTGATGAGCGCGATGGCCGCTATTTATGTTGATGTGATTAGCCCGCTAGGCCCGCGCATTCAGGTCACCGGATCTCCTGCTGTACTGCAAAGCCCACAGGTGCAGGCGAAAGTCCGCGCCACCCTGCTGGCAGGCATTCGCGCCGCCGTGCTCTGGCACCAGGTCGGCGGCGGACGGCTACAACTGATGTTTTCTCGTAATCGCCTGACCACTCAGGCAAAACAAATTCTTGCTCATTTAACCCCGGAGTTGTGATCTATGGAATTATCCTCACTGACCGCCGTTTCCCCTGTCGATGGACGCTACGGCGATAAAGTCAGCGCGCTGCGCGGGATTTTCAGCGAATATGGTTTGCTGAAATTCCGTGTACAAGTTGAAGTACGTTGGCTGCAAAAACTGGCCGCGCACGCAGCGATCAAGGAAGTTCCTGCTTTTGCTGCCGACGCAATCGGTTACCTTGATACAATTGTCGCCAGTTTCAGCGAAGAAGATGCAGCACGCATCAAAACCATCGAGCGTACCACTAACCACGACGTTAAAGCGGTTGAGTATTTCCTGAAAGAAAAAGTGGCCGATATCCCGGAACTGCACGCAGTTTCTGAATTCATCCACTTTGCCTGTACTTCGGAAGATATCAATAACCTCTCCCACGCGTTGATGCTGAAAACCGCGCGTGATGAAGTGATCCTGCCATACTGGCGTCAACTGATTGATGGCATTAAAGATCTCGCCGTTCAGTATCGCGATATCCCGCTGCTGTCCCGTACCCACGGTCAGCCAGCCACGCCGTCAACCATCGGTAAAGAGATGGCAAACGTTGCCTACCGCATGGAACGTCAGTACCGCCAGCTTAATCAGGTGGAGATCCTCGGCAAAATCAACGGCGCTGTCGGCAACTATAATGCCCACATCGCGGCTTACCCGGAAGTTGACTGGCATCAGTTCAGCGAAGAGTTCGTCACCTCGCTGGGTATTCAGTGGAACCCTTACACTACCCAGATCGAACCGCACGACTACATCGCCGAGCTGTTTGATTGCGTTGCGCGTTTCAACACCATTCTGATCGACTTCGACCGTGACGTCTGGGGTTATATCGCCCTTAACCACTTCAAGCAGAAAACCATTGCTGGTGAGATTGGTTCTTCCACTATGCCGCACAAGGTTAACCCAATCGACTTCGAAAACTCCGAAGGTAATCTGGGGCTTTCTAACGCGGTGTTGCAGCACCTGGCAAGCAAACTGCCGGTTTCCCGCTGGCAGCGTGACCTGACCGACTCCACCGTGCTGCGTAACCTCGGCGTGGGTATCGGTTATGCGCTGATTGCGTATCAATCCACCCTGAAAGGCGTGAGCAAACTGGAAGTGAACCGTGACCATCTTCTGGAGGAACTGGATCACAACTGGGAAGTGCTGGCTGAGCCAATCCAGACAGTTATGCGTCGCTATGGCATCGAAAAACCGTACGAGAAGCTGAAAGAGCTGACTCGCGGTAAGCGCGTTGACGCCGAAGGCATGAAGCAATTTATCGACGGTCTGGCGCTGCCAGAAGAAGAGAAAGCCCGCCTGAAAGCGATGACGCCGGCAAACTACATTGGTCGCGCCATCACCATGGTTGATGAGCTGAAATAAGCCTCAAATCAGTGCCGGATGGCGATGCTGTCCGGCCTGCTTATTAAGATTATCCGCTTTTTATTTTTTCTCTTTACCTCCCCTCCCCGCTGGTTTATTTAATGTTTACCCCCATAACGACATAATCGCGTTACACTATTTTAATAATTAAAACAGGGAGAATGAAAAATGCGCGTACTGGTTGTTGAAGACAATGCGTTGTTACGTCACCATCTTAAAGTTCAGATTCAGGATGCTGGTCATCAGGTCGATGACGCAGAAGATGCCAAAGAAGCCGATTATTATCTCAATGAGCATTTACCGGATATTGCGATTGTCGATCTCGGTTTGCCTGACGAGGACGGTCTGTCACTGATTCGCCGCTGGCGTAGCAATGATGTTTCACTGCCGATTCTGGTATTAACCGCCCGTGAAAGCTGGCAGGACAAAGTCGAAGTATTAAGTGCCGGTGCTGATGATTACGTGACTAAACCGTTTCATATTGAAGAGGTGATGGCGCGAATGCAGGCATTAATGCGGCGTAATAGCGGTCTGGCTTCACAGGTCATTTCGCTACCACCGTTTCAGGTTGATCTCTCCCGCCGTGAATTATCTATTAATGACGAAGTGATCAAACTGACCGCGTTCGAATACACCATTATGGAAACGTTGATACGCAATAATGGCAAAGTGGTCAGCAAAGATTCGTTAATGCTACAACTCTACCCGGATGCGGAGCTGCGGGAAAGCCATACCATTGATGTACTGATGGGACGTCTGCGCAAAAAAATTCAGGCACAATATCCGCAAGAAGTGATTACCACCGTTCGCGGCCAGGGCTATCTGTTCGAATTGCGCTGATGAAAAAATTACTGCGTCTTTTTTTCCCGCTCTCGCTGCGGGTACGTTTTCTGTTAGCAACGGCAGCAGTAGTATTGGTGCTTTCGCTTGCCTACGGAATGGTTGCGCTGATCGGTTATAGCGTCAGTTTCGATAAAACCACGTTTCGGCTGTTACGTGGCGAGAGCAATCTGTTCTATACCCTTGCGAAGTGGGAAAATAATAAATTGCATGTCGAGTTACCCGAAAATATCGACAAGCAAAGCCCCACCATGACGCTAATTTATGATGAGAACGGGCAGCTTTTATGGGCGCAACGTGACGTGCCCTGGCTGATGAAAATGATCCAGCCTGACTGGCTGAAATCGAATGGTTTTCATGAAATTGAAGCGGATGTTAACGACACTAGCCTGTTACTGAGTGGAGATCACTCTATGCAGCAACAGTTGCAGGAAGTGCGGGAAGATGATGACGACGCGGAGATGACCCACTCGGTGGCGGTAAACGTCTATCCGGCAACATCGCGGATGCCAAAGTTAACCATTGTAGTGGTGGATACCATTCCGGTGGAGCTAAAAAGTTCCTATATGGTCTGGAGCTGGTTTATCTATGTGCTCTCAGCCAATCTGCTGTTAGTGATCCCGCTGCTGTGGGTAGCCGCCTGGTGGAGTTTACGTCCCATCGAGGCCCTGGCAAAAGAAGTCCGCGAACTGGAAGAGCATAACCGTGAATTGCTCAATCCTGCCACAACACGAGAACTGACCAGTCTGGTACGAAACCTGAACCGACTGTTAAAAAGTGAACGCGAACGTTACGACAAATATCGTACGACGCTCACCGACCTGACCCATAGTCTGAAAACGCCACTGGCGGTGCTGCAAAGTACGCTGCGTTCTCTGCGTAGTGAGAAGATGAGCGTCAGTGATGCAGAGCCGGTGATGCTGGAGCAAATCAGCCGCATTTCACAGCAAATTGGCTACTACCTGCATCGTGCCAGTATGCGCGGTGGGACATTGCTTAGCCGCGAGCTGCATCCGGTCGCCCCTCTGTTGGACAATCTCACTTCGGCGCTGAACAAAGTGTATCAACGCAAAGGGGTCAATATCTCTCTCGATATTTCACCAGAGATCAGTTTTGTTGGTGAGCAGAACGATTTTGTCGAGGTGATGGGCAATGTGCTGGATAACGCCTGTAAATATTGCCTCGAGTTTGTCGAAATTTCTGCAAGGCAAACCGACGAGCATCTCTATATTGTGGTCGAGGATGATGGCCCCGGTATTCCATTAAGCAAGCGAGAGGTCATTTTCGACCGTGGTCTACGGGTTGATACTTTACGCCCTGGGCAAGGTGTAGGGCTGGCGGTAGCCCGCGAAATCACCGAGCAGTATGAGGGTAAAATCGTCGCCGGAGAGAGCATGCTGGGCGGTGCGCGGATGGAGGTGATTTTTGGTCGCCAGCATTCTGCGCCGAAAGATGAATAAATATGTCCATACTTCACGCATTACGTTAAGCATCCGTTATAATCGGTTGCAGATACCAGCCTGTGGATGCTTAACATGGAATACCAACTCACTCTTAACTGGCCCGATTTTCTTGAACGTCACTGGCAGAAACGCCCGGTGGTGTTAAAACGCGGCTTTAATAATTTTATTGACCCGATCTCTCCAGACGAGTTGGCGGGTCTGGCGATGGAAAGCGAAGTCGACAGTCGACTGGTCAGTCACCAGGATGGCAAATGGCTGGTCAGCCACGGCCCGTTCGAAAGCTACGATCATCTCGGTGAAACCAACTGGTCGTTACTGGTACAGGCAGTGAACCACTGGCATGAGCCGACCGCCTCGCTGATGCGGCCGTTCCGTGAACTACCAGACTGGCGTATTGATGACCTGATGATCTCTTTTTCCGTACCTGGCGGCGGCGTCGGCCCACATCTCGATCAGTACGACGTGTTTATCATTCAGGGTACCGGACGTCGTCGCTGGCGAGTGGGCGAAAAGCTGCAAATGAAACAGCACTGCCCGCACCCGGATCTGTTACAGGTCGATCCGTTCGAAGCCATCATCGATGAAGAGCTGGAGCCTGGCGATATCCTTTATATTCCGCCAGGATTCCCGCATGAAGGCTACGCGCTGGAAAATGCGATGAACTATTCCGTGGGTTTTCGCGCGCCAAATACGCGGGAACTGATTAGCGGATTTGCCGATTATGTGCTGCAACGTGAACTGGGCGGCAACTACTACAGCGATCCTGATGTTCCACCTCGCGCTCATCCTGCGGACGTTCTGCCGCAAGAGATGGATAAACTGCGTGAGATGATGCTCGAATTGATCAACCAGCCGGAACACTTTAAGCAATGGTTTGGCGAGTTTATATCCCAGTCACGCCATGAACTGGATATCGCGCCGCCAGAGCCGCCTTATCAGCCGGATGAAATCTACGATGCGCTGAAACAAGGTGATGTGCTGGTGCGTCTGGGTGGTCTGCGCGTATTGCGCATTGGCGACGACGTGTATGCCAATGGTGAGAAGATCGATTCCCCGCACCGTCCGGCACTGGATGCGCTCGCCAGCAACATTGCGCTGACCGCGGAGAATTTTGGCGATGCGCTGGAAGATCCGTCATTCCTCGCGATGCTCGCGGCGCTGGTCAATAGCGGGTATTGGTTCTTCGAAGGGTAAGTTTGAAGTTAAGCTGGATGCGGCATCACATGCCGCATCCCTTTTCGCTACTTCCGTTGCGCCGTTAACTCGGCAATACGGACGATCACCTGCACCGCTTTTTCCATACCTTCCAGAGTCACAAATTCATGCTTACCATGGTAGTTGTAACCGCCAGTGAACAGGTTCGGACACGGTAATCCCATAAACGACAACTGCGCGCCGTCGGTACCACCGCGGATCGGTTTCAGTTCCGGCTCAATATCGCAGTCACGCATCGCCTGCTGAGCGATATCGAGAATATGCGGATGCTCAACCACTTTCTCGCGCATATTGTAGTAACTGTCTTCAATCACCAGTTCAATGTAGCAATCAGGATGTAACCCTTTGCCCACTTTTTTGGCGATCTCCATCATTTTACGTTTACGCGCTTCAAACTGTTTACGGTCGAAATCACGAATGATGTAGTGCATATCGGCCCGTTCAACGGTGCCTTTCATGCTCGCCAGGTGATAGAAACCTTCATAGCCTTCTGTCATTTCCGGGCTTTCATTTGCCGGAACTTCCGCATGAATACGTGCCGCCAGCGAAAGCGCATTTACCATCACTCCTTTCGCCGTGCCCGGGTGAACATTGTTACCGACAATTTTGATATTGACCGACGCGGCGTTGAAGTTTTCAAACTCCAGTTCGCCTACGCCACCACCATCAACGGTGTAAGCCCAGCGGGCATCGAAGGCGTCAACATCAAAATGTTTCGCCCCTTTGCCCACTTCTTCATCCGGGGTAAAGGCGACACGAATATCACCATGCGGAATGTTTTTTTGTTGTAATACCGCCAGCGCGGTCATGATTTCTGCAATACCAGCTTTATCATCGGCACCTAACAAGGTTTTACCATCGGTGGTAATCAGCGTCTGACCCAGTAGCTGATGCAGCACCGGGAACATAACCGGTGATAAAACTTCATCGCCGATACCCAGCGCAATATCGCCACCACGATAGTTTTCAACAATTTGCGGATTCACATTTTTGCCGCTGCAATCCGGTGAGGTATCCACATGAGAAATAAAGCCAATCGCCGGGATATCGCCAGGGACGTTAGCCGGTAACGTCGCCATCAAAGTGCCCTTCTCACTTAAGGTCACATTGATAAGCCCCATCTCTTCGAGCTGCTCTTTCAGCAGATGCAATAACTTCCATTGGCCTTCCGTGCTGGGAACCTGTCTCACCCCTGCCTTTGATTGGGTATCCAGAGACACGTAGTTCAAAAATCGCTCAAGTAGTTTATCCATGTAGTCACCCTCACTTTTTGTGACAACATTATTAAGAAGCAAGAAAAGACAAATATTGCGTCAGGTCACTTTTACCCCTGCAAGCGGGAATATTTATCAGCATTACCTTAATGAATATAAAGCTAAGCCAGTAATTCACAACAAAGATTGGCGATTCAAGCGGTTTGCCGTAGAATTACCGCCCTCATTAAGAGTCACCAAGGTGGTTAACCACAAACCCCGCATCGGTAAGCCATCCGTTGCGTTTACATGGGACAGAGTAAAAAATTGAATAAACAACCGAGTTCGCTTTCACCGCTGGTGCAATTGGCGGGAATTCGCAAATGCTTTGATGGTAAAGAGGTCATTCCCCAGCTGGATCTGACTATCAATAATGGCGAGTTCCTCACGCTGCTTGGCCCTTCTGGCTGCGGTAAAACAACCGTTCTTCGCCTGATCGCAGGTCTGGAAACTGTTGATTCCGGACGCATCATGCTGGATAACGAGGACATCACCCACGTTCCGGCTGAAAACCGCTATGTGAACACTGTTTTCCAAAGCTACGCACTTTTCCCCCACATGACCGTGTTCGAAAATGTGGCCTTTGGGTTGCGCATGCAAAAAACCCCCGCTGCTGAAATTACGCCCCGCGTGATGGAAGCCCTGCGGATGGTGCAGCTGGAAACCTTCGCTCAACGTAAACCGCATCAGCTTTCTGGTGGTCAACAGCAACGCGTCGCCATTGCTCGCGCGGTGGTTAACAAGCCTCGTCTGTTGTTGCTGGATGAGTCGCTCTCAGCGCTGGATTACAAACTGCGCAAACAGATGCAGAACGAGCTGAAAGCGCTACAGCGTAAGCTTGGCATTACATTCGTCTTCGTGACTCACGACCAGGAAGAAGCACTCACCATGTCGGACAGGATTGTGGTGATGCGCGATGGTCGCATTGAGCAAGACGGCACGCCGCGTGAAATCTACGAAGAGCCGAAAAACCTGTTTGTTGCTGGGTTTATCGGTGAAATCAATATGTTTAATGCCACGGTCATCGAACGTCTCGACGAGCAGCGCGTACGCGCCAACGTTGAAGGCCGCGAGTGTAATATCTACGTTAACTTCGGCGTTGAACCGGGGCAAAAACTGCATGTTCTGCTGCGCCCGGAAGACTTACGTGTTGAAGAGATTAACGACGACAACCACGCCGAAGGGCTGATTGGTTACGTTCGCGAGCGTAATTACAAAGGCATGACGCTGGAGTCGGTTGTTGAGCTGGAAAATGGCAAGATGGTGATGGTCAGCGAATTCTTCAATGAAGACGATCCTGACTTTGACCACTCTCTCGACCAAAAAATGGCCATTAATTGGGTAGAAAGCTGGGAGGTCGTACTGGCTGATGAAGAACACAAGTAAGTTCCAGAATGTAGTGATTGTCACTATTGTCGGTTGGCTTGTGTTGTTTGTCTTTCTGCCCAACCTGATGATCATTGGCACCAGCTTTTTGACCCGCGACGACGCCAGTTTCGTCAAAATGGTCTTTACGCTGGATAACTACACGCGTCTGCTCGATCCGCTCTATTTTGAAGTGCTATTGCACTCGCTGAATATGGCGCTGATCGCCACCCTCGCCTGCCTGGTGCTGGGCTATCCCTTTGCCTGGTTTCTGGCGAAGCTGCCACACAAGGTGCGTCCGCTGCTGCTGTTTCTGCTGATTGTTCCGTTCTGGACCAACTCATTGATTCGTATCTACGGGCTGAAAATTTTCCTCAGCACCAAAGGCTATCTCAACGAGTTTTTGCTCTGGCTGGGCGTTATCGATACACCAATTCGCATCATGTTCACGCCCAGTGCGGTGATAATCGGTCTGGTTTACATTCTGCTGCCGTTTATGGTGATGCCGCTGTACTCCAGTATCGAAAAACTGGATAAGCCGTTGCTTGAGGCGGCGCGCGATCTCGGTGCCAGCAAGTTGCAGACCTTTATCCGCATCATTATCCCACTGACGATGCCGGGAATTATTGCCGGATGTCTGCTGGTAATGCTGCCAGCGATGGGCCTGTTCTATGTGTCCGACCTGATGGGCGGTGCGAAAAACCTGCTGATCGGTAACGTCATCAAGGTCCAGTTCCTCAATATTCGTGACTGGCCGTTTGGTGCAGCCACCAGCATTACGCTGACTATCGTAATGGGCCTGATGTTGCTGGTTTACTGGCGCGCTTCTCGTCTGCTGAATAAGAAGGTGGAACTCGAATGATCGGTCGACTGCTTCGCGGCGGTTTTATGACCGCTATCTACGCGTACCTGTATATCCCAATCATTATTTTGATTGTGAACTCTTTCAACAGCTCGCGCTTTGGCATCAACTGGCAGGGTTTTACCACCAAATGGTATAGCCTGCTGATGAACAACGACAGTCTGTTGCAGGCAGCTCAGCATTCACTGACGATGGCGGTGTTTTCGGCGACGTTTGCTACGCTTATCGGTTCACTGACGGCAGTTGCGTTGTACCGTTATCGCTTTCGTGGTAAGCCGTTCGTTAGCGGAATGCTGTTTGTGGTGATGATGTCACCAGATATTGTGATGGCGATTTCTCTGCTGGTGCTGTTTATGCTGCTGGGTATTCAGCTTGGCTTCTGGTCGCTGCTGTTCTCGCATATCACCTTTTGCCTGCCGTTTGTGGTGGTGACGGTGTATTCGCGCCTGAAAGGTTTTGATGTGCGAATGCTGGAAGCGGCGAAAGATCTCGGTGCCAGCGAATTTACCATTCTGCGAAAAATCATTCTGCCACTGGCAATGCCAGCGGTAGCGGCGGGCTGGGTGTTAAGCTTTACCCTGTCGATGGACGACGTGGTGGTTTCTTCGTTTGTCACCGGGCCGAGTTATGAAATTCTGCCGTTAAAAATTTATTCGATGGTCAAAGTCGGCGTATCGCCGGAAGTTAACGCGCTGGCAACCATATTACTGGTGCTGTCGCTGGTGATGGTAATTGCCAGCCAGCTTATTGCTCGTGATAAAACGAAAGGTAACACAGGGGACGTTAAATGAAAAAATGGTCACGCCACCTGCTCGCGGCGGGTGCTCTGGCACTGGGCATGAGCGCCGCTCACGCCGATGACAACAACACGCTGTATTTCTACAACTGGACCGAGTACGTGCCGCCAGGACTGCTTGAACAGTTTACCAAAGAAACAGGTATTAAGGTTATCTATTCGACTTACGAGTCGAACGAAACCATGTACGCGAAGCTGAAAACGTACAAAGACGGTGCCTATGACCTGGTGGTTCCTTCAACCTATTACGTCGATAAAATGCGTAAAGAAGGGATGATCCAGAAGATCGACAAGTCGAAGTTAAGCAATTTCAGCAACCTCGATCCAGACATGCTCAACAAGCCGTTTGACCCGAATAACGACTATTCCATTCCGTATATCTGGGGTGCGACGGCGATTGGCGTTAACGGTGATGCGGTGGATCCGAAATCTGTCACCAGCTGGGCCGATCTGTGGAAACCTGAGTACAAAGGCAGCCTGCTGCTGACCGACGATGCCCGTGAAGTGTTCCAGATGGCGCTGCGTAAGCTGGGCTACTCCGGTAACACCACCGATCCGAAAGAGATTGAAGCTGCATACAACGAGCTGAAAAAACTGATGCCAAACGTCGCGGCGTTTAACTCCGATAACCCAGCTAACCCGTATATGGAAGGCGAAGTTAACCTCGGCATGATCTGGAACGGTTCTGCTTTCGTTGCACGCCAGGCGGGTACGCCAATTGACGTGGTGTGGCCGAAAGAAGGCGGCATTTTCTGGATGGACAGTCTGGCAATTCCGGCAAATGCCAAAAACAAAGAAGGCGCGCTGAAATTGATTAACTTCCTGCTGCGCCCGGATGTGGCAAAACAGGTTGCTGAAACTATCGGTTATCCAACGCCAAACCTCGCCGCGCGTAAGCTGTTAAGCCCGGAAATAGCGAACGATAAAACGCTCTACCCGGATGCTGAAACCATTAAAAATGGCGAATGGCAGAATGACGTTGGCGCAGCCAGCAGCATTTATGAAGAGTATTATCAGAAGCTGAAAGCAGGACGTTAATTCAGCAAGCGGGCGGTGGTATTACCGCCCGTTTTTTATTTAGCAAGGATGTGGCTAATGTTGCTGTTATGGACGAGTAAACGCTAAAAGAGGCAGTAAATATGCCAGATGCGGCGTCAACGCCTTATCTGGTCTACGACACCCGCAAATTCAATTCATTGCGCCCCATCGCAGGCCTGATAAGCGTAGCGCATCAGGCAATTACTCCTGATTTATAATCCCTTCAGCAACTTTTCAACAAACTCTGGCACCATCTGGCTTGCCGGGCCGTAATATTTCTCGGCAAATTCATTACCGACCTGACTCGGTTCAAGATTGAGTTCCACAGTGTGTGCACCATGCAGTTTCGCTTCGTGAACAAATCCAGCCGCCGGATAAACATGCCCGGAAGTACCAATGGCAATGAAAATATCGGCCATCGACAACGCCATATAAATTTCATCCATGCCGAGTGGCATTTCGCCAAACCAAACGACGTGCGGACGCAAGGGTGCCGGGAACTGGCAACAATGGCATTTATCGTCTGGCGTAACGTCTCCGGTCCAGTCGAGAACCTGACCACTTTGCGAACAGCGAACTTTCAGCAGTTCCCCATGCATATGAATCACATTGGTATTACCTGCGCGTTCATGCAGGTTGTCGATATTCTGCGTCACCAGCAAAAAGCGATCGCCGAGAGCATCTTGCAGTTTAGCTAGCGCAAGATGCGCGGCGTTAGGCTGAATTTCTGGCTGCTGTAGCTGTCGACGACGGGCGTTATAAAACTCTTGCACCAGTTCAGGATCGCGATCGAAACCTTCCGGCGTTGCCACATCTTCAACCCGATGTTCTTCCCACAGGCCATCTGCGGCGCGAAAGGTACGAATACCTGATTCCGCAGAAATCCCTGCCCCTGTCAGTACGAGTACTCTTGGTTTTTCCATTGCTTCCGGCACCACTTTATCTCTGAAAAAAATACGCTGACGCAAACGCTCGCGCAGGCGGCGTTTATTTTTACGAAAACGACTTAACCGATGACCCCGACGCGACAGCATAGCAACCTCTGTTGTTTAATCGGTTAGATGTAGGAAAGCCGCACCACGCATTCCTCCCGCATCACCGTGGCGCGCGCGTTCAATGCGCGGAACACGAGCTACAGGTAAGAGATGACGAGGCAGCCTGTCCGCCAGTTGCGTTGTGATTGCCGGGAAATTCGATAAGCCACCACCAATGACGACCAGGTCAGGGTCAACAATGGTCAGGATATTTCCCAGACAAACCGCTAATAAATCCAGATAACGCTCAACGTGCGCCCTTGCCTGCTCATCGCCTTGATCATAAAGCGCAATAATTTCGGGAGCCTGCAACGGTTGATGATAATAGTGTTGATACAGCCACGCAAAACCGCGACCAGACAGATAATTTTCAATGCAGCCATGCTGACCACAGCCGCAGCGGCGTAATGGGAAATCCAGCCCCATCATGGTTAACGCATCAACCGGCAGACGCATATGGCCAAACTCGCCGGTAATGTAGCTTTTACCGGTAATCGGTTTACCGTTGAAAATCAGCCCGCCGCCAACGCCGGTGCCGAGAATCAACCCCATCACCAGTGGATATTGAGTAAATTCATCATCCCAGGCTTCTGAAAGGGCAAAACAGTTGGCATCGTTATCAAGGCGGACATCGCGATCAAGACGTACGCTCAGGTCGGCACGCAGCGATTTACCGCTGGCAGCGGGGACATTGGCGGCATACAGCGTACCATCTTCTGTTTCCGGCATTCCCGGAATACCGATGCCTACAGAACCTTTACAGCCAAAACGCTTATCGGCTTCAGCCACCAGCTCGCACACTGCATCTAAAAATGCGTCATAGCTGTCACGCGGTGTCGGCACCCGCTTTTCCCACTGCAACTGCCGACCGCTATCAAACACGCCAAGCGCAATTTTTGTTCCACCAATATCAAACCCGTAATACATTGCCGCTCCTTGTTTTAATGTACTGCCTTTACTGGCCGCTAAGGACTCGCGCAGGGTCAATATTACTGGCGCGCCGCGCCGGATACCAACTTGCCAAAAGACTCAGCAACAATGCTGTGACCAGTACGTAGAAGACGTCCAGCCAGTGCAATTCCGATGGCAGGAAGTCAATAAAATAGATATCGCTGGAGAGGAACTGATGACCGATCAGCTTTTCAATCCACTCAATAATCGGGGTAAGTTGCAGTGAAACCACCACGCCGATAATCACCCCACACAGGCTGCCGAACAGCCCTGCCAGTAATCCATACCAGACAAAGATGGCGCGAATTAAACCGTCTTTCGCCCCCAGCGTTCTTAATACGGCGATATCGCCACTCTTGTCTTTCACCGCCATCACTAAGGTAGAGACGATGTTGAAACAGGCCACGCCAATCACCAGTACCATCGCCAGATACATAATGGCGCGGATCATCTGGATATCGCGATACATATAGCCGTAAGTACCAATCCAGCTTTTAATATAAACATAGCTGTTGGTCACTTCACCCGCATCGCGTACCAGCTTATTGGCGTTGAAAACATCCGTCATTTTAAGGGCAATACCTGACACGCTGGAACCCATATCAAGATATTGCTGGGCATCCGCCAGCGGGATCATGGCAAAACTGTGATCGAGTTGGCCACTCAACTGCAAAATACCGGCAACGTGCAAACGCACGCGTTTTGGCTGCATCAGTTTATGCTCGGGATTCGAGTTGGGGATCATAATCGACACCCAATCGCCCTGCTTCACTTTCAGCGCATCCGCCACGCCTTTGCCGATGATAATTTGCTGTTCGCCTGCTTTAAAATTGCTCCACGCATCGTCCTGGACAAACGAGGGTAATGCGCTCAAACGCTGTTCCTGTTGCGGGTTAACGCCCTTGACCTGAATTGCGCGCAGATTGGCACCACTTTCCACCAGCCCGGTGAAATTGATATACGGCGCGGCAGCGGCAATACCCGGCACTTTTTGCACGTTATCCAGGGCTTCTTGCCAGTTAGTCCACGGCTGATCCACCGCCTCAATTTCGCCATGCGGCACCACCGCCAGAATGCGGTTATTCAGTTCGCGTTCAAAGCCGTTCATCGCGCTTAAGCCGACAATCAATACCGCCACGCCGAGGGCAATGCCAATGGTAGAAATGACGGAGATCAGCGACACCATACCGCCGCGCCGCCGTCCGCGACTAAAACGCAGGCCAATCAATAACGATAAAGGCATCGCCATTACTCCGCTCCCATCAGGCTCAGTTCCGCCGTCAGACGTCCATCACGCATTTCCAGTTGGCGGCTCATACGTTTCGCCAGTTGCAGGTCGTGAGTAACCACCAGGAAGGCGGTGCCCTGCAAGCGATTCAATTCCCCAAGCAACTGGAAGATGCTGTCGGCGTTACGTGCATCGAGGTTACCAGTAGGTTCATCCGCCAGTACCAGCCGCGGGTTATTGACCAGCGCACGGGCAATCGCCACACGCTGGCGTTCGCCGCCAGAAAGTTCAGATGGGCGGTGATTCGCACGATGCTCCAGCCCCACCGCTTTTAACATCTCCAGCGCACGGCTGTTGATTTCAGCGGGCTTTTTCTTGCCAATCAACAGCGGCATAGCCACGTTTTCCAGGGCGGTAAAATCCGGCAGCAGGTGGTGAAACTGATAAATAAAGCCCAGCTTCTGGTTGCGCAGTTCTGCTTTCGCCGCCGACGACAGTTTGCTCATCGGCTGACCATTAAAAACCACATCGCCGGAGGTTGGCGTATCCAGCCCGCCCAGCAGGTGCAGCAAGGTACTTTTACCAGAACCAGAGCTACCGACGATCGCCATCATTTCACCTTCGCCGACGCTGAAACTGACATTGTGCAGTACATCGGTTTGCACACTGCCTTCCTGATAGCGTTTGCACAGGTTGTCGCATTGCAACAGGATCTTATTCATAACGTAAAGCCTCAGCGGGTTGAGTGGCGGCAGCGCGCCATGAAGGGTAAAGCGTAGACAGCAGCGCGATAGCCATCGCCACCAGCGCAATAACAATGACCTGTAAAGGTTCGATAGCGACTGGCAGTGCCGCGCCATCAAGCAGGACGCCGATTATCGGCATCAGATTATTCAACTGGCTGGCAAGCAGTGCACCAAGCGCCGCTCCGAGGATCGCACCGATAATCCCGGCGCTGGCCCCTTGCACCATAAAGACCATCATGATTTGTCGCGGAGTTAAGCCTTGCGTTTGCAGGATCGCTACTTCGCCCTGCTTCTCCATCACCATCAGCCCTAGCGAGGTAATAATGTTAAACGCCGCTACGGCAACAATCAGGCTCAGCAGCAAGCCCATCATATTTTTTTCCATGCGTACGGCCTGGAACAGCTCGCCTTTACGATCACGCCAGTCCTGCCATTTGCTGCCTTCAGGCAGTTTTTGCTGGCTTAAAGAATCAACTTTCAGCGGCTCATCCAGCCACAAACGCCAGCCAGTGATATTGCCTGCCGGATAACGCATCAGACGCGAGGCATCCTCAATATTCACCAGCATTTCATAGCCATCGACTTCACTGTTGGCGGCGAAAGTGCCAATCACATTGAACAGGCGCTGGCTTGGAATACGCCCCATCGGCGTGAACTGGCTGGCAGATGGCACCATCACGCGGATTTGATCACCGCGATTGACGCCCAACTGTGAGGCAAGTTGTTCGCCGAGAATGACATTATATTTCCCCGGTTCGAGATCAGCTTGTTTCACATTGACCAGATACGGCGTGAGTGGATCTTTTTGCGCCGGATCGATACCCAGCATCACCCCGACCGCCACGCTGCGCGCGCTTTGCAGTACCACATCACCGGTAGTAATAGGTGCGACGCGATTAACGCCGTCCAGTTTGACTGCCGTTTCCGGGAGTTGCTGCGGGTTAAGAGAGCCATGCTCAGAAGAGAGAATTGCCTGTGGCATCAGGCCAAGGATGTTGTTTTGCAGCTCGCGCTCAAAGCCGTTCATCACTGACAATACTGTGACCAGCGCCATCACCCCGAGGGTAATGCCGATGGTAGAAAGCCAGGAGACGAAGCGACCGAAGCGATCCGCTGCACGCCCACGCATGTAACGCAGGCCAATAAATAGAGCGACAGGTTGGTACATGAAATCCGTCTGGTTGCTGTTAGCAAAGACACGAGTATATAAGCGAAAGCAAGATGGGTAAACGTCTGAACTGTAAGTGATCGTCAGGGCTAATCTGAAAAGTCCCCGTAAATCAATCGGCTAAATTGCCATGTTTTATCATCAATCTTGCCGCCTGATCTTAATCTGAAAAATCATCCAATACAGACAGATACCCATTACACCTCGGGTCATAACCCGCAGGATCAACCGCATGTAAATTAAAAAAGAGCGCGTTGTCCTGATGAAACAAAAAGAGCTATGGATTAACCAGATCAAAGGGTTATGTATTTGTCTTGTAGTGATTTATCACTCGGTCATTACCTTTTATCCGCATCTGACCACTTTTCAGCATCCGTTATCGGAAGTCCTGAGCAAATGCTGGATCTATTTCAATCTTTACCTTGCCCCCTTTCGTATGCCGGTTTTTTTCTTTATTTCTGGCTATTTGATTCGCCGCTATATCGATAGCGTGCCGTGGGGAAATTGTCTCGATAAACGCATCTGGAGCATCTTCTGGGTGCTGGCACTGTGGGGCGTGGTGCAGTGGCTGGCGTTAAGTGCGCTGAATCAGTGGCTGGCACCTGAGCGCGATTTAAGCAATGCCTCCAATGCCGCTTATGCCGATTCTACCGGTGAGTTCCTGCACGGGATGATCACCGCCAGCACCAGCTTGTGGTATCTGTATGCTTTAATTGTCTATTTCGTGATATGTAAAATTTTTAGCCGTCTGGCGCTGCCACTATTCGCCTTGTTTGTACTGCTGAGTGTCGCTGTTAATTTCGTTCCCACACCGTGGTGGGGAATGAACAGCATGATCCGCAATTTGCCTTATTACAGCCTTGGCGCATGGTTTGGCGCAACATTAATGACCTGTGTTAAAGCGGTGCCGTTGCGCCGCCATCTGCTGATGGCTTCTTTATTGGCCGTTCTGGCGGTCGGAGCCTGGTTGTTTAATATTTCGCTGCTGTTGTCGCTGGTATCGATTGTGGTGATCATGAAGCTGTTTTATCAGTACGAGCAACGCTTCGGTATGCGCTCCACCGGCCTGCTGAATGTGATTGGCTCCAACACCATTGCTATCTATACCACCCATCGCATACTGGTAGAAATATTCAGCTTAAGCCTGATTCCGCAAATGAACGCGGCACGCTGGTCGCCGCAAGTCGAACTGACGCTCCTGCTGGTTTACCCCTTTGTCAGTTTGTTGATTTGTACTGTTGCGGGCTTGCAGGTAAGAAAACTTTCACAGCGCGCATTCAGCGATCTGTTGTTCTCCCCGCCTTCTCTGCCCACAGCCGTCAGTTACTCCCGCTAAGCCATCGCCCCAGCCGGGGCGATTCAATTTGCTAAACCATGTCGATTACGGATAATGAACAGCATTGCTTATCAGAGATATGCCCCCATATGTTGAGGCATATCCTAACGAGAATCTGACAACCGTTATGCCTGAACAATATCGTTATACGCTGCCCGTCAAAGCGGGTGAGCAGCGTCTGCTGGGCGAGTTAACTGGCGCTGCCTGCGCGACGCTGGTAGCGGAAATTGCCGAACGTCACGCCGGTCCGGTGGTACTTATTGCACCAGATATGCAAAATGCCCTGCGTTTGCATGATGAAATCAGCCAGTTTACCGATCAGATGGTGATGAATCTGGCGGACTGGGAAACCCTCCCTTACGACAGTTTTTCGCCTCATCAGGACATTATCTCTTCGCGCCTTTCCACCCTTTACCAGCTACCGACGATGCAGCGTGGCGTACTGATTGTTCCGGTGAATACCCTTATGCAGCGTGTTTGCCCGCACAGTTTTCTCCACGGTCATGCGCTGGTGATGAAAAAAGGTCAGCGGTTATCTCGCGATGCCTTGCGTACGCAACTGGACAGCGCCGGTTATCGCCATGTTGATCAGGTGATGGAACACGGCGAATACGCCACGCGCGGCGCGTTGCTGGATCTTTTCCCGATGGGCAGCGACTTGCCTTATCGTCTTGATTTTTTTGATGATGAAATCGATAGCCTGCGCGTATTTGACGTTGACAGCCAGCGTACGCTGGAAGAAGTAGAAGCGATCAATCTGTTGCCCGCGCACGAATTTCCGACAGATAAAGCTGCAATTGAACTATTCCGCAGCCAGTGGCGCGATACCTTCGAAGTGAAGCGCGATGCGGAACATATTTATCAGCAAGTGAGTAAAGGCACATTACCTGCCGGGATCGAGTACTGGCAGCCGCTGTTCTTCAGCGAACCGCTGCCGCCACTGTTCAGTTATTTCCCTGCCAATACGCTGTTGGTGAATACTGGCGATCTGGAAAACAGTGCCGAACGTTTCCAGGCTGACACGCTGGCGCGTTTTGAAAATCGCGGCGTCGATCCGATGCGTCCACTGTTGCCACCACAATCGCTCTGGCTGCGGGTAGATGAGCTCTTTTCAGAGCTAAAAAACTGGCCGCGTGTGCAGCTAAAAACTGAACATTTACCGACAAAAGCAGCGAATGCCAATTTAGGTTTCCAGAAGCTGCCAGACCTGGCCGTTCAGGCACAACAAAAAGCACCGCTGGATGCACTGCGTAAGTTCCTCGAGTCTTTCGACGGTCCGGTAGTGTTCTCGGTGGAAAGTGAAGGCCGCCGTGAAGCGCTGGGTGAGTTGCTCGCGCGAATCAAAATCGCCCCACAACGCATTATGCGTCTTGATGAAGCCAGCGACCGCGGGCGTTATCTGATGATTGGCGCTGCCGAACATGGCTTTATCGATACGGTACGTAATCTGGCGCTGATTTGCGAAAGCGATCTGCTCGGTGAACGTGTTGCTCGTCGCCGTCAGGACTCACGGCGCGCCATCAATCCTGACACGCTGATCCGTAACCTCGCAGAGCTGCACATTGGTCAGCCGGTGGTCCATCTGGAGCACGGCGTCGGGCGCTATGCCGGAATGACCACGCTGGAAGCCGGCGGCATTACCGGCGAGTATTTGATGCTCACCTATGCCAACGACGCCAAACTGTATGTTCCGGTGTCATCACTGCATCTGATTAGCCGTTACGCAGGTGGCGCGGAAGAAAATGCCCCGCTGCATAAACTTGGCGGCGATGCGTGGTCACGCGCGCGGCAGAAAGCGGCGGAAAAAGTGCGTGATGTGGCGGCGGAATTGCTGGATATCTACGCGCAACGCGCCGCCAAAGAGGGCTTCGCGTTTAAACACGATCGTGAGCAGTATCAGTTGTTCTGCGACAGCTTCCCGTTTGAAACCACGCCGGATCAGGCGCAGGCCATTAATGCGGTGCTTAGTGACATGTGTCAGCCGCTGGCAATGGATCGTCTGGTGTGCGGCGATGTTGGCTTTGGGAAAACTGAAGTCGCGATGCGCGCCGCTTTCCTGGCGGTAGATAACCACAAGCAGGTGGCGGTGCTGGTGCCTACCACCCTTCTCGCGCAGCAGCATTACGACAACTTCCGCGACCGTTTCGCCAACTGGCCGGTACGCATCGAAATGATCTCCCGTTTCCGCAGCGCCAAAGAGCAGACGCAAATCCTTGCGGAAGTGGCGGAAGGGAAAATCGATATTCTGATCGGTACGCACAAACTGCTGCAAAATGACGTCAAGTTTAAAGATTTAGGCTTGCTGATTGTCGATGAAGAACACCGCTTCGGGGTACGTCATAAAGAGCGCATTAAAGCGATGCGGGCGAACGTGGATATTCTGACACTTACCGCAACGCCGATCCCACGTACGCTGAATATGGCGATGAGCGGAATGCGCGATCTGTCGATTATCGCTACGCCGCCTGCCCGTCGTCTGGCAGTTAAAACCTTTGTCCGTGAGTATGACAGTCTGGTGGTACGGGAGGCGATCCTGCGCGAAATTCTGCGCGGGGGGCAGGTTTATTATCTCTACAATGATGTGGAAAACATTCAGAAAGCCGCCGAACGACTGGCAGAACTGGTACCAGAAGCGCGGATCGCCATCGGTCACGGGCAGATGCGCGAGCGCGAACTGGAACGGGTGATGAATGATTTCCATCATCAACGTTTCAACGTGCTGGTTTGTACCACCATTATCGAAACCGGGATCGATATCCCGACTGCCAACACCATTATCATCGAGCGGGCGGATCACTTCGGTCTGGCGCAGCTGCATCAGTTGCGCGGTCGCGTCGGACGTTCGCATCATCAGGCATATGCATGGCTGCTGACGCCGCATCCAAAAGCGATGACTACCGATGCGCAAAAACGTCTTGAAGCGATTGCCTCGCTGGAAGATCTCGGTGCAGGTTTTGCGCTGGCAACGCACGATCTGGAGATCCGCGGCGCAGGTGAACTGCTTGGCGAAGAACAAAGCGGCTCAATGGAAACTATCGGTTTCTCGCTGTATATGGAGTTGCTGGAAAACGCCGTCGATGCGCTGAAAGCCGGACGCGAGCCGTCGCTGGAAGATCTCACCAGTCAGCAAACAGAAGTCGAGCTGCGGATGCCGTCGCTATTACCAGATGATTTCATTCCTGACGTGAATACGCGTTTGTCGTTCTATAAACGTATTGCCAGCGCCAAAACGGAAAACGAACTGGAAGAGATCAAAGTCGAGCTTATCGATCGCTTCGGCCTGCTGCCGGATCCGGCGCGTACCCTGCTGGATATTGCCCGTCTGCGCCAGCAAGCGCAGAAACTGGGGATCAGGAAGCTGGAAGGTAATGAGAAAGGTGGGGTGATCGAATTTGCCGAGAAGAATCACGTTAATCCGGCCTGGTTGATTGGTTTGCTGCAAAAACAGCCACAGCATTATCGCCTCGATGGCCCGACGCGCCTGAAGTTTATTCAGGATTTGAGCGAGCGGAAAACGCGTATCGAATGGATTCGCCAGTTTATGCGTGAACTGGAAGAGAACGCGATCGCTTAATGGTTAGATCGGGGGCGTTTCTGCGCCCCCATATCCAACATTTACAAATTATTTGCACTTCCCTGCACTATCCGACACTGTCACCATCCATAATTCATACTTATCTTTTTATTACAATAACCTTATATTTATTATGGATTTTTGGTGATGATCAAAACGCGTTTTTCTCGCTGGCTAACGTTTTTTACGTTCGCCGCTGCCGTGGCGCTGGCGCTACCGGTAAAAGCCAACACCTGGCCGCTGCCGCCAGCAGGCAGTCGTCTGGTTGGCGAAAACAAATTTCATGTGGTGGAAAATGACGGTGGTTCTCTGGAAGCCATCGCCAAAAAATATAATGTCGGCTTTCTCGCTCTGTTACAGGCTAACCCCGGCGTTGATCCTTACGTGCCGCGCGCGGGTAGCGTGTTAACGATCCCGTTGCAAACCCTACTTCCAGATGCGCCGCGCGAAGGCATTGTGATCAATATTGCGGAACTGCGTCTCTATTACTACCCGCCGGGTAAAAATTCGGTAACCGTGTATCCCATCGGCATTGGTCAGTTGGGTGGTGACACGCTGACACCGACAATGGTGACCACCGTTTCTGACAAGCGTGCAAACCCAACCTGGACGCCAACGGCAAACATTCGCGCGCGGTATAAGGCACAGGGAATTGAGTTGCCTGCGGTAGTTCCGGCTGGACCGGATAACCCAATGGGCCATCATGCGATTCGTCTGGCGGCCTATGGCGGTGTTTATTTGCTTCACGGTACGAACGCCGATTTCGGCATTGGCATGCGGGTAAGTTCTGGCTGTATTCGTCTGCGGGATGACGATATCAAAACACTCTTTAGCCAGGTCACCCCAGGTACCAAAGTGAATATCATCAACACCCCGATTAAAGTCTCTGCCGAACCAAACGGTGCGCGTCTGGTTGAAGTACATCAACCGCTGTCAGAGAAGATTGATGACGATCCGCAGCTGCTGCCAATTACACTGAATAGCGCAATGCAATCATTTAAAGATGCAGCGCAAACTGACGCTGAAGTGATGCAGCATGTGATGGATGTCCGTTCCGGGATGCCGGTGGATGTCCGCCGTCATCAAGTGAGCCCACAAACTTTGTAAATCCTGGATAAAAAAATCCCCGCGACACGGCATGTCGCGGGGAAAAAAATCAGCAGTAGCAGGCATTAATGAGGGTTAATGCTTATTTATAAATTACTGCTGTTCCATGGAGGGTATTCGGACCGGTTACAGAAGTAATACGGAAAGATTTTGCGCCCATCTCATCCGCTTTTTGCGCCAGCTGCTCTTCCAGCGATCCCAGATTTGTCCCCGCGTTAGCACTGATAGTACCGACTTTTTGTTGGCCTTCTGGCGTTGACTGAACTTCGACAGCCGCAAAGCTGGCAAATGACATTGAGCTTAAAATCGCCGCAGCGATGAGGGTTTTTACGTTTTTCATAATAGTGGCCTTATGCAGATGAATGACGTCGCAAGCAATTACTTAACGATCGATAACTAAATGATAGATGTGATCTGGATCACATACAAGATATTTTTTATAACAATCATTAATTAATTTAAAAATCTTTAAATTTCAGTTAAATAGAAAGCAATTATTTTTATGGTTTGTGGACTGGTGAACGGAGGTGATTATTTTTATAATAACCTTTCATTCACAGTCACCAGGTACAACGGCATCATGGCAACTGACTCAACACAATGTGTAAAAAAAAGCCGTGGCCGCCCAAAAGTGTTCGACAGGGATGCCGCGCTTGATAAGGCCATGAAATTGTTCTGGCAGCACGGTTATGAAGCGACTTCTCTTGCGGACCTCGTCGAAGCGACCGGAGCCAAAGCGCCCACGCTATACGCGGAATTTACCAACAAAGAGGGGTTATTCCGCGCCGTACTCGACCGCTATATCGATCGTTTTGCCGCTAAGCATGAAGCACAGCTGTTTTGTGAAGAGAAAAGCGTGGAGTCTGCGCTGGCTGACTATTTTGCTGCCATCGCCAACTGCTTTACCAGCAAAGACACCCCGGCTGGCTGCTTTATGATCAACAACTGCACCACCCTCTCCCCGGATTCCGGAGATATCGCCAATACGCTGAAATCACGCCATGCGATGCAAGAGCGCACTTTGCAGCAGTTTTTATGTCAACGACAAGCGCGCGGGGAAATCCCGACCCACTGTGATGTGACGCATCTGGCTGAATTCCTTAATTGTATTATTCAGGGGATGTCGATCAGCGCACGCGAAGGTGCATCGCTGGAAAAACTGATGCAGATTGCCCGAACGACTTTGCGTTTATGGCCCGAACTGGTGAAATAAGGCGCAAAAAAAAGCCCCTCAGCCTGAGCGAATGGGGGGCTAAATTGCAGAATACAGCCTTGTTATACTTTGTTATTCAAAATCAGTTGCCCGTTGCCATCTAACGGGATCTGCGTACCCGGATCGCGGTCCATGCGGATTTTGCCCTGCTGATCGCCAATCTTATAGGTCACATCATAACCGAGCATTTTTTCTGACTTGTCATACACCGTTTTACAACGCTGTTGCGTAGTCGTGTAAGTATCGCTTTCCTGGAGAGAGCCCTGGATCTGGTTACCGGCATAGCCACCTCCCAGCGCCCCCACAACAGTGGCGACATCTTTACCGCGACCACCGCCAAACTGATGCCCTATCACGCCGCCAGCAACAGCGCCGAGCACCGACCCGGTAATGCGATTTTCATCCTGCACCGGTCGACGATGGGTCACTGTGACGTTGCGACACTCCTGACGCGGTGTTTTAACCGTTTCCTTGATTGGGGTTGCAGAAACAACCTGAGCGTATTGCGGGCCACGTTCAAACACGTTCAGACTGGCCACTGCCGCTACGCCCAACGCAGCTGCGACACCAATCCCCATACCCGCCAACATTGATTTATTCACGGGAACACCTCCTTCTTTGCTGTTATGCCAATCATGCAAGTGAAGGGGAAAAGCAGCTATCAGACAGAAGATGAAAAGCGCGGGAATGGCTGGAAATACTTAGGGATTCGGAGGAGTCTGAAGGAATGCCTGATGCGACGCTTAACGCGTCTTATCAGGCCTACCGCTCGTACCATTTGTCCAGGGCGGATAAGGCGTTTACGCCGCATCCGCCAGTACAAGCCGATTAATGCAACTTCAAACGTGGACGGATAACGCGGTTAATACTCCCCACCAGCATCATTAATCCGGTTTTAAAGTAACCATGCAGCGCAATCTGATGCATTCTGTATAGCGAGATGTATACAAAGCGCGCAATTCGTCCTTCAATCATCATTGAGCCGCGCGTCAGGTTACCCATCAGGCTACCGACGGTGGAGAAGTTCGACAGCGATACCAGAGAACCGTGATCTTTATACTGATAATTTTTCAGCGGCTTACCGTTCATCTGCGCCAGAATGTTGTTCATTGCGCAGGTTGCCATCTGGTGTGCGGCCTGCGCACGCGGCGGAACAAAGCCCCCTTCCGGACGCGGGCATGACGCGCAGTCGCCAATAGCGTATATGTCTGGATCGCGAGTGGTTTGCAGCGTCGGTTCCACCACCAGCTGGTTGATACGGTTGGTTTCAAGACCACCGATATCTTTCAGGAAGTCTGGCGCTTTGATCCCGGCTGCCCACACCATCAGATCAGCCTCAATATATTCACCATCTTTAGTGTGCAGGCCGCCTTCATCAGCACTGGTGACCATGGTTTGCGTCAGCACGCGAACGCCAAGTTTCGTTAACTCATTATGGGCCGCAGCAGAGATACGTGGCGGTAATGCAGGCAAAATACGTTCGCCCGCTTCTACCAGCGTTACGTTCAGGGCTTCGTTGGTCAGGCCTTTGTAACCATAGCTGTGCAGTTGCTTGACCGCGTTGTGCAATTCTGCGGAGAGTTCTACACCCGTCGCGCCGCCGCCGACAATCGCAATGTTCACTTTACCATTCGCGCCCAGGTTGGCGGAGTATTTCAGGAACAGATTCAGCATCTCCTGGTGGAAACGACGCGCCTGATGCGGGTTATCGAGGAAAATGCAGTTCTCTTTGACTCCTGGCGTATTGAAATCGTTAGAGGTGCTGCCCAACGCCATTACCAAGGTGTCATAGGCGATTTTACGTTCCGGAACCAGCAGTTCACCTTTCTCGTCGCGCAGTTCTGCAATAGTGATTGTTTTCGCTTCACGATCGATATCAATGACGGAACCCAGCTGGAACTGGAAACCATGATTGCGCGCATGGGCCAGATAGCTCAACGCATCGACGCCTTCATCAAGCGAGCCAGTCGCCACTTCGTGCAGCAGCGGTTTCCACAAGTGGCTGTGGTTACGATCGACCAGCGTAATTTTGGCTTTTTTCTTGCGTCCCAGCTTATGTCCCAGCTGTGTCGCCATTTCCAGCCCACCAGCACCGCCGCCGACAATCACAATTTTTTTCAATGGCGTAGTCAACGTGACCCCCTTAAATTTATTAACCAATTGTTAACTAATAGTTATTAACATAGCTCTTAATTAACAACAGGTTACAGCAATGAAAATGTTCTTCGTTATTGAGAATAACATGAATGGTGCATTGGTCATACCAAAATTGATGTTAATCAAGTTTTGTTGCTGAAAAGATAGGCTGATTTGCCGGATGAGATCAAAAAATACAGCTTATTGTTTATTATTTAAACGAGCCCAGGAGGGTGAGACGTATATGGAGGGCGTTTGGTTGGCCTGATAAGACGCGAACGGCGTCGCATCAGGCACATTGCCAGTGTCGGATGTGGCGTGAACGCCTTATCCGATCTACAGAATCTACAGAATCTGGAACGCATCAGGTATCAGCAAGGTTACCTGATGCGACGAGGGCATTTAACCGAGGGTTTTGAACGCTTTAATGCGCTGCAAATGCGGGGAGATATTCTTGAATTTGTGCGTCTGCTCTTCGTCCCAGACAATCTCGTAATAATGATGCAACTCTTCAGATGTCCGCTGGCTGTTAAGCGCTTCATCGTTACGCGACAAAATCACCAGACAACGATCGCGATTCTTCTCGCGGAAGTTGGTCACACACTTAGTGGCAATATCGGCATACTCTTCCGGGCGATCAATCTTGCCTTCCATGTTCTCATAAGGGAACAAATTAGGATTGAAGATCACCTGGCGGATATCGCAAAGAAAACCAATTCGCTCCGCCCAGTATCCGCCCAGACCAACGCCGCATATCAGCGGACGCTCATCGACGTTTAGTTGCAGCATTTTGTCCACTTCTTTGAGCAGATGCTGCATATCATGTTTCGGATGCCGCGTACTGTAGCTTATCAAGCGTACATCCGGGTCAATAAACTGCAATTGTAAGACTTTCTCGTGGTTACCCGGACTGTTAGAGTCAAAACCGTGTAAATAGATAATCATCGCTTCCTCACATAAGCCAGGGTTAGTGACCTGCTTTCTCTTCCTGCCAGCGTTCATGTAACTGATTCAGACGGGCGCTGATCTCTTTCCAGCGAGCCGAGTCCATCAGTTCCTGTCGCGAAAATGAACCTTTATGATACAAACGTGTAACACGTTCTGCCTTGATCGGTGACAGATTATCTAACACGCTGACGGCCCCTTTACGATTATTGCAGACCAGGATCATATCGCAACCCGCGTCCAGTGATGCCTGCCCGCGTTCGGCATAACTGCCCATAATCGCGGCTCCTTCCATCGATAAATCGTCAGAGAAAATCACGCCATCAAAACCCAGTTCCTGACGCAAAACGGTTTTCAGCCAATAGGGAGAACCGCTCGCAGGACGCGGATCGACATCACTGTAGATCACATGCGCAGGCATAATGGCGTCGAGTTTATTTTCGCGGATTAAGGAACTGAAGACCGACATATCTTTAGCGCGAATCTCCGCTTGCGGACGTGGGTCACACGGTGTTTCTTTGTGTGAGTCTGCCGTTACTGCACCGTGTCCTGGGAAGTGTTTCCCGGTAGTTTTCATTCCGGCTTCATGCATACCATCAATAAACCGGCTGGCAATTGCCAGGGCTTTTTCGGGATCGGCATGATAAGAACGCTCACCAATCGCCGCGCTGATATGCCCGACGTCCAGCACTGGCGCAAAGCTGATATCAATATCCATAGCAATCATTTCGCTGGCCATCAACCAACCTGCCTCTTGCGCCAGTTTTCCGCCTTCTTCCATTCCCAACAGCGCAGCAAATGATTGTGCCGCTGGCAAGCGGGTAAAACCTTCACGAAAACGCTGCACGCGTCCACCTTCCTGATCCACCGCCACCACCAGATGATTGCGCGAAGCTGCGCGGATCTGGCGCACCAGTTCACGTAACTGGGCAGGATCATGATAGTTACGCGTAAAGAGAATCAGCCCTCCCACCAGCGGATGCGCCAGTATTTCACGCTCTTCCGCGTCCAGTTCGTAACCTTCGACATCCAACATTACTGGACCCACACTGCTCTCCTTATTGTTTTATTAATAGCTGCCGCCAGGTGTCATCGGCCAGCCTGATAAATTGTTGATCGCCAGTTTGTTGCCAGCGGTACTCAAACCACCCAGCTTTGAGCATCAGCAGCCAGGGAAACCATCGCCTGACCTGATGCCATAATTGCGCCGGATTAATCTTCGCGCGCGCGGCATAGTCATTAACCAATCGCCGATGCTGGTCAGTATTTTCCACCCACACCGCCGCCAGTTCCAGCGCGATATCACCATCTCCGGCATACTCCCAGTCGATAAGTTTTAATCCTGACGCGCTATGCACTAAATTTCCGGCGTGGATATCCATATGCAATGGACACAAGCGTAAAGGCTGTGGTTCCCGCGCTTTGCGCAGACGTTTTAACATTCGCAGCCAACCCGCTGTCCGCCGCACCGGATCGCTTTGCTGCCAGTACAGTTCCAGTAACGGCAGCAGCGTTATTCGCCAGCCAAAACGCGGCTGTTGATGTAGATAATACAGCAAGCCTGCCAGTTCGTTGGTATCCGGCAAATGCGTTTTTACCTCGCCGGGCAGATAGTCGACCACCATCCAGTCACGGAGATATAAATGCGGCTTCGGTGCAATGCATGCGGGTAGTTGTGATAAAGCCCGATACTGGCGCAAGAACGCGAACCGCGGCGCATCAGGATCGTGCGGCTGACGCACAACAAAACGCTGGCCCTGATGTTCAATGAGAAAACTCCCGCCACTAAGCCCACTATTAAACGTCGTGACGGGATGAAATTGCGGGAAAAAGCGCGACAGCAATTCGTCGCGCGTGATGGGATTATTGCTGCGAAACGGCACCTTTACCTGACCAGATAATTTCACCCGTCTGCACCAGCATCAGCTGCATTTGTAGGGTCGGAGCGTTAACGTTGCCAGAGGCGCTGGAGTACAGCACGTAATGAGCGCCGACATTGCGGGCAATGCCTATGGCTTTACTACGGGTACCTAAACTGTCCTGCGGCGACAAACCTAACTGTTGCTTCGCCATCGACAGCTGCTGGGCGGAAACCAGGGTAAATTTACCGTTATTAGCCAGTGCATTGCGCAGCGTTTCGGTCGCTTCTGCGGCATTCAGCGAACCGTTAGTACGGTTGTTAACGCTATCAACCAGCAGGACGCTACCCGCAGTCACACCGTCAGCCCCAAGCATTTTACTGACCATCGGCTGCATTGCGCCATTCCAGTCATAATGGCGAATATGCGGCGCAGGCGGTGCGGTTTGATCTTCATGCTCAATTGGCCCTGGCTGCTGCGGGATCGTCGGCACCGATGGCACCGTGGGCACAGGCTGTTGTGGCTCGGCAGGTTGTTCCGGCGCTGGTTTCACTTCTTCTACCGGTGCAGGTTCACGTTGCCCCACACACCCGGCGAGAAACATCGCCAGCGCGGTAATCAAGGCGTAGCGACTCATTTTTGTCATCAAGATTCACCCCTTACAAATATAGATAAAGTCTGACTTTGTGCGCCCCCAGAAAATTGGCGCTGCCGTACAGCGTTACCGCCGAATGTGCGGGAATGGTAACGCTGCGTGGCCTTTCCAGAGGATGCATCTCCAGCCCTCTGGCGTCATACCAGTAAAAACGATAATGAACGGTAACGGGTTCTTGCCTTTCGTTATAAAGCGTTGAGGATGCTGAAGGTTGAATATCAGACGTCGAAAGGACGGGCTTTTCTGCACTGATGCCCGCAGCCAATAAAGATGACTCCATCACCAGCGATTGCTCATCATTCACCGGAATTTCCGGATGTGAACGACAGCCCACCAGCACTAACAACGCCAGAGACACCAGCCCAAAGCATCCTTTTCTCATCGTTACAGACCTTTATGCGCCAGCATTGGTCCCAGCGGACGGCCACCCAACAAGTGCATATGGATGTGGTAAACCTCTTGTCCGCCGTGGCGGTTGGTGTTCATGATCAGACGATAGCCATCTTCGGCAATACCTTCTTGCTCAGCAATTTTTGCCGCTACGGTGATCATGCGTCCCAGCGCCTGCTCATGCTCAGCAGACACGTCGTTCACAGTTGGAATAAGGATATTTGGAATGATCAGAATATGCGTTGGCGCTTGCGGCGAAATATCGCGAAACGCCGTTACCAGATCATCCTGGTAGACGATATCGGAGGGGATCTCACGACGAATAATTTTGCTGAATATAGTTTCTTCTGCCACGACATTTTCCTTTTTCAAATAGCCATGCGTTGCGCCATGCTACGCCGCGCCATACTGCGAGTATAGAGTATGGTCGAGTTAAACCTGCTCTTTCAACCTTAACTCACGATTTCTTAAGCAAAAAATCGTTTTACTGCCGTATATATCGTCATTATTCCCATTTCTGCCTGCGAATTCGCTGAAAAGACATTCTCTGTTTGGTTTACACGCCAAATATGAATGCGTATATTTCTCATTTGCATTTACATGCAAAATTATTCGCACACTATATATAACCGCTCATCATCCTCATCCTGCATGAGCCTGACGACAACATAAACCAAGAGATTTCAAATGCTTTCAACACAATTTAACAGGGATAATCAACATCAAACCACCTCCAAACCGTCACTACTTGCCGCCTGCATAGCACTGGCACTCTTACCTTCCGCCGCTTTTGCTGCACCAGCCACTGAAGAAACGGTGATTGTTGAGGGTTCAGCCACTACTCCAGTTGATGACGAAAATGATTACAGCGTAACGTCTACCTCTGCGGGTACCAAAATGCAGATGACTCAACGTGATATTCCTCAGTCGGTCACTATTGTTAGCCAGCAGCGGATGGAAGATCAGCAGTTACAAACGCTGGGCGAAGTGATGGAAAACACGCTGGGGATCAGCAAAAGTCAGGCGGATTCCGATCGTGCTCTTTATTATTCCCGCGGATTCCAGATCGATAACTATATGGTTGATGGTATCCCCACCTATTTTGAATCGCGCTGGAATCTGGGCGACGCACTTTCTGATATGGCACTGTTTGAACGCGTAGAAGTAGTGCGTGGCGCGACAGGACTCATGACCGGTACGGGTAATCCATCTGCGGCAATTAATATGGTTCGAAAACACGCGACCAGTCGTGAATTTAAAGGCGATGTCTCGGCAGAATACGGTAGCTGGAACAAAGAACGGTATGTAGCGGATTTACAAAGTCCACTCACCGAAGATGGTAAAATCCGCGCGCGAATTGTCGGCGGCTACCAGAATAACGACTCATGGCTGGACCGCTACAACAGTGAAAAGACCTTCTTCTCCGGCATTGTTGATGCTGATTTAGGCGATCTTACGACGCTTTCAGCCGGTTACGAATATCAGCGCATTGATGTTAATAGCCCAACGTGGGGCGGTTTACCGCGCTGGAATACTGATGGCAGCAGCAACAGTTACGATCGCGCACGCAGTACCGCACCTGACTGGGCGTACAACGATAAAGAGATCAACAAGGTCTTTATGACCCTCAAGCAGCGGTTTGCTGATACCTGGCAAGCGACACTGAATGCCACCCACTCCGAAGTCGAATTTGACAGCAAAATGATGTATGTCGATGCCTATGTAAACAAAGCGGATGGTATGCTGGTTGGGCCATACAGTAATTATGGACCTGGCTTTGATTATGTCGGCGGCACCGGTTGGAACAGCGGCAAACGTAAAGTTGATGCGCTGGATTTGTTCGCTGACGGTAGTTATGAATTGTTTGGTCGTCAGCACAATCTCATGTTTGGTGGCAGTTACAGCAAACAAAACAATCGTTACTTCAGTTCATGGGCCAACATCTTCCCGGATGAAATTGGCAGTTTCTACAACTTTAATGGCAATTTCCCACAAACCGAGTGGTCACCACAGAGTCTGGCGCAGGACGATACCACACATATGAAATCGTTATATGCTGCCACTCGTGTCACCCTTGCCGATCCGCTGCATCTGATCCTCGGCGCACGTTATACCAACTGGCGGGTTGATACGCTGACTTACAGCATGGAGAAAAACCACACCACGCCTTATGCTGGTCTGGTGTTTGACATTAATGACAACTGGTCGACCTACGCCAGCTATACCTCTATTTTCCAGCCGCAAAATGATCGTGACAGTTCAGGCAAATATCTGGCTCCAATCACCGGTAACAACTACGAGCTGGGTCTGAAATCGGACTGGATGAATAGCCGTCTGACCACCACGTTAGCCATCTTCCGTATTGAGCAGGATAATGTAGCTCAGTCCACCGGTACACCTATCCCCGGCAGCAACGGCGAAACCGCCTATAAAGCGGTGGATGGGACAGTCAGTAAAGGTGTGGAATTTGAACTCAACGGCGCAATTACCGACAACTGGCAGCTGACGTTTGGCGCAACGCGCTATATTGCAGAAGATAACGAAGGAAACGCCGTTAATCCTAATCTGCCACGCACCACGGTTAAAATGTTCACCAGCTATCGGTTGCCTGTCATGCCAGAGTTGACGGTCGGCGGTGGTGTTAACTGGCAAAATCGCGTGTATACCGACACCGTGACACCGTATGGCACCTTCCGCGCCGAGCAAGGTAGCTACGCGCTGGTGGATCTCTTCACCCGCTACCAGGTGACGAAAAACTTCTCGTTACAGGGGAACGTCAATAACCTGTTCGACAAAACCTACGATACCAACGTGGAAGGTTCTATCGTCTACGGCGCACCGCGTAATTTCAGCATTACCGGCACGTATCAATTCTGAATAACACCTGTAAAAAAGGCAGCCATCTGGCTGCCTTAGTCTCCCCAACGTCTTACGGATTAGTGGTTACGGATGTACTCATCCATCTCGGTTTTCAGGTTATCGGATTTAGTACCGAAAATCGCCTGAACACCAGAACCAGCAACCACTACGCCCGCTGCGCCCAGTTTCTTCAGGCCAGCCTGATCCACTTTAGACACATCAGCAACGCTGACGCGCAGACGGGTAATACATGCGTCGAGGTTAGTGATGTTTTCTTTACCACCAAACGCAGCAACCAGAGCCGGTGCCATTTCGCTGGTACCTGTCGCTTTTGCATCATCAGTCGCGTCTTCACGACCCGGCGTTTTCAGATCCAGTGCTTTAATCAGCACGCGGAAGATGGTGTAGTAAACAATTGCATAACCGATACCGACGATCGGGAACAGCCACAGTTTGCTGCTGTTACCAGACAGAACGATGAAGTCGATCAGACCGTGCGAGAACGACGTACCGTCACGCATCCCCAGAAGAATACAGATTGGGAATGCCAGGCCTGCCAGAATCGCGTGGATGATGTACAGGATCGGCGCAACAAACATGAAGGAGAACTCGATCGGCTCGGTGATACCGGTCAGGAACGAGGTCAGCGCCGCGGAGATCATGATACCGCCCACTTTCGCGCGGTTTTCCGGTTTAGCAGAGTGCCAGATAGCAATTGCGGCAGCTGGCAGACCGTACATTTTGAACAGGAAGCCGCCAGACAGTTTACCCGCAGTCGGGTCACCCGCCATATAACGCGGAATGTCGCCGTGGAAAACCTGACCTGCAGCGTTGGTGTATTCACCAATCTGCATCTGGAAAGGTACGTTCCAGATGTGGTGCAGACCAAACGGTACCAGGCAACGTTCGATGAAACCGTAAATGCCAAACGCAACTACCGGGTTCTGGTAAGCAGCCCACTGAGAGAAGGTCTGGATTGCAGAACCAATAGGCGGCCAAATGAAGGACAGCACAACGCCAGTAAATATGGCAGCCAGGCCTGAAATGATCGGCACAAAGCGTTTACCGGCAAAGAAGCCAAGATACTCAGGCAGCTTAATACGGTAGAAACGGTTAAACATGTACGCTGCGATCGCACCGGAGATGATCCCCCCGAGTACGCCAGTATCCGCCAGGTGTTTAGAGGCGATTTCTTCAGCAGGTAAATGCAGTACCAGTGGCGCAACCACGGCCATGGTTTTAACCATGATGCCATAGGCAACAACTGCGGCCAGCGCGGATACGCCATCGTTGTTGGTAAAGCCGAGGGCGACACCGATCGCAAAAATCAGTGGCATGTTTGCAAAGACGGAACCGCCTGCTTCTGCCATAACATGCGATACAACGGCGGGCAGCCAGCTGAAATTCGCGGAACCGACGCCCAGCAGAATACCTGCGATAGGCAGTACGGATACCGGCAGCATCAGCGATTTACCGACCTTTTGCAGGTTAGCAAATGCATTCTTAAACATAATTGAGAGTGCTCCTGAGTATGGGTGCTTTTTTACGTTCTCACGCGTGGCAAGGGGGGAGAGTCTCGCCGTGTACAGGGCATCTAAGCGCCCTTTATTTATTACACAGAGTAAAATAATTCAGTGCCGATTTGTTTGACGGCTATCACGTTTCAACTTCAGATCATTGGAGAAGTTGCACATTTTGACAAATCATATGTCACAATATTTCAAACGTGGTTATTCACCGCCCAATTTTCGGCGGTGAACTTTACTCGTTTTAGCCATTAATTACGAGCTTTAAAAAAACTCATTCAACGGATGGATTGAAGGCGGGAAGCGTCGATGTGAAACAGACGGGCGAAGTTATCGGTGGTTACCTGCGCCAGTTCTTCAACGGCAACACCTTTCAACACAGCCATGTATTCTGCAACGTCACGAACCATCGCAGGTTGATTCTCTTTTCCTCGATGCGGAACCGGTGCAAGGTAAGGTGAGTCAGTTTCTACCAGTAACCGATCGAGGGGGACATAACGCGCGGCATCGCGCAGTTGCTCCGCATTACGGAAGGTCACAATGCCGGAAAAGGAGATGTAAAATCCGAGATCCAGTAATTTACCCGCCGTTTCTCTGTCCTCTGTAAAACAGTGTAGTACGCCACCGCAATCCGTCACTTTTTCTTCGCGCAGAATTGCCAGCGTATCGGCGCGGGCGTCACGGGTGTGGACGATAACCGGCTTGTTCAGTTCACGACCAATCTGGATATGATGGATGAAGGACTCTTGCTGCCGTACTTTCGTTTCCGGCGTGTAATAATAATCCAACCCCGTTTCACCCAGCGCAACAACGCCCTCTTCTGCCGCCAGACGGCGTAAATCTTCTACATCGTAGGGATCATTCTGGTTGAGTGGATGCACGCCACAAGAAAATACGACGTTGTCACGTTCGCCTACCAGATCCCGCATGTGTAAATAACCCGGTAATGTTGTGGCGACTGCCAGACAAAATTTCACATCGCGTGCGGCGGCTTTCACCAGAACGTCATCCACGTCCTTATGCAAAGATTCATAATCCAGACCATCGAGATGGCAGTGTGAGTCGACTAAAAACATGATGTCTCTCTTAAAGATGAGGAACCGGTAGCACAACGCCCGGTTGCAGGTAATGCTCAATACGCAGTAAAAGATCGGTGATGAGAAGCTCGCGGTTAATACCTGTGACAGACATTAACTGTTCACGAATGTGGCAAACATCCCCCAGTATAGCCTGCAGACGCGAGGGAGAAAGATGGTTTGCCAGTTCGACGACCAGGCCCGGCACATCAACATTGGTAACCTGCGCAGCGCCATGATGGCGTTTTAGCGCATCCATCAGCAACGTTGCCAGCCAGTGTAAACGCGCCGGAGCTTGTTCATGATTAAGGGCCGCTAGCAGCGAATACCAGTCGCCCGATTGCACGCTATATGCCAGCGCCTGACACAATGTTTCACGAGCCTGCCAGATATCTCCCTGAAACAACGCCAGTGCCGCACCAGGCGAACCGGCGCTTAAGCGCAATGCGGCAAGTAATGCATCCTGTGACATTGTCACTTCGCGTGAAAGCCAGGTCACGGCGTACTGTTCCGGCGGCGGCGCAAGGTAATGTAACCGACAACGACTACGTAATGTTGCCAGTAAACGTTCAGGCTCGCGGGTAGCAAGGAAAAACCAGGTTTCTGCTGGCGGCTCTTCAAGCGTTTTCAGCAATGCGTTAGCCGCGGCGTCAGTCAGTAAGGCAGCATCGGTTACCCAGACAACTTTCGCACCACCTAAGCGTGCGTGCTCATTTAACTTTTCGGTGACTTCACGTACCGCATCAATGCCCAGCGCATTTTTCCCTTTTTCGGGAGCCAGGGTGTAATAATCGGGATGCGTGCCAGCCTGCATCAACTGACATCCACGACAGTGACCGCAACTTTTGTGGCCCTGCGGTTGTTGGCAGAGTAAATAACGGCTCAGGGCGTAGATTAAAGCATCCTCGCCCATACCCGGTAACGCCTGAATGAGTAGCGCATGGTGACCTCTTCCGGCCTGATAGCTGGCTACCAGTTTTTCGAAATCAGGTCGTAACCATGGATACCATCTCATGCGTCCAACTCCTTCACCCAATTTGTCACGGTAGTGCGGATTGCATCCATCACGGACTCCAGCGGCTGGGTGGCATCAATGGTATGAATGCTTTTATCTTGTGCTGCCAGTTCCAGATAGCGGGCGCGGGTGCGATTAAAGAAATCGAAAGACTCTTGCTCAATACGATCCAGCTCGCCGCGCGCACGCGCGCGTTTTAAGCCAACTTCCGGGGTAACATCGAGATAGAGTGTTAAGTCAGGGCGAAAATCACCGAGAACAGCATCACGCAGCGTTGCCAACATATGTTGGTCAATACCACGTCCGCCGCCCTGATACGCCTGAGTGGAGAGATCGTGGCGGTCGCCAATCACCCAGGTGCCGTTAGCCAGCGCAGGTTTGATGACCGTTTCTACCAGTTGAACACGCGCGGCATAAAACATCAGAACTTCGGCTTTATCGGTAATGACTTCATCGCCTACCGATTTGATATCCAGCACCAGGCTTCTTAACTTTTCGGCAAGTTGCGTACCGCCAGGTTCCCGAGTGAAAACCATGTCGCGGATACCCAGTTGCTCGAGCGTCTCAACCACCACATTACGCGCGGTAGTTTTGCCTGCGCCTTCCAGCCCCTCAATGACGATATACTTACTGCGCATTTTTTTCCTTAAGCACTTTCAGATAATCCTGCACAGACTTGTTATGACTGGCAAGATTGGTATTAAACGTGTGACCACCTTTACCATCGGCCACAAAATAGAGATACGGCGTTTTTGCCGGATGCGCAGCAGCCTTCAGCGAATCCGCCCCCGGCGTCGCTATCGCACCTGGCGGCAAACCGGTAATGGTATAGGTGTTATACGCTGTTGGCGTTTCCAGGTCTGCACGAGAAAGTTTGCCATTATAACGCTCTCCCATCCCGTAAATCACGGTCGGGTCGGTCTGCAGGCGCATACCAATGCGTAAACGGTTGATAAATACCGAGGCAACCTGATCGCGTTCGCTGGAAACGGCGGTTTCTTTTTCGATAATTGATGCCATCGTCACCAACTGGTTTTTATCTTTATAAGGCAGACCGTCCGCACGCCCTTCCCAGGCGCTATCGACCGCTTTCACCATTTTCTTGTGCGCTCGCTTGAGTAACGCGACATCGGTGGTATTGGCGGTATACATCCAGGTGTCTGGCCAGAACCAACCTTCAATCCACTCCGGGTTTTCCAGTTCAAGTGCCTGCGCTACGGTGGCGTACTTATCGTCGCTCAGCGTGTGCTTGATATACGGGGCCTCACGCAATTGCTTGAGGTAATCGCTCAAACGCATCCCTTCTACCAGTCGCAGAGGGAACTGTGCTTCTTTACCGCTTTCCAGCAATTTCAGCATCTCACGTACGGTCATCTGCGGTGTTAAGCGGTAAGTCCCGGCTTTGAAGTGAGAAAGATCCGGTTCGATACGCAATAGCCATTGAAATACCCGTGGCCGATTGATGATCTTATCGGCATAAAGCTGTTCACCGAGCGCCAGACGTCCGGTCCCCGGTTTCAGGGTAAATATCGTCTCTTCTTTAATAAGCAATTTGCTGTCGGCAAGATGGCGAACCTTCCAGACGCCCACACCAGCGGCGATACCCAATACCACCAGCAATAACAAGATAATCAATAACACTTTTTTCATGACTAATTCGGGCGCTCACATAGTGGGGCTAAATATTCATATAACGTTGCTGACGAAAAGGAAACTTCGCCACAGGCACGTACGGGCATGACTGGCATTAACGCATTACAAATTACCATCTCATCTGCTTGCAACGCCTCCTCCAAAGAGGCTTGCACTTCGACAAGCTGATAAGAGGATTGTGCCAGTAAACGGATACAGAATTGTCGCATAATGCCGTTAACACCTGCCTGATCCAGCCGCGGCGTATAAACTATATTGCCCTTCCGCCAGAACAAATTAGCCGCACAGCATTCCGTAACCCACCCTTCGCTGTCAAGGACCAGCGCCTCATCAGCGTTTGTCTGCTCAAGATGAGAGCGGATCAATACTTGTTCAAGCCGATTAAGATGTTTAATACCTGCAAGATGAGGATTGCGCCCCAGCCGCACCGGGCTTAGCGCCAACATCATCCCCTCGTTACGCAAACGATCGTAATGTGCAGGATAAGCCGTAACGGAGAGAATCCGCGTTGCCGGTCCGCTGTTCAATGTGCTGTACCCTCGCCCGCCACTACCGCGACTGATCACGACCTTCAGCACACCATTCTGCTGTTCTGCTGCCAGCGTTTTCATCTCTTGTTCAAGCTGAGGCCAGAAGTCACAGGAAATCATCAACTGCTGACAAGCTTCCTGTAGTCGCTGGATATGTGCCGATAACAAACTGACTTTACCGTCGATAACTCTGGCGGTGGTGAAACAACCATCGCCAAACTGCGTAGCCCGATCGCTTGCTGCCAGCGATTCCTGTTTATGACCGTTAATTAAGAACATACCAACTCCTTACCAGAGAATTGTTAGTGTGGCAGCATGTTCACTACGGAACAAGTCGGAATAAAAGCTAAGAAAAAAGGCCCGCAAGCGGACCTTTTATAAGGGTGGGAAATGACAACTTAGATCTTTTTAAAGATCAAAGAACCATTAGTACCACCGAAGCCGAAGGAGTTACACAGCGTGTATTCCATTCCGCTAACCTGACGCGCTTCGTGCGGTACGAAATCCAGATCGCAACCTTCATCCGGATTATCCAGGTTGATGGTTGGCGGAACAGCCTGATCGCGCAGTGCCAGGATGGAGTAGATAGACTCTACTGCACCCGCCGCACCTAACAGGTGACCGGTCATAGATTTCGTGGAGCTCACCAACACACGGCTGGCAGCTTCACCGAAGATGCTTTTAACAGCCTGCGCTTCAGCTTTATCGCCAGCCGGTGTAGAAGTACCGTGCGCGTTAACGTAGCCAATCTGACTCGCTTCAATGCCTGCATCACGCAGAGCATTTGCCATTGCCAGAGCTGCGCCTGCGCCGTTTTCTGGCGGTGACGTCATATGGTAAGCATCGCTGCTCATACCAAAGCCAACGAGTTCAGCGTAAATTTTCGCCCCGCGTTTTTTCGCGTGTTCGTACTCTTCCAGTACCAGCATACCGGCACCATCGCCCAGTACGAAACCATCGCGCTCTTTATCCCACGGGCGGCTCGCCGCTTGCGGGTTATCATTGCGGGTAGATAATGCACGTGCCGCGCCAAAACCACCAACGCCCAGCGGCGTACTGGCTTTCTCTGCGCCACCTGCAACCATCACGTCAGCATCGCCATACGCGATAATACGCGCAGCATGACCGATGTTGTGCACGCCAGAAGTACAGGCGGTCGCGATAGAGATGCTTGGGCCACGCAGGCCATACATGATAGTCAGATGACCTGCCACCATGTTCACAATCGTTGACGGAACGAAGAATGGGCTGATCTTACGTGGGCCACCATTCATCAGAGATGTGTGGTTTTCTTCAATCAGTCCGAGGCCGCCAATCCCGGAGCCAATTGCGGCACCAATACGGGTTGCGTTCTCTTCCGTTATTTCAAGGCCAGAATCCTGCATGGCCTGAACGCCAGCGACAATTCCATATTGAATGAAGGCATCCATCTTGCGCTGTTCTTTGCGCGAGATAATGTCCTCACAGTTAAAATCCTTTACTAAGCCAGCAAATTTCGTTGCATAGGCGCTAGTATCGAAATGGTCGATTAGGCTGATGCCACTCTGACCGGCAAGCAGAGCTTTCCAGGTAGACTCTACGGTATTGCCGACAGGAGACAACATGCCCAGTCCGGTCACAACTACACGACGCTTAGACACGTTTGTCCTCCAGGGAGGGAAAAAATGATTCTAGTGGGACAAAAAGATAAAACTCAGGCGGTCGAACGACCGCCTGGAGATGTTCACTTACGCCTGGTGGCCGTTGATGTAATCAATGGCAGCCTGAACGGTGGTGATTTTCTCAGCTTCTTCGTCCGGAATCTCAGTATCAAACTCTTCTTCCAGAGCCATTACCAGCTCAACGGTGTCAAGAGAATCCGCGCCCAGGTCTTCAACGAAAGAAGCATTGTTGGTAACTTCTTCCTGCTTAACGCCCAGCTGTTCGCCGATAATTTTCTTAACGCGTTCTTCGATAGTGCTCATACTCTTAAATTTCCTATCAAAACTCGCTTTCGCGATGGTTTTCGTAGTGTATAAAATGTTGAAAAATTTGCAACTAAATCCCGGCAGGTCTTACCACGATTTTACGTTATTTTGAGGCCTTACCCCCCAATAACGCAAATCATTTTGCACTAATTATTACTCATAACCACGCAGACTGCGCGCAACATGAGCATTTTGTGCAAATCGCGGTCAGACCATGTACATCCCGCCGTTCACATGCAAAGTTTCACCCGTGATGTAAGCTGCTTCGTCGGATGCCAGGAATGCAACCGCGTTGGCGATTTCCTGTGCACCGCCGAGGCGACCCGCAGGAACCTGCGCCAGGATACCCGCACGCTGGTCATCGCTCAGCGCACGTGTCATGTCCGTTTCAATAAAGCCCGGAGCAACAACGTTTACAGTAATACCGCGTGACGCAACTTCGCGCGCCAGTGATTTACTGAAGCCGATCAAGCCCGCTTTCGCCGCAGCGTAGTTGGCCTGACCGCCATTTCCCATGGTACCAACCACAGAACCGATAGTGATAATGCGACCATGACGCTTTTTCATCATAGCGCGCATTACCGCTTTTGACAGACGGAAAACAGATGAAAGGTTGGTTTCGATAATATCGTTCCACTCTTCATCTTTCATTCGCATTAACAGGTTATCACGAGTGATACCGGCATTATTGACCAGGATATCCACTTCACCAAATTCTGCGCGAATTTTTTCCAGAACAGATTCGATAGATGCTGGATCGGTCACATTCAACATCAGACCTTTGCCGTTGGCACCTAAATAATCACTGATCGCCTGAGCGCCATTTTCACTGGTCGCAGTGCCGATAACTTTCGCGCCACGGGCTGCGAGCGTTTCAGCAATTGCGCGGCCAATTCCGCGGCTTGCACCGGTTACCAGTGCGATTTTTCCTTCAAAATTCATGATTTTCCTCTTTTAAAGCTCGAGCGCCGCTGCCATCGCTGAAGGTTCGTTCAGCGCCGAGGCGGTCAGGGTGTCGACAATGCGTTTCGTCAGGCCAGTAAGCACTTTGCCCGGGCCGACTTCATAGAGATGTTCTACGCCTTGCGCTGCCATGTATTCAACAGACTTCGTCCACTGAACCGGGTTATACAACTGACGTACCAGTGCGTCACGGATGGCATCACCATTGGTTTCGCATTTCACATCAACGTTATTCACAACAGGAACTGTTGGTGCGTTAAAGGTGATTTTCGCTAATTCTACTGCCAGTTTGTCGGCTGCCGGTTTCATCAGCGCACAGTGAGACGGTACGCTCACTGGCAACGGCAGCGCGCGTTTTGCGCCTGCAGCTTTACAGGCAGCTCCAGCACGCTCAACGGCTTCTTTATGTCCCGCAATTACCACCTGGCCTGGAGAGTTGAAGTTTACCGGAGAAACCACCTGACCTTCTGCAGCTTCTTCACACGCTTTCGCAATAGACGCATCATCCAGACCGATGATTGCCGCCATAGCGCCCGTTCCTTCCGGTACGGCTTCTTGCATGAACTTGCCGCGCATCTCAACCAGACGCACCGCATCAGCGAAATCAATCACACCAGCGCAAACCAGCGCAGAGTATTCCCCGAGGCTGTGACCGGCCATCATCGCTGGTGCTTTACCGCCCTGCTGCTGCCATACGCGGTACAGCGCAACTGATGCAGTCAACAGCGCTGGCTGAGTTTGCCAGGTTTTATTAAGTTCTTCGGCTGGCCCCTGCTGAGTCAGCGCCCACAGGTCATAACCCAGCGCCGCAGAAGCTTCAGCAAACGTTTCTTCGACAATGGGATAGCTCGCCGCCATATCAGCCAGCATTCCAACGGTTTGAGAACCCTGTCCAGGGAACACAAATGCAAATTGCGTCATCTTTTAATCCTTATCCTAGAAACGAACCAGCGCGGAACCCCAGGTGAATCCACCGCCAAAGGCTTCAAGCAGAACCAACTGCCCCGGCTTAATACGCCCATCACGTACAGCTTCATCCAGCGCGCACGGGACAGAGGCCGCAGAGGTATTACCGTGGCGATCCAGCGTCACCACGACATTGTCCATCGACATGCCGAGTTTTTTCGCCGTTGCACTGATAATACGCAGGTTAGCCTGATGCGGCACCAGCCAGTCCAGTTGAGAACGGTCAAGATTATTCGCCGCCAGCGTCTCATCAACGATGTGCGCCAGTTCCGTTACCGCAACCTTGAAGACTTCGTTGCCCGCCATCGTCAGATGAATTGAATTCTCTGGATTCACACGGTCAGCATTAGGCAGCGTCAGCAATTCACCATAGCTACCATCGGCGTGCAGATGGGTAGAGATGATTCCCGGCTCTTCAGAGGCAGCCAACACCGCAGCGCCCGCGCCATCGCCAAAAATAATAATAGTCCCGCGATCTGTTGGATCGCAGGTGCGCGCCAGTACATCGGAACCGACGACCAGAGCATACTTCACCGCCCCAGATTTCACGTATTGATCGGCTACGCTTAATGCATAGGTGAAACCTGCGCAGGCTGCTGCAACGTCAAATGCCGGGCAACCTTTAATGCCCAGCATGCTTTGAATCTGACAAGCTGCGCTCGGGAAAGCGTGCGTAGCAGAAGTCGTTGCCACAACGATCAGGCCAATCTGGTCTTTCTCAATGCCCGCCATCTCAATTGCGCGTGTCGCCGCTTCAAAGCCCATGGTTGAAACGGTTTCGTTTGGCGCGGCAATGTGGCGTTCGCGGATGCCGGTACGAGTGACAATCCACTCGTCAGAGGTATCCACCATTTTTTCCAAATCGGCGTTTGTCCGCACTTGTTCGGGCAGATAGCTGCCAGTACCAATAATCTTCGTATACATGTACGCTCAGTCACTTTTCGGTTATATACCGTCACTTGCAAACTGCGAGTTCGCTGGCAGCGTCCTGCTACCGCAGAGTTCCGCTTTTGCCACCGTCCAGCAGCTCAAAACCAGCTGGGTATACAGATTCCAGGCGAGCGGCAATTCGCTGAGGAACTTGTCGCTGCACCGCCTGCACTGCCTGTTCAATCGCGACCGCAAAAGCTCGCTGATTGGCCGCACCATGACTTTTTATCACCGTGCCGCGCAATCCTAACAGACAGGCGCCGTTATACTGGTCGGGGTTGAGGTGACTGAATCGCCTCGTCAGGCTCTTTTGTAGCCAACGCTTTAATAACAGTAGCCACCACGACCGTTTTTTCCCTTCACCCTGAGATTTCAGCAGAGAAAGGAACATCCTGACAACACCTTCCATCGTCTTTAATGTGACATTTCCTGTAAAGCCGTCACAAACCAGCACATCTGTCTTGCCAGTTAACAACTCATTGGCTTCAAGATAGCCGATATAATTGATAGAAGGGATTGTTTTAAGCACCGCTGAGGCATCCCGAATACTGTCGAGACCCTTTACTTCTTCTTCACCAATATTGAGCAACGCCACGCGAGGATTGGGAATTTCCACCACCTCTTCAGCCAGGACTGAGCCCATAATGGCAAATTGCACCAACATTGTGCTGTCACAATCGACGTTGGCCCCTAAATCGAGAACCACCGTTTTGCCCTTTTGCTGATGCGGTAATACCGTCACCAGGGCCGGACGCTCAATCCCCTCCAGGGGCTTGAGTAATAATTTTGCCAGCCCCATCAGCGCCCCGGTATTACCAGCACTGACACAGGCTTGCGCTCGACCTTCTTTCACCAGCTCAAGGGCCACGCGCATTGAACTACCACGACTGGCGCGGATAGCTTGCGAAGGCCGGGCATCACTGGCGATAACTGACTGCGCAGGAATAATCTGCAGACGCGAACGTTGTTCAAAGTCAGCTTTAGCAAGTAATGGCGTGATGGCGTCGGGATTGCCGACTAAAAGAAGAGTGAGTTGCGAATTAGAATTCAGTGCCTGCAATGCTGCAGGCACTGTCACGGAAGGGCCAAAATCCCCTCCCATGACATCTAACGCCAGGGTTAGACGTGTCAAGGTATCGTCGCCGCCCGGTTTGGTCTTTCCCCAGTTGCCTGGGGAAAATCCTCACTAAGCTTCATCACGCAGACGCGTGATTACTTAGCGATGACCTTGCGGCCGCGGTAGTAACCGTCGGCAGTGATGTGGTGACGCAGGTGTTTTTCACCAGAAGTTTTGTCTACAGACAGGCTGGTGACTGCGGTCAGCGCGTCATGGGAACGACGCATGCCACGTTTGGAACGGGTTGGTTTATTCTGTTGTACGGCCATGGACCTTACTCCTCAATTACGGTTTATCCCCGATCCAACGGGGAGCACCAATTACTTACGCTTTAAGCTGGCTAATACGGCAAATGGGTTTGGCTTTTGCGCTTCTTCAGGCAGTTCACCAAAGACCATGTCCGCTTCGGACACTTCACAGTGTTCAGAATCATGCACCGGAACTACCGGCAAGGCGAGGATGATTTCATCTTCAACCATTGCAAGCAGATCGATTTCACCGAATTCGTTAACCTCAATCGGTTCATACGCTTCCGGCAGTGCTTCAGCCTGTTCGTCTGAACGCACAGGACTAAAACAATACGTTGTGTAGACCTGATGAGTAAACGGCTTCCCGCAACGCTGACACTCGAGCGTTACCGTCACCTTCGCATCGCCGTTTAACACTGCGAGACGTTGGTTATCGATAGCGAACGACATGGAGCATTCCACATCACTGTCCACACTGACTACGGATTCGGCGACGCGCTCAACCTGATCAGGGGTATAGATACCCTGGTAATCAAGGCGTTTTTGAGCCGTACGAACCGGATCGAGAGTCAGGGGTAATTTTACCTTTTGCATAGGGCGCGCATATTAACTTTGTAACGTCATAGAGTCAAAGAAAAAGGCAGCCTGTGGTTGCCTTTTGCCAATAATTCGCACACATTGCGGGTTACTGCTTTATTTTCGTTCAGTGCTGATAACGAACATCAACCTGCAAAACGAAGCGCATAGTTTAAAATGGCTATCATCAATACGCTATATCTGATGGAAAAAAATATGCCTAAACTTATTTTAGCCTCCACCTCGCCCTGGCGTCGCGCTCTTCTGGAAAAACTGCAAATCTCTTTTGAATGTGCAGCACCCGAGGTCGACGAAACCCCACGCAGCGACGAATCACCGCGACAGTTGGTGCTTCGACTGGCACAAGAAAAAGCGCAATCTCTGGCGTCACGTTATCCGGATCATTTAATTATTGGTTCAGACCAGGTATGTGTTCTTGATGGCGAAATCACCGGTAAACCGTTAACGGAAGAAAATGCCCGTCTGCAATTACGAAAAGCCAGCGGCAATATCGTCACCTTCTATACTGGACTGGCGTTGTTTAATTCGGCGAATGGGCATCTGCAAACAGAAGTGGAGCCTTTTGACGTCCATTTCCGTCACCTGAGCGAGGCGGAGATTGATAATTACGTGCGTAAGGAGCATCCCCTGCACTGCGCGGGTAGCTTTAAGAGTGAAGGATTTGGCATTACGCTGTTTGAGCGTTTAGAGGGGCGTGACCCTAACACGCTGGTTGGTTTACCGCTAATCGCGCTGTGTCAGATGTTACGTCGGGAAGGGAAAAACCCGCTAATGGGATAGTTTTTTGCGCCGGATGCGGTTACGTCGCATCCGGCAATCGGTGCTGGCGGCCTGATGCGGCGTAAACGCCTTATCAGGCCAACCGCCCATTATCAGGTTTATATGCTTGTATTAGCGCGCGTTACGCAGTTTCTGCAAACAACGCTTCAACCCCTCATCCATCGGTGCTTCGATACGCATCACCTCACCGGTTCCCGGATGGGTAAACTTCAACGCTGCGGCGTGCAGGAACAGACGATTTAATCCCGTGCCTGCTTCAGTGAGCTGTCTATCAAATTCACGGTCACCGTAGCGATCGTCAAAGGCAATCGGATGACCCGCATACTGTGTATGCACACGGATCTGATGAGTACGCCCAGTTACCGGGCTACAACGCACCAGGGTGGCAAATGCATAGCGTTCTTCCACTTTAAAGCGTGTTTCCGACGGTTTACCTTCCTGACTCACACGCACGATACGTTCGCCACTTTGCAGAATATTTTTCAGCAACGGCGCTTGTACGCTCTTCACATGCGACTGCCACTGACCGCGCACCAGCGCCAGGTAATCTTTTTGCATCCCTTTTTCACGTAATTGCTCATGCAGAGAACGCAACGCCGAGCGTTTTTTCGCTACCAGCAACACACCGGAAGTGTCCCGGTCGAGACGATGTACCAGTTCAAGGAACCGCGCTTCCGGGCGCAGCGCCCGTAAACCTTCGATAACGCCGAAGCTTAAACCACTGCCGCCATGTACCGCCGTACCGGAAGGTTTATTGAGTACCAGGATATGCTCATCTTCATATAAGATGACGTCCGCCAGCGCCGCCACCTTTTGCAGATGTGGCGAAACCGCCTCCTCTTCACGTTCAGCAACGCGAACCGGTGGAATACGCACCTCATCACCTGCTTCGAGTTTATATTCAGGCTTAATACGTTTTTTGTTCACCCGCACTTCGCCTTTACGCAAAATACGGTAAATCATACTTTTAGGTACGCCTTTCAATTGGGTACGCAAAAAGTTGTCGATACGTTGCCCCGCTTCGTCCGCGGTGATAGCAACAATTTTTACGGATGGAGTCTCTGTTTTCATGGTGGGCGATTCTAATTAGCCAACAGGATTCGCGCCACTCATTTTTCTATGCTTATATTTAGTTTTGCACCTTATTACTTCACTACGTCATCACTTTATTGATGGTTATTAAACCAATCACCATTAAGAAGTGAAAAAACTGTGAGTAAGCGGGTGATAAATGGTAAAAGTCATCTTGCTATAACGAGGCTTGCAGTGGAATAATGAGAACGTTTCCGTGTCCATCCTTGTTAAAACAAGAAATTTTACGGAATAACCCATTTTGCCCGACCGATCATCCACGCAGCAATGGCGTAAGACGTATTGATCTTTCAGGCAGTTAGCGGGCTGCGGGTTGCAGTCCTTACCGGTAGATGGAAATATTTCTGGAGAGTAATACCCAGTCTGTTTCTTTGATAATTGCGCTGTTTTTCCGCATGAAAAACGGGCAACCGACACTCTGCGCCTCTTTGAGCTGACGATAACCGTGAGGTTGGCGACGCGACTAGACACGAGGCCATCGGTTCACACCCGGAAAGGCGTTACTTTGCCCGCAGCTTAGTCGTCAATGTAAGAATAATGAGTAAGTTACGATGAAAAGAATGTTAATCAACGCAACTCAGCAGGAAGAGTTGCGCGTTGCCCTTGTAGATGGGCAGCGTCTGTATGACCTGGATATCGAAAGTCCAGGGCACGAACAGAAAAAGGCAAACATCTACAAAGGTAAAATCACCCGCATTGAACCGAGTCTGGAAGCTGCTTTTGTTGATTACGGCGCTGAACGTCACGGTTTCCTCCCACTAAAAGAAATTGCCCGCGAATATTTCCCTGCTAACTACAGTGCTCATGGTCGTCCCAACATTAAAGATGTGTTGCGTGAAGGTCAGGAAGTCATTGTTCAGATCGATAAAGAAGAGCGCGGCAATAAAGGCGCGGCATTAACCACCTTTATCAGCCTGGCAGGTAGCTATCTGGTTCTGATGCCGAACAACCCGCGCGCGGGTGGTATTTCTCGCCGTATTGAAGGCGACGACCGTACCGAATTAAAAGAAGCACTGGCAAGCCTTGAACTGCCGGAAGGCATGGGGCTTATCGTGCGCACCGCTGGCGTCGGCAAATCTGCAGAGGCGCTGCAATGGGATTTAAGCTTCCGCCTGAAACACTGGGAAGCTATTAAAAAAGCCGCTGAAAGCCGCCCTGCCCCGTTCCTGATCCATCAGGAGAGCAACGTCATCGTTCGCGCATTCCGCGATTACTTACGTCAGGACATCGGCGAAATCCTTATCGATAACCCGAAAGTGCTCGAACTGGCGCGTCAGCATATCGCTGCATTAGGTCGCCCGGATTTCAGCAGCAAAATCAAGCTGTACACTGGTGAAATTCCGCTGTTCAGCCACTACCAGATCGAGTCGCAGATCGAGTCCGCCTTCCAGCGTGAAGTCCGTCTGCCGTCTGGTGGTTCTATTGTTATCGACAGCACTGAAGCGTTAACTGCCATCGATATCAACTCCGCACGCGCAACCCGCGGCGGCGATATCGAAGAAACCGCGTTTAACACCAACCTCGAAGCTGCCGATGAGATTGCTCGTCAGCTGCGCCTGCGTGACCTCGGCGGCCTGATTGTTATCGACTTCATTGACATGACGCCAGTCCGCCACCAGCGTGCGGTAGAAAACCGTCTGCGTGAAGCGGTGCGTCAGGACCGTGCACGTATTCAAATCAGCCATATTTCTCGCTTTGGTCTGCTGGAAATGTCCCGTCAGCGGCTGAGTCCATCGCTGGGTGAATCCAGCCATCACGTCTGCCCGCGCTGCTCCGGTACCGGCACCGTGCGTGACAACGAATCCCTGTCGCTCTCTATTCTGCGTCTGATTGAAGAAGAAGCGCTGAAAGAGAACACTCAGGAAGTGCATGCCATTGTTCCTGTACCAATCGCTTCTTACCTGCTGAACGAAAAACGCTCTGCGGTAAATGCCATTGAAACTCGTCAGGACGGCGTGCGCTGTGTGATTGTGCCAAACGATCAGATGGAAACCCCGCACTACCATGTGCTGCGCGTACGCAAAGGGGAAGAAACCCCAACCTTAAGCTACATGCTGCCGAAGCTGCATGAAGAAGCGATGGCGCTGCCGTCTGAAGAAGAGTTCGCTGAACGTAAGCGTCCGGAACAACCTGCGCTGGCAACGTTTGCCATGCCGGATGTGCCGCCAGCGCCAACGCCAGCTGAACCTGCCGCGCCTGTCGCAGCCCCAGCACCTAAAGCTGCATCAACAACACCAGCAGCTCCTGCACAACCAGGGCTGTTAAGCCGCTTCTTCGGCGCACTGAAAGCGCTGTTCAGCGGTGGTGAAGAAACCAAACCGACCGAGCAACCGGCACCGAAAACTGAAACGAAACCGGAACGTCAACAGGACCGCCGTAAGCCACGTCAGAACAACCGTCGTGACCGAAATGAACGCCGCGACACACGTAGCGAACGTAATGAAGGCAGCGATAATCGCGAAGAAAACCGCCGTAATCGTCGCCAGGCACAGCAGCAGACTGCCGAGACGCGTGAGAGCCGTCAGCAGGCTGAGGTAACGGAAAAAGCGCGTACCACCGACGAGCAGCAAGCGCCGCGTCGTGAACGTAGCCGCCGCCGTAATGATGATAAACGTCAGGCGCAACAAGAAGCGAAAGCGCTGAATGTTGAAGAGCAATCTGTTCAGGAAACCGAACAGGAAGAACGTGTACGTCCGGTTCAGCCGCGTCGTAAACAGCGCCAGCTGAATCAGAAAGTGCGTTACGAGCAAAGCGTAGCCGAAGAAACGGTAGCCGCACCAGTGGTTGAAGAAACTGCCGCTGCCGAAACCATCGTTCAGGAAGTGCCTGCTCCGCGTACAGAACTGGCGAAAGTCCCGCTGCCAGTCGTAGCGCAAACTGCGCCGGAACAGCAGGAAGAGAACAATGCTGATAACCGTGATAACGGTGGCATGCCGCGTCGCTCTCGCCGCTCGCCTCGTCACCTGCGCGTAAGTGGTCAGCGTCGTCGTCGCTATCGTGACGAGCGTTACCCGACCCAGTCGCCAATGCCGTTAACCGTAGCGTGCGCGTCTCCGGAACTGGCCTCTGGCAAAGTCTGGATCCGCTATCCGATTGTACGTCCGCAAGATGTACAGGTTGAAGAGCAGCGCGAACAGGAAGAAGTACAAGTGCAACCGATGGTGACTGAGGTCCCTGTCGCCGCCGCTGTCGAACCTGTTGTTAGCGCGCCGGTTGTTGAAGAAGTGGCTGAAGTCGTAGAAGCCCCCGTTCAGGTTGCCGAACCGCAACCGGAAGTGGTTGAAACGACGCATCCTGAGGTGATTGCCGCCGCGGTAACTGAACAGCCACAGGTGATTACCGAGTCTGATGTTGCCATAGCCCAGGAAGTTGTAGAACACGCAGAACCGGTGGTTGAACCGCAGGAAGAGACGGCTGATATTGAAGAAGTTGCCGAAACTGCTGAGGTTGTGGTTGCTGAGCCTGAAGTTGTTGCTCAACCTGCCGCGCCAGTCGTCGCTGAAGTCGCAGCAGAAGTTGAAACGGTAGCTGCGGTTGAACCTGAGGTCACCGTTGAGCATAACCACGCTACCGCGCCAATGACGCGCGCTCCGGCACCGGAATATGTTCCGGAGGCACCGCGTCACAGTGACTGGCAGCGCCCTACTTTTGCCTTCGAAGGTAAAGGTGCCGCAGGTGGTCATACGGCAACGCATCATGCATCTGCCGCTCCTGCGCGTCCGCAACCTGTTGAGTAATAATTAGCTCAAGTAATCAAGCCCTGGTAACTGCCAGGGCTTTTTTATTTCATCTTTGAATCAACATATTAAATGGCATCCTTGCTAACCAACAATACAAAATAGGCAAAAAAATGCCCGCCCCGGCGATCCCAGAGCGGGCAGACAAAACATACCCAGTTTCATGATATGTTTTAAAGCGAGCTTATTTGTTGAGCTGGAAGAGCGACAATCCCTGCATATCGGTAAATGCTTTATACGATGCCTGCAATGCCGTTTGCTGCATGATGTAAGATGAAATAGTTGCATTCCAGTCCACATCAACCAGATCGCTCATCTGCTGCGTTTGCCCTAAAGCGCGATCGCTACCTAATGAATCCAGCGATTCCAGCTCGTTCAACTGCGTGCCTAATTCCGCGCGAACGGTCAGCACATTATTCAGCGAATTTTTCAGTCCGCGGTTGGTTTTATCCAGTGCCGCAGCGGCGGTTTCTTTATCCGCTTCGCTATCCGCGACCGGCGTTTTCAGGGCTGCGATGGCGCTATCCAGCATGGCAAAAAGATTGGTTTCAGAAGCGCTACCGTCTGGTTCCGCTACCGCGTTGCTGGTAATACTGTCGAAAATTTTGTCGCCGGTGTGTCCTATCACCATCGAACGCGAAGCATCGACTTGTTGTTTAATACTTTCTGATCCACCAACATAATCACCGTCAGCCTCGCTAAACGGTGCAGTTTCTGTTTTATAACCGGCAAAAATGTAGCGCCCGTTACCGTCAGTGGTGTTCGCCAGATTCAGTAACTGATCACGAAGCCCCTGAATATCCGTAGCCAGTGAGGCCCGGTCATCGTCACTCAAGGTGCCATTGCTGGCGTAGACAATTTTTTCCTGAGCATTCTGGATAGCAGTGGTGACCTGGCTAAGCACACTCTCTTCCAGTGACACTTTTTGAGTGGCGAAAGTACGCGCCAGCGTGTACTGGCTGTTTTGCGCCTGTGCCTGGGAGAGAACAACAGCTTGTGATGCAGCAATGGGATCATCTGAAGGGTTAACGACTCGCTTACCCGTCGACATCTGTTCGCCGTACTTCATCCATTCTGCCTGAGAATTGGTGATGCCACGCATGTTTTGCTGGTACATCATCTGGGTACTGAAACGCATTTTATCTCCCCTTAGCGAATGTTAATCAGCGCATCAAAAATCGCGTTTGCCGTCTGCAGAACCTGCGCATTCGCCAGGTAATACTGCTGAAAACGTTGCAAATTTCCGTACTCCTCATCGAGATTGACACCGGAAATCGACTGCTGCTGATTGGAAAGCTGCGTCACCACATTACCTTGCGTGGCGCTACTGGTTTTCAACGTCGCGGTTTTATTACCGATATCACTCACTAACGATGCATAAGCATCGTTAAAGGATTTCGCACCGCCCACCGTTTTACTGTTGCTTTGCAGATCCAGCAGGGCCTGACCGTTGCGGTTGTCGCTATCACCCGCATCTTCTTCGCTCGCCATGGCGATTTTCGCTTCGTCAGTGATTAATACATCCATGTTGACGATGGCGTCACTTACCGGTTTCAGCGTGAAGCTGTCGTTAACGGCAGGCGTTCCTGTAAACGTCAACTCCAGACCATCAAATGCCACTTTACCGTTGGCATCCGGCGTCACCGTAAAAGTGGTATTGCTGGCAAGGCGGGTGACCTGCCACTGATTATTATCGAACGAGATTTTGTAATCTGTCGCCAGTACCGCGGAGGCATCAGTTACCGTGGCACCGATCGCAACGTCACCTTTGTTTTTCGTGTTTTGCAGAACCGCGGGCTTACCGATAGCAAAGAAATCTTCACCGGCATCGCCGTTAGCATCAAATCCGGCTTTGTGTTGGGTGTTGAAAGCCTCGGCAAATGCCAGCGCCAGTTGTCCGAGCGTATTACGCGTCTGGTCCAGATCCTGAGAACGGAATGTCAGAATGCCGCCCAGCGACCCGGTATTCAGTAATTTCTCCGGGATCTCAATATTGCCTGCCGTCCCATCAACATAAGCGACAGTCGTACGAGAAGGGTCGGCGCTGGAAGGAACTGCCGCAAGTTGCCGCGCCGTACTTCCCTGAACCAGTGAGTAGCCATTGGCCATCGTGATGTTATAAGTGCCACCATCCTGAACGCTGACTTCTACGCCAACAATCTGGTTTAATTCGCTCACCAGTTGATCGCGTTGATCCAGCAGATTGTTAGGTGACGCCCCTGCCCCCACGCCTGTCAGGCGGGAGATCTGATCGTTCAGGCTGGCGATTTGTTTAGCGTAATTGTTGATCTGATCAACGCTGGCACCTATCGCGATATTGACCTGTTTGTCCTGGTCGCGCAGATATTGATCGGTGGTTTTAAACTGATTCACCAACCCTTCTGATTTCCCAATCAGCGCCTGGCGTGCTGCCGGGTCTTCCGCGTTACTTACCAGCGTTTGCAGGCTGGTGAAGAAATCCTGCATCTGTGTTGCCAGCGAAGAGGTACTGGTGGAGAGCATATTGTCGATTTTCGACATCTGCTCATAGCGGGCAGTCAGGCCGCTACTTTGCGTCTGAGCCGCACGTAACTGGTTGGTAATAAACGCATCATACTCACGCTGCACACCGGAAACGTAGACACCATTGCCAACCCAGCCACCCGCGCCCAACGTGCTGTTGGCCTGCGCCATAATAGTGGTTTGGCGGGTATATCCGGCAACGTTATAGCTGGAAATATTATTACTTGCCGTATTTAACGCCGCCTGAGCCGCGTTCAGTCCGCTCATGGCGTTATTGATCAAGCTGGACATGGAGGTTCCTTATAAGCCTTCAATTACAGAGTATTATCGGCAGCGACCCGCCGGACTTGAGTTATTCAGAACAGATTATCAATGTTCATGCTGTAGGTTTTGCTCACCTTGTCGCTTATCGATTTCATCTGCTGAATCATGTTGGTGAGTTTTCGGGCATAGTGAGGATCGGTAGCATAGCCCGCGTCCTGTAGGGCCTGCGCCCCCTGCTCCGCACTCGCGGCGGTCGTCACGGCAGCGTAGCGCGGGTTACGTGTTAATAGCCCAACGTAATCCGACAATGCTTCCAGATACGAGCTGTAGACCCGAAACTTCGCTTTTACTTTCTTCGCTTCGCCATTTTCATATTCAGTCGTGGTGATTTCAGTGACTGGCCCTTTCCAGTTGCCAGAGGCTTTGACGCCAAACAGGTTATAGCTCGGCTCGCCGTTTTCACGGCGGATTTGCCGTTGTCCCCAGCCAGATTCCAGCGCCGCCTGAGCGAGGATCAAATGATGTGGCACACCGCTTTGCTGGCTTGCCAGTTGGGCGGGCAACGAGAGTTGCGCGAGGAATGCTTTACTGTCACCCGGCAGCGAATCATCGTAGTTACGTGGTACGGCCTTTTGCACCAGCTGCGAAAGCGTCTGATTTTGATAACGCACCACGGTTTCGAGCGGGAATTTCATCGGTGCTGCTGGCGTGGACTCCTCTGGCAATGGTTGTTCTGGCGTCATCTGTTTAACCATCATCTCTGCCAGCCCCAGACCTTTGCCCGCCGTCATCTGTTGGGCAATCTGCTGGTCATACATACTGGTATACAGGCGAGTGTGCTCGCTGCTGAACAGGCCATCTTTTGGTAAAGCGTCGCGCATGCTTTTCAACATCATCTGCACGAACATCCCTTCCACCTGGCGGGCCACCGGACGGAGATTTGCCGCCGGATCTTCGCCCGCTTTCGCCTTAAGTTCGTTGAGCGATTGTGCATCCCAGGCCGCACTTGCCAGTAGTTTGCTGTCGCTGATCATCAGATGATTTCCAGTTTTGCCCGCAGACATCCCGCACTTTGCATTGATTGCAAAATAGACATCAGATCCATCGGCGTAGCACCCAGCGCATTGAGCGCGCGCACCACGTTATTGAGGCTGGCACTGGAGCGTACGCTTTGCAGCGAACCGCCGCTCTGGCGTAAGTCGATCTGCGTTTGTGGAGTAACCACAGTCTGCCCGCCACCAAACGGTGTATCTGGCTGGCTGACATTGGCCTGCCGATTTACCGTAACCGAGAGATTCCCCTGCGCTACCGCGCAGCTGTCGAGGGTCACTTCGCGATTCATCACCACCGAACCAGTGCGCGAGTTAATCACTACTTTAGCGTCCTGCGGGGAGACATTAACCTGCATATTCTGGATATCGGCAAGGAAACGGACCTGGGAACTGTTGCCACTCGGTACGCGCACCTGAATAGTCCGCGCATCTAACGCGGTGGCGCTGCCATATCCACGCACGCGGTTGATGGTGTCAGCGATTTGCTGCGCCATACTGAAATCTTCGTCGTTAAGTTGCAAATTAAGGGTATTCCCGACGCCAAACTGGCTGGGCAATTCACGTTCAATAACCGCACCATTGGTGATCCGTCCACCGTTCAGTTGGTTCACCTGAACACTGCTACCGCCAGCGGAGGCCCCTGCGCCGCCAACCAGAATATTGCCCTGTGCCAGCGCATACACCTGACTGTCAACGCCCTTAAGCGGTGTCATCAATAACGTACCGCCACGCAGACTTTTGGCATTTCCCATGGAAGAAACCACCACGTCAATGGTTTGCCCCTGACGTCCAAACGGTGGAAGTGACGCCGTCACCATTACCGCAGCGACGTTTTTTAGCTGCATATTAGTGCCCGTCGGAACGGTAATTCCCAGCTGTGAGAGCATGTTATTAAGCGTTTGTGTGGTAAACGGCGTCTGAGTTGTCTGGTCACCGGTGCCATCCAGCCCCACCACCAGGCCATAGCCAATCAGTGAGTTTTGCCTTACCCCCTGAACACTGGTGAGATCGCGAATACGCTCAGCCTGAGCTGCCGTGATAACCAGTAGAAGAATTAATGCAGAGAGAAATTTAATCACCACAGCCTCACTTACATTGGCGACAGGTTAAGGAAGAAACGCTGCAACCAGCCCATATTTTGCGCTTCGTTAATGTAGCCATTGCCTACGTATTCAATGCGCGCATCCGCCACCTGAGTAGACGGTACGGTATTACTGCCGCTGATGGTGCGAGGATTAACTACACCAGAGAAACGAATAAATTCGGTACCCTGATTAATGGCGATCTGTTTTTCACCCACCACATGCAGGTTACCGTTGACCAGTACCTGGTCAACCGTCACCGTCAACGTGCCGCTAAAGGTATTGCTGGCATTGGCCCCGCCTTTTCCGTTGAACGTGTTACCACCGGAGGCTTCGACATCGGCACGAGCGTTACCAAACAGCCCCTGCAAATAGCGCGGCACAGTATCAAAGCCAAAATTAGTTTTACCGTCACGGCTGGCATTCGCAGAGGAGCTTTTGCTGGCGCTGACGTTCTCCTGCAATACGATGGTCAGCGTATCGCCAATATTGCGTGGTCGACGATCTTCAAACAGCGGTTGATAGCCATAGTTAATCGGCTGAGCAGACTGGAAAATAGAACCGTTGGCGACGGGCGTCGGACCGGGAACCGGTTGTGCACTGGTCGCCCCCTGTACCAGCGGCGTGGAGGGTATCCAGGCGCAGCCGGTTAGTGAAAGCACCAACAAGCTGGAAATGGCATAAGTATGCGCAGCGTTTTTTTGCATGGCTATCATCTTCAAAAATCAGTAAACCGGTGAATCTGCCACCGGTTATGCCTTAGAGTTGCGTCAGTTTTTGCAGCATCTGATCGGTGGTGGATACCGCTTTACTGTTGATTTCGTAGGCGCGTTGCACCTGAATCATATTGACCAGTTCTTCCGCCACGTTGACGTTAGACGTTTCAACATACCCTTGATACAGCAGTCCCGCGCCGTTCAGGCCCGGCGTGCTTTCGTTCGGTGCACCGGAGGATTGCGTTTCGGTGTAGAGGTTTTCGCCAATGCTCTCCAGTCCGGTATCATTCATAAAGGTGGTGAGATTGAGCTGCCCAACCTGAACCGGAGCTGCCTGGCCTTGTTGGGTTACGCTGACCACGCCATCACGACCGATGGTGATACTTAACGCATTCGCCGGAATGGTGATCGCTGGCTGCACCTGAAAACCACCAGCCGTCACCAGTTGCCCGTTCTGATCCACCTGGAAAGAGCCGTCACGGGTATAGGCTGATGAGCCATCTGGCAACATCACCTGGAAAAAGCCCTGCCCTTTAATCGCGACGTCTTTACTGTTGTTGGTCTGCGACAGGTTGCCCTGGCTGTGTAAGCGTTCAGTGGCGACCGGACGTACCCCCGTGCCGATTTGCAACCCGGATGGCAAGGTGGTTTGTTCGGAAGACTGTGCCCCCGGCTGGCGGATGGTTTGATAAAGCAGATCTTCAAAAACGGCCCGCTGGCGCTTAAAACCGTTGGTACTGACGTTTGCCAGGTTGTTGGCAATGACGTCCATATTGGTTTGCTGGGCGTCAAGGCCCGTTTTGGCGATCCATAATGAACTGATCATAAAATGTCCTGTGGTGGATTATTGACAAAATGCATATGTCTTCATGCCGGATGCGGCGTAAACGCCTTATCCGGCCTACAAGGGATAGAAAAATCAATAAATTGCGATGTACCCCGTAGACCGATAAGTTTGCACACTGGGCAACTTACATTTGTCATGTATCCGTTCAATTAACTCATCGACAGCAGTTGGTTGGCACGGCCTGCGTTATCATCGACGCTGCTGATCACCTTCATCTGCATTTCAAAACGCCGCGCGCTGGCAATCATGTCGCTCATTGCCGCAACGGCATTGACGTTACTGCCTTCCAGAACCCCCGACATCACACGTAAGGTTGGATCTGCCTGCAGTACCGGCCCACGTGTGGCCTGGCTTTCCGCGCTTAAACGAAAAATGCCGTCGTCACCGCGTTGCACTTCGCTGCCCGTGGCTTTCACCAGCTTCAGACGCCCCACTGGCGCGACAGTATTTGCCGGATCGCCAGGATTCAGCGCCGAGATTGTGCCATCGGCAGCAATCGTGATTTCCGCCCCTTCCGGCACAGCAATTGGCCCCGCCTCGCCGATCACCGGATGCCCCTGAATTGTCAGTTGCCCGGTGGGATCAACCTGAATGCTGCCATTACGCGTATATCCTTCGCTGCCGTCAGCGGTCTGCACGGCCAGCCAGCCGTCCTGCTGCAACGCGACGTCCAGCGGGCGCGAGGTGTAATCCATCTTACCGGGCGTCATGTCAGCCCCCGGTGTTGACGCCGTAACCAGCGTGCGCGTGGGTAGTGAAAGCCCTTCCACCGGAACTGCACGCAAGGCGTTTAACTGTGCGCGAAAACCGGGCGTAGAGGCATTGGCCAGATTACTGGCGGTCACCGCCTGTTGATTCAGCGTCTGGCTGGCTGCCCCCATCGCGGTATAAATTGCGTGATCCATTGAGCTATCCCGTCAGCGATTAGCGTAAGTTAACCAGCGTGTTGAGGATCTGGTCCTGAGTTTTGATGGTCTGGGCGTTAGACTGATAGTTACGCTGGGCAACGATCATATTGACCAGTTCTTTGCTGAGATCGACATTGGACGCTTCCAGCGCTCCGTTGGTCAGCGTACCAAAGTTGCCCGTCCCGGCAGTCCCCAACAGCGCCACGCCAGAAGATTGCGTCGCAGACCAGACATTGTCACCTTCAGATGCCAGACCTTCGTTGTTAGCAAAGTTCGCCAGTACAATCTGCCCCAGCAGTTGGGTTTGTTCGTTGGAATAGTTGCCGACAACCGTACCGTCATCATTGATTTGATAACTCACCAGATCGCCCGGTTTGTAGCCGTTCTGGGTGGTTGCCACAATGTTGTTAGCACCGGTATTTTGCTGCATGGAGTTGAGGAAGCTCAGGCTAAACGTGGCGGGATCTGCGCCGTTAATTGCGCCGGTGGTAATATCCTTTGTTGGATCTGAGGTCAGAACGCCATTGGCATTAAACACCAGCGTCGTTGCAGGGTTAGCTGTGCCTTTTGGATCACTGCTATCCAGGGTGTAAACATCCCAGTTATTATCCCCGGTCTTCACAAAATAAACGCTCATATCATGAGCATTACCCTGACTATCGAAAACAGTCACCGAACCTTTTTTGTTATAGCTATCCGCATTGCTGGCATCGAATCCTTTAACAGAGGGAAGCGGATCACTGGAATTCAGGTTGATCTGCATCGACGCCGTGGTGGTAGTTTTCGCTGCCATCAGGGTATTCGGGATCGAAATATTGGTCGGATTCGCCCCTTGCTGAATAGTCGGCGGCGTACCGGTTGCCGGATACCCCGTCAGCTGTAATCCTTGCATATTCACCAGGTTACGATTTTCATCGAGCTTAAATTGTCCATTACGGCTGTAAAAAACCGAACCATTGCTGTCTACCAGACGGAAAAAACCATTCTGGCTGATAGCAACGTCCAGACCTCGCCCGGTGTTGGTGGTCGTGCCATCGGTAAAGTCCTGAGTGATACCGGCAACTTTTACCCCCAGTCCCACTTTCGAACCGGCAAACATATCGGCAAAAGAGGCCGTGCCTGATTTAAAGCCGTAGGTGGCGGAGTTGGCGATATTGTTGCCAATAACATCGAGGTTGGTGGCGGCAGCGTTTAATCCGCTAACCGCTTGAGAAAAGGCCATGACTGACTCCTGAAATTTGAGGGCTTTAAATTATCTGCCGTACTTCGTCGAGGGTGGTGGTGCCGTAAGTGCCGAGATCCAGCGTATTACCGTTGTTGCCGCGGATCACCCCCTGCACCAGAGCAAACTGCAGCGGCTGGGCAACCAGTTGTGTACCACCGTTACTGGCGCTAATCGCTACATTGTAAGAACCGTTCGGCGCAGTGCTGCCGTCAGTCAACGTACCGTCCCAGGTGAAACTGTGGACTCCGGCAGTCAGTTCACCGATATCAATGGTACGGACAACCGCGCCGTTTTTATCGGTGATGGTGGCCGTAACTTTGTCTGCCGCCTGCTGCAACTCAACACCAAACGGTGTGGTCGTGGTCACAGCCCCTTCTTCACTGCCGGTTCCCGCAAGAACAGTGGTGCCGGGGATCATCACGCCGTGACCGATCAGGTTACTGGCCTGTAACGACTGGCTGTTATCAATCTGTCCGGAAATAGATCCGAGTGTAGTATTGAGTTTTTCTATCCCGCTGACCGTGCTGATTTGCGCCAATTGCGACGTCAGCTCGTTGTTTTCCATTGGATTGGTCGGGTCCTGGTTTTTCAGCTGCGCCACCAGCAAAGTAAGAAAACTGCTTTGTAAATCTGCGGCGTTGCTACCCGTGAGCGAGCTACTGCTGGTGGTGCTAACGCCGGTATTTGTCGGATCGGTGGTGGTTACCGCAATGGACATAGATTTCTCCTTTATTGACCAAGCGTAAGGGTTTTCAGCATCATGCTTTTCACCGTGTTGAGCACTTCAACATTGGCCTGATAGCTGCGTGATGCTGACATGGTGTTAACCATCTCGCCGACAACATCAACGTTTGGCATTTTCACGTAGCCCTTTGCATCCGCCAGCGGATTACCCGGTTCATAAACCAGTTTGTCCGGAGCCTGACTTTCTATAACATCGGCAACCTTTACGCCGCCTGTCGCAGCGCCTGGCGCAGCGTTCACCTGGAATACCACCTGTTTTGCCCGATATGGCTGTCCATCGGGACCAGTCACGCTATCAGCATTCGCCAGATTACTGGCCGCCACGTTCAGGCGCTGGGACTGGGCAGTTAACGCCGACCCGGCGATATCAAAAATGTTCAGCAATGCCATCCGTTAATTTCCGCTCTGTAAAACGTTCATCATGCCTTTGATTTGCCCGCTCAACGCGCTAAGGCTCATCTGGTATTGCAGGCTGTTATCGGCAAACTGAGTGCGTTCGCGATCCATATCGACGGTATTACCGTCCAGCGAAGGCTGGTCCGGAATACGGTATTGCAGTTCTGCGGTAGGAGGCGTCAGCGCCTGCGCCGGAATGTGTTGCGTTGAGGTCATCGTCAGCGCAACCATGCTGGTTTCATCCCGTCCACGCTGCATGACCTTTTTAAGTTCACTGGCAAAATCGATATCGCGTGCCTGATAACCAGGGGTATCGGCATTGGCGATGTTTGCTGCCAGCACTTCCTGACGCTGGGCGCGCAGATTGAGCGCCTCTTGTTGAAAACGTAAGGCGGCGTCGAGCTTATCGAGCATATCTCCTCCGCAAGTATCAAAATTCTGCCATCAGCTTAAATGCTTTTACGCGCGCGTTATCGGCGGAATAAACGCAAAATGGGTCGCTATTTATGCCGTTGATGGTCATTGCGTACAGGTACAATTCACGTTGTAGAAATGGCTGGGAGCGAAAATGCTGACAATAAAACGTAGCGTGGCGATCATTGCGATACTGTTCAGTCCGTTAAGTGCGGCGAGCAATCTCACATCGCAGTTACAAACCTTTTTTAGCGCCCAGCTCGCGGGAGTAAGTGATGAGGTTCGTGTTTCTATTCGTACATCGCCCCATCTACTTCCGCCGTGCGAGCAACCACTGTTTTCGATAAGCAATAATTCCCGCCTGTGGGGAAATGTGAATGTGCTGGCACGCTGCGGTAACGACAAACGATATTTGCAAGTCAATGTACAGGCCACAGGAAATTATGTGGTTGCCGCGATGCCCATTGTGCGGGGAGGAAAGCTGGAAGCTGGCAATGTAAAACTGAAACGCGGACGACTGGACACCTTGCCGCCGCGTACTGTGTTGGATATCAATCAACTTATTGATGCCGTTAGCCTGCGCGATCTATCACCCGAACAGCCTATCCAATTAACCCAGTTGCGCCAGGCCTGGCGTGTAAAAGCGGGACAACGCGTCAACGTGATCGCCAACGGTGATGGATTTAGCGCCAACGCTGAAGGTCAGGCGTTGAACAATGCTGCCGTCGCACAGAATGCACGGGTGCGGATGGTATCGGGGCAAGTGATCAGTGGCGTTGTAGATGCAGATGGGAATATTCTTATAAACCTGTAACCTGTTAAAGATTACCCGACCCATGCCGATAAATAAGCAACACATGATAAAAGCGCCCTCAATGAGGAATAAACCATGAGTATTGACCGCACTTCACCTCTGAAGCCCGTAAGCACCGTTCAACCGCGTGAAACCACTGACGCGCCGGTAACGAATACCCGGGCGGCAAAAACAACCGCCGCCACCAGCACCAGTGTGACGTTAAGCGACGCGCAAGCAAAACTAATGCAACCCGGCAGCAGTGATATCAATCTTGAACGTGTCGAAGCGTTAAAACTGGCGATTCGTAACGGTGAACTAAAAATGGACACTGGCAAAATTGCCGATGCGCTAATCAACGAAGCGCAGCAAGACTTGCAGAGTAACTGATCGTATGACGCGTCTTGCAGAGATCCTCGACCAGATGTCCGCAGTGCTTAACGATCTCAAAACGGTAATGGATCAAGAGCAGCAACATCTCTCAATGGGGCAGATCAACGGCAGCCAGTTGCAATGGATTACAGAACAAAAAAGCTCACTGCTGGCGACGTTGGATTACCTCGAACAGTTACGCAGAAAAGAACCCAATGCAGAAAATAGCGTTGATATTAGTCAACGTTGGCAGGAAATTACGGTGCAAACTCAGCAACTACGTCAAATGAATCAACATAATGGCTGGTTACTGGAAGGACAGATTGAGCGCAATCAACAGGCGCTGGAAATGTTAAAACCGCATCAGGAACCGACGCTGTACGGGGCGAACGGTCAGACATCAATACCCCATCGCGGCAGTAAAAAGATTTCGATCTAAAGATTATCTCCGGCCTGCAGTGCAGGCCGGAATGCATTGTTATACCGTCCGACGGGCAAACTCTTTAACTTTGAAGCCCAACACCGCCAGTGCAGCGAAGTACGCGGCAATTCCCGCCAGCACGACCGCCATTAAACGCAGTAAACGCCAGGGCATAGTACCCAGTGACCACTCAGGCATAATATGTAACATACCTAAAAGCACGCCAGACATCACCAGTACCGCCACCACCAGACGCAACAGAAACGGCATCCAGCCGGGTTGCGGGGTAAAGATTTTCTGCTTACGCAACTGCCAGTAAAGCAGAGAAGCATTCAGACACGCCGCCAGACCAATAGAAAGGGACAGCCCGGCATGTTTCAACGGGCCGATAAACGCCAGGTTCATCAATTGCGTTAAAATCAGCGTAACGATGGCAATTTTCACTGGCGTTTTAATGTCCTGGCGGGAATAAAAGCCAGGAGCCAACACTTTCACGACAATCAGGCCAATCAAACCCACCGAGTAGGCAATTAACGCCCGCTGGGTCATCAGCGCATCAAAGGCGGTAAATTTACCGTACTGGAACAGCGAAACGGTTAACGGACCTGAAAGAATGCCCAACGCAACCGCACTCGGCAGCGCCAACAGGAAACAAAGACGCAGCCCCCAGTCCATCAAACGGTTGTATTCATCATGATTGCCACTGGCAAAACTTTTCGACAGCGACGGCAGCAAAATGGTGCCAAGCGCCACGCCCAGTACACCGGACGGAAACTCCATTAGGCGGTCGGCGTAATACATCCACGACACCGAACCGGAAGCAAGAAACGAGGCAAAAATGGTGTTGATGATTAAGGAGATCTGGCTCACAGAGACGCCAAGGATCGCTGGTCCCATCTGTTTCACCACGCGCATTGCCCCGGCATCGTGGAAGTTAATGCGTGGCAAAACCAGCATGCCGATCTTCTTCAAATGCGGTAGCTGATACACCAGCTGTAGGATGCCGCCGACCGTAACAGCCCATGCCAGCGCCAGCACCGGAGGATTAAAGTACGGTGCGGCAAACAGCGCGAAGCCAATCATGCTGATGTTAAGCAGCGTTGGAGCAAATGCCGGAATCGAGAAGCGGTTCCAGGTATTCAGAATCGCACCCACCAGCGACGCCAGGGAAATCAGCAAGATATAAGGAAAGGTAATCTGTAATAACTGGGTAGTCAGGGCAAATTTGTCGGCCGTGTCAGCAAAACCCGGCGCGGTCACCATGATCACCCACGGCGCGGCGAGCATCCCGGCGACCGTCACAACCGCCAGCGCGAGTGTCAGCAGGCCAGAAACATACGAGACAAAGACCCGCGTGGCGTCTTCACCCTGCTTGCTTTTATATTCCGCCAGAATCGGTACAAATGCCTGGGAAAATGCCCCTTCGGCAAAGATACGGCGCAACAAGTTAGGAAGTTTAAATGCGACGAAAAAGGCGTCTGTTGCCATCCCTGCGCCAAAGATTCTGGCGACAATTGCGTCACGTGCGAAGCCAAGCACACGCGAAAACATGGTCATCGAGCTTACGGCGGCCAGCGATTTTAATAAATTCATCGGTGTTCTAATCCAGACCCACGGGCAAAACGCCTGCAAGGCAGGCGCTGAAAGAGGCGAATAGTCTACCTGGATTATGGTGAATTGCTACCGCCAGATGTTACAGGGTTTATTCACTCATCGCATCGCGCCAGATCTTGTCAACGATACGTTGCGCCAGCACGGCCTGTTCGCCGGCGGTTTGCGGAACTGTCTGATTTTGCACGCATTCAATGAAGTGCCGCGCACAGCCGACAAATCCACGTTGCTCAAGAGTACTCTGCCAACCTGGAATAGGTTTATGCACCACGCCCTGCCCGCGCTCCTCACACCATTCGCGTATATCTATAATGTCGATGAGCGCACCGTCAGTCACGGCCTGCACGGCTTCACGCTGACTTCCGGCACGGCGATGCATACAGGTGGTAATCTGCAAAGGACCGGCCGAAAAATGGTGCTCGGCAAACAGCATTTCGCCCACGTCGTTAGTCAGTAGCATACCGCCATCCAGAGAGGCTTTGCCGCTCGACAACCACAGCGCGGTATCCACCACATGCAGATAATCATCCAGCAACGTGAAATAAAGATCGTGTGGCCCGACACTATTGCTACGATGTTTATCCATTCTTAGCGAGGCGGCGGTGGAGAGTTGTGTTTTTAACTCAACGTAGAGTGGTGCGAAACGACGGTTAAAACCGACCATCAACGTCAGTTTTTTCCGCGCCGCCAGTTCCACCAGCCGTTCAGCATCGCGCAGATTTTCTGCCAGCGGTTTATCGACACAGACATGTACCCCCGCATTGAGTAACGTACTGACCACGTCAAAGTGGCTGGCGGTGCTGGAATGCACAAAAACTGCATCGCAACTGGCAGCAAGGCTGGATAACGAATCGGCATAAGGAATGCGCCAGCTGTCACAAATTGGCAAGGCTTTCGCGCGCGTAGGCGACCACGCACCTTGTAACGTCCAGTCAGACGCTGCCGCCAGCACCGGTAACCACGCCTTTTGCGCGATGCCGCCTAACCCCACTACGCCGATACGTAATTTTTTCACTTTAATCTCCCAGATGGGCAAGCAACGAATCAAGACGCTGTTTCAGTTCTGCCACTTCAATTTCCAGGGTTTCGACGCGGGCCTGTAAATCACCGTTACCCACGTTCGACGTATCCGTTACCGCCGGCTGATCTTCAACCTCACCACTGAAAAGATGCATGTAGCGGCTTTCGCGTTTACCCGGTACGCGGGCCAGACGCACCACAAAAGGACCATCTTCGCGATTCGCCAGTTGTTCCAGCGTCGACTCCACTTCCGCCATATCGCTGAATTCATACATTCGCGCGGCGCGGCTACGCAGTTCACCCGGCGTCTGGGCACCACGCAATAACAACGTGGTGATTAACGCCACTTCTGCGGCGCTCAGTTTCAGATCGCCAAATTCTGAATTACAAAAACGTTGCTCATATTTGGTGACCCGATTACCAAAACCGCTCACCGTGCGTAGATAATGACGTTTGACCAGATTATCCAGCTGTTCCTGCACTTCAGATTCACTCAGATTCATGACCGGTTCACGGTTCGTTTTCTGATTACAGGCCGTTACTACACCATTTACTGATAGCGGGTATTGCTCCGGCGTAGTCACCTGTTTTTCCAGCAAGCAGCCAATCACGCGGGCTTCCAGAGCAGTAAGTTGATATTTCATCAGATTCTCCTTAGCGGCCAGGCGTCCAGTCTGGGGTGGTTAATGCCGTCAGAACATGATCGCGCCATTGTCCATCAATCAACAGATAGTTTTTCGCATAGCCTTCTTTTTCAAAACCCAATCGCGCCAGTAAATCACCGCTGCGTTTATTGTGCGGCATATAGTTGGCCATAATGCGATGAATATGTTGGGTGCGCTGCATATAACGAATGGCTGCGGTCAGGGCTTCAAACATGAGTCCTTTGCCCTGCCATTTTTGCCCAATCGAATAACCGAGATAGCAGGCATGAAAAGAGCCGCGAACAACATTGGAAAAATTGGCAACGCCAATAATCTCTTTTTCGTCCGGGTCGAATAAGCCAAAGTAGAAAGCTGAACCTTGTTTATGAAATTCGTTAATCATCCCTAGCCTGGCCTGCCAGCCTGATGGATAACAGTGGCTTTCGTCGCGCACTGGCTCCCAGGGCTTGAGGAAATGGCGATTCTCTGCGTAATAATCCGCAAGACGCCAGGCATCACGATCATGCACCAGACGCACGACCAGTCGGTCAGTGGTTAAGCGCACTTTTGGCACGTTACTGCGATAGCCAAACATTCTATACCTACTCCTTCCCGTAACGTCTTTAATACGCTGTAAGTATTACTATACCTGCGCAACCAGACCCTGTGAAAAGTCCAGAATGCCATTTTCTGCATTATTCACATATTTGATAAAAACTCTCTATCAAAGCGACGTTTTGATAAAAAAATATTGTCCCCGAAGTGATGGGAAAAGTCTTAGCGGCAATGCAGAATAGAAAGTGCTCATCTTTTATTTCCCGGGAGGGGAAATGTCCCGCGTGTCGCAGGCGAGGAACCTGGGTAAATATTTCCTGCTCATCGATAATATGCTGGTCGTGCTGGGGTTCTTTGTTGTCTTCCCGCTGATCTCTATCCGCTTCGTTGATCAAATGGGCTGGGCCGCCGTCATGGTCGGTATTGCCCTCGGCCTACGCCAGTTTATTCAGCAAGGTCTGGGGATTTTCGGCGGCGCAATTGCCGACCGCTTTGGTGCCAAACCGATGATTGTCACCGGTATGCTGATGCGTGCCGCCGGATTCGCCACAATGGGTATCGCCCACGAACCGTGGCTACTGTGGTTTTCATGCCTGCTTTCGGGACTCGGCGGCACGTTGTTTGATCCTCCGCGTTCGGCGCTGGTGGTGAAACTAATCCGCCCGCAGCAGCGTGGCCGTTTTTTCTCACTATTAATGATGCAAGACAGCGCTGGTGCTGTCATTGGCGCATTGTTGGGAAGCTGGCTGTTGCAATACGACTTTCGCCTGGTCTGTGCCACAGGAGCCGTTTTGTTTGTGCTGTGTGCTGCGTTTAATGCCTGGTTGTTACCGGCATGGAAACTCTCCACCGTACGCACGCCCGTTCGCGAAGGCATGACCCGCGTGATGCGCGACAAGCGTTTTGTCACCTATGTACTGACGCTGGCGGGTTACTACATGCTGGCTGTACAAGTGATGCTGATGCTGCCGATCATGGTCAACGACGTCGCGGGCGCGCCGTCTGCCGTTAAATGGATGTATGCCATTGAGGCGTGTCTGTCGTTAACGTTGCTCTACCCTATCGCCCGCTGGAGTGAAAAACATTTTCGTCTGGAACACCGATTGATGGCTGGGCTATTAATAATGTCATTAAGCATGATGCCAGTGGGTATGGTCAGCGGGCTACAACAACTTTTCACTCTGATTTGTCTGTTTTATATCGGGTCGATCATTGCTGAGCCTGCGCGCGAAACCTTAAGTGCTTCGCTGGCAGATGCAAGAGCACGCGGCAGCTATATGGGGTTTAGCCGTCTGGGTCTGGCGATTGGCGGCGCGATTGGTTATATCGGTGGTGGCTGGCTATTTGACTTGGGTAAATCAGCGCACCAACCAGAGCTTCCGTGGATGATGCTGGGAATTATTGGCATCTTCACTTTCCTTGCGCTGGGTTGGCAGTTTAGCCAGAAACGCACCGCGCGTCGTTTGCTGGAACGCGACGCCTGATTTGATACTCCCCCCTGACTCCTCCATACTGAAAGTGAACTGACAGCCAAATGGAGGAGTCACGTGAAGCTATACATTTACGATCACTGCCCTTACTGCCTCAAAGCCCGCATGATTTTCGGCCTGAAAAATATCCCCGTCGAATTACATGTTCTGCTCAATGACGACGCAGAAACACCCACCCGGATGGTCGGTCAAAAACAGGTTCCCATTCTGCAAAAAGATGACAGCCGCTATATGCCAGAAAGCATGGACATCGTTCACTATGTCGATAAACTCGACGGCAAACCGTTACTGACCGGCAAACGTTCACCTGCCATTGAAGAATGGCTGCGCAAGGTCAACGGCTACGCCAACAAACTGCTGTTACCGCGTTTTGCCAAATCGGCATTTGATGAGTTTTCTACTCCCGCCGCGCGCAAATATTTTGTCGACAAGAAAGAAGCCAGCGCGGGTAATTTTGCCGACCTGCTGGCCCACTCTGACGGTCTGATTAAGAATATCAGCGATGATTTACGTGCGCTGGACAAACTTATCGTCAAACCGAACGCCGTGAATGGAGAACTTTCGGAAGACGATATTCAGCTATTTCCGCTCCTGCGTAATCTGACGCTAGTAGCCGGAATCAACTGGCCAAGCCGCGTTGCTGATTACCGCGATAATATGGCGAAACAGACACAAATCAATTTGTTATCATCAATGGCGATTTAATCCTGACCCGCCGCGGCAGCCTGTATTCGCGGGTTGCCGCCGTTTTCAGTTTTTTCTGCTGGCGAGTTTATCGCTGGTGACACATGCTGCGTTGTGTCAGGATATTGACGCAGATTTCATGTCGAGGACTACCATGAACAAGTTTTTATTTGCCGCTGTATTGTTCGTCAGTGGCCTGCTCGTTGGCTGTAATCAACTCACCCAATACACCATCACCGAACAAGAAATTAACCAGTCGCTTGCGAAACATAATAATTTCTCAAAAGATATCGGTTTACCCGGCGTGGCTGACGCCCATATTGTTCTGACAAACCTGACCAGCCAAATTGGTCGCGAAGAGCCGAATAAGGTTACCCTAACCGGAGACGCCAATCTGGACATGAACTCCCTGTTCGGTAGCCAGAAAGCGACCATGAAACTGAAGCTGAAAGCGCTGCCTGTGTTTGATAAAGAAAAAGGCGCGATCTTCCTGAAAGAGATGGAAGTAGTCGATGCGACGGTACAACCGGAAAAAATGCAAACGGTGATGCAAACGTTGCTTCCCTATTTGAACCAGGCATTACGCAATTACTTTAACCAGCAACCTGCTTATGTCCTGCGCGAAGATGGCAGTAAGGGCGAAGCAATGGCGAAGAAACTGGCGAAAGGTATTGAAGTGAAGCCTGGTGAAATTGTCATTCCGTTTACTGATTAATCACGAGGGCGCATTTGCGCCCTTTATTTTTCGTGCAAAGGAAAACGTTTCCGCTTATCCTTTGTGTCCGGCAAAAACATCCCTTCAGCCGGAGCATAGAGATTAATGACTGCACCATCCCAGGTATTAAAGATCCGCCGCCCAGACGACTGGCACCTTCACCTCCGCGATGGCGACATGTTAAAAACTGTCGTGCCTTATACCAGCGAAATATATGGACGGGCTATCGTAATGCCCAATCTGGCTCCGCCCGTGACAACCGTTGAGGCTGCCGTGGCATATCGCCAGCGTATTCTCGACGCCGTACCTGCCGGGCACGATTTCACCCCGCTGATGACCTGTTATTTAACAGATTCGCTGGACCCTAATGAGCTGGAACGTGGATTTAACGAAGGCGTGTTCACCGCTGCAAAACTTTACCCCGCAAACGCAACCACTAACTCCAGCCACGGCGTGACGTCGGTTGATGCAATCATGCCGGTACTTGAGCGCATGGAAAAAATCGGTATGCCGCTACTGGTGCATGGTGAAGTGACACATGCAGATATCGACATTTTTGATCGTGAAGCACGCTTTATTGAAAGCGTGATGGAACCGCTGCGCCAGCGCCTGACTGCGCTGAAAGTCGTTTTTGAGCACATCACCACCAAAGATGCTGCCGACTATGTCCGTGACGGAAATGAACGTCTGGCGGCCACCGTCACTCCCCAGCATCTGATGTTTAACCGTAACCATATGCTGGTTGGTGGCGTGCATCCGCACCTGTACTGTCTGCCCATCCTCAAACGCAATATTCACCAACAGGCATTACGTGAACTGGTCGCCAGCGGTTTTAATCGCGTATTCCTCGGTACGGATTCTGCGCCGCATGCACGTCATCGCAAAGAAAGCAGTTGCGGCTGTGCGGGCTGCTTCAACGCGCCTACTGCGCTGGGCAGTTACGCTACCGTCTTTGAAGAGATGAATGCTCTACAGCACTTTGAAGCATTCTGTTCTGTAAACGGACCGCAGTTCTATGGTTTGCCGGTCAACGACACATTCATCGAACTGGTACGCGAAGAACAGCAGGTTGCTGAAAGCATCGCATTGACTGATGACACACTGGTGCCATTCCTCGCCGGGGAAACGGTACGCTGGTCCGTTAAACAATAAAAATCGTAGCTTCCTGTTGTCATTAGGTTATTTTAACTGTATAAATAACCAGTATATTCAACAGGGGCTATTATGCGAATTGAAGTCACCATAGCGAAAACTTCTCCATTGCCAGCTGGGGCTATTGACGCCCTGGCTGGCGAACTTTCCCGCCGTATTCAGTATGCGTTTCCTGATAATGAAGGCCACGTATCGGTACGTTATGCCGCAGCGAATAATTTATCGGTTATTGGCGCGACAAAAGAAGATAAACAGCGCATTAGCGAAATTCTCCAGGAAACGTGGGAAAGCGCCGATGACTGGTTTGTCAGCGAATAATATGCAGTGATTTTTTTTTGCCGGGTCGCCCCGGCTTTTTTATTTTACTTACGAATTTCGAGTACAAAATTTCTACACTTCCTCAAAATAATTGCACAATATGCTAAAAAAATATGAATGACATGCTGTTTTATTGTTCATATAAATCTTAAAAGCAAAAATTTATCTGTTCCCCCCTTTAAAAATTCGGTGAATACCCTTACTTATTGGTATACTGAAGTTGCTTCAGATAAAAACGCATTGAACCTCGAATAACGTTGTCTAGTAACACGAATTAGGGGGCCATGATGGAAAAAAATAATGAAGTCATTCAGACTCATCCGCTCGTAGGGTGGGATATCAGCACCGTTGATAGCTATGATGCGCTGATGTTGCGTTTGCATTACCAGACCCCAAATAAGTCCGAGCAGGAAGGGACTGAAGTTGGTCAGACGCTCTGGTTAACCACTGATGTTGCCAGACAATTTATTTCGATATTAGAAGCAGGAATCGCCAAAATTGAATCCGGTGATTTCCCGGTAAACGAGTATCGGCGTCATTAACATGACATGACCATCCACCCAAAAGGCACCTCACTGGTGCCTTTACCATTTCTGGGTTGTATATCTGCATTCAGTTAATTACTCTGCTTAAACCATGAGAGCAGAGAGAAAAAAATGAAATACGATCTCATCATTATTGGCAGCGGTTCCGTAGGCGCTGCCGCCGGGTATTATGCAACCCGTGCCGGTTTAAACGTGCTAATGACCGACGCCCATATGCCACCGCATCAACACGGCAGCCACCACGGCGATACGCGATTAATTCGCCATGCTTATGGTGAAGGCGAAAAGTATGTCCCGCTGGTCCTCCGCGCGCAAACGCTGTGGGATGAACTCTCCCGCCACAACGAAGAAGATCCCATTTTTGTACGCTCTGGCGTCATTAACCTTGGCCCGGCTGATTCCACATTTCTCGCCAACGTCGCCCACAGCGCCGAACAGTGGCAACTCAACGTTGAAAAGCTCGATGCGCAAGGGATTATGGCCCGCTGGCCGGAAATACGCGTCCCGGACAACTACATCGGCTTATTTGAGACTGATTCCGGCTTTTTACGCAGCGAACTGGCGATTAAAACCTGGATCCAACTGGCGAAGGAAGCGGGTTGTGCGCAGTTGTTCAACTGCCCGGTCACCGCAATTCGTCATGACGATGATGGCGTAACTATTGAAACCGCTGACGGTGAGTATCAGGCGAAAAAAGCGATCGTCTGCGCGGGAACATGGGTAAAAGATCTGCTCCCGGAACTGCCTGTCCAGCCCGTACGCAAAGTATTTGCCTGGTATCAGGCCGATGGTCGCTATAGCGTGAAGAATAAATTCCCGGCGTTTACCGGTGAACTGCCCAATGGCGATCAATATTATGGTTTTCCGGCAGAAAACGACGCGTTGAAGATTGGCAAACATAACGGAGGCCAGGTTATCCATTCAGCGGATGAACGTGTTCCGTTTGCGGAAGTCGTCAGCGATGGCTCGGAAGCCTTCCCGTTCTTGCGCAATGTATTGCCGGGTATCGGTTGCTGCCTGTACGGCGCTGCCTGCACCTATGATAATTCGCCTGACGAAGATTTTATTATCGATACTCTACCCGGCCACGATAATACACTGCTCATTACCGGCCTGAGCGGGCACGGTTTTAAATTTGCGTCAGTTTTAGGGGAAATAGCTGCCGATTTTGCGCAAGACAAAAAAAGCGATTTTGATTTGACGCCATTCAGGCTTTCCCGCTTCCAATAATCATCATTACGGCCTCCAGAATGAGGCCGTTTTTACAGGAGTATTTAATGCGTCGGCTGTTGCACTATCTCATCAATAATATTCGCGAGCATCTGATGCTTTATCTTTTTCTCTGGGGACTGTTGGCAATTATGGACCTGATCTACGTGTTTTATTTTTAGTTTTTCCGCACTGACATAAACTGACAAATATTTAATCTCCCTTTCATTTAGCGTGAAAAATTGAATGAGATTCTTCCTGCCTCTACAGCACTCACCAGACCTTCCAGATGCTGAACCCACTAAACTTATGAAGATTCTTTCATTATTAATTCAAAATTATTGAAATAAAAATAAATATCATTCAATTTGTTATTTTTGTGTTGCAATTCATTCTCCGACACGCCATTTTCTTTCTCTCGCAAATTCGTTTTGGATGCACTTATGTCATTCACAAATACCCCTGAACGCTATGGTGTTATATCTGCGGCCTTACATTGGCTAAGCGCAATTATTGTCTATGGCATGTTTGCTTTAGGTCTGTGGATGGTCACGCTCAGCTATTACGATGGCTGGTACCACAAAGCCCCCGAATTGCATAAAAGCATCGGCATTTTGTTAATGATGGGGCTGGTTATTCGCGTTCTTTGGCGCCTCATATCTCCACCGCCGGGTCCGCTGCAAAGTTATTCGCCCATGACTCGTGTTGGCGCAAAGGCTGGACATCTTGCATTGTACCTATTGCTGTTCGCCATCGGCATCAGCGGCTATCTGATCTCCACTGCCGATGGTAAACCGATCAGCGTTTTTGGCTGGTTTGACGTCCCCGCGACCCTCGCCGACGCTGGCGCACAGGCTGACTTTGCCGGTGCCCTGCATTTTTGGCTCGCGTGGAGCGTCGTAGTACTGTCCGTTATGCACGGATTTATGGCCCTGAAGCATCATTTCATCGATAAAGACGACACTCTGAAGCGCATGCTGGGAAAGTCGTCATCTGACTATGGAGTATAAAAAATGAAAAAAAGCCTGCTTGGTTTAACCTTCGCTTCCTTGATGTTCTCTGCCGGTTCAGCGGTTGCCGCCGATTACAAAATTGACAAAGAAGGTCAGCACGCCTTTGTTAACTTCCGCATCCAGCATCTTGGCTATAGCTGGTTATATGGCACCTTTAAAGATTTCGACGGTACTTTTACCTTTGATGAAAAAAATCCAGCTGCCGATAAAGTGAATGTGACAATTAACACCACCAGCGTCGATACTAATCACGCCGAACGCGATAAACATCTTCGCAGTGCAGATTTCCTCAATACCGCAAAATATCCACAGGCAACATTCACCTCCACTAGCGTAAAGAAAGACGGTGATGAGCTGGATATTACCGGCGATCTGACGCTGAACGGGGTCACCAAACCCGTCACGCTGGAAGCGAAATTAATTGGTCAGGGCGACGACCCGTGGGGCGGTAAACGTGCAGGCTTTGAGGCCGAAGGCAAAATTAAGCTCAAAGACTTCAATATCAAGACAGATTTAGGTCCAGCTTCTCAGGAAGTGGACCTGATTATTTCAGTGGAAGGCGTACAGCAGAAGTAAGCGTGAAATGTTGCCGGATGACACGCATCCGGCAATGATATTTATTCTGTTGGATCAGGAATGCCCAGTGTTGTATTCAGACGTCCACGAGACTTATTAAAGATCTTATTGCCATTTTCACGTCCTGCCCGACGGCGTCGCTGTTCTTCTGGCGGTAACGCGCTTTCTTCGCAGCAAATCTCACTGCAACAACCTTTGTATTTTTCTGCACATACTGGACACTGAATAAACAGCAGGTGGCAGCCATCATTTTTACAGTTGGTATGGCTGTCGCACGGCGCACCGCACTGGTGGCAATGCGCGATAATCTCATCAGATATACGTTCGCCCATCCGCTCGTCAAACACAAAATTTTTGCCAATAAAACGCACCGGTAAGCCCTGCTCGCGCGCCTTACGGGCGTATTCAATAATTCCGCCTTCGATATGCCAGACTTTATTGAATCCGTTATGTTTCATCCAGGCACTGGCCTTTTCACAACGAATGCCGCCGGTGCAGTACATAACGATTTTTTTATCTTTATGTTCCTGCATCATCTCGACTGCTTTTGGCAGCTGCTCACGGAAGGTATCTGCCGGAATTTCCAGCGCGTTTTCAAAGTGCCCCACTTCATACTCATAGTGGTTACGCATGTCGATAAACAATGCATCGGGATCGTCAAGCATGGCGTTCACTTCTGCCGCTTGCAGATACTCACCAACATTGCTGGCATCAAAGTGAGGATCGTCAATACCGTCGGCTACGATGCGATCGCGCACCTTCATGCGCAGTACCCAGAAGGATTTCCCGTCATCATCCAACGCGATATTCAGGCGTAAGCCATCTAAAGCCGGGTCGAAGCCGTATAGCTGTGCGCGAAATGTTTCAACATTGCTCGCAGGTACACTGATTTGCGCGTTAATCCCCTCATGCGCCAGATACACTCGCCCAAAAATATTCAGCGCAGTAAACAGCTGATATAAAGCGTCACGGGTCGCTTTCGGATCGGCGATGTGGAAATACTTATAAAACGAAATGGTGGTGCGCGGTTCGCGCTCAGCCAACATTTTGGCTTTCAGCGCGTCGTTGGAAATGCGGTTGTGTAACACTGGCATGGTGTACGGTTCCTGCGAGATGGGAAAGTAAAAATCCGCGGCATGATATAGCAATTATCGATAATTAACATCCACACATTTTACGCTACATTTGCGCATTAAAAATTATTTATTATTTACAAGCGCGGTAATTTCGCCCAGTCTTCAGCCACAAATTTTGGTTGCGGGCGAAAAAATGCGACAATACATACAATTGCCCGAATAGGTTGAAAAACAGGATTGATATGACGAATCTACCCAAGTTCTCCACCGCACTGCTTCATCCGCGTTATTGGTTAACCTGGTTGGGTATTGGCGTACTTTGGTTAGTCGTGCAATTGCCCTACCCGGTTATCTACCGCCTCGGTTGTGGATTAGGAAAACTGGCGTTACGTTTTATGAAACGACGCGCAAAAATTGTGCATCGCAACCTGGAACTGTGCTTCCCGGAAATGAGCGAACAAGAACGCCGTGAAATGGTGGTGAAGAATTTCGAATCTGTTGGTATGGGGCTGATGGAAACCGGCATGGCGTGGTTCTGGCCGGACCGCCGAATCGCCCGCTGGACGGAAGTGATCGGCATGGAACACATTCGTGACGTGCAGGCGCAACAACGCGGCATCCTGTTAGTTGGCATCCATTTTCTTACACTGGAGCTGGGTGCGCGGCAGTTTGGTATGCAGGAACCGGGGATTGGCGTTTATCGCCCGAACGATAATCCACTGATTGACTGGCTACAAACCTGGGGCCGTTTGCGCTCAAATAAATCGATGCTCGACCGCAAAGATTTAAAAGGCATGATTAAAGCCCTGAAAAAAGGCGAAGTGGTTTGGTACGCACCGGATCATGATTACGGCCCGCGCTCAAGCGTTTTTGTCCCGTTATTTGCCGTTGAGCAGGCGGCGACCACGACCGGAACCTGGATGCTGGCACGGATGTCCGGCGCATGTCTGGTGCCCTTCGTTCCACGCCGTAAGCCAGATGGCAAAGGGTATCAGTTGATTATGCTGCCACCAGAATGTTCTCCGCCGCTCGATGATGCCGAAACCACCGCCGCATGGATGAACAAAGTGGTCGAAAAATGCATCATGATGGCACCAGAGCAGTATATGTGGTTACACCGTCGCTTTAAAACACGTCCGGAAGGCGTTCCTTCACGCTATTAAATCTCCCAAGCCGGATGCTTGAGAATGGCATCCGGCATTCCCACAGCAAATCCTCCTGATTTAGCGATAAAAGCTCTCTGGATTGCGCCCCCTGGAAGTCGGGCGCATAATTAGTGTGCTTATCTTTTCTTCTTATGTTCACCGCGCCTGGCGCACCAACAGCGGATTGCTATGTCACCCTGTGAAAATGACACCCCTATAAACTGGAAACGAAACCTGATCGTCGCCTGGCTAGGCTGTTTTCTTACCGGTGCCGCCTTCAGCCTGGTAATGCCCTTCTTACCCCTCTACGTTGAGCAGCTTGGCGTTACCGGCCACTCCGCCCTGAATATGTGGTCCGGTATTGTCTTCAGCATTACATTTTTATTTTCGGCCATCGCCTCACCGTTTTGGGGTGGACTCGCCGACCGTAAAGGCAGAAAACTCATGCTATTACGCTCTGCCCTCGGCATGGGCATCGTGATGGTGTTGATGGGGCTGGCACAAAATATCTGGCAGTTTTTGATCCTGCGGGCGCTTCTTGGTTTACTTGGCGGATTTGTCCCCAACGCTAATGCTCTTATCGCCACACAAGTACCGCGTAATAAAAGCGGCTGGGCGCTGGGTACGCTCTCCACAGGCGGCGTTAGCGGTGCGTTGCTCGGCCCAATGGCTGGCGGTTTGCTTGCCGATAGCTACGGCTTACGTCCGGTATTCTTTATTACCGCCAGTGTGCTGATACTTTGCTTTTTCGTCACCCTGTTTTGCATCAGAGAAAAATTCCAGCCGGTCAGCAAAAAAGAGATGCTGCACATGCGAGAAGTGGTGACATCACTTAAAAACCCGAAACTGGTACTCAGCCTGTTTGTCACCACGTTAATCATCCAGGTGGCGACGGGTTCAATTGCCCCTATTCTGACGCTGTATGTCCGCGAACTGGCGGGTAACGTCAGTAATGTCGCCTTTATCAGCGGCATGATCGCCTCGGTGCCTGGCGTGGCTGCTCTGCTGAGTGCACCACGACTCGGCAAACTTGGCGATCGAATCGGACCCGAAAAGATCCTGATTACAGCGTTGATCTTTTCTGTACTGCTGTTGATCCCAATGTCTTACGTTCAGACACCGTTACAACTTGGGATCTTACGCTTTTTGCTCGGTGCTGCCGATGGTGCACTACTCCCCGCCGTACAGACACTGTTGGTTTACAACTCGAGCAACCAAATCGCCGGGCGTATTTTCAGCTATAACCAATCTTTTCGTGATATTGGCAACGTTACCGGGCCATTGATGGGAGCGGCGATTTCGGCGAACTACGGTTTCAGAGCGGTATTCCTCGTCACCGCTGGCGTAGTGTTATTCAACGCCGTCTATTCATGGAACAGTCTGCGCCGTCGTCGGATACCCCAGGTATCGAACTGATTTTTCGCCTTTCATACTTGCAAAAGCGGAGAATCAGCTATCCTTTTCCCTGAAACCTCATCAACTCAAAGGGAGAATCGTGATGACCATGTACGCAACGCTTGAAGAAGCCATTGACGCTGCACGCGAAGAATTTCTTGCAGACAACCCCGGCATCGACGCCGAAAATGCGAATGTGCAACAGTTCAATGCCCAAAAATACGTTTTGCAGGACGGCGACATCATGTGGCAAGTTGAGTTTTTTGCCGACGAAGGGGAAGAAGGTGAATGTTTACCCATGCTTAGCGGTGAAGCCGCGCAAAGTGTCTTTGACGGCGACTATGATGAGATAGAGATCCGCCAGGAGTGGCAGGAAGAGAATACATTACATGAATGGGACGAGGGGGAATTTCAGCTTGAGCCACCGCTGGATACGGAAGAAGGACGGGCAGCGGCTGATGAGTGGGATGAACGCTAATTACTCATACGGGCCATGATGAATGTCGATCGGCAGCAGTAAAGTATCGAAAACAAGGGAGAATGGCAGATCAAGGATCGTGACGTAACGCCAGGCGGAGTCACGCACATCCCATTGCACACCGGGATAATATTGGTTGCCATGCCCCTGCCCCGGTATAGTGCGACTAATGATGCTGCCACAGCCACACAGCAAGGTCACCATGATGCTCACCATAATTAAACGCATTTGATACCCCTTCCGTAAAAAAATACCGGCATAACGCCGGTATTTTTATTGGCTCGTTGTTTTTGCCGGATGCAGCGTGAACGCCTTGTCCGACCTACAAAATATTGCAAAATCAATACATCGTAGAACGTTGTAGGCCTGATAAGCGTAGCGCATCAGGCCACTACGTTTTATTGCGAAGCCGCATCCGATTTACGCAATGCCAGCGGATTCAGCTTTATCCCTTCATAATAACTCACCCATGAAGAATATCTCTCAGGGGAATTCCAGACGCGGAAATGCAGACGGGCCATCGTCACCGGATCGCTTAGCAGCACCAGGCGACGATCGCGATTCAGCTTCTCTGGCGTCTCGTTGAGCGCCTGTTCAACGTGGCGATCACGGGCGATTTCCAGCACCTTACTGGCGCGGTGACGCGCGGTCGCCATTGCGGTTGCCAGAGCGTTAAATGACGGGTTAAACACCGCGTGCATAAAACCATCATCAAGGGAGCGTTGACGATTCATCTCAAGGAAACGATCGGTATCAACCAGCACCTGCGGCGGTGAATACTCTTCCGGGATCAGGAACAGTTTCCAGCGTTTGGTTCGCAGACCAACGGTGGCACGGCTGGAAATCACCGAAACAAACGGTGACAGGATCAACGAGAAGACAATCGGTGCCAGCCAGAACAGGAAACGCAGATCCAGCCACGCCATACCAACTGCCCACACTAACCCCAACAGCAGCTGTGAGCCGTGGCGTTTGAACGCTTCGCCCCAGGAAGTGGAGTCATCATCACGCTGCGGTGAATTCCACACCACTTCCCAGCCAAGGAACGCGCTGACGACGAAGACCGTATGGAACAGCATGCGTACCGGAGCCAACAGCACGGAAAACAGCACTTCCAGCAGCAACGATAATGTAACGCGCCAGAAGCCGCCGTATTCTTTCGTTCCTTTGCACCAGATAAGCAAAATGCTCAATAACTTCGGCAGGAACAACAGCACCATGGTCGAAGCAAAAAGTGCAATCGCCAGCTCAGGACGCCACTGCGGCCACACCGGGAATAACTGCCGTGGTTGCAGGAAGTATTGCGGTTCGGTCAACGCATGCACTACCTGCAATGCAGTAGAGAGCGCGAGGAACATAAACCACAGCGGCGCGGAGAGATAAGACATCACGCCCGTCAGGAATACCGCACGGTGAACCGGGTGCATACCCTTAACCAGGAACAGACGGAAGTTCATCAGGTTACCGTGGCACCAGCGGCGGTCACGTTTTAGCTCATCAAGCAAGTTAGGCGGCAATTCTTCATAAGAACCCGGAAGATCGTAAGCAATCCACACCCCCCAACCTGCACGGCGCATCAACGCCGCTTCCACGAAGTCATGTGACAGAATTGAACCGGCAAAGGAACCTTCGCCCGGCAGCGGAGCCAGTGCGCAGTGCTCGATAAACGGTTTCACGCGGATAATCGCGTTATGTCCCCAGTAGTGCGACTCGCCAAGTTGCCAGAAGTGCAAACCGGCTGTAAACAGTGGCCCATACACGCGGGTCGCGAACTGCTGACAGCGCGCATACAGCGTATCCATACCGGACGCTTTCGGCGACGACTGAATGATCCCGGCGTTCGGGTTAGCTTCCATCAGGCGCACCAGGCCGCACAAACAATCACCGGTCATTACCGAGTCAGCATCCAGCACCACCATGTAGCTGTACTGGCTGCCCCAGCGACGGCAGAAGTCATCGATATTACCGCTTTTACGCTTCACGCGACGACGGCGGCGGCGATAGAAAATCTGACCTTCGCCACCGACTTCAGCGATCAGCTCCATCCACGCTTTTTGCTCTGCGACGCAGATATCCGGGTTGTAACTATCACTCAAAATGTAGACATCAAAGTGTTTGGCATTCCCGGTGGCTTTTACTGATTCCCACGTTGCACGCAGGCCAGCAAAAACACGGTTCACGTCTTCGTTACAGATAGGCATGATCAACGCCGTGCGATGCTCCGGGTTTAATGGTTCATCGCCAACTGTCGACGCAGATATACTGTATTTATCGCGACCAATAAGCAGTTGCAGGAAGCCCATCAACGCCGTCCAGAATCCGGCGGACACCCAACAGAACAGCACCGCAAAGAGGATCAGGATACCGGTTTGCAGCATATAAGGCAGAAGCTGCATAAAGGAAACCCACACATCCTGACCAACCATATCCATAGGATTAATCAGCGCCCACCCCTGATATGGAAGAATGGTCTTCATATACCAGGTCGCGACAACAGTTTGCGCGAGCGTCAGGATTAACAGAATGTAACGGCGGATGGTGCCGACGGTACGCCACTTTTGCTCGCTCTCCTGCTCTTCTTTGGTCAAACGAGCCAGATAGCGCGGCGTTACATCGCGTCCACGCAGGCGATCCCAGAAACGGCCTACCGGGTTGGTACGCCACGGGTCGGGAAACATCGAGGAGCGTTTTGCTTCTGGCATCGCCTTAAGCTGATCGCGCCCTTCATCGTCTTTAATTAACTGTCCATCAGCAAGTGAATCTGGCCAGGCTTGTTCCAGACGCGCCTTTACCGAGCCTTGCGGGGAGTCATCCTCCCGCGCCCAGGTGCGGTGTTCGGCATCCAGCGCCTGATGAACGGCGCGGATATCAGTCTTCGGCAATGCCGCTTTCTCGCTTGCGGCGATGGGCATTGCGTCAATGTACTCAGTTGTCTTATTCATTGGCAGGTAACTGGTAGCTCCAGGTTTCACTCAACGTCTGATCGGCATTCACCAGCGCAGCACGCATTTCAGTGGTTTTCTTGGCATCTTTCACTTTCACACGCATCACCAGACGCCAGCCTTTGGTAACCGGGTTATAGCGCACCGTGCTTTCAACTATCTCACCATTATCACCAATGCTGGTTTGCGCTGTGACCGGGGTATCCTCTGGCAGTTTTTTCATCTCTGCGCCGGTAAAATCGACCACAAAGGCGATAGTACCGTCAGGCTGGCGAATCAGGTTCGACTGCTTCACATCCCCCGTTGAACGACGCGTTTGTTGCACCCATGCGTTATCTGGTGCATGCAGTTTGTCTTCATCACGGCTAAAGGTGATGGTGTATTTAAAGTTCATCTCTTTACCCGGCTCCGGCAGCTGATCCGGCGTCCAGTAAGCGACGATGTTATCGTTGGTTTCATCGTTGGTTGGAATTTCCACCAGCTCAACGCTGCCTTTGCCCCACTCCCCTTTCGGAGTCACCCATGCGCTTGGACGGAGGTCGTAACGATCATCGAGATCTTCGAAGCGGGAGAAATCACGACCGCGCTGCAACAGACCGAAGCCTTGCGGATTTTCCATCGAGAAGCTGCTGACCGCTAAATGTTTCGGGTTATTCAACGGACGCCAGATCCACTCACCATTACCGGCATGGATAGAGAGACCGTTAGAGTCGTGCAACTCCGGGCGATAGTTATTTGCAGGCGAAGGTTGGTTCGGCCCAAACAGGAACATACTGGTTAACGGTGCAACTCCCAGTTTGCCGACTTTATCGCGCAGATAGATTTTCGACTGCACATCCACAACCGTGTCACGCCCTGGCATAACCACGAATTTGTAAGCACCTGTCGCACGCGGCGAGTCAAGCAATGCATAAATGGTTAAACGTTTATCAGTCGGTTTTGGACGCTCGATCCAGAACTCTTTGAAACGTGGAAATTCTTCACCCGATGGCAAGGCGGTATCAATTGCCAGGCCGCGGGCAGAAAGGCCATAAACCTGACCTGCGCCAATCACGCGGAAATAGCTGGCCCCGAGCATGCTGACGATTTCATCGTTTTTATCTTTGCTGTTGATCGGGTAAAGCACTTTAAAACCGGCAAAACCAAGGTCTTTTACCGTGTCTTTATCATGCTGAACATCGCCGAAAGTGAAATAATCCGGGCTGTATTTGATTCGTTTGACTGCGGTGGCAGTCACTTCATTTATTTTGACCGGGGTATCGAAGTACATACCCTGATGGTAGAACTCGAGTTTGAATGGGGTCTTCAGATTGTTCCAGTACGCTTTGTCATGATTAAACTGGATCTGCTGATAGTCCGCGTATTTCATGTCGCGGAAAACGGAGGGCAAGTTGCTTTTAGGCGCCTCATAGCCTTTCCCGGCTAAGGATTGAGCTTGCTTTGCGACATCATCAATACTGAAAGCCCAGCTTGAAGATGTATACAGGGTTAACATTACTGCAGCACTCAACCAACGCATTTTCATCATTTGTAGTTTATGTTTCATAATTAGTAAGCACTTCCCCCTTTGTGTGCTTATATCGATCCGATCTATTTTAATGGATAACCAGCCATTCCGACAACAGAATCCCGGTATCGTTCAGCACGCTGGCTCATGGATTAAGCACCTGATTGCAACCGTTTTCACTTTCCGTGCTTCTCCTAAAGACAGAAGCATCGACTTCGTGTAGGGTTTGCCAGCAAATTTATTTATCAACCGTCTTACAGACGCTTCCATTCTGGTTAGTGGTAGCGATGATGCTATGCATAAAAACCTTGCAGCCTGCGTCTGGCGCGGTCAGGTCGGTGTCGCTATGGCAACAAGCCTAAAGGCATAACCCGACAGGGATAAGACGAAAAATCCGAGATTAGTTAACCATATATGAACCCAGTACCCGCGCAACGTGAATATTTCCTCGACTCCATCCGCGCCTGGCTGATGTTGTTAGGGATCCCTTTTCATATTTCTTTAATCTATTCGAGCCATACATGGCATGTGAATAGCGCCGAACCGTCATTATGGCTGACCCTTTTTAATGACTTCATCCACTCGTTCCGCATGCAGGTATTTTTCGTTATATCCGGGTACTTTTCTTACATGCTTTTTTTACGCTATCCCTTGAAAAAATGGTGGAAAGTACGTGTCGAACGTGTAGGGATCCCGATGTTAACAGCCATCCCCCTACTGACATTGCCGCAATTTATTATGCTGCAATACGTCAAAGGGAAAGCGGAAAGTTGGCCTGGGCTGTCATTGTATGACAAATATAATACGTTGGCCTGGGAATTAATATCACACCTGTGGTTTTTACTGGTGTTAGTGGTCATGACGACGCTGTGCGTATGGATATTTAAACGCATCAGAAATAATTTAGAAAATTCTGATAAAACGAATAAAAAATTCTCGATGGTAAAATTATCGGTGATTTTTTTGTGCCTCGGCATCGGTTATGCGGTAATAAGAAGAACGATTTTTATTGTGTATCCACCCATTCTGAGTAACGGCATGTTCAATTTTATTGTCATGCAAACGTTATTTTATTTGCCGTTCTTTATCCTCGGCGCACTGGCTTTCATTTTCCCTCATCTTAAAGCCTTGTTTACCACGCCGTCTCGTGGCTGTACCCTTGCAGCAGCATTGGCATTTGTCGCTTACTTACTCAACCAGCGCTATGGCAGTGGCGATGCCTGGATGTACGAAACCGAGTCGGTGATCACGATGGTCCTCGGTCTGTGGATGGTGAATGTGGTCTTCTCCTTCGGCCACCGTTTGCTTAACTTCCAGTCAGCGCGGGTGACTTACTTTGTTAACGCATCGCTATTTATCTATCTGGTTCACCACCCGTTAACGCTGTTTTTCGGCGCGTACATTACACCGCACATCACCTCCAACTGGCTTGGTTTTCTCTGTGGCCTGATATTCGTAGTAGGGATTGCGATAATTCTGTATGAAATTCATTTACGCATCCCGTTACTGAAGTTTTTGTTCTCTGGTAAACCGGTTGTTAAGCGTGAGAACGATAAAGCACCAGCCCGTTAAGCCGCGTTTACAATAACCATTCCACAGGCAATATCGACGCCAGTCTGACCATAACCCGCTTCCAGAAACTGGTAGCGGGTTCTTTTTTGAGAACAATTTCTTTCTTTGCATGACGATCAACCCAGTTGATCCGCCCCCACCTGTCCAGACGGAGCTGCCAGGCCGCATCATACTGGCTCTGAATAAAGCGTTTATCAATTAACTGTGCCAGCGTTTCGCTCTCTATCACGAACCCCATTTCAGTATTGAGCAATGTCGAACGTGGATCGAAATTGAAAGAGCCAATAAACACCGTTTTACCATCGATGCTAAAGGTTTTAGCATGCAGGCTGGCACCGGAATTACCGGTTATGCCGCGATCGTGTAACGTACTACTTTGTTCACGCGTCGGCTTGAGTTCATATAATTCCACGCCGTAGCGGAGCAATTTTTTGCGCCAGCGCGCGTATCCGGCATGGACGACAGCAACATCGTTAGCGGCAAGAGAATTGGTTAGGATCGCAATCTTTACCCCTTTTCTCACCATCCGTAAGAGTTGCGCCACACCTGCGCGTGTCGGTACAAAATAGGAAGAGATAATATCGATGCGTTCACTGGGTGAGCCCATGATATCGAACAGGCGTTGCGGTAACAGTGAATGCCGTTTTGCCTTGCCTTCCCCTTTCGCCGGATCATCACTTAATAAACGTGTTTTCGCCCAGATAAGCGGCAACGTTCCATCAACCAGATGTTTTATAAAAGGGCTGGATTCCATTTTGCGTAAATAACGATGCGTCATGGCATCGTCATGCCAGGAGGCGGGTAACTCGATGCGATCCGCCATTTCACCTTCCGGGACATCCAGCACCTGCTGTAAGGGTGAAACCGATTTACAATACCAGTAGCGGGCGAAATCATCGGCAACGTCCTCTACAACTGGTCCTATTGCCATGACATCTAAATCCGAAAAAAGTGGCTCTTCCCCTGCACCAAAATAGGCATCACCAATATTTCGCCCCCCTACCAGCGTCACCACGCCATCGACAGTGAAACTTTTATTGTGCATACGGCGATTGAGACGGGAAAAGTCGGTGATATAACCAAGCGGACGTAGCAAGCGAAACGAGAAAGGATTAAAAAGCCGGACTTCAATGCGGGGATGACTGTCAAGCAAGCGTAAAATGTCGTCAAGTCCGGGTGTATTGTTGTCGTCCAGCAACAAACGGACGCGAACGCCACGCTTTGCTGCGGCTAACAGGGCGGAAAACAGTAACCGACCCGACATATCGTCCTGCCAGATGTAATACTGAACATCCAGCGTATGCTCTGCCATTTCGGCCAGACGATACCGGGCGGCAAACGCATCCAGACTTTTCTCCAGAGGGAAAAGGCCACACTGACCGGGATGTTGCGAACACAGTGGCAGCACCGCGCTCGCCAGCCGGGGCAAATCATTCATCTCCTTGTTGGGTAAGGAGTCTTTCGTAGAGGTGGGCGTTTTCTTCATCATAACAGACAAAGTATACCTGTTCGGGTAAAGCGTGACGGGTAATAAATTCTGAAACGGTTTTTACTGCGATTTCAGCCGCTGCCGCACGAGGGTAACCATAAACCCCAGTACTAATTGCAGGAAAAGCCACTGACGTATAGCTGTTTGCCGCCACCAGTCGTAGGCTATTGAGATAGGCATCCTGCAAAAGCTGGTCTTCGTTTTGTTCACCACCACGCCAGACTGGCCCGACGGTGTGCACTACGGCTTTAGCGGGAAGATCGCCTGCAAGCGTAATAACGGCATGCCCCGTAGGGCAATCGCCCTGCTGTTGCCTGACTTTTAAACAGGCATCCAGAAGGGCCGGACCCGCTGCGCGATGAATGGCTCCATCGACGCCGCCGCCTCCCATTAATGACGGATTAGCCGCATTCACAATCACATCAACGGCCAGTTTGGTAATATCACCCTGCACAACATGAATACGCGTTTTCATAACGCCTCCTTACACCTTCTTGTTTCTTAAGTGTACAGCAGGCTTTTTGGTTAAATCGCATTTTTCTGCTCAGCAAGGTGAGTTGTTCAGAAACTTAGTTATATTCGATGTTCATTACAGCCAGCTTTTTCTGTTTATCAAGATACTGCACTTTTACTGAGGCTATTTGCGCGTTTTTGACATTGCCGCTCATTAACGCTTTGCTGGAATAGGTTCTGCCCGGAACAGAGCCATTCTGTGGGCAGTTCATTTCTACGGGTGATGACTGGGTGCTGACGTCACATGCCGGTTCCACAATTTGGCCATAAAAATGGATCACGCCCCCTTGCGCGGTGCTTCCTGCGATGGCAATAAAAGGAAAAAACAAACTGCCGAGCATAAGAGAGTTTAAAAAAGATCTGAACATTTATTCTATTTCCTCAATGATTAGTCATCCTTGAGGGTTGTGTTATCCATACTTTCAGGTTGGCTGATCCGCAGCAGACCATTCTCTCCAGATTCATCTTATGCTCGATATTTCAACAAATTAAGACTTTTCTGAAGAGGGCGGCCATTGTTGTGATAAATGAAGTGACTGTCCATCAGAAACAGTAACAACTATTTTCACCCGATCGTCCGGGGAAATATTTAAACTCAACTTCGTCAAAGCAATGGGTTGATTAGCAGGCAATGAGAGGGTCTTTTCTTGCTTCGTCTGACTTTGTCCTGAACTGCCTTCACGCAGGGACAATATTTGTACTCTGCATAGACAAGATTGAGTAAGAGTGACTTCAGGAATAATGGTGTACATATCCCCTTGCTGGGTCGTATTAAAGGTTATCTGACTGGAAAGTGCCGCAAGGAGTAATAACGCATTCATATTCATCTCCCGAAAAAAAACAGGGCTTACGCCCTGTTTCTGTAATACGAAATATAAATTAGTACTGATGAGCGGTCGCGTTGTTGCCAAAACCAACCTGAGTAACGTTTACGCTAGAGTTAGATGCAGTTTGATCAACTGCAGCACCGTTACCACCACCAAACTGTTTAACAGTCATTTCAGAGTTTTTACCGTTCCACTGATCAAGAGTGGCACTGTTACCGAAGCCACGTTGGGTCAGATCGATTGAGCTGTCATCAGAGCCCTGACCAACATCTGCACCGTTACCGCCACCGTGCTGGGTAATAGTCAAGTCAGAGTTACGAGCATCAGTTTGCAGAGCAAGTGCAGAGTTACCACCACCGTACTGGTAAATATTCAGCTCTGAATTTGGGCCGCTATTATTACCGCCACCGCCATGGTGACCACCACCGCCATACTGAGGAATAGAACCTGCCAGAGCGCTACCAGAGAATACGATTGCTGCAATTGCTGCTACTTTTAAAAGTTTCATGTAAAACCCCCATCGGATTGATTTAAAAGTCGAATGGAAATTAACGTTGTGTCACGCGAATAGCCATTTGCGACTGTCTCTGCACTACAATTGCCGTTTTTTGAGTACCATACTGTGTAATATTTGCTTTATTACCAGAACCTTTCTGGATAATCATCGCAGTATTACCATAAGCACCTTGCGAAATACTGGCATCGTTGGCATTGCCCGCCTGATCAATATATGCAAGGTTATAATCTCCTGTCTGGTCAATCTTTGCCCGGTTGCTACTACCTTCTTGCGCAACAACCGCCAAAAGTTTTGAGCCTCCCTGCCGTAACTGAGCACTATTATTAGTCCCAGCTTGACCAATTATGGCTGCCTGATTAAATGAAGACTTACTCAATTCATTTACCGCGAAGTTATATTCTGAATTAGCTAAATCATAACCTGCTGCGGCTGCAATCCCAGGCGCACCCAGTATTGTTAACATCATAAATAACAATTTGTTTTTCATGTTGTCACCCTGGACCTGGTCGTACATTTAAGAAATTAAATCATTTCAACTTGGTTGTTAACGCAACCTGTATTTTGTTAACGCCGCGTTACGATGGAAAGTATGTCTGCGGAAATATTTTTAATAACTCACCCGCGCGTTGTATTTTTCTTTTTTTGTTCATACCAAAGTATTAAAACCCACGTAAATACGCTGTTATCTACGCAAAAAAAATATTTTGTTTTCTTTTAAATTTCGGTTTTCCGCAATCAAAAATCACCAGACAGTCATTCTTCTTGCCCGTCGCTGATTGCTGCGATATGTCTTGCGCACAAGCCGTGACAAACCTCGTCTTTTTGCAGTAAAAAATTGTCCACGGAGGTGTGTAGAAAAAACAAGAACGTTTTACATGACGAAAGGACTACACCGAAATATTTTTTATATGCATTATTAGCAAGTTAGCACCATTTGTATGATTTTTTAAAATTGTGCAAGAAAAACCAAATGTACAACTTTTCTATCATTTCTAAACTTAACAAAACCTTAAGATTAACATTTTAATATAACGAGTTACATTTAGTTACATGTTTAACACTTGATTTAAGATTTGTAATGGCTAGATTGAAATCAGATGTAATCCATTAGTTTTATATTTTACCCATTTAGGGCTGATTTATTACTACACACAGCAGTGCAACATCTGTCAGTACTTCTGGTGCTTCTATTTTAGAGGCAGCTGTCAGGTGTGCGATCAATAAAAAAAGCGGGGTTTCATCATGTTTAATGAAGTCCATAGTATCCATGGTCATACATTATTGTTGATCACTAAACCTTCTTTGCAGGCGACAGCTCTCTTGCAGCACCTTAAACAATCGCTGGCAATTACAGGAAAATTACATAATATTCAACGTTCTCTGGACGATATATCTTCAGGTTCTATTATTCTTCTGGATATGATGGAAGCGGATAAAAAGCTTATCCATTATTGGCAGGATACTTTGAGCAGGAAAAACAACAATATCAAAATATTGTTGCTAAATACGCCTGAAGATTACCCGTACCGCGACATTGAAAACTGGCCTCATATCAACGGCGTTTTTTATGCCATGGAGGATCAAGAACGTGTTGTCAATGGGTTGCAAGGCGTCCTGCGCGGCGAATGCTACTTTACGCAAAAGCTTGCCAGTTACCTGATTACGCATTCAGGTAACTATCGTTATAACAGCACGGAATCAGCCCTCCTTACTCATCGGGAAAAAGAGATCCTGAATAAGCTGCGTATCGGCGCGTCTAATAACGAGATCGCTCGTTCGTTGTTCATCAGCGAAAATACGGTTAAAACGCATCTTTATAATCTTTTCAAGAAGATAGCCGTAAAAAACCGGACTCAAGCGGTTTCCTGGGCAAACGATAACCTCAGGCGATAAAGCCATGAAACGTTATTTACGCTGGATTGTGGCGGCAGAATTCCTGTTCGCCGCAGGGAATCTTCACGCCGTTGAGGTAGAAGTCCCGGGCTTGTTAACTGACCATACTGTTTCATCTATTGGCCATGATTTTTACCGAGCCTTTAGTGATAAATGGGAAAGTGACTATACGGGTAACTTAACGATTAATGAAAGGCCCAGTGCACGATGGGGAAGTTGGATCACAATAACGGTCAATCAGGACGTTATTTTCCAGACTTTTTTATTCCCGTTGAAAAGAGACTTCGAAAAAACTGTCGTCTTTGCACTGATTCAAACTGAAGAAGCACTAAATCGTCGCCAGATAAATCAGGCGTTATTGAGTACGGGCGATTTGGCGCATGATGAATTCTAAATAAAAAATTGTTCGGAGGCTGCAATGCGTGTCAAACATGCAGTAGTTCTACTCATGCTTATTTCGCCTTTAAGTTGGGCTGGAACCATGACTTTCCAGTTCCGTAATCCAAACTTTGGTGGTAACCCAAATAACGGTGCTTTTTTATTAAATAGCGCCCAGGCACAAAACTCTTATAAAGATCCGAGCTATAACGATGACTTTGGTATTGAAACGCCATCAGCGTTAGATAACTTTACCCAGGCCATCCAGTCACAAATTTTAGGTGGGCTACTGTCGAATATTAATACCGGTAAACCGGGCCGCATGGTGACCAACGATTATATTGTCGATATCGCTAACCGCGATGGTCAATTGCAGTTGAATGTGACGGATCGCAAAACCGGACAAACCTCGACCATCCAGGTTTCGGGTTTACAAAATAACTCAACCGATTTTTAAGCCCCAGCTTCATAAGGAAAATAATCATGCAGCGCTTATTTCTTTTGGTTGCCGTCATGTTACTGAGCGGATGCTTAACCGCCCCGCCTAAAGAAGCCGCCAGACCGACATTAATGCCTCGTGCTCAGAGCTACAAAGATTTGACCCATCTGCCAGCGCCGACGGGTAAGATCTTTGTTTCGGTATACAACATTCAGGACGAAACCGGGCAATTTAAACCCTACCCGGCAAGTAACTTCTCCACTGCTGTTCCGCAAAGCGCCACGGCAATGCTGGTCACGGCATTGAAAGATTCTCGCTGGTTTATACCGCTGGAGCGCCAGGGCTTACAAAACCTGCTTAACGAGCGCAAGATTATTCGTGCAGCACAAGAAAACGGCACGGTTGCCATTAATAACCGAATCCCGCTGCAATCTTTAACGGCGGCAAATATCATGGTTGAAGGTTCGATTATCGGTTATGAAAGCAACGTTAAATCGGGCGGTGTTGGGGCAAGATATTTTGGGATCGGTGCAGACACGCAATACCAGCTCGATCAGATTGCCGTGAACCTGCGTGTCGTCAATGTGAGTACCGGTGAGATCCTCTCCTCGGTGAACACCAGTAAGACGATACTTTCCTATGAAGTTCAGGCGGGGGTCTTCCGCTTTATTGACTACCAGCGCTTGCTGGAAGGGGAAGTAGGTTACACCTCGAACGAACCCGTTATGCTGTGCCTTATGTCGGCTATCGAAACAGGCGTCATTTTCCTGATTAATGATGGTATCGACCGCGGTCTTTGGGATTTGCAGAACAAAGCAGAACGGCAGAATGACATTCTGGTGAAATACCGCCATATGTCGGTTCCACCGGAATCCTGATAGATAAAAATGCCGGAATTATCATCCGGCATTTTACTGTTCAAGCGAAAGCGTGAGTGCCCCTCACGCTTTATTTTTGATTTGCTGCTCACGGTGAGCCGTCTTTGCACTACGCGCCGCCAGCCACAAGCCGCTGTTTTTCATTGCGTAACCAAATACCAGTCCAAGCGCCAGCGAAGGTAACACCAGTTTCCAGTCACCCTGCCCGGCAAACGTCGCGCATGCGCCTATAAACGTCCCCGGAACAAATGAAAGCAGCAGCTGTTTCGCCTGAATACACATCAGAAACGCGACAATACCGGTTATGACATAACCGAGAATTTCCAGATGTGGTGCCAGTGCACTACCGTAAATAATGACCATCGCCCACACCACGCCACTAAGCAGGGTTGCAGCGGAGATCGCCAGCCCTTTCAGCCCACCTTGCGGGCAGGCAAAGTAGGCCGTACAGCCCAGGAAGCCCGCCCAGCTTAGTAAGCCCAGGGAAACAGCCACCCATCCCCAGATACCGGAGAGAATGCCTGTTGTGATTGCAATAGAGAGAAGTATGTTCATGCCGCGCATGATAGCAGAAAACGCGGCCATGAATGAGATCGAGCACACATTTTATGCAACAACAAATTATCTGTTGCAGTTATGAGTGATGGAGATCACATTTACTCTTCAGAATCTTCTTCCAGCTCGTCCCACATTGCACTAATAGCATCGCGGGTTAGCGGTGCCATGGTGCGCCAGAAAGGCGTAGTTGCATGGGCCTCCACTTTGCCAAGGAACGCACCACACCAGGGTAACAGATACTCACTGAACAGTGTTTCCAGTGCTTCGCTCTCATCTTCCGTTGACTGATCTTCCAGCCAGGAAGCCGCGAGCAGCAATGTACCGATGTGATCGGCTGGCGTATCCGCTAATGGCATCCCTCGTTCGGAAAGAAAAGCGCGCACTTCCGCTTCCGTCGCGCCCTCAACCCATGCGCTACGATATGGCGGCACAGCACATTCATCGCCGATAAACAACGCATTGTATTCGGCAGAGACTTGCGCCATATCACAGCTTTTCTGTAAACGTGTCAGTAACTCATCCTGCTCCAGTGGCCAGTTCGCAGCCAGTTTCCCCTCACGAATCAGGGTAAACAGCGGCACCAGTAAAGGATCTTGCGGTTGGCGGTAATAGAGCGAACCCAGCACACGACAGAGGATAGAAAACTCGTTCATTAATATATTTCCATGACTAGTAATTAAAGGTCTGCAAATTCCGCAATCGGTGCCATACCACGAGATTCAAGGAAGTTCAGTAAGCGGCGCGGAGAAACATTCAAAATGCGCTCTGGCGGAAAATCTACCGCGTCGAGGATTTTAAGACACTCTTCAAATTCACCCATGGTAAACGCGGTGTGAGAATCCGAGCCTAATGCCACCCAACCTCCAGCGTCACGTACCGCTGCGGCTACCGCACGACAGTTGTCTTCACTGCCCTTACGTGAGTGTAAAAATGAGGAATTATTGATTTCCAGCGCCACCTGATGTTTCGCAGCTGCTTCAGCAACGGCTTTAACATCTATTTCATATTTCGGATTTCCGGGATGGCTTATTATATGCACATTGCCGCTGGCGATAGTGGCGATCATCGCTTGCGTATTGGTCGCTTTGTCATGCGGCGCAAACACCGGCTCATGAAAACCGGCAATAATCAGATCCAGCGAATCAAACATTTTGCCACTGCAGTCAATTTCACCGTCAACATTTTTAATGTTAGCTTCGATGCCGCGCAGGATCCCAACCCCATCAACCACTCGCGGCCAGATACGCATGTTAATGAAGTGCCAGTGATGCGGCGCATCTTCCATATCTGGGCCATGATCGGTGATCGCAAAAAGTTTAATGCCCTTTTGTTTGGCCTGGGCAATGTAATCACTCAATGTGCTATATGCATGCGTGCTGGCAACGGTATGCATATGAAGGTCGACGGGATACATAACTCTCTCCTGTATTCAATTCCCGCCAAGGATAGCAGGAAACCTGATGCTTTATTAGTAGCCGCGTGCGCGGTCGACTTGCCCGCAGACCCTCTCCCCTTTTTCGAGCTGGGCAATGGTGCGAGAAATGTACTCCACAGCTTCAGCGGGACGGGTAATCGCGGCGACATGTGGTGTTATCGCCACGCGTGGATGTTGCCAGAGCGGACTTTCCGGCGGTAAGGGTTCGCGATTAAAAACATCCAGCATTGCACCTTTAACTTTGCCGCTATCCAGCGCCGCGAGCAGGTCATCTTCCACGACATGAACACCACGCGCCAGGTTGAGGAGATACGCGCCATCCGGTAATTTTTCGATTAATTGTTGATTAATAATGCCGACGGTTTCAGGGGTATTCGGTAACAAATTAATCAATACCCGGCATTGGCTCAGAAATGCAGAGAGTTCTTCCCGTCCGGCAAAGCTTTGCACGCCAGGCCACGATTTACGGGTTCGACTCCAGCAACGCAGCGGGAAGCGCCAGGTTTGCAGACTCTGTGCAACTTTACTGCCCAGTACGCCTGCGCCCAAAATGCCGATGGTAAAATCTTCCCGATGATATTCAGGCAGCGGTTGCCAATGCGAACTATTTTGCTGGATGCGATAATCGTCAAAACGTCGAAACCAATGCAGCACCTGACTAACGGCATATTCCTGCATTTGCTCGCCCATACCGGTATCTTCCAGGCGAAAAAGTGGAACAGAAGGCTTCAGCATTTCAGGGTGTGCCTGTAGCTTGCTCAAAATAGAATCAACACCGGCCCCGAGTGCGAACACCGCTTTAAGATCGCGCCCTGCCAGCATTTCAACTGGAGGATGCCAGACTAAAGCATAATCAGCAGAGTCATTATCTCCGCTTTTCCATGCTCTGACTCTTGCCTGAGGAATCGCTTTGCGCAGTGCCTCAATCCACCATTGGGTATCGAACGTTGGGTGATAAAAGATGATGTCCATACTGACTCCCGAAAAGCGTTGCGCGAAATTTATTCGCACTTATCGTTATGATCTACAAAGGCCACCAGCATAACAAATCCGTGGTCGGTGGCAAAAAAAGCAGATTTCGCTTATTAAAACTGCATATTGATTGAAGTTTGAATAAACGCGCGATTTTTTAAAAAAGTTTGTTGACCTCAGGTCATGATTTCCCTAAATTAGCGCCCGTTCCAGCACGACAGGAACGACAATTTGGTGAGGTGTCCGAGTGGCTGAAGGAGCACGCCTGGAAAGTGTGTATACGGCAACGTATCGGGGGTTCGAATCCCCCCCTCACCGCCATCTTTAAAGAAGAGCTCGTACGAAAGTACGGGCTTTTTTTTTCGTATATTGCACACACCGGGGGGATGAGAAGCCCCGACAGGGGTTCGACAACTGGCGACAGCCAGTTGGACAGACCGTGAACGCAGTGAGCGGGCTGCCCGCAGGGCGAGCGAAGCGAGTCAATCCCCCCTCACCGCCATCTTTAAAGAAGAGCTCGTACGAAGGTACGGGCTTTTTTTTTCGTATATTGCACACACCGGGGGGATGGGAAGCCCCGACAGGGGTTCGACAACTGGCGACAGCCAGTTGGACAGACCGTGAACGCAGTGAGCGGGCTGCCCGCAGGGCGAGCGAAGCGAGTCAATCCCCCCTCACCGCCATCTTTAAAGAAGAGCTCGTACGAAGGTACGGGCTTTTTTTTCGTATATTGCACACACCGGGGGATGAAAAGCCCCGACAGGGGTTCGACAACTGGCGACAGCCAGTTGGACAGACCGTGAACGCAGTGAGCGGGCTGCCCGCAGGGCGAGCGAAGCGAGTCAATCCCCCCTCACCGCCATCTTTAAAGAAGAGCTCGTACGAAGGTACGGGCTTTTTTTTCGTATATTGCACACACCGGGGGATGAAAAGCCCCGACCGGGGTTCGACAACTGGCGACAAACTCAATCATCATCCTTGCAGTTGATAAGAATTTCTGCCTCTTTTACAACTATCTTATTACGTCCGGTTTCTTTCGCTTCATATAGTGCATTATCAGCCATTCGATAGATTTCATTCGGATTTAACGCACTTCCCTGAGTCACCACAGCGCCAATGCTAATCGTCACTTTTTGCGGTATGGCGTATTCAGGATTATCGCCTGTCAAACGCTCTACATTTGCCCTTATCCTTTCGGCTAAAACTTTCGCGCTTTCAGTATCGGTCTCCGTCAGCAAGACGCCAAACTCTTCGCCGCCAACGCGTGCTAAAAGGTCATTTGGTCGTATGCTTTTCCCAATGATGCTCACCACTGTTTTTATCACCTGATCGCCAACCGGATGCCCCCACGTATCGTTAACTTTTTTAAAGTGATCGATATCCATAATCATGACACAATAAGACGTTTTTTGGGCTGATGCTGATTGAGCCTTCAGTTCATTGAAAAAATAATTCCTGTTAAATATATTAGTTAATGGATCGCGATGGGCAATGTTCTTTGTTACTCGTAGCGCACTGAAAATATGGCACATAAATATTACCATAACGGTTAATTTACTGACTACTTCAATAGTGCGGCTAATATACCAAGTGGACACACTATACCTGCTCATAAATAACAGAGAGATATTATACAGCACGGCACAGAAAGCAATCACTGATACTCCATTCCAGATATCACAGCGTAAACCATTAAAGTATAGATTAACCAAAAGCAAGATTAACCACATGAAAATCATTATGGTAACATATGAGGTTTTCCAGACTACCTGACCATTTTCATTTGTTAACTCGGCAATATGTAAACTGTAGTCATCATAATGACTACTTAGCATGTGAGCAACTGCCGCCCCCCCAAAAATAAAAAATAGGCTTATACACAATGTCATTTTTTTGGAAAAAAAACAGCGTTTCTTATTGTTTTCACTAACTTTATTCACCAGCGCTAGCAATATTAACATGCACAAACTCATCTGACGAAACAAATAATAAATTGCAATATCATTTTGTACAACGCTGCTTATCAAATGCCCCTCAATAAATTGCTGAATGATAATGACAGTTTTAACAAAGTAAATCAAACAACTCAGAAACGCTAAACTAAGTATGCAGTTTGAAAATTGCACACGATCATAAATGAAATACAATTGCATGAAAATAAATGCAACGGTATCGATAAAAAATAAAGCAATCATAACCATTAGATAGGTTGATCGTGGAACAACCTCCTCAACGGTTGGCTGATTAAACCAACTATTTACCAAAACGAATGCAAGCCCAAACAATAAGCTCACCAATACAGTACTACTAATTCCCAAATAGTCTTTTTCCATAAAGCTACACCAATCTGTAGGTTGTAGATCCCTTTCTGTCACTAATAGATATAAGAACTGTACTGTTGTCAATATAAAAATCCACCACAAACAATACCAATGATGATAGTTGCAGACCGCAATTATTATTACCTTAGTGCTTTATACATTCTTCGCGACAAGACAGGCTTGCAAATACATATAAATGGTTATAAGGAAATCCTTATAAAACATTAATTCATAGATATATTAGGAATAACAATTGAATCCGTGAGTACAGTAACGCTGCATTTCATCAGGACTTTCGAAAAATCCGATATCATGCATCGGAATTTACTGATTTAATTATTTTAATCCTAATTTATTTTGAAAAAGGCATTGGGATTTATGCCGTATTCCTGAAGTTCCTCATCATTGGAATGGATTTTCGGGCGAGAAAAGGATTTTATATGGATACTCTACTCATCATTTCTTCTTCTCATCATCAACAATTCACGTCTCTCTTCCGCGTTTAATAACGGATTATGATGTGCAAAAAAATATCTTTCGTTTCAGTTACCTGTAATTAGATACAGAGAGAGATTTTGGCAATACATGGAGTAATACAGGATGTATTCAAGTAGCAGAAAAAGGTGCCCGAAAACCAAATGGGCTTTGAAAATTCTTACTGCCGCATTTTTAGCAGCGAGTCCCGCGGCGAAGAGTGCTGTTAATAATGCCTATGATGCATTGATTATCGAAGCTCGCAAGGGAAATACTCAGCCAGCTTTGTTATGGTTTGCACAAAAATCAGCACTCAGTAATAACCAAATTGCTGACTGGTTACAGATTGCCTTATGGGCCGGGCAAGATAAACAGGTTATTACCGTTTACAACCGCTACCGTCATCAGCAATTACCAGCGCGTGGTTATGCAGCTGTCGCCGTCGCTTATCGTAACCTGCAACAATGGCAAAACTCGCTTACACTGTGGCAAAAGGCACTCTCTCTGGAGTCGCAAAATAAGGATTATCAACGGGGACAAATTTTAACCCTGGCAGATGCGGGTCACTATGATTCTGCGCTGGTTAAACTTAAGCAGCTTAACTCTGGAGCACCGGACAAAGCTAATTTACTCGCAGAAGCCTATATCTATAAACTGGCGGGGCGGCATGAGGATGAATTACGGGCGATGACAGGGTCATTACCTGAAAATGCCTTAACGCAACAATATCCCACAGAATACGTGCAGGCATTACGGAATAATCAACTTGCTGCCGCGATTGACGATGCCAATTTAACGCCAGATATTCGCGCTGATATTCATGCCGAACTGGTCAGACTGTCGTTTATGCCTACGCGCAGTGAAAGTGAACGTTATGCCATTGCCGATCGCGCCCTCGCCCAATACGCTGCATTAGAAATTCTGTGGCATGATAACCCTGACCGCACTGCCCAGTACCAGCGTATTCAGATTGATCATCTTGGCGCGTTATTAACTCGCGATCGTTATAAAGACGTTATTTCTCACTATCAGCGTTTAAAAAAGACGGGGCAAATTATTCCGCCCTGGGCGCAATATTGGGTTGCGTCGGCTTATCTCAAAGAACATCAGCCAAAAAAAGCACAGTCAATAATGACAGAGCTCTTTTATCACAAGGAGACCATTGCCCCGGATTTATCCGATGAAGAACTTGCGGATCTCTTTTACAGCCACCTGGAGAGTGAAAATTATCCCGGCGCGCTAACTGTCACCCAACATACCATTAATACTTCGCCGCCTTTCCTTCGGTTAATGGGCACGCCTACGAGCATCCCGAATGATACCTGGTTACAGGGGCATTCGTTTCTCTCAACCGTAGCAAAATATAGTAATGATCTTCCTCAGGCTGAAATGACAGCCAGAGAGCTTGCTTATAACGCACCAGGAAATCAGGGACTGCGCATTGATTACGCGAGTGTGTTACAAGCCCGCGGTTGGCCTCGTGCGGCAGAAAATGAATTAAAAAAAGCAGAAGTGATCGAGCCACGTAATATTAATCTGGAGGTTGAACAAGCCTGGACAGCATTAACGTTACAAGAATGGCAGCAGGCAGCGGTCTTAACGCACGATGTTGTCGAACGTGAACCGCAAGATCCCGGCGTTGTACGTTTAAAACGTGCGGTTGATGTACATAATCTTGCAGAGCTTCGTATCGCTGGTTCAACAGGAATTGATGCCGAAGGTCCGGATAGTGGCAAACATGATGTCGACTTAACCACCATCGTTTATTCACCACCGCTGAATGATAACTGGCGCGGTTTTGCTGGATTCGGTTATGCCGATGGACAATTTAGCGAAGGAAAAGGGATTATTCGCGACTGGCTTGCGGGTGTTGAGTGGCGGTCACGTAATATCTGGCTTGAGGCGGAGTACACCGAACGCTTTTTCAATCATGAGCATAAACCCGGCGCGCGCCTGTCTGGCTGGTATGATTTTAATGATAACTGGCGTATTGGTTCGCAACTGGAACGCCTCTCTCACCGCGTTCCATTACGGGCAATGAAAAATGGTGTTACAGGCAACAGTGCACAGGCTTATGTTCGCTGGTATCAAAATGAGCGGCGTAAGTACGGTGTCTCTTGGGCTTTCACTGATTTTTCTGACAGTAATCAGCGTCATGAAGTCTCACTTGAGGGTCAGGAACGCATCTGGTCTTCACCATATTTGATTGTCGATTTCCTCCCCAATCTGTATTACGAACAAAATACAGAACACGACACCCCATACTACAACCCTATAAAAATGTTCGATATTGTTCCGGCATTTGAGGCAAGTCATTTGTTATGGCGAAGCTATGAAAATAGCTGGGAGCAAATCTTCAGCGCAGGTGTTGGTGCCTCCTGGCAAAAACATTATGGCACGGATGTCGTCACCCAACTCGGCTACGGGCAACGCATTAGCTGGAATGACGTGATTGATGCTGGCGCAACGCTACGCTGGGAAAAACGACCTTATGACGGTGACAGAGAACACAACTTATACGTTGAATTCGATATGACATTCAGATTTTAAGGATAAATATGTTACGTAATGGAAATAAATATCTCCTGATGCTGGTGAGTATAATTATGCTCACTGCATGCATTAGCCAGTCAAGAACATCATTTATACCGCCACAGGATCGCGAATCTTTACTCGCCGAGCAACCGTGGCCGCATAATGGTTTTGTGGCGATTTCATGGCATAACGTTGAAGACGAAGCTGCCGACCAGCGTTTTATGTCAGTGCGGACATCAGCACTGCGTGAACAATTTGCCTGGCTGCGCGAGAACGGTTATCAACCGGTCAGTATTGCTCAAATTCGTGAAGCACATCGAGGAGGAAAACCGCTACCGGAAAAAGCAGTAGTGCTGACTTTTGATGACGGCTACCAGAGTTTTTATACCCGCGTCTTCCCAATTCTTCAGGCCTTCCAGTGGCCTGCTGTATGGGCCCCCGTCGGCAGTTGGGTCGATACGCCAGCGGATGAACAAGTAAAATTTGGCGATGAGATGGTCGATCGAGAATATTTTGCCACGTGGCAACAAGTGCGAGAAGTTGCGCGTTCCCGGCTCGTTGAGCTCGCTTCTCATACATGGAATTCTCACTACGGTATTCAGGCTAATGCCACCGGCAGCTTATTGCCTGTATATGTAAATCGTGCATATTTTACTGACCACGCACGGTATGAAACCGCAGCAGAATACCGGGAAAGAATTCGTCTGGATGCTGTAAAAATGACGGAATACCTGCGTACAAAGGCTAAGGTAAATCCACACGTTTTTGTTTGGCCTTATGGCGAAGCGAATGGCATAGCGATAGAGGAATTAAAAAAACTCGGTTATGACATGTTCTTCACCCTTGAATCAGGTTTGGCAAATGCGTCACAATTGGATTCCATTCCGCGAGTATTAATCGCCAATAATCCCTCATTAAAAGAGTTTGCCCAGCAAATTATTACCGTACAGGAAAAATCATCACAACGGGTAATGCATATCGATCTTGATTACGTTTATGACGAAAACCGCCAGCAAATGGATCGCAATATTGATGTGCTAATTCAGCGGGTGAAAGATATGCAAATATCAACCGTGTATTTGCAGGCATTTGCTGATCCCGATGGTGATGGGCTGGTCAAAGAGGTCTGGTTTCCAAATCGTTTGCTACCAATGAAAGCAGATATTTTTAGTCGGGTTGCCTGGCAATTACGTACCCGCTCAGGTGTAAACATCTATGCGTGGATGCCGGTATTAAGCTGGGATTTAGATCCCACATTAACGCGAGTAAAATATTTACCAACAGGGGAGAAAAAAGCACAAATTCATCCTGAACAATATCGCCGTCTATCTCCTTTTGATGACAGGGTCAGAGCACAAGTTGGCATGTTATATGAAGATCTTGCCGGACATGCTGCTTTTGATGGCATATTGTTCCACGATGATGCTTTGCTTTCAGATTATGAAGATGCCAGTGCACCGGCTATCACGGCTTATCAGCAAGCAGGCTTTAGCGGGAGTCTGAGCGAAATTCGACAAAACCCGGAGCAATTTAAACAGTGGACCCGCTTTAAAAGTCGTGCGTTAACTGACTTCACTTTAGAACTTAGTGCGCGCGTAAAAGCCATTCGCGGTCCACATGTTAAAACTGCACGAAATATTTTTGCACTTCCGGTAATACAACCTGAAAGTGAAGCCTGGTTTGCACAGAATTATGCTGATTTCCTAAAAAGCTATGACTGGACCGCTATTATGGCTATGCCTTATATGGAAGGTGTCGCAGAAAAATCGGCTGACCAATGGTTAATACAATTGACCAATCAAATTAAAAACATCCCTCAGGCTAAAGACAAATCTATTTTAGAATTACAGGCACAAAACTGGCAGAAAAATGGTCAGCATCAGGCTATTTCTTCGCAACAACTCGCTCACTGGATGAGCCTATTACAACTGAATGGAATGAAAAACTATGGTTATTATCCCGACAATTTTCTGCATAACCAACCTGAAATAGACGTTATTCGTCCTGAGTTTTCAACAGCCTGGTATCCGAAAAATGATTAATCGCATCGTATCGTTTTTTATATTATGTCTGGTGTTATGCATACCCCTATGCGTAGCGTACTTTCACTCTGGTGAACTGATGATGAGGTTCGTTTTCTTCTGGCCGTTTTTTATGTCCATTATGTGGATTGTTGGCGGCGTCTATTTCTGGGTCTATCGTGAACGCCACTGGCCGTGGGGAGAAAACGCACCAGCTCCCCAGTTGAAAGATAATCCGTCTATCTCCATTATCATTCCCTGTTTTAATGAGGAGAAAAACGTTGAGGAAACCATACACGCCGCTTTAGCACAGCGTTATGAGAACATTGAAGTTATTGCCGTAAATGACGGTTCAACAGACAAAACCCGTGCCATCCTGGATCGCATGGCTGCACAAATTCCCCACCTGCGGGTCATTCATCTGGCGCAAAACCAGGGGAAAGCCATTGCGCTTAAAACCGGAGCTGCCGCGGCGAAAAGTGAATATCTGGTGTGCATTGATGGCGATGCGTTATTAGACCGCGATGCGGCGGCATATATTGTGGAACCGATGTTGTACAACCCGCGTGTGGGTGCCGTAACCGGTAATCCTCGTATTCGAACACGTTCTACCCTGGTGGGTAAAATTCAGGTTGGCGAGTATTCCTCAATTATTGGTTTGATCAAGCGAACCCAGCGTATCTATGGAAACGTATTTACCGTTTCTGGTGTTATTGCCGCATTTCGTCGCAGCGCCCTGGCAGAAGTGGGTTACTGGAGTGACGATATGATCACCGAAGATATTGATATTAGCTGGAAGCTGCAGTTGAATCAGTGGACGATTTTTTACGAGCCACGGGCGCTGTGCTGGATATTAATGCCTGAAACGTTAAAAGGGCTGTGGAAACAGCGCCTGCGCTGGGCTCAGGGCGGTGCAGAAGTATTCCTCAAAAATATGACAAGGCTATGGCGCAAAGAAAACTTTCGAATGTGGCCACTGTTTTTTGAATACTGTCTGACGACAATATGGGCCTTTACCTGCCTGGTCGGTTTCATTATTTACGCAGTCCAACTTGCAGGTGTACCGTTAAATATTGAATTGACACATATCGCTGCGACACATACTGCCGGAATATTATTGTGTACGTTATGTTTACTGCAATTTATTGTCAGCCTGATGATCGAGAATCGCTATGAGCATAATCTGACTTCATCGCTTTTCTGGATTATTTGGTTCCCGGTTATCTTCTGGATGCTGAGCCTGGCAACGACATTGGTATCATTTACACGAGTCATGTTGATGCCTAAAAAGCAACGCGCCCGTTGGGTAAGTCCCGATCGAGGGATTCTGAGAGGTTAATATGAACAATTTAATTATTACGACCCGACAATCGCCAGTACGTTTAATGGTTGATTATGTTGCCACAACCATCTTATGGACATTATTTGCTTTGTTCATATTCTTATTCACCATGGATCTGCTGACGGGTTATTACTGGCAAAGTGAGGCCAGAAGCCGACTTCAGTTCTATTTTTTGCTGGCAGTGGCGAATGCCGTCGTGTTAATTGTCTGGGCGCTGTACAATAAGCTGCGTTTTCAAAAACAGCAGCATCATGCAGCCTACCAATATACGCCGCAAGAATATGCAGAGAGCTTAGCAATACCTGATGAGCTCTATCAGCAACTACAAAAAAGCCACAGGATGAGCGTACACTTCACCAGCCAGGGGCAAATAAAAATGGTTGTTTCAGAAAAAGCGCTAGTCCGGGCATAAACACCCAAAACAAAGCCCGGTTCGCCCGGGCTCTGCGCCGATAATACACTTAACTGTATGCATGTAGCGTACGTTGGCAAAGTGCCGAACGTACGCAATCCTCTTTACCGAATCGGACGATCCCGACCATTTCATCTTCTTCGAAACGTTCCAGCGCGTCACTTAATCCGGAGCGCACGCCGCGAGGCAAATCGCATTGCGTGATATCACCGTTGACGATAACCGTCACGTTCTCCCCGAGGCGGGTTAAAAACATTTTCATTTGCGCGGCAGTCACATTCTGCGCCTCGTCAAGAATGACGACTGCATTTTCAAAGGTACGTCCACGCATATAGGCGAACGGCGCAATTTCCACCTTCCCTATTTCCGGTCGCAGGCAGTACTGCATAAAGGAAGCCCCTAAGCGACGGACCAGCACGTCGTAGACCGGGCGAAAATAGGGAGCAAACTTTTCTGCGATATCACCAGGTAAGAAACCAAGATCTTCATCGGCTTGCAGAACTGGACGGGTGACGATAATCCTGTCGACATCCTTATGTATCAGGGCCTCTGCCGCTTTTGCTGCACTGATCCAGGTTTTTCCGCACCCGGCTTCGCCGGTGGCGAATATCAGCTGCTTACTCTCAATAGCCTTCAGATAGTGCAATTGCGCTTCATTTCGCGCGAGGATGGGCGAGGTATCGCGACTGTCGCGGGCCATACCAATGGCTTCTACGCCGCTCATCTGCACAAGCGAGGTGACCGATTCTTCTTCACGCTGCTTATGGCTGCGCGAATCCCGTCTCAGCACACGTTTTGCCTCGCGACGAGCTTTGATCACTGCTTTTTGTCTTCCCATGGAGAGCACCTTGAGTTGTTTGTATTCATCACACGCGCCGTTGGCAGCGCGATTATGCGCACGAACATCAGAGGGTTGGCTTCCTTGTAAGCCATAGTTTGCTGTTGGATAAAATGCCGAAAAACGGCTACGCACACCGTTTGCGGCGTCGGTAACACGAGTAAAGAGAGGAAGTGAGAAAAATACAGAGTGACGAAGTTGCTACCGGAGGAGAAATCTCCGCGAGTGGTGGAGCTTTGCTTAACAAAACATTGTCCAGAACAGGACGTTACCATCCGCGATCTCCATAGTGACTGACTATCACTGCCGGGAACTTCCGCTGCTACTTAATAATTACAACAGATCTCGCATTCATTGCAACAATATATTCACCTATATTTAACGATAAACACCCATTTCAGTGACATTAGTTTCTACTGGAAAGATGACAGAGTGATGACAGTGATGAAAAAAGCTGTGTGCTTTCAGCAGGATTCGCGTCAGGCATCAACGCACGAACGCCGGATGCGGCGTGACCGCCTGATCCAGCCTACCGAACCCGCACCGATTGTAGGCATGATAAGACGCGCAAGCGTCGCATCAGGCATCAACGCACGAACGCCGGATGCGGCGTGAACGCCTTATCCTGCCTACCGAACCCGCACCGATTGTAGGCATGATAAGACGCGCAAACGTCGCATCAGGCATCAGCGCACGAACGCACGAACGCCTGGTACGGCGTAAACGCCTTATACGCCTAAAAACATTAAACCCGCAATAATGCGCTTCCGAGATAATCGTTCGCGTCCTTCACACCCGGCAGCGCAAAGAAATAGCCTCCACCGATAGGTTTGACATATTCCTCCAGCGCTTCGCCATTGAGCCTTTTTTGTACTGTCAGGAAGCCCTTTTCCAGATCGTGTTGGTAGCAGACAAACAGCAACCCCATATCCAGTTGCCCGGAGTTGGTAACACCCAACGAATAACTGTAGCCACGACGCAGCATCAGACTAGACTCGCTCTCCGCCGTGCGGGGATTCGCCAGCCGGATATGGCTGTCCAGCGCAATCACCTTCCCTTCCGGGTCGCTGGCGTAATTGGGAACATCATGCTCATGCTGCATTCCCAGCGGCGCACCGGTTTGCTTATCACGGCCAAAAATCGTCTGCTGTTCTTTCAGTGGCGTTCTGTCCCAAAATTCCACCCGAAACTGAATCAAGCGTACTGCCTGATAGCTGCCACCGATTGTCCACGCAGGCTCCTGCTGATCTGCCGTTACCCACACCACTTTTTGCATCAACTTATCATTCTGGCTATCGGGATTGGCAGTGCCGTCTTTGAAACCCAGCAAATTAATCGGCGTCTCTTTGCCTTTACTACGCGCTGCGTGATCGGAAATAAACCCTTCCCGCTTCCAGCGCACACTGAGCAAATCCGGCGTATGTTTGATGATATCGCGCAGCGCATGGATCACCGTGTCCTGGGTGTTGGCGCAAATTTGTAGCAACACATCACCATGACATAACGCCGCATCCAGCGAGTCGTTGGGGAAACGCGTCATCTTCTGCAACTTTTTCGGCATCTGTGGCGCAAGACCAAACCGTTCATCAAACAACGAGTGACCAACTGACAACGTGATGGTGAGATTGTCGGGCGCAATGTAGCCGCCAAGAATGCCGGAATCGAGTGGTGGCAGGCGCGGATTTGGCGTTTCTGGTGCAGCTCCGCCCTGAGTCAGAAAAGCAAAACGCTGAGTCAACAAGCGAAACAATCGCTCAAGATCAGCTTTATCGCTGGCAAGCACATCAAACGCCACCAGCATCATTGCCGCCTGCTGCGGCGTCAGAATACCCGCCTGATGTTCGCCATAAAACGGCTGCGCTTCACTGCGCGCATCCGGTGAAAGCGTCCCCGGCGCACTTTGCGTTTTTTGAGCATGCGCTACCGGACAACTTCCTGCCAGTGCCAGCGCGCCAATCCCTTTCAGTAAACGTCGGCGTGACGGTTCATTCACGCCGTTTTCATCTTCATACTGCATAACGCTTAATCCAGTCCCAGCACACCACGAAGTTGCGCCAGATCTTCCGCCAGCGCAGTAATCGGCCCTTTCAGCGCATTACGGTCGGCATCGGTCAGCTTGTCGTAAGTTTCATAACCGTCTTTGGTTCGGTATTTCGCCAGAATGGTATCGACCTTTTTGAAGTTGGCATCGACTTTTGCCAGCAGTTCCGGGTTGGCTTTTTGTAGTTGTGGACGCAGCAGATCGACAATTTTCTGCGAGCCTTCAACGTTAGCCTGGAAGTCCCACAGATCGGTGTGGCTGTAGCGATCTTCTTCACCGCTGATTTTGCTGGCTGCTACTTCCTCAATCAGTCCGGCTGCGCCGCCGACCACTTTTGAAGGTGGGAAAGCCAGTTCACTGATGCGTTTTTGCAAATCGACCACATCGGTATAAAGCTGGTCAGCATACTTATCCATCCCTTTGGTGGTGTTATCGCCAAACAATGCTTTTTCCAGACGGTGGAAACCGGTGAATTTCGGATCGGCGGCTTTTTGCTCGTAATCATCTTCACGGGCGTCAATGCTGCCATCCAGATCGGAGAACAGTTCAGCAATCGGTTCAATGCGCTCATAGTGCTGGCGCGTCGGCGCATACAGTGCTTTCGCTTTTTCGATATCGCCTGCTTTGATGGCGTCGGTAAAGGCTTTGGTGTCGGTCACCAGCTGTGTGGTTTCCGCCATGACATACGCTTTATATGCAGTAATTGCACCACCAAGACTTAACAGCGCATCACTCAGCGCCGCATCCGCCGTTGCCTCACCTTTGACGATCAACTTCCCTTTCGGGTTTGTCAGCAGACCGCAGGTCATATCGTATTCACCAGGCTGTAAATTTGCCGTCATTTTCTGGCTAAAACCAGGGGCGATATTTTCCCGCTCTTCCACCACCATCACGCCTTTGAGGATCTCCCACTCCAGCGCCTTCTGGCTGTGGTTCTGAATAATGAACTGTGTTTTCCCGGCGTTAACCGTAATGGTCATCGGTTCGCACTGTTTATCTGTCACAGTGACTTTGACCTGCGGAATATCAGCAGCGTTAGCCATAAAAGCAGAGGAGAACAGCGCAGCCACGCTTAATTGCAGTGCACTATGGCGGAAGTTAATGGTCATGACGAGACTATCCCTTTAAAGTATGTTGTAACTAAGCAAGAGTTTGCGTCATTTTCGTTACGCGGAGCGAGACGCTGTCGCCCCTGCGCGCGGCGGCAGAGCAAATGCCACCAGCGCCGGGATGAGATAAATAAACCAGACGGCGACTTCGCTGACGCTCGGCGCTTCCTGATAACCAAAGATACCTTCCATCAGCGTACCGAACAGCGAGTGAGTTGAGAGCACCGCGCTCATATCGAAGGCGATTTCCTGAAAGTGGTTCCACAGCCCGGCTTCATGAAACGCGCGAATAGCACCTGCCGCCAGCCCTGCGGCGACGAAGAGAATAAACAGGCTGGTCCATTTAAAAAACGCGCCAAGATTGAGGCGAATACCGCCCCAGTAGAGCAGGAAGCCGAGCACCACGGCTGTAGCAAGACCGAGCATTGCACCCAGCGGAGGCCAGATCCCGACATCTTGTTGAAACGCCGCCAGCAGGAAAAAGACCGACTCCAGCCCTTCCCTTGCAACGGCAAAAAAGACCATCATCACCAGCGCCCAGCCATGATGATTCCCACGCTGCAATGCGCTATCGACTGCCTGTTCCAGTTGCACTTTGACGTTGCGCGACACTTTACGCATCCAGAAAACCATCCAGGTGAGGATCACCACGGCAATCACCGCCACGATACCTTCGAACAATTCCTGCTCTTTTTGCGGAAATTCGCCGGTAGTTTCATTAATGAATATACCCAGCCCCAGGCACAACGCAGCGGCTAGCAACACGCCAATCCACATGACACCAATCCATCGACCTCGCTGGGTACGCTTAAGATAGCTGGCAATCAGGCTGACAATCAGCGCGGCTTCAAGTCCTTCGCGCAACATAATGAGAAACGGAACAAACATGCCACCCACCCTTAAACGTTTTTCTGAGTCAATCTATGCAAAGAAAAGTAAATCGCAGTGATAGCGATTATCATTACGGTGAAGAAAAACACAAGCGGAATGTAGTGATAATGATGAGGAAATGTAAATTTTTTTTGAGAGAAAATGCAGAGGGCAATCACTGATTGCCCTCTGCCTGCTTCTGATTATGACGTGGGATTTTCGGTAAAACGCCTTCCCTTACCCTTCCTGCAACCGTGACGGCGGCGCTGAATGATAGTGCGCGTCGGCGTCAGCAAAGCGTTTTTGCATCGCCGCTGACGGTGCTTTACCCAGTAAACTAAACACCACAATCCCAATGCTACCGAAGATAAAGCCCGGAATAATTTCGTACAGACCCAGCCAGCCGAACTGTTTCCAGACAATAACCGTCAGCGCGCCAATGATCATCCCCGCCAGTGCACCGTTACGCGTCATGCGTGACCACATCACCGAGAACAGCACCACCGGACCAAACGCCGCACCGAAGCCTGCCCACGCGTAGCTTACTAAGCCCAGCACGCGGTTTTCCGGATTCGCCGCCAGCGCAATTGCCACCAGCGCCACCACCAACACCATCACACGCCCTACCCACACCAGTTCTTTCTGGCTGGCATGTTTACGCAGAAATGCTTTGTACAGATCTTCGGTAATCGCACTGGAGCACACCAGCAGCTGGCAACTTAACGTCGACATCACCGCCGCCAGAATCGCCGACAACAGAATCCCGGCAATCCACGGGTTAAACAATATTTGTGCCAGTTCGATAAACACGCGCTCAGAGTTCTGGTTTACCGCACCGGCAACCGCTGGATTATTGTTAAAGTATGCAATGCCGAAGAAACCGACCGCCACCGCGCCTGCCAGACAGAGGATCATCCAGGTCATGCTGATACGACGCGCATGGACAATGCTATAGTGAGAATCCGCCGCCATAAAACGCGCCAGAATATGCGGCTGACCGAAGTAACCCAGCCCCCAGCCCATCAGCGAGATAATGGCGACAAAATTCAATCCTTTGAGCATATCCACGTTTTCAATGCTCTTTTGTTTGATCACTTCCAGCGAGTCGCCAAACCCACCGACGCTAATGATCACGATAACCGGCGTCAGGATCAGGGCAAAAATCATCAGGCTGGCCTGTACAGTGTCAGTCCAGCTCACCGCAAGGAAACCACCAATAAAGGTGTAAAGGATCGTCGCCGCAGCTCCCGCCCACAGAGCCGTTTCGTAGCTCATGCCGAAGGTGCTTTCAAACAGACGCGCGCCAGCCACAATGCCCGAAGCACAATAAATGGTGAAGAACAGCAAAATTACCAGCGCGGAGATAATGCGCAAAATACGGCTTTTATCTTCAAAACGCCCGGTAAAATAATCCGGCAATGTTAAGGCGTTATTATTGTATTCGGTATGCACACGCAAGCGCCCGGCCACCAGCTTCCAGTTAATCCACGCGCCTAATGTCAGGCCAATGGCGATCCAGCTTTCGGAAATCCCGGAAAGAAAGACTGCACCCGGTAATCCCATTAACAGCCAGCCGCTCATATCCGACGCACCTGCCGATAATGCCGTCACGAATGGCCCAAGGCTGCGACCGCCAAGAATATAGTCGTCGAAGTTTTTGGTTGATCGCCAGGCGATGAACCCAATCAATATCATGCCAAAAATATAGACACAGAATGTCACCAACATCGGTGTGCTAATAGCCATCTAAAGTCTCCAAAAAATTATTATCGGCAATGTCGAAACTTGCCGTTATATCTGCCACCGGAACGGGGTAACAGAGTTTATGTTTTCCCAGGGCGACCGTATCCTGCCGGAAGCGCTGGTTATTCACAATCGATTTAACACACCATTTACATTAAATTTTAGTGCTCAGCGATACTATTTTTCATCAGGTTGCACTCCCTCACATTTTTTGCGGTTGCACCTTTCAAAAATGTTAACTGCCGCAGAGAAAAAGTCTGAGTTATTTTTTTAATCCCTGTCATATCGATTTCTTTTATTAACATTTCATTCATTTTTAAGCTTGCTACGCAGGTCACATTTAACATGGTTGCACAAAGTTGCAACATCATGGATATTTCACGATAACGTTAAGTTGCACCTTTCAGAACAACAGGAGTAATGGCATGGGAACCACCACCATGGGGGTTAAGCTGGACGACGCGACGCGTGAACGCATTAAGTCTGCCGCGACACGTATCGATCGCACACCGCACTGGTTAATTAAGCAGGCGATTTTTTCTTATCTTGAACAACTGGAAAACAGCGATACTCTGCCGGAGCTACCTGCGCTGCTTTCTGGCGCGGCCAATGAGAGCGATGAAGTACCGAATCCGGCAGAGGAACCACACCAGCCATTCCTCGACTTTGCCGAGCAAATTTTGCCACAGTCGGTTTCCCGTGCGGCTATCACCGCCGCCTATCGCCGCCCGGAAACCGAAGCGGTTTCTATGCTGCTGGAACAAGCTCGCCTGCCGCAGCCGGTTGCTGAACAGGCGCATAAACTGGCGTATCAACTGGCCGATAAACTGCGTAATCAAAAAAATGCCAGTGGTCGCGCAGGCATGGTTCAGGGATTATTGCAGGAGTTTTCGCTGTCATCGCAGGAAGGCGTGGCGCTGATGTGTCTGGCGGAAGCGCTATTGCGTATTCCCGACAAAGCCACCCGTGATGCGTTAATACGCGACAAAATCAGCAACGGTAACTGGCAGTCACATATTGGTCGTAGCCCGTCGCTGTTTGTTAATGCCGCCACCTGGGGGCTTCTCTTTACCGGCAAACTGGTTTCTACCCATAACGAAGCCAGCCTCTCGCGTTCGCTGAATCGCATTATCGGTAAGAGTGGCGAACCGCTGATCCGCAAAGGTGTGGATATGGCGATGCGTCTGATGGGCGAGCAGTTCGTCACTGGTGAAACCATCGCGGAAGCGTTAGCCAATGCCCGCAAGCTGGAAGAGAAAGGTTTCCGTTACTCCTACGATATGCTGGGCGAAGCCGCACTGACCGCAGCGGACGCGCAGGCATATATGGTTTCCTACCAGCAGGCGATTCACGCTATTGGTAAAGCCTCCAATGGTCGTGGCATCTATGAAGGTCCAGGCATTTCAATCAAGCTGTCGGCGCTGCATCCGCGCTACAGCCGCGCCCAGTACGATCGGGTAATGGAAGAGCTTTACCCGCGTCTGAAATCACTCACCTTGCTGGCGCGTCAGTACGATATTGGTATTAACATTGATGCCGAAGAGGCCGATCGTCTGGAGATCTCCCTCGATCTGTTGGAAAAGCTTTGTTTCGAGCCTGAACTGGCAGGCTGGAACGGCATCGGTTTTGTTATTCAGGCTTATCAAAAACGCTGCCCGCTGGTGATCGATTACCTGATTGATCTCGCCACCCGCAGCCGTCGTCGTCTGATGATTCGCCTGGTGAAAGGCGCGTACTGGGATAGTGAAATCAAACGTGCGCAAATGGACGGCCTTGAAGGTTATCCGGTTTATACCCGCAAGGTGTATACCGATGTTTCTTATCTCGCTTGTGCGAAAAAGCTGCTGGCGGTGCCAAATCTCATTTACCCGCAGTTTGCAACGCACAACGCCCACACGCTGGCGGCAATTTATCAACTGGCGGGTCAAAACTACTATCCGGGTCAGTACGAGTTCCAGTGCCTGCATGGTATGGGCGAGCCACTGTATGAGCAGGTCACTGGGAAAGTTGCCGACGGTAAACTTAACCGACCGTGTCGTATTTATGCTCCGGTCGGTACCCATGAAACACTGCTGGCATATCTGGTGCGTCGCCTGCTGGAAAACGGTGCTAACACCTCGTTTGTTAACCGTATTGCTGATACCTCTTTGCCACTGGATGAACTGGTTGCAGATCCAGTCACTGCAGTAGAAAAACTGGCGCAGCAGGAAGGGCAAACTGGATTACCCCATCCGAAAATTCCCCTGCCGCGCGATCTTTACGGTCACGGGCGCGACAACTCGGCAGGGCTGGATCTCGCCAATGAACACCGGCTGGCATCACTCTCCTCTGCCCTGCTCAACAGTGCACTGCAAAAATGGCAGGCCTTGCCAATGCTGGAACAACCGGTCGCGGCTGGTGAAATGTCACCCGTTATCAACCCGGCGGAACCGAAAGATATTGTGGGCTATGTGCGTGAAGCCACGCCGCGTGAAGTAGAACAGGCGCTGGAAAGTGCAGTTAATAACGCGCCAATCTGGTTTGCCACGCCTCCGGCCGAACGCGCGGCGATTTTGCATCGCGCTGCCGTACTGATGGAAAGTCAGATGCAGCAACTGATTGGTATTCTGGTACGTGAGGCCGGAAAAACCTTCAGTAACGCCATTGCCGAAGTGCGTGAAGCCGTCGATTTTCTCCACTACTACGCGGGACAGGTGCGGGATGATTTCGCTAACGAAACCCACCGTCCATTAGGGCCTGTGGTGTGTATCAGCCCGTGGAATTTCCCGCTGGCGATTTTCACCGGGCAAATCGCTGCCGCACTGGCGGCAGGTAACAGCGTACTGGCAAAACCGGCAGAACAAACGCCGCTGATTGCCGCACAAGGGATTGCCATTTTGCTGGAAGCGGGTGTACCGCCAGGCGTGGTGCAGTTGTTGCCCGGTCAGGGTGAAACCGTAGGCGCGCAACTGACGGGTGATGATCGCGTGCGCGGGGTGATGTTTACCGGTTCGACCGAAGTCGCTACGTTACTGCAACGCAATATCGCCAGCCGCCTGGACGCTCAGGGCCGCCCAATTCCACTCATTGCGGAAACCGGCGGCATGAACGCGATGATTGTCGATTCCTCCGCCCTAACCGAACAGGTCGTCGTGGATGTACTGGCCTCGGCCTTCGACAGTGCAGGTCAGCGTTGTTCGGCGCTGCGCGTGCTGTGCCTGCAAGATGAGATTGCCGACCACACGTTGAAAATGCTGCGCGGTGCAATGGCCGAATGCCGGATGGGTAATCCGGGTCGCCTGACCACCGATATCGGTCCGGTGATTGATAGCGAAGCGAAAGCCAATATCGAGCGTCATATTCAGACCATGCGTAGTAAAGGCCGTCAGGTGTTCCAGGCGGTGCGGGAAAACAGCGAAGATGCCCGTGAATGGCAAAGCGGCACCTTTGTCGCTCCGACGCTGATCGAACTGGATGACTTTGCCGAATTGCAAAAAGAGGTCTTTGGTCCGGTGCTGCATGTGGTGCGTTACAACCGTAACCAGCTCCCAGAGCTGATCGAGCAGATTAACGCTTCCGGTTATGGTCTGACGCTTGGCGTTCATACACGTATTGATGAAACCATTGCCCAGGTCACTGGCTCGGCCCATGTTGGTAATCTGTATGTTAACCGTAATATGGTGGGCGCAGTGGTTGGGGTGCAACCATTCGGCGGCGAAGGGTTGTCCGGCACCGGGCCGAAAGCTGGCGGCCCGCTCTATCTCTACCGTCTGCTGGCGAATCGCCCGGAAAGTGCGCTGGCGGTGACACTGGCGCGTCAGGATGCAGAGTATCCGGTCGATGCGCAGTTGAAAGCCGCATTGACTCAGCCGCTAAATGCACTGCGGGAATGGGCGGCAAACCGTCCAGAATTGCAGGCGTTATGTACGCAATATGGCGAGTTGGCGCAGGCAGGAACACAACGATTGTTGCCAGGGCCGACGGGTGAACGCAACACCTGGACGCTGCTGCCGCGTGAGCGCGTGTTGTGTATTGCGGATGATGAACAGGATGCGCTGACTCAGCTCGCCGCCGTGCTGGCGGTGGGCAGCCAGGTACTGTGGCCGGATGATGCGCTGCATCGTCAGTTAGTGAAGGCATTGCCATCGGCAGTCAGCGAACGTATTCAACTGGCGAAAGCGGAAAATATAACCGCTCAACCCTTTGATGCGGTGATCTTCCACGGTGATTCAGATCAGCTTCGCGCATTGTGTGAAGCCGTTGCCGCGCGGGATGGCGCAATTGTTTCGGTGCAGGGTTTTGCCCGTGGCGAAAGCAATATCCTTCTGGAACGGCTGTATATCGAGCGTTCGCTGAGTGTGAATACCGCTGCCGCTGGCGGTAACGCCAGTTTAATGACGATCGGTTAAGCAGGTTGCCGGAGGATGCTATAACCTCCTCCGGCATCATTAACGTGGTCGAATCCCCTCAAGAATAATCCGCTGCACGTTTTCAACCGTTTGATTGAAAAACACTTCATCGCGCAACGTGGCACCTGTCACCGCCTCCACCTGAGGGGCGAAATCGGCGTAATGTTGAGTGGAAGCCCAAATCATAAAAATCAAATGCTGCGGATCAATCGGCGCGAGTTTGCCGCTTTTAACCCAACCGGCAATCAGCGCCGATTTCTCATCAATTAATGCCTTCAAATCGCCCGTCAGTTCATCCATTAACAGCGGCGCGCCTGCCAGCATCTCCATACAGAACAGGCGCGAAGCCTGCGGATAATCGCGGGAAACTTCCAGCTTCAGACGGATGTACTCTTTGATCGCTGCCAGTGGGGCGAAATCTTCACGAAACGCCTTCAATGGTGCCAACCAGATATCCAGAATTTGCCGCAGCACGGCAATATACAGCGCCTCTTTAGACGGGAAGTAATACAGCAGATTAGTTTTTGAAACGCCCGCCAACTCTGCGATCTGCTCCAGCCTTGTGCCGTGAAAACCGAATTGTGAAAAAGTGTCCAGTGCCGCGCTAAGAATCGCTTTTTTCTTCGCGCTTACTGCGCGCGAACGTTTACCCGTTGTTTTCACTGCGCCTTGCGTCATGCGCTCTCCCCTCTTGTTGATTGGCAACAGGATAGCAAAACCCCCGCCCGGCCTCGACCTTCTGCACTCTCATCGCGCACGAATGCATGTTTTATGTGCAACTGTTTTGACCGTTTAGTCCACTTTTTTCCAGGCATTTTAGACAACTTAATATTAACACATTAATAACATTCACTTTTTAAAAACTGGCATCCGCTTTGCTAACTAGACATTACGCGGCTGAAAAGGATATGCAGGATGCAGCGCCCCGTCTGACTTTCACTTTACGAGACGAAGAGAGGTTGATGATGAAAATTGGCGTATTCGTACCTATTGGCAACAACGGCTGGCTCATTTCGACCCACGCGCCGCAGTACATGCCGACCTTTGAACTGAATAAAGCCATTGTGCAAAAAGCGGAGCACTACCATTTCGATTTCGCCCTGTCGATGATCAAACTGCGTGGTTTTGGCGGCAAAACTGAGTTCTGGGATCACAACCTGGAGTCGTTCACTTTGATGGCGGGGCTGGCAGCCGTGACCTCACGCATTCAGATTTACGCCACTGCCGCCACCTTAACGTTACCTCCGGCAATCGTCGCCCGTATGGCCGCAACCATTGACTCCATCTCTGGCGGGCGTTTTGGCGTAAACCTGGTGACTGGCTGGCAAAAACCCGAGTATGAGCAGATGGGCATCTGGCCTGGCGATGACTATTTTTCCCGTCGTTATGACTATCTCACCGAATATGTCCAGGTGCTGCGCGACCTGTGGGGAACGGGGAAAAGCGATTTTAAAGGCGATTTTTTCACCATGAACGATTGCCGCGTCAGTCCACAACCGAGCGTACCCATGAAAGTGATCTGTGCCGGGCAAAGCGACGCTGGCATGGCGTTCTCCGCCCAGTATGCCGATTTCAACTTCTGTTTCGGCAAAGGCGTAAATACACCCACGGCTTTCGCCCCGACCGCTGCGCGGATGAAACAGGCCGCAGCGCAAACCGGGCGCGACGTTGGCTCTTATGTGTTGTTTATGGTGATTGCCGACGAAACCGACGATGCCGCTCGCGCCAAATGGGAACACTATAAAGCGGGTGCCGATGAAGAGGCGTTAAGCTGGCTAACCGAACAAAGTCAGAAAGATACCCGCTCCGGTACTGACACCAACGTCCGTCAGATGGCCGATCCCACTTCGGCGGTGAATATCAATATGGGGACGTTAGTCGGTTCTTACGCCAGTGTCGCGCGCATGTTAGATGAAGTCGCAAGCGTACCTGGTGCCGAAGGCGTGCTGTTGACCTTCGATGATTTTCTGTCGGGAATCGAAACCTTCGGCGAGCGCATTCAGCCGCTAATGCAGTGCCGCGCCCATCTCCCTGCGCTAACTCAGGAGGTGGCATGATGACGACCTTAACCGCTCGACCAGAAGCCATTACCTTCGATCCGCAGCAAAGTGCGCTGATTGTGGTGGATATGCAAAACGCTTATGCCACGCCAGGTGGCTATTTAGATCTCGCCGGGTTTGATGTCTCAACCACTCGCCCGGTCATTGCCAATATTCAAACCGCCGTGACCGCGGCACGAGCGGCAGGGATGTTGATCATCTGGTTTCAAAATGGCTGGGATGAACAGTATGTCGAGGCTGGCGGTCCCGGCTCACCGAATTTTCATAAATCGAACGCCCTGAAAACCATGCGTAAGCAGCCGCAGCTACAGGGGAAATTGCTGGCGAAAGGCTCCTGGGATTATCAACTGGTGGATGAGCTGGTGCCGCAGCCTGGCGATATTGTGCTGCCGAAGCCGCGCTATAGCGGTTTCTTCAATACGCCGCTGGACAGCATTTTGCGCAGCCGCGGAATTCGCCACCTGATTTTCACCGGTATCGCTACCAACGTCTGCGTCGAATCGACGCTGCGCGACGGCTTTTTTCTGGAGTATTTCGGCGTGGTGCTGGAAGACGCAACACACCAGGCGGGGCCGGAATTTGCACAGAAAGCCGCGTTGTTCAATATCGAAACCTTTTTTGGCTGGGTAAGCGACGTCGAAACGTTCTGCGACGCGCTTTCTCCCACTTCCTTTGCTCGTATCGCTTAAGGAGTTTAACGATGCCAAAATCCGTAATTATTCCCGCTGGCAGCAGCGCACCGCTGGCCCCCTTCGTTCCCGGCACGATGGCTGATGGCGTGGTGTATGTCTCCGGCACGCTGGCTTTTGATCAACATAATAACGTGCTGTTTGCCGATGACCCAAAGGCGCAAACCCGCCACGTTCTGGAGACCATCCGCAAGGTGATCGAGACGGCGGGTGGCACGATGGCGGACGTGACCTTCAACAGCATCTTTATTACCGACTGGAAAAATTACGCCGCGATTAACGAAATCTACGCCGAGTTTTTCCCTGATGATAAACCGGCGCGATTCTGCATTCAGTGCGGACTGGTAAAGCCTGACGCGCTGGTGGAAATCGCCACGATTGCGCATATCGCTAAGTGAGGTGGCGATGAAACTTTCACTCTCACCTCCCCCTTATGCTGATGCGCCCGTAGTGGTATTGATTTCGGGTCTTGGCGGCAGCGGCAATTACTGGTTGCCGCAACTGGCGGTGCTGGAGCAGGAGTATCAGGTAGTCTGTTACGACCAGCGCGGTACCGGAAATAATCCAGATACGCTGGCGGAAGACTACAGTTTGGCGCAGATGGCAGAGGAACTGCATCAGGCGCTGATGAGTGTGGGGATTGAGCGTTATGCGGTGATCGGCCATGCGCTCGGGGCGCTGGTGGGAATGCAGCTGGCGCTAGATTATCCCGCATCGGTCACTGCACTGGTCAGCGTTAACGGCTGGCTACGAATAAACGCCCATACCCGCCGCTGTTTTCAGGTTCGCGAACGATTACTGCATAGCGGCGGCGCGCAGGCATGGGTGGAAGCGCAACCGTTGTTCCTCTACCCCGCCGACTGGATGGCGGCCCGCGCCCCTCGCCTTGAAGCGGAGGACGCGCTGGCACTGGCGCATTTTCAGGGCAAAAACAATTTACTGCGTCGACTTAACGCCCTCAAACGTGCTGACTTTAGTCGCCATACGGATCGCATCCGCTGCCCGGTGCAAATCATCTGCGCCAGTGATGATCTGCTCGTGCCATCAGCCTGTTCCAGTGAACTTCATGCCGCCCTGCCCGATAGCCAGAAAATGGTGATGCGCTATGGCGGACACGCCTGCAACGTGACCGATCCCGAAACGTTTAATGCTCTGTTGCTCAACGGGCTTGCCAGCCTGTTACATCATCGTGAAGCCGCCTGTAAGGAATTGCTATGAACGAAGCCTTTAGCCCTGGTGCGCTTAGCACCCTGTTTACCGACGCCAGAACTCACAACGGCTGGCGGGAGACACCCGTCAGCGATGAGACGTTACGGGAGATTTATGCCCTGATGAAATGGGGGCCAACGTCAGCCAACTGTTCTCCGGCACGGATCGTGTTTATCCGCACTGCAGAAGGAAAAGAACGTCTGCGCCCGGCGCTTTCCAGCGGCAATCTGCAAAAAACCCTGACCGCGCCCGTCACCGCGATCGTCGCCTGGGACAGTGAATTTTATGAACGGTTACCACAGCTGTTTCCTCACGGCGATGCCCGCAGTTGGTTTACCTCCAGCCCACAACTTGCCGAAGAAACAGCGTTTCGCAACAGTTCCATGCAGGCGGCCTATCTGATCGTCGCCTGCCGGGCGCTGGGGCTGGATACCGGCCCGATGTCCGGCTTTGACCGTCAACACGTGGACGACGCCTTTTTTACGGGCAGCACGCTGAAGAGCAATCTGCTGATTAATATCGGCTATGGCGATAGCAGCAAGCTTTATGCGCGCCTGCCACGTCTGTCCTTTGAAGAAGCCTGCGGGCTGTTGTAAGGAGCAAACTATGAACATTGTCGATCAACAAACTTTTCGCGATGCGATGTCCTGCATGGGCGCGGCGGTCAATATCATCACCACGGACGGTCCAGCCGGGCGCGCCGGGTTCACCGCCAGCGCCGTCTGCAGCGTGACCGATACGCCGCCCACATTACTGGTGTGCCTGAATCGTGGGGCGTCCGTCTGGCCGGTATTCAATGAAAATCGAACGCTGTGTGTAAATACACTTAGCGCCGGGCAGGAGCCGCTTTCACACCTTTTTGGCGGCAAAACGCCCATGGAACACCGCTTTGCCGCCGCCCGCTGGCAGACTGGTGTGACCGGATGCCCGCAACTGGAAGAAGCACTGGTTTCGTTTGACTGCCGTATCAGCCAGGTGGTGAGCGTCGGCACCCACGACATTCTGTTTTGCGCCATCGAAGCGATTCATCGTCACGCCACCCCCTACGGACTGGTGTGGTTCGATCGCAGTTATCACGCGCTAATGCGCCCTGCTTGTTAACCTCCTTAAGGAGACAGCTGATGGCAATGTTCGGTTTTCCTCACTGGCAGTTAAAATCGACCTCTACAGAGAGCGGCGTGGTCGCGCCGGATGAACGATTGCCGTTTGCTCAAACGGCAGTGATGGGCGTTCAACACGCGGTGGCGATGTTTGGCGCGACGGTGTTAATGCCGATTCTGATGGGGCTGGATCCCAACCTTTCCATTTTAATGTCGGGGATCGGCACGTTACTGTTTTTCTTTATTACCGGCGGGCGCGTCCCCAGTTATCTCGGTTCCAGCGCGGCTTTTGTCGGCGTGGTGATCGCCGCGACGGGCTTTAATGGTCAGGGAATTAATCCGAATATCAGCATCGCGCTGGGCGGGATTATCGCCTGTGGGCTGGTTTATACCGTCATTGGCCTGGTGGTGATGAAAATCGGTACGCGCTGGATTGAACGACTAATGCCGCCGGTTGTGACGGGTGCGGTGGTGATGGCGATTGGCCTGAACTTAGCGCCTATCGCGGTGAAAAGTGTATCGGCTTCGGCCTTTGATAGCTGGATGGCGGTAATGACAGTGTTGTGTATTGGGCTGGTGGCCGTATTTACCCGCGGCATGATCCAGCGGTTATTGATTCTCGTAGGCTTAATTGTCGCTTGTCTGATTTATGGTGTGATGACCAACGTTTTAGGGCTGGGAAAAGCCGTCGATTTTACTCTCGTCAGCCATGCTGCCTGGTTCGGTCTGCCACATTTTTCCACTCCTGCTTTTAATGGTCAGGCAATGATGCTGATTGCGCCCGTGGCGGTTATTCTGGTGGCGGAAAACTTAGGTCATCTCAAGGCGGTCGCCGGGATGACCGGACGCAATATGGACCCGTATATGGGGCGGGCATTCGTAGGCGATGGGCTGGCAACGATGCTTTCCGGCTCTGTCGGCGGTAGCGGCGTAACCACCTATGCTGAAAATATCGGTGTGATGGCCGTGACCAAAGTCTACTCGACGCTGGTGTTTGTTGCTGCTGCCGTCATCGCCTTGCTGTTGGGCTTTTCGCCGAAATTTGGCGCACTAATCCATACCATTCCGGCACCGGTGATTGGTGGTGCGTCAATTGTTGTGTTCGGGTTAATTGCCGTCGCAGGCGCACGGATCTGGGTACAAAACCGTGTGGATTTAAGCCAGAACGGTAATTTGATTATGGTCGCAGTAACCTTAGTGCTGGGTGCGGGTGATTTTGCTCTCACGCTGGGCGGTTTTACGTTGGGAGGGATCGGTACAGCAACCTTTGGCGCGATTTTACTCAATGCTTTGTTAAGCAGAAGGTTGGTTGACGTTCCTCCGCCAGAAGTTGTTCATCAGGAACCATAAACAGAAAACCGCCGGGATTACCGGCGGTGCAGATTGTTGACAACGTGCGCATTGTTCATGCCGGATGCGGCGTAAACGCCTTATCCGGCCTACAAAACAGTGCAAATTCAATATATTGCAATCTTCTGGTAGGCCTGATAAGCATCGCGCATCAGGCAAGCTTACATTTGTCATCAGTATCAACCGCCGGGGTAACCGGCGGTGATGGCTTTTTGACGAGCGACAGACAAAAATGCATTCGTCATTGATTAGCCCGGCTAGTTGTCGCTTTTACCGTGACTGCTCTTGCCACCTTTTTTACCTGCTTCAGATGCGCGCTGCGGGTCATTTTTGAAATTACCCCCGCTGTGCTGTCCACCTTTTTTACCTGCTTCTGATGCTCTTTCGCGGTCTTCTGCAAAATTGCCGGAACCGCCTCGATGGTTTGCCATTACTGACCTCCGTCTGGGTATAGACATCATATTGCATAGAATTAACGCGGCGTATGGCGGCTGCCATATTTTCGCTACGTGGGACTAAGCTTAGTGAACTGACGCGGGCAGACCCGCGTTTGGTAATATCCTGCAACAGCTTCTTAGCGAGAATAGATATCATCTCCAATAATTATCTATAAGCCGCTCTTATGATTAAAAAAACGCGATGAGATAAAAATGTGTCATTTTGCGACAAAATTGCGTGCTTGTGAAAGTTGTTATAAATCAAATAAGTGGTTGTGAAATTTGCACTCTGAAAAGGACGTCTTATCTTTAAATAAGTGGTAGCGAATCGCTACGGAATAGAGATAACACGAGGAGTGGTTAGAAATGGCTAAAGTTCTGGTGCTTTATTATTCCATGTACGGACATATTGAAACGATGGCACGCGCAGTTGCTGAAGGTGCAAGCAAAGTGGATGGCGCAGAAGTTGTCGTTAAGCGTGTACCGGAAACCATGCCGCCGCAATTATTTGAAAAAGCAGGCGGTAAAACGCAAACTGCACCGGTTGCAACCCCGCAAGAACTGGCCGATTACGACGCCATTATTTTTGGTACACCTACCCGCTTTGGTAACATGTCCGGTCAAATGCGTACCTTCCTCGACCAGACGGGCGGCCTGTGGGCTTCCGGCGCACTATACGGAAAACTGGCGAGCGTCTTTAGTTCCACCGGTACTGGCGGCGGTCAGGAACAAACCATCACATCCACCTGGACGACCCTTGCGCATCACGGCATGGTGATTGTCCCCATTGGCTACGCAGCGCAGGAATTATTTGACGTTTCACAGGTTCGCGGCGGTACGCCGTACGGCGCAACCACCATCGCAGGCGGTGACGGTTCACGCCAGCCCAGCCAGGAAGAACTGTCTATTGCTCGTTATCAAGGGGAATATGTCGCAGGTCTGGCAGTTAAACTTAACGGCTAATCTTCAACAGGAGGATACGCATGCCAACTCAAGAAGCGAAAGCTCATCACGTCGGTGAATGGGCATCTCTGCGCAATACGTCGCCGGAAATAGCCGAGGCCATTTTCGAAGTCGCCGGGTACGACGAAAAAATGGCGGAAAAGATTTGGGAAGAAGGTAGCGATGAAGTGTTAGTCAAAGCCTTTGCTAAGACCGATAAAGATTCGCTTTTTTGGGGCGAACAGACCATCGAACGTAAAAACGTTTAATCCTGAACCTCCCCCGTAGTGAACGGGGGAGGTTTCGATTATTCATTGACCAACGTGTCATGCCCTGTTTTTACTGTGAGATATTCAATCACGTTATCAAATAAAAAATCGATATCATTGCGGTAAGCTTGTTGTTGATTATAAATATGGGTAATAAGCAATATCCAGCATGAATTTGATTGTAGAGAGTATTTCCTATATAGCCATTGGTTAAACCCGGAAGATAAGATACCTCCGACTGAAAAATCCATCCCGGCGATGAAGGATGAGATATTTTCGTAATTCTCTTGCAGGATAAACATCCCTGGACACGCCCTGAATACCAGAACATTTTCCAATAAATTATTTTTATTCATCAATACTCACCGGCGAGGTTCATCAAAATATCTCATTATCTTTTAAAACTTCCCAGTCCGTTATAACGGACGTTATCTGGCGCACGCTGAAATGGGCATAATACTCACTTTCATTAAAATGCTCGACATGATTTGCTAATCGCTTAGCTAGATAATTGACGTTCAGTCTGTGCCAAATTTTTAGCGAAAAATAGCAAATTTCAAGCCGGGAATTTATCAAAGCATCCTCATTTACTTCACCATGAACAATAAAGTCACGCATAAACTGCAGGTGTTTAATTAATAAAATCCATTCACTTTCAGTAAGATAGTTTTTCCCACGCAGATTATAATACAGAGATTTGATTAATGGGATCTTCTGCTTATGGCGCTTTGACCGCGCTGAGCACAATATTTGTTCTATCAGGCCAAGCGTCCCTTTCTGACGCAACCAGCACCGGAGTTCAGACTGCGCGCTAATGCCGCGAGCCACCGACAAATGTATTTGGGTAAGCAATGCGTATAAACCTAATAAAAACGCATCGTGATAATACCGCTTCATTACCCACCTCTGTTATCGTAATTTTTTAAACAAATAATCATATAAAATTTCGGCAATAAATTCTGCATGTTCACGTCGCACAATGACATTCATAACGTAATATTGTGCAGCAATTTCATTGATAAAATGTTCAGGCAGTATGAATACGCGCGCATAAGCCGAGTATATTTCCAGTATTTCATTTGAGATGTTTTCAAGATCAACGCAATAATTTGTCACATCATAAAAAAGATTAGCGTATTTTTTATTAATTATGCTAAGGCATATAAATGGGGCATTTAATTTTTCACACAATTGCCAGTGCGTTCTTTCATTTTCTCCCTTCCATGTATACTTCATTTTGTCAGCCATCCTTTGATTTACGCGTCTGAAGTTTACCACTGTGTCTGGGGTAAACCATGCGTTCTATGGTAAAAATTATACGAGATGTGACGCTGCGTAATATTCTGCTCCCTCAATATATTTCTGGTGAATATGTTCCAGGTTAATTGGGAAGATCTGCATGTGATCTTCCCAATTTTATGACTACAAAATGTCAATAGCCGGGTTTATTTCACCGCCTCATTCAACACGCTATCAAACTTATCCATTGGGCAAAAACCGTTGGCATCTATCGGGCAACCGCTTAATTCCAGCGTCACGCGCTGCGCAGGTGCCTGCAACGTTAACGCATCAGCATTACGCAACTGTTCCGCACTCTGGTACACATATTCAATTTTCATCAAATCGCGATTAGCTTTGTTGTCATGCCAACGCTGGAAAACGATTTTGCCGCCGATGGGCGTGCGTTCGTTCTGGTCATGCAACTGATACGGTTTGAAATCCAGTGCCGTTAACAGAGAGGCAATGTTTGAGTCGTGCCCAACCAGCACCGTGATTTTCGGTGCACTGGCGCGATCTGTCACCAGCGATTTGTCGATATAACTGACCAGTGGTTTCGCAACATTGCGCGCCACTTCCGGTGAGGTAAACAGGCTATCCTGGTAACCGTTTTTCAGCTTCGACAACACTTTCCACTGTTGGTCAGATTTGATTTCTCCCCACGCCACCTGATCCATCGGGAAACCTTCGTAGTATTGCAAAGTAAACGCATCTACCAGCGAGTTGCCGACTTTCAGCGGCCCGGAAACGCCCGGTTCTTGTTGATACTTCGCGCTAAAGGTGTTTTTGCCATCTACAAGCGAACACTGTTGCTTCTCTTTACAGGCAGGAGAATCTTTATAGTTAACGATTTTTTCCAGTAGCTTGTAGCTGTCGGTAAGCTGGAGTTTGCTGAGCTCTTTCTCCATTGCCGCCACCGCCTGTTCACTGAATGCGGCGGAATCATCGGTGATCACTGGGTTAAAGGTTGGGTCCATGGTGCCCATTTTTTCCTGGTGGTGGACTGGAATGTCACACCCAGGGAATGCGCCAGTAATAAAGAACTGCGCGGTTGCGACGGTACGTTGCAGGCTGTTGGCATAGGCATAAACGGTGTCCGGCGGCGGGCATTCCCCCGAATTCACCATCCCCTGCTCTGCCAGCCACTCACGCATATAGTGGCCCATATACACTTCCAGCACACCGCCTTTGGTGGTGAGCTGCCCACCGGGGACGTCCCATTCTGGCCATTTATTCGGTGTGGATTGTTCCAGCACACTGCCATTGTTCGCCAGCGGCGCACGTAAGTTATGGCGGCTCATCATGAGCACTTGCTGCAACTGATAGCCTTCCGGTACGGTTTGTGCCTGAGCATTTGAAGCGAGTAAAACTATCCCTGCCACAGCTGCGGCGATTAGCGTTTTGTTCATTCCTGGCACCTCTTTTGTTATCAATCACCAAAGAGTGTGACAGAAATATGACATTTTTCCGGGAAAAGGTTCGCAAAATGGCTTGTTGAGTGCCTGTTTTTCTATATTTGTCATTAAAAAAAGGCAAGATTTGACGCAACCTATGCATGATTGGCCCCTGCCTCGTGTACGCCGTTGATGATTTCACCATGGGCTAGACAGAATATCACCGACGTTATCGATACAGGGGCAATATTTACTAGTAAAAAGAGAATGTGAGACTAATAAAAACTATTTTAGCACATGTCTTTAATATTAGATGGCATAACGATTTAAATAGTCCAGTTGCGCTTTCATTTCCTTATGGTTTAACTGGTATGACTGAGCAAAAAGTTCAGTAGGGAGGTAAACGTCATAATGATTGCCAGTATTTATTAAATAACCATACTCAAGATCTTCATCCGTTGAAAAGGATTCACTTCCCAAGGAGATTGATCCCACATTACAGGCAACAATAAACAATGAACAAATGCTATCTGAAAGCACAGCAAGGAAATTCTTCACCGCTTTAACCTTTTCCGGAGAGTCGGTATTTAAAACAAGCGAACCCTTGTTATCATTAAATATAAACTCGGGTAAATGCAATATGCATCTTTCGTCATTCAAGCAACTACCAATGAATTCTTTTTTAAACTTAATAAAATTCGACGCTAAAGAATTACCCATATCCTGAATTTGGTTGTCAGAATGCAGATCAACGCCAAATAATGTCTTAATATCTTCCCTGAGATTAAAGAATGCTGCATCAACAAAAGACTCAATCACTTGTTTATCAACAATTTTAATAAATTCGTCGTATACTTCTTTTTGCGTCTTTTGACTGCCAAGCGCCCATGAATAATCAACGTGTTTTATAACCAGTATGGCTCTTAACAGACAATATCCATCGCCATCTACAGGCGCGTATTTTAATTTATGTGCTTGATTAATTTCACTCTGAATAAAAGATATACCAGACAAATCAATACCAGTAACTGAATCATATATTCCCGGCGTATTTATCCGTTTTGGCTGGACACTCGTAATTTCATCATCATCAAAGCAATACTCAGAAAAAACATCATTACACTCATTTAAGATATCAACATATGCTATAAATTTATACCAACAGCTACTTTTAAAGCCTGCAATAGCCTGTGAAAACATACCCGGCAAGGATATATTAACAAGCTCTCTTTCTTGAAAATATTGTATAGTATAGGTAATGCCTCCTGAATCCCCTGAATAAGTGTTTGTATCATGAGTACGTAATGTTTTCATAAATGAAGATAAATCATTATCATTTTGCATTTCCTCTAATTCTGTTTCTAGTGATTCACACACCAGGCATGAAATATTTTCTTCTTTCCGCATGATTTCATTGTACAACCGCATAAAACACTCTAGTTTTTGTTCAAAAAGCGTGATTGAACATTTTTGATTTTCTTCGCGCCTGGTTTTTATATCGGCCCAGGCTGTTTTCAAATAATTATTAGCACTGCAACTTACTCCATGTATATTACTACCCATATATAGCGCCTATAAAATTTAATAAATAATGACGTCCTAGTTAAGCTTAAAGTGCCTGATTTAACTATCAAAAATCGCTCACTCTTTTACCTGTTTAAACTATGCTCAGCAATCCATCTTGACGCCACCTCCTCTCCACGATGATTTCAATAACATATTCTGTGTTGGCATATGAAATTTTGAGGATTACCCTACACTTATAGGAGTTACCTTACAGGGGTTCCTTCAATTTGTGTTGATTTACGCGAGATAACGCTATGGAACTAAAGGATTATTACGCCATCATGGGCGTGAAACCGACGGACGATCTCAAGACAATCAAGACCGCCTATCGTCGACTGGCCCGCAAATACCATCCTGATGTCAGCAAAGAACCGGATGCCGAAGCCCGCTTCAAAGAGGTCGCTGAAGCCTGGGAAGTGTTAAGTGATGAACAACGTCGCGCTGAGTATGATCAGATGTGGCAACATCGCAACGATCCGCAATTTAACCGTCAATTCCAGCATGGAGACGGTCAGAGTTTTAACGCCGAAGATTTTGACGATATCTTCTCGTCAATTTTCGGTCAGCATGCCCGCCAGAGCCGTCAACGCCCCGCCACCCGCGGCCACGATATTGAAATCGAAGTGGCGGTATTCCTGGAAGAAACGCTTACTGAGCACAAGCGTACCATCAGCTATAACCTGCCGGTTTATAACGCCTTTGGCATGATCGAACAGGAAATCCCGAAAACGCTGAATGTGAAGATCCCGGCGGGCGTCGGCAATGGTCAACGCATCCGCCTGAAAGGCCAGGGAACGCCGGGCGAAAATGGCGGCCCAAATGGCGATTTGTGGCTGGTGATTCATATTGCGCCGCATCCATTGTTTGATATTGTCGGCCAGGATCTGGAAATAGTGGTGCCGGTTAGCCCGTGGGAAGCGGCGCTGGGTGCTAAAGTCACCGTTCCAACACTGAAAGAAAGCATTTTGCTAACTATCCCGCCGGGCAGTCAGGCCGGGCAACGATTACGCGTTAAAGGCAAAGGCCTGGTGAGCAAAAAACAGACCGGCGATCTGTATGCGGTACTGAAAATCGTGATGCCGCCGAAACCGGATGAAAATACGGCCGCGCTGTGGCAGCAACTGGCAGACGCCCAGTCGTCTTTTGATCCACGTAAAGATTGGGGGAAAGCATGATGGCTAATGTTACGGTGACTTTTACTATTACCGAATTTTGCCTACATACCGGCATCTCTGAAGAGGAATTGAATGAAATTGTCGGTTTGGGGGTGGTTGAACCGCGGGAGCGCCTGGAAACAACCTGGGTATTTGACGACCATGCCGCCATTGTGGTGCAACGTGCGGTACGCCTGCGTCATGAACTGGCTCTGGACTGGCCGGGGATCGCGGTGGCGCTGACGTTAATGGATGATATTGCGCACCTGAAGCAGGAAAACCGCCTGCTGCGCCAGCGGCTTTCCCGATTTGTGGCTCATCCGTGAGTTTGTTGCCTGATGCGACGCTTAACGCGTCTTATCAGGCCTACAAAGCGCACTGTCCCCGTAGGCCGGATAAGGTTCATGCCGCATCCGGCGGATCTACCTTAATGTCTAATGCGACGCTCAACGCGTCTTATCTGGCCTACAAACGGCATTATCTGTTTTGGTTGTCGCACTCCACTAACGCCAGCAATAACTGGCTTAGTGCCGCGTAAAAACCAAAGCTATCATACTGATGGCAACGCGCCGCAAACTCCGGTAACCATTGCCGCAGCGCCATCAGTGTTTTTTGCCGCAAACTGTCGATTCTTCGCGCAGGGATAGTTTCCTCACCCAGCGAAAAATACAGATGACTAAGCAATTCGAGATAGATCGCCAGATGATCTGCCGGTTCGTTGAAATTGCCGCTGGTTTCCATCCCTGCCTCAACTAACAAGCGTTTAATCTCTTGCTCGTCCTGTTTGTAGACCGATGCATACGGCAGCGCCGCTTGTTTGTCGGTCATCAGAAACAGGCCGCAAAAGTCAGCGGCCAGTTCCAGACGAGCGTCGTCACGCACTGTCAGAGCGGCAATTTTAGTTTCCAGCTCGTTCACCGCCGCAGTGAGCGGCGGTTCGCTTTTTAGCAACGAAAACCATTCAGCCATCTGCGCACTGGCGATCTGCGTCAGTTGTTCATCGTCCAGCTCACGGGAGAACAACTGCGCCAGCCAGGCGTAGACACAGGCAATCTGTTGTGCTGTCAGCGTGGTCATGATTTCACCTGCGACGCGGGAACATATTCGCACTGCGCCACCATCTCAACAGGGCCGTTAAACGCCGTTACCTGCTCCACTGTCCCGCTGTATTTTTCAATTTCCACCAGCGTGGTATGCGCACTGGTCGCCTGCGCCAGCTGCGAAGTACCGATGTCGATAGTCAACACGTTGGGGTTACCGTATTTGCACAGCGCACCAGGCTCACCGCCTTTATCTGGATCGTACCATGCCCCTTCGTGAATTCGTGCCACGCCGGGTGCATAGCGGTCAGAAACCACTGCTCCAGCCAACACCTGACCACGAGCGTTAAAGACGCGCACCACATCACCGTTACGAATACCGCGCGCACTGGCATCCTGCGGGCTAATAAATACTGGCTCTTTACCCGCAACCGTATATTGCTGACGCAAAGTTTCCGACTCACATAACTGCGAGTGAAGTCGGAAATCCGGATGCACAGATTGCAGATGCAACGGATACTTCTGCGAGCCGGGCCCACCGTGGGAGCGTTCGATTTTCTCGAACCACATCGGATGCCCCTGACAATCGTCGTAGTTCATATCGGCGATGGTTTTTGAGTAGATCTCAATCAGGCCACTCGGCGTGCCCAGCGGTTCGAGATCCGGATCTTCGCGGAATGCCTGGTGGCGAACAAACATCTGCGGATGGTCAAACTCGACGTACTCTTTGTTATTCCAGAAGTCATCAAACGCTGGTAGATGAACACCGCGTCCTTTGCCCTGTTGTACACCTTCCTGCCAGATGCGTTTCAGCCAGCCCATTTCGTCCAGCCCTTCGGTAAAGGCTTCTTCACGATTAAAGCGACGGCACAGCTCGCGGAAAATATCAAAGTCGTTGCGCGCCTCAAACTGCGGCGGCACCACCTGTTTCATGGCGATGATCCCACGGTTGGAGTGGTTGCCATACTGGTCGAGATCGTTACGCTCAAACTGCGTGGTCGCAGGCAGCACGATATCGGCAAAGCGGCAGGTTGAGGTCCACTGGTTATCTATGGCGATAACCGTTTCCAGCTTGCGCCAGCCTTCAATAATGCGGTTGATCTGCTGATGGCGATGGAACGGGTTCGTTCCGGCAAAAATACACATTTTCAGCGGCGGCAGTTTTACCGATTTACCGTTCCAGTTGATCACTTTCCCCGGTTCGAGGATCGCATCGACAAAACGGGCAATCGGAATGGTGCTGCTGTAGCCTTTGTAATCACTGTTGTCGTGAACAGGCGGAATCGACGAAGAGCCGGAGAAACCACTCAGAATAACGCCTTTACGTCCCGGCGTGCCTGCGCCGTTATAGTGCCAGCCAAAACCAAAGCCACCACCTGGCAGGCCAATTTGCCCCAGCATCGCCGCCAGAACCACAATCATCCACGCCCACTGTTCACCGTGCTGCATACGCTGAACGCACCAGCCAGCAATAATCTGCGTTCTGTTCGCCGCCATCTGCCGTGCCAGAGCACGAATGGTTTCGGCATCAATGCCGGTCAGTTTTTCAGCCCATGCGGCATCTTTCGGCTGACCGTCTTTCTCGCCCAGCAGATAGGGCAGAAACTGCTCAAAGCCCACGCAGTAGTTAGCGAGGAAGTTTTTGTCGTACAGGTTTTCGCTGTACAACGTATGCGCCAGCGCCAGTTGCAGCGGCACGTCAGTTTGCGGGTTAACCGCAATGTGCTTCACATGCTCGCGTCCCAGATACTCATGAGTGGATGTAACAACCGGATCGATGCTGATGACCTCAATTTCACCGGCGGCGACTTTCGCTTTTAGCTGCTCGTAATATTCATAAACATCGTGATCCGGGCACCACCAGTTCGCTTGCTGGTTTTTCAGCAAATCGGAGCCCCACAGCACAATGGTTTTGCTGTTCTGCAATACCAGCGGCCAGGAGGTTTGCTGTTCATACACTTCCATTGAGCCAACTACACGCGGCAGGATCACCTGCGCAGCACCGGTGGAGTAATCCCCACCCGTACCAACGCTATTACCATGTAAGGCAATCGCTTTCGCCAACATCCCCGACGCGTTATGGAACATCCCCGTCGACTGCCAACCACTGGCGGTCAGTAAGGCACTCGGCCCGTGCGTTTTCTGCACACGTTCCAGTTCTTCATAGAACATGTCGAGGGCTTCATCCCAGCTCACGCGCACAAATCGGTTATCACCTCGCTGGGAGGTGTCGCTCAGATGGCGCTTACGTAGCCAGTCCACGCGTACCATCGGGTAACGAATACGCGCCGCGTTGTGTACGTGATCCGGCAATCCGGCGATCATTTTCGACGGATATTTATCCAGTTCGAACGGTTTTGCGGCCACAAAGCGACCATTCTTCACCGTCGCGCGGATAGCCCCCCAGTGCGACCCGGTCAGAATGCCCTCTTTCGAGGTGACAGCCTCAGTCGCCGCTTGCGCCGCAGTCGCACGGCGCGGCGTTAACAGTGACGGCCCCAGCATCCCGGCGACAGTTAAGCCGCCGAGTTGTGCCAGAAAACGTCGACGTGATGCCTGAAAGAGATCGTTATTGTTCATTATTTTTCTTCCTTCTTATCGCCGTGAGCCTTACCTGCGGTATCAGACGCATTCATTTGCAGATATTTCAGCAAGGTGCGTTCTTCACGTTTATCGAGGCTGGTAAAGCCAATCATGCCGTTGAGCGTGCCAATCCAACCATTAGCGTCAAAGTGGGCGATTTCCGGTGCGCCGTGGCATTGATTACAAGTGCCGTTGTACAGCGAATCCGCATAAGCCCAGATCGGTTTGATATCGTTCACCATGTCGCCTTTCTTCATCCACGCGGTGGCCTGCAATTTGCTCCACTCGGTATTGGTGTCGGCTACGGTGGTTTTCTCCAGCGTTTTCACCTGCTGCTGAACATCGCCACGAATCGAAGCAACAAAGATGCGTTTGCCAGGGAACTGGGTGAGTACACGCTGACGTCCTGCGCTTTCCGTCCAGCCAGTGATTTCAATTTGCAGCCAGTCGCCGTCACGTTTAAGGACTTTCACTTCCGAAGCAGGCAGCAGAGAACCAGACGCTTCTTTATCGCCTTTCGCCGCATAAATTGGCTTAATATCAATGGAGTACAGCGTGTCACCACTATCATTTGCACTGGCGCGCAGCTCATCGAATTGCTTACGGAAGCCGCTACTCATATCCGGCAACTGGTGGGCAATACCTTTATGACAGTCGATGCAGGATTGATTATCTTTCGCTGCCACCTTCATCTGACGTGCCGCTTCAGGATGTTGCTTCGCATGATCCATCGCGTCGTAGTTATGGCAGGAGCGGCAGGTTGCCGAGTTGTTTTCTTTCATTCGCGCCCATTCACGCTCGGCAAGTTCCGCACGTTTGGCTTCGAATTTCTCAGGTGTATCAATGGAGTGGGCAATAAAGGTCTGGTAGATGTCGTTGCTCGCTTCCAGTTTACGCTTCACCATGCCTGGAATATCCGGCGGGATATGGCAGTCATGGCATTCAGCTCGCACGCCGGAGGCGTTCTGGAAATGCACCGACTGTTTATATTCTTCATACACCGGTTGCATACTGTGGCAACTGACACAAAATTCGGTTGTGCTGGTGACTTTGATCCCCACGTGAGGTAACACAATCAGCGCAATGCCAATCACAATCCCAATAGCGACCAGCGCCAGTACCGACCAACGAGCACTGGGTCGGCGTAACGCGTTCCAGAGTTTCCGCATAATAGCCCCTGTAAAATTATGGTTTAGTGAAGCGATCTTAATAAGCAAATATGAACAGCGGCACTGGTCAGGATGAACGGCTTACGGCAGAATATGAACAGATATGAACAGAATGAGTAAAACTCTCTGATGCCACATCACATTGTTATTGTTGAAGATGAGCCGGTTACCCAGGCGCGATTACAAACCTACTTCACTCAGGAGGGGTATACGGTTTCCGTTACAGCGAGCGGTGCCGGGCTGCGTGAAATTATGCAAAACCAGCCAGTGGATTTAATTCTGCTGGATATCAATTTGCCCGATGAAAATGGCCTGATGTTAACCCGCGCCCTGCGGGAACGTTCGACGGTGGGTATTATTCTGGTTACCGGACGCAGCGATCGGATTGACCGTATTGTTGGGCTGGAAATGGGCGCAGACGATTACGTCACTAAACCGCTGGAACTGCGCGAACTGGTGGTACGGGTGAAAAATCTGCTCTGGCGAATCGACCTCGCGCGGCAGGCGCAACCGCACACTCAGGACAACTGCTATCGCTTTGCCGGTTATTGCCTGAATTTGTCGCGCCATACGCTGGAACGGGATGGCGAGCCGATTAAACTGACCCGCGCAGAGTATGAAATGTTGGTGGCATTTGTGACTAATCCGGGCGAAATTCTCAGCCGTGAACGTCTGCTGCGTATGCTTTCTGCGCGCCGGGTGGAAAACCCCGACCTGCGCACCGTCGATGTGTTAATTCGTCGTTTACGTCATAAACTCAGCGCGGATTTACTGGTGACACAACATGGCGAAGGTTATTTCTTAGCCGCTGATGTGTGCTGATAAAAATAGACCGGACGAAATCCCCCCGGTGACAGCGAGCGGCGGATATGTTCGCGGTCGGCATTTTTCGGCGTCAGAACTAAAATCGGTGGGCTGACATTATCAGACACCGATTGTCCCTGTAATTGCCTGATGGCCTGCTCAACTGCCAGTTCCCCCTGCCAGACCATTTGATCGCTGGCAGCCATAATCACTCTTCCCCGCTTCAGCCCGCGATACACCTGATGTGAAAGATAAAACGACACCACGGTAAGCGGCGTTTTCAGGTTACGCCCTTCACCCATTGCCGCCTCTGCCGCAATCGCCGTTCCGGCCACAACGTCGATTTCTGGATGGCGCTCCAACATCTCCTGCAACAGGTTACGCTGGATTTCAATATCGTTGTCGCCGAGCGCAATATCGACAATACGCACCGGGCTTCCGGCAATGGCGGCGCGGAAACCCTCTACCATCTCCTTACTGCCCCCGGCGTTATCGGGGCCGGGCATCAACAGGACGTTCAGTGGTTTTCCGTGACTCCATTGCACCAGATATCGCCCTGGTTGATAGCCCATCTGAAACCACGGCACACCAACGCGGCTTTTCACCTGGGGAGCATCAATAGCATTTACCAGTTCGATCACCGGCAGACTTGCTACCTGCTTTTGCAGGTCGGGAAATGACGTCGTGCTACTACCGAGCAAAATGGCCTCTGCACCCCACTGTTTGCACTGGTCGATTTGTGCTTGCTGGGTAGCCAACTGGCTGTAGCCGCCTGCCTCCAGCACTTTTAAATCCACACCGTAGCGGCGAGCAGCCTCCTGCATACCATAGTTCAACGATAACCAGTATGAATCTTTCAGGCTGGGATAAAGCGCGCACAGTTTCCATGAACGTTTGGCTTTAAGCGGTGTAGAGGGTTGCACCGAGAAATGCTGCGCATCATGCCAGCGCAACAAGTTATCAGCCGAAAAACCAGGCAACATGAAAAGGGAAAGAAGTAACAATAGCAGTACGCGCATGATAGCCTCATCAATAATAAGGCTTTATGCTAGATGCATTCCGCTTTGCGACTCAACCTTTTTCACCTTAAGTACACTGACCGTGAATTTAACCCTGACCCGAAGACTCTGGATGGGCTTTGCCCTGATGGCGCTGTTAACCCTGACCAGTACCCTGGTGGGATGGTACAACCTGCGCTTTATCAGCCAGGTGGAAAAAGACAATACTCAGGCATTGATTCCTACCATGAATATGGCGCGCCAGTTGAGCGAAGCCAGCGCCTGGGAACTTTTCGCCGCCCAGAACCTGACCAGTGCCGATAACGAAAAGATGTGGCAGGCGCAGGGGCGAATGCTCACCGCACAAAGCCTGAAGATTAACGCGTTGCTGCAAGCGTTACGGGAACAAAGTTTTGATACCACCGCTATTGAACAACAGGAGCAGGAGATCTCCCGTTCGTTACGTCAACAAGGGGAACTGGTGGGGCAGCGTTTGCAACTGCGCCAGCAACAACAGCAACTCAGCCAGCAGATAGTCGCTGCTGCCGATGAGATCGCACGCCTGGCGCAAGGTCAGGCGAATAATGCGGCGACCTCTGCCGGAGCGACCCAGGCCGGGATTTACGATTTGATCGAACAACATCAACGTCAGGCCGCAGAAAACGCACTTGATCGGCTGATTGATATCGATCTTGAGTACGTTAACCAGATGAATGAACTGCGCCTTAGCGCCCTGCGGGTGCAGCAAATGGTGATGAATCTGGGGCTGGAACAGATCCAGAAAAATGCGCCAACGCTGGAAAAGCAGCTCAATAATGCGGTGAAAATTCTGCAACGTCGGCAAATACGCATTGAAGATCCGGGAGTTCGTGCTCAGGTCGCAACAACGTTAACTTCCGTTAGCCAATATAGCGATTTGCTGGCGCTGTATCAGCAGGACAGTGAAATCAGCAATCACCTGCAAACTCTCGCCCAAAATAACATCGCCCAGTTCGCACAGTTTAGTAGCGAAGTCAGTCAACTGGTCGACACCATTGAGCTGCGCAATCAGCACGGGCTGGCACATCTGGAAAAAGCCAGTGCACGCGGGCAATACAGCCTGTTATTGCTGGGAATAGTTTCTCTTTGCGCATTGATTCTGATCCTCTGGCGCGTGGTTTATCGTTCAGTCACGCGTCCACTTGCCGAACAAACGCAGGCGCTGCAACGACTGCTGGACGGTGATATCGACTCCCCTTTTCCGGAAACCGCTGGCGTGCGGGAGCTGGACACCATCGGGCGGCTGATGGATGCGTTTCGCAGCAGTGTTCATGCGCTTAATCGCCACCGCGAACAGCTGGCGGCGCAGGTCAAAGCGCGTACAGCTGAATTGCAGGAACTGGTGGTCGAACATCGACAGGCACGGGCGGAAGCAGAAAAAGCCAGCCAGGCAAAATCGGCGTTTCTGGCGGCAATGAGCCATGAGATCCGCACACCGCTGTACGGTATTCTCGGCACCGCGCAACTGCTGGCAGATAACCCCGCACTTAATGCCCAGCGTGATGATTTGCGGGCAATTACTGACTCTGGTGAATCGTTGCTGACCATCCTCAACGATATTCTCGATTATTCGGCTATCGAAGCAGGCGGCAAGAATGTTTCGGTCAGCGATGAGCCCTTTGAACCGCGCCCGCTGCTGGAAAGTACCCTGCAATTAATGAGCGGACGGGTGAAAGGTCGTCCGATTCGCCTGGTAACTGAAATTGCCGACGATGTACCGACTGCGTTAATGGGCGATCCGCGGCGTATTCGTCAGGTTATAACCAACCTGTTGAGCAACGCCCTGCGTTTCACCGACGAAGGGCACATTATCCTGCGTAGTCGCACTGATGGCGAACAATGGCTGGTCGAAGTGGAAGACAGCGGCTGCGGTATTGATCCCTCGAAACTGGCTGAAATCTTCCAGCCATTTGTTCAGGTTAGCGGCAAACGCGGCGGCACCGGGCTGGGGCTGACTATCAGTAGCCGTCTGGCCCAGGCGATGGGCGGCGAACTCAGCGCCACCAGCACGCCGGAGGTTGGAAGCTGTTTTTGTTTACGCTTGCCGTTACGTATTGCCACGGCACCCGTGCCAAAAATAGTCAATCAGGCGGTGCATCTGGACGGTTTACGTTTGCTGGTAATTGAAGATAACCCGCTAACCCAGCGAATTACCGTTGAGATGCTGAACAACAGTGGTGCGCAGGTCGTTGCTGTTGGCAATGCCGCGCACGCGATAGAGACGTTGCAAAATAGCGAACCGTTTGCTGCCGCACTGGTGGATTTTGATCTGCCGGATATCGACGGTATTACCCTTGCCCGACAACTGGTACAGCAATATCCGTCGCTGGTTTTGATTGGCTTTAGCGCCCATGTCATCGACGAAACGTTGCGCCAGCGTACCAGTTCGCTATTTCACGGGATTATCCCTAAACCGGTGCCGCGTGAAGTACTCGGTCAGTTACTGGCGCACTATCTTCAACTGCAAGTCAATAACGATCAACCGCTGGATGTATCGCAACTCAATGAAGATGCTCAGTTGATGGGGACGGAGAAGATCCACGAATGGCTGACATTATTTAAACAACATGCCCTGCCGCTTCTCGATGACATCGACATTGCCCGCGCCAGTCAGGAAAGCGAGAAAATAAAGCGTGCCGCACATCAGCTAAAAAGCAGTTGCTCAAGTCTGGGAATGCGTAGCGCCAGCCAGCTATGCGCACAACTGGAGCAGCAGCCATTATCTGCCCCCCTTCCACACGAAGACATTACACGCAGTGTTGCCGCTCTGGAAGCATGGTTGAATAAGAAAGACCTGAACGCGATTTGAATCAATATCAGCCAGTTAAGAACAACTAGAATAGTGGCATTTGGTATGCAACTTAACGGACTGGCAAAATCATGGCAGAGAAAAGAAGAACCCGCTGGCAGCGGCGGCCAGGCACGACGGGCGGCAAATTACCGTGGAATGACTGGCGCAATGCCACGACCTGGCGTAAAGCGACGCAATTATTACTGTTGGCAATTAATATTTATATTGCCATCACGTTCTGGTATTGGGTGCGCTATTACGAAACGGCAGGTAGTACGACATTTGTCGCCAGGCCAGGAGGCATCGAAGGCTGGCTACCGATTGCCGGTCTGATGAATCTGAAATATAGCCTTGCAACAGGCCAGTTACCGTCCGTCCACGCCGCCGCGATGCTGTTATTGGTCGCTTTTATCGTCATCAGTCTATTACTAAAAAAGGCCTTTTGTTCATGGTTATGCCCGGTTGGTACGCTTTCTGAATTAATCGGCGATCTCGGTAACAAACTGTTTGGTCGGCAATTTGTCCTTCCCCGCTGTCTGGATATTCCTCTGCGCGGCGTGAAGTATTTGCTGTTGATTTTTTTTCTCTATATCGCGTTATTGATGCCCGCTCAGGCTATTCACTATTTTATGTTGTCGCCCTACAGCGTGGTGATGGACGTTAAAATGCTCGATTTCTTTCGTCATATGGGGACCGCGACATTAATCAGCGTGACCGTTTTGCTGATTGTCAGTCTGTTTATTCGCCATGCCTGGTGTCGTTATCTTTGCCCATATGGCGCGCTGATGGGCGTGGTTTCGCTATTGTCGCCGTTTAAGATTCGTCGCAATGCCGAAAGTTGTATCGACTGTGGCAAATGCGCAAAAAATTGCCCATCGCGGATCCCGGTCGATAAATTAATTCAGGTACGAACCGTGGAATGTACCGGTTGTATGACTTGCGTAGAGTCATGTCCGGTAGCCTCAACATTGACCTTTTCACTGCAAAAACCTGCGGCAAATAAAAAAGCCTTTGCGTTGTCTGGCTGGTTAATGACGCTACTGGTTCTGGGGATTATGTTTGCGGTGATTGGTTACGCAATGTATGCGGGAGTATGGCAAAGCCCGGTGCCGGAGGAATTGTACCGACGCTTAATTCCGCAAACGCCAATGATTGGTCACTAAATTAGCAACAAGCGGAACATCACCTCGCACGGGGTGATGTTCACAAAATCACATTATTTTGATTTTGACATCATAGCTTTCAAGCCCGGTCATTTTTTCTCGTGCGGTGAAGCGAATTTCAGAGACTTCTTTCCCTGTATTCTTGTTCAGCTCGGCGATTTTTTGCGCGATAAAGTCAGCGATTTCCGTTTCGGCTTGTTTTTTTAACTCTTCAATATTCACTGTTAACCTCTTCTGGTCTTAAAAGACAGCAACACGCCAGTAAGGTGTTGGTTCCCGGTACCCTGGTCAGGTAAGAAATGTTATAAGCCATCTCCCCTAAAGATTCAATAATCAACAGGTTATCGCTTACTATACATACAGCGTTGAAGAAAAATAAGGCAGATATAAAAAAGGCTCCACGAGGGAGCCTGATATTATTTTGTGAAATCCAGCGGCGCATGGTCAGTGCGTATTTGCAGCGCGACGTTACCAAAGGTGATCATCGTCGATTTACAAAAAATACACTTTGCCCCTAAAGGATTTCGCTCCGTCACATCGAATGCCGATGTGCGGTACTGTGAACCATGACAACATGGACAGCGGAAATGGAGATGTTGAGTAATAACGGCAACCTTAGAGCGTAACAACGTTCGCTGCCGCGGGACCACGTTGCCCCTGCTCAATAGAAAATTCAACTTTCTGATTTTCGTTCAGCGTGCGGAATTCATTGCTCTGGATGGCGGTGAAATGGACGAAAACGTCTTTGCTGCCATCATCAGGAGTGATAAAGCCAAAACCTTTATCTGCGTTAAACCATTTTACTAAACCAGTCATTTTATTAGACATATTTTACTTCCTTCATTTTGGGCCTTTCGGCAAACAGGGCTTTAATACAGAAACTACTTAGTGTTCAGGAGAGAGACTCAAAAGAAGGGGATAATGCCTGATAATGAGAACTGCTTTAGTAAACTACTTTGTATGCTGTCTGTCTTTCAAACCGACGCAGCTATTAACGCATGATAATTGAGATTAAGCAATTTTTATTTTAGCCGTCCGGCGGTCTTAAATATCGCTGGCTTTATTTTATTAACCCCGTATAGTGCAGCGCAGTATTTTCAGTAAGGAATTTGTTTGTCCCGTAAAATGACAGGAATTGTCAAAACCTTTGATCGCAAAAGCGGCAAAGGATTCATTATCCCCTCCGACGGTCGTAAAGAAGTCCAGGTCCATATTTCCGCATTCACTCCCCGCGACGCAGAAGTGCTTATACCAGGATTACGCGTGGAATTTTGCCGCGTAAATGGCCTACGCGGACCAACAGCGGCAAATGTTTATCTCTCTTAAGATGACGCAGCTTGTTTAAAGCTGGCTGTTTTTATTAAAAAAGCTCAATAGTCAACATCGCACATTATAACAAAAGTTACTTTCACCCCGGAAAACAAATCCATTTAGCCGAATATCTCTGCACCTAATAGTTATAAATGCTACTTAACAGTCAATCATAGTACCGCTTGAAACTATATCACCAACAATAGTTAATAGCTTTCTTAACAATTTTCTTATCTTTAATTTGTATTTTTCTAAGATTTATCTTATGCTCACAAGTCGTATTTCCAGAGGGAAATCGTTAACAATCTTATATTTCTCTCTGCGCGCCTTTCCCACTCGCGGTATATAGTACCGACGGTATGCGGAAAGGGAGATTTCACAAGGATGTTATACTCAAAGTAGACAATCCTGATCTCAAGCGTACGTATTGTCCATGCGATGAATAAAGGAAAAGTTATGAAACACAAGCTTTCTGCAATCCTTATGGCCTTCATGTTGACGACGCCAGCTGCGTTTGCTGCACCAGAAGCAGCAAACGGGACCGAGGCAACGACGGGTACTACTGGCACCACAACGACCACTACTGGTGCCACTACGACTGCTGCTACCACCGGTGGCGTAGCTGCTGGCGCTGTCGGCACGGCGACGGTTGTCGGTGTGGCAACGGCTGTTGGTGTGGCGACTTTGGCAGTAGTTGCAGCAAATGACAGTGGCGATGGCGGTTCTCATAACACCTCAACCACCACGTCCACTACGCGCTAATACTGCTTTAACGCGTCAAAATTAAAGTTAAATGATACCCGGTTGCGATATTCGTACCGGGCTTTAGAGATTTGCATTTTTTTAATTAACCTTTCAAGGATTAAAGGTGCGCCCTCTTATTTTATCGATTTTCGCACTATTTCTTGCGGGATGTACACACAGCCAGCAAAGTATGGTCGATACATTTCGCGCCAGCCTTTTCGATAATCAGGATATCACCGTAGCGGATCAGCAGATCCAGGCGTTGCCTTATTCCACGATGTATTTACGCCTTAATGAAGGGCAACAAATCTTTGTGGTACTGGGATATATAGAACAAGAACAAAGCAAATGGTTATCCCAGGATAACGCCATGCTGGTTACCCACAATGGACGTCTTTTAAAAACCGTCAAACTTAATAATAATCTGCTGGAAGTGACAAATTCCGGGCAGGACCCTCTGCGTAACGCGCTGGCAATAAAAGACGGCAGCCGCTGGACGCGCGATATTCTCTGGAGTGAAGACAATCATTTTCGCTCTGCGACCCTGAGTTCCACTTTTTCCTTTGCTGGATTAGAGACGCTGAATATTGCGGGTCGCGATGTGCTGTGTAATGTCTGGCAGGAAGAGGTGACTTCCACGCTGCCAGAAAAACAGTGGCAAAACACATTCTGGGTCGATTCGGCTACTGGCCAGGTTCGTCAAAGTCGGCAAATGTTAGGCGCAGGGGTTATTCCCGTAGAAATGACGTTTCTTAAACCCGCACCATGAATAAATTACAGTCGTATTTCATTGCCAGCGTACTTTACGTAATGACACCCCATGCCTTTGCGCAAGGAACGGTGACTATTTATCTGCCTGGCGAACAACAGCCCCTTTCCGTTGGCCCCGTGGAGAATGTTGTCCAGTTGGTGACACAACCGCAACTGCGCGATCGCCTCTGGTGGCCTGGAGTCTTGCTGACCGACTCCGCGGCGAAAGCTAAAGCGCTTAAAGACTACCAACATGTCATGGCACAGCTTGCTTCCTGGGAAGCAGAAGCTGACGACGATGTGGCGGCAACGATTAAATCCGTGCGCCAGCAGTTACTCAATCTCAATATCACTGGTCGCTTACCGGTCAAACTGGACCCTGATTTTGTACGAGTGGATGAGAACAGCAATCCCCCGCTGGTCGGGGACTATACGCTCTATACCGTACAGCGCCCAGTGACTATTACTCTGCTGGGTGCGGTTACTGGGGCTGGGCAATTGCCCTGGCAGGCAGGCCGTAGCGTTACCGATTATCTGCAAGATCACCCCCGCCTTGCAGGCGCGGACAAGAATAACGTTATGGTGATTACGCCTGAGGGTGAGACTGTCGTCGCCCCTGTTGCCCTGTGGAATAAAAGACATGTGGAACCACCGCCTGGCAGCCAGCTTTGGTTGGGCTTTTCTGCGCATGTACTGCCCGAAAAATATGCTGATTTAAATGACCAGATTGTGTCTGTTTTAACGCAACGTGTTCCTGACTGATGAAGAAGAACTCTTATCTTTTAAGCTGCCTGGCCATTGCCGTCTCCAGTGCCTGTCATGCTGAAGTATTAACCTACCCGGATCCGCTGGGGTCGTCGCAATCAGACTTTGGCGGCACAGGATTGTTGCAGATGCCAAATGCGCGCATCGCACCGGAAGGTGAATTCAGCGTCAACTACCGGGATAACGATCAATACCGTTTCTACTCCACGTCCGTGGCGCTGTTCCCATGGCTGGAAGGCACCATTCGTTATACGGATGTGCGCACACGCAAATATAGCCAGTGGGAAGATTTCAGCGGCGATCAGTCATACAAAGACAAATCTTTCGATTTTAAACTTCGCCTGTGGGAAGAAGGTTACTGGCTACCGCAAGTGGCGTTTGGTAAACGTGATATTGCTGGTACGGGTCTGTTTGACGGTGAATATTTGGTGGCCAGCAAGCAAGCGGGGCCATTTGATTTCACCCTCGGGATGGCATGGGGCTACGCCGGTAATGCGGGCAATATTACCAACCCGTTTTGCCGGGTGAGCGATAAATATTGTCATCGTGCAGAGTCTCACGATGCGGGCGATATCAGCTTTAGCGATATCTTTCGTGGCCCGGCGTCCATCTTTGGCGGCATTGAGTATCAAACGCCGTGGAATCCCCTGCGTCTGAAACTCGAATACGACGGCAACAATTACCAGAATGATTTCGCTGGCAAACTGCCTCAGGCAAGCCATTTCAATTTCGGTGCTGTGTATCGTGCTGCCAGCTGGGCAGATCTCAACCTGAGTTATGAACGCGGTAACACGTTGATGTTTGGCTTCACGTTACGGACCAATTTCAACGATCTGCGCCCTGCCCTGCGCGATACGCCAAAACTGGCATATCAACCTGCGCCGGAATCTGAAGGATTGCAGTACACCACAGTAGCGAACCAACTTACCGCGTTGAAGTATAACGCGGGCTTTGACGCGCCAGAAATTCAGCTGCGCGATAAGACGCTATATATGTCTGGTCAGCAATACAAATACCGTGACTCTCGTGAAGCGGTCGATCGTGCCAACCGGATTCTGGTGAATAACCTGCCGCAAGGCGTTGAGAAGATTAGCGTGACGCAAAAGCGCGAGCATATGGCGATGGTGACGACCGAAACCGACGTAGCCAGCCTGCGCAAACAGCTGGCCGGTACAGCGCCTGGTCAATCAGAGCCACTGCAACAACAACGTGTTGAAGCTGAAGATCTTTCTGCCTTTGGTCGGGGCTACCGTATTCGTGAAGATCGCTTTAGCTACTCTTTCAACCCAACACTTTCACAGTCGCTGGGCGGCCCGGAAGATTTCTATATGTTCCAGCTAGGGCTGATGTCCAGCGCCCGCTACTGGTTTACCGACCACCTGCTGCTTGATGGCGGTATTTTCACCAATATTTACAATAACTACGACAAGTTTAAGTCTTCACTATTACCCGCGGACTCTACCCTGCCCCGCGTGCGCACGCATATCCGTGATTACGTTCGCAATGACGTTTATCTCAACAACTTGCAGGCGAACTACTTTGCCGACTTAGGCAATGGTTTCTATGGCCAGGTGTATGGCGGTTATCTGGAAACGATGTACGCCGGTGTCGGTTCCGAGCTGCTTTATCGCCCGCTAGACGCCAGCTGGGCGCTGGGTGTGGACGTTAACTACGTGAAGCAGCGTGACTGGGACAACATGATGCGTTTCACCGATTATTCCACGCCAACAGGTTTCGTGACGGCTTACTGGAACCCGCCGACGCTCAACGGCGTACTGATGAAACTTAGCGTTGGGCAATATCTGGCAAAAGATAAAGGCGCAACGATCGACGTCGCCAAACGCTTTGACAGCGGCGTGGCGGTAGGGGTATGGGCGGCAATCAGTAACGTATCTAAAGATGACTACGGCGAAGGCGGCTTTAGTAAAGGTTTTTATATCTCGATTCCGTTCGACTTGATGACCATTGGACCTAACCGCAACCGCGCGGTGGTTTCGTGGACACCATTGACGCGTGATGGTGGACAAATGCTGTCACGCAAATACCAGCTCTATCCAATGACGGCAGAGCGAGAAGTACCGGTTGGACAATAACCTGACGTAATTCATAACATTACAATGACTGATAAATATAAACCAATGAAAAAGAACATTTTTAAGTTTTCGGTACTGACATTGGCTGTTCTGTCTTTGACAGCATGTACCCTTGTTCCTGGTCAGAATTTATCGACCAGTAACAAGGATGTCATTGAACTACCTGACAATCAGTATGACCTGGACAAAATGGTCAATATCTATCCCGTCACGCCAGGATTGATTGATCAGCTGCGCGCCAAACCGATTATGTCGCAGGCTAACCCGGAGCTGGAGCAGCAAATCGCGAACTATGAATATCGTATCGGCATTGGTGATGTGTTGATGGTGACGGTCTGGGATCACCCGGAACTAACCACACCCGCAGGGCAATATCGTAGCGCCAGTGATACTGGCAACTGGGTTAACGCTGATGGTGCAATTTTCTACCCTTATATTGGTCGCCTGAAAGTGGCCGGGAAAACGCTTACCCAAGTACGCAACGAGATTACAGCGCGTCTGGACTCAGTCATTGAAAGCCCGCAAGTCGATGTCAGCGTCGCGGCGTTCCGATCGCAAAAAGCGTACGTCACCGGCGAAGTCAGCAAATCGGGTCAGCAGCCGATTACCAATATTCCTCTGACCATCATGGATGCGATTAACGCCGCGGGCGGTCTGACCGCAGATGCAGACTGGCGCAACGTGGTGCTCACCCAGAATGGCGTAAAGACCAAAGTGAACCTCTATGCGCTGATGCAGCGTGGCGACTTGCGCCAGAACAAACTGCTGCACCCGGGCGATATTTTATTTATTCCGCGCAACGATGATCTGAAAGTCTTCGTGATGGGTGAAGTGGGTAAACAGAGCACGTTGAAAATGGACCGCAGCGGTATGACCCTGGCGGAAGCACTGGGTAACGCTGAGGGTATGAATCAGGATGTCGCTGATGCGACGGGGATTTTTGTTATTCGTGCAACGCAAAACAAGCAGAATGGCAAAATCGCCAATATTTATCAGCTGAATGCGAAGGACGCATCGGCAATGATACTCGGAACGGAATTCCAGCTTGAACCTTACGACATTGTTTATGTCACTACCGCGCCGCTGGCTCGTTGGAACCGTGTGATTTCTCTGCTGGTACCGACGATTTCCGGGGTGCATGACCTGACAGAGACTTCACGGTGGATTCAAACATGGCCCAACTAAAATTTAACTCAATCCTGGTGGTTTGTACCGGCAACATTTGCCGTTCGCCCATTGGCGAGCGCTTGCTGCGTAAACGTCTGCCAGGCGTAAAAGTCAAATCGGCAGGTGTTCATGGTCTGGTAAAACACCCTGCAGATGCGACAGCAGCAGATGTTGCCGCAAATCATGGCGTATCTCTTGAAGGACATGCCGGACGTAAGCTCACTGCTGAGATGGCACGAAATTACGATCTGATTCTGGCAATGGAGTCGGAACATATTGCTCAGGTTACCGCAATCGCTCCCGAGGTCCGCGGGAAGACAATGCTGTTTGGGCAATGGCTGGAACAGAAAGAGATCCCGGATCCCTATCGTAAAAGTCAGGACGCATTTGAACATGTCTACGGTATGTTGGAGCGCGCCAGTCAGGAATGGGCGAAGCGCCTCAGCCGGTAATTTGAGTTTATAAAATACGATGACAACTAAAAATATGAATACGCCACCAGGCAGCACTCAGGAAAATGAGATCGATCTGCTTCGTCTGGTCGGCGAGTTATGGGATCACCGTAAGTTTATTATCAGCGTAACCGCGTTGTTCACGCTGATCGCTGTCGCTTACTCGCTGTTAAGCACGCCAATTTATCAGGCAGATACGCTGGTCCAGGTTGAGCAGAAACAGGGCAACGCCATTCTCAGCGGCCTGAGCGATATGATCCCTAACTCATCGCCCGAGTCAGCACCGGAGATCCAACTGCTGCAATCGCGCATGATTCTCGGTAAAACCATTGCTGAACTGAATCTGCGCGACATAGTTGAGCAAAAGTATTTTCCGATTGTGGGTCGCGGCTGGGCGAGATTAACCAAAGAGAAACCAGGTGAGCTGGCGATCAGCTGGATGCACATCCCACAACTGAATGGTCAGGATCAGCAACTTACACTCACAGTTGGGGAAAACGGCCACTATACGCTGGAAGGTGAAGGGTTCACCGTCAATGGTATGGTCGGCCAGCGTCTGGAAAAAGACGGCGTTGCGCTGACTATCGCGGACATTAAGGCCAAACCAGGAACGCAGTTTGTCCTGAGCCAGCGTACCGAACTGGAAGCGATTAACGCGTTGCAGGAAACCTTTACCGTTAGCGAACGCAGTAAAGAAAGCGGGATGCTGGAACTTACCATGACCGGTGATGATCCCCAGTTGATTACTCGTATTCTGAACAGCATCGCTAACAACTATTTGCAACAGAATATCGCTCGCCAGGCGGCGCAGGATTCACAAAGCCTTGAATTCTTACAGCGCCAGTTGCCAGAAGTGCGCAGCGAGCTGGACCAGGCGGAAGAAAAACTCAACGTTTATCGCCAGCAGCGCGATTCGGTTGACCTTAACCTGGAAGCCAAAGCCGTTCTTGAGCAGATTGTTAACGTTGATAATCAACTCAATGAGCTGACCTTCCGCGAGGCCGAGATCTCCCAGCTGTATAAGAAAGATCACCCAACTTATCGTGCGCTGCTGGAAAAACGCCAGACGCTGGAGCAAGAACGCAAGCGCCTGAATAAGCGGGTATCGGCAATGCCTTCCACCCAACAGGAAGTGCTACGTTTAAGCCGTGACGTAGAAGCGGGTCGTGCGGTATATCTGCAATTACTTAACCGCCAGCAGGAGTTGAGTATTTCGAAATCCAGTGCGATTGGTAACGTGCGGATTATCGACCCGGCAGTCACTCAGCCGCAGCCAGTGAAACCGAAAAAAGCGTTGAATGTGGTGCTTGGTTTTATTCTTGGCCTGTTTATTTCGGTGGGTGCCGTGCTGGCGCGTGCGATGTTGCGTCGTGGTGTAGAAGCCCCGGAACAACTGGAAGAGCACGGCATCAGCGTTTATGCCACTATCCCGATGTCCGAGTGGCTGGATAAGCGTACCCGTCTGCGTAAGAAAAATTTATTTTCTAATCAGCAGCGCCATCGTACTAAAAATATCCCCTTCCTGGCGGTGGATAACCCGGCGGATTCTGCTGTGGAAGCTGTACGTGCGCTACGAACCAGTCTGCACTTCGCTATGATGGAGACAGAGAATAACATTCTGATGATCACCGGTGCGACGCCAGACAGTGGTAAAACGTTCGTCAGTTCAACTCTGGCGGCGGTGATCGCCCAGTCCGATCAAAAAGTGTTATTTATTGATGCCGACTTACGTCGTGGTTATTCGCATAACCTGTTTACCGTGAGTAATGAACATGGCTTGTCGGAATATCTGGCAGGGAAAGATGAGCTCAACAAAGTGATCCAGCATTTTGGCAAAGGAGGCTTTGATGTGATTACTCGCGGTCAGGTGCCACCTAACCCGTCTGAACTGCTGATGCGCGATCGGATGCGTCAATTACTGGAATGGGCGAACGACCATTACGATCTGGTGATTGTCGATACGCCGCCGATGCTGGCGGTGAGCGATGCTGCGGTCGTGGGGCGCTCTGTCGGCACCAGCCTGCTGGTTGCGCGTTTTGGCTTGAACACCGCCAAAGAGGTGAGCTTGTCAATGCAGCGTCTGGAACAGGCTGGCGTTAATATTAAAGGCGCAATCCTCAATGGTGTGATTAAACGCGCCAGCACCGCTTACAGTTATGGCTATAACTATTACGGTTATAGTTACTCCGAGAAAGAGTAAAACTGAAGGTAAGGTGGCCGGATGCGGCGTGAACGCCTTTTCCGGCCTACGCATCAGACAGTTCTTCGTTTGTCATCAGCTTCAGAGCATTCAGGTAACTGAATGCTCTTTTTTTATGCATTACAAACTGCACGCCGGTATGCGTGCTTCATTCACGATTTGCGTAAAACCGGCCAACGAACACATGCCCTGCGCGTTTCGCTCTTCACATCCTCCCAAGGTCAGTTTCACCTCTCCGGGCGGCGTATTTAATGATAGCGGCGTTTTATCACGCATCTGCTGTAAAGTCTGGAAGACCAGCGAAACCTGAATCCAATGGCTGTTATCACTTAGCCTACGCCAGCGTTCAAACACCAGTTCACCACCTGGCGGCGTGTTATCCGGCTGACCTGGAAGCGTCCAGTTGAGCTCCAGTGCGCCGCCGAGATTCGCCAGATTAGTATCGTGTCCGGCGATAAACAACACTGAAGTGGGCAATGTCACGCCATACACCTGCTTTTGCTGAGGATGTGGCGTCAACGCCGTAGTGATCAAATCTAATAACGGGGTGGCGCGACTGCGGGCAACCTCTGGCGTGCGTTGTAGCAAATAAAACTGCGCGTTATGCAGGCTTAGCAAGGTGTTCCACTGGTGTGAATCGGTGATCCTTCCCCACCCCGGCTCCGGCATTCCCTGTGCTTGTTGCAGGAGAAATATCTCCGTCAGCATTGACGCCAAGCTTACCGCACCGGTTAATGAGACATTGTCGGCGCTCACCTTGAGTTCCGATGGTAATACCTGCGTTAATGAACAGCTTTCGTCCTGTTTCTCACGGTTAAGGCACAAGTTTGATTGTGGGAAATTAAGCACCTGTTCCAGTTCGCGAAACGCCGTTTGCCGATGCCCGGTAAAGTCAGCAATTGACCCTCCTGCCCTGCTGAGGATCGCGTCAGTCACGTTCGCGTTATCCAGTTGGCAAATGCCAGTTTTTAGAGGATTAAATAACGGATCGGGACTGGACGTATCTGCCTGGGTATGTACGGTTATTGCACAGTCAGGTGCCAGCCCGGCGGCGAAGGCTTCGCCTGTTTTACGGGTACGCTCGTCGACATCAGCAATAATCGCGACCTGACCAGGCTGCGGGCAGCCCTTTTTCGCCAGCAATCCGTCAGCCACCAGACGCTGGCGTTGGTAATGTCCGAGATAAGCGATTAGCTCACCACCGCGCGGTGTCAGCCACCCCAGTTTTACCGGCCATGTTGGCCATGCGTCTGGGGTGACATCCTGCATCAGTTGCGTGGCCTTGGTTGGGGCACGCACACCATGACGACTGACAATCACCACACTTTCCAGCTTCAGCTCCGGCTCACTCTGAGCGAATGCAGATTGCGGGGTGAACGGAATCAGAAGAGATAAGAATGGGATCAAGATCGCTTTCATCGATATGTTTCCGCTTTTCATATCCGACATTATTGATTGCCTGATGCGACGCTAATACGCCTCATCAGGCTTACGTTCGTTAACTTTTCAGACGCGGGTCCAGCCATACCAACACAAGGGTGGAGAGCGAACACATCAACAAAATGCCGACGAACCAAAGTAAATACCACATTGTTCCTGCTCCTTAGTACAGCTCGTTTTCGTTACGGCGGAGAGTTTCTGTCGTCATGCGTCCCCACATTTTGTAGTAGCTCCAGAGAGTGTAGAGCAACACAATAGGCAAAAATATCAGCACGATTACCAACATAATGCTCAGCGTCAGCTGACTGGAAGTGCTGTCCCACAACGTCAGGCTGGAGATTGGACTCACGCTTGACGGCATGACAAAGGGGAACAGCGTGATGCCTGCCGTGAAAATCACGCCAAATTGCATCAATGATGCCATCAAAAATCCCCACCCCGGGCGACCACGATAAATCGCCATCACCGTCAGCAATGGGCAGAAGAACCCCAGCAGCGGGAAGATCCACAGAACGGGCGATTCGACGAAATTATTCATCCAGGCACCAGGTAGCACTGCCACCAGTTTCATTAACGGATTGGAAGGACCGTTAGCATCCTGCGCGAGCAGTACAAAGCCATCAATACCGACCCACAGCCAGTAACCCGCCAGCAAAAAGCACAGCATCACCAGTAGTGCAGCGCGTTTAGTCGCCAGCTGTGAACGCAGATGAATCACACCAACAGTTTTCAGTTGCAACCAGACGCCACCTTGCAAAATCACCATCCCAAGGCTGAGCAATCCGCACAATAAAGGGAATGGCGTCAGCAGTTGCCAGAAGCTGCCGAGATACTCCACGCGTAATTGCGGTGTGAAGGCAAATGGCACGCCGAGCAACAAGTTGCCGAAGGCGATACCGAAGACTACCGGCGGCACCAGACTGCCGATGACCAGTCCGGCATCCCACATTTTACGCCAGCGTGCATCGGCGATTTTTCCGCGATAATCAAAGGCCAGCGGGCGGAAGAACAGCGAGCACAGCACCAGAATCATCGCCACATAAAAGCCGGAAAACGCCGCTGCATACACTCTGGGCCAGGCGGCAAATAATGCCCCTCCTGCGAGGATTAACCAGACCTGATTGCCTTCCCAGTGCGCGCCAACGCTGTTTATCACTATCCGGCGTTCATCATCATTACGCGCCACCAGCGGCAGCAGACAGCCGATCCCCATGTCAAATCCATCGGAGATCATAAAGACCACCAGGATCACGCCAATCAGCAGCCACCAGATGAAGCGCAATGTTTCATAATCAAACATGATTTTCTCCTTTACCCCTGTTGCTGCGTCGGTTGTTCACTCTGCATCGCGCTCGGCCCCAGACGGGCATATTTCTGCATCAGGTAGACTTCGGCGATTAAGAACAGGGTGTAAAGCCCTACGATCATGATCAGTGAGAAAGCAAGTTGTCCTGTGGTTAAAGCGGAGTGCGCGGAGTATGTCGGTAAGATGTCCTGTATCGCCCACGGCTGACGACCAAACTCGGTCATAAACCACCCGGCTTCAATCGCAATCCACGGCAGCGGCAAACTCCAGAGCGCCATTTTCAGTACCCAGCGATGCTGGTCGATTTTGCCACGCAGCGTCTGGACAAGCGCAATCAGCATCACCAGTAGCAGCAGAGAACCACAGCCCACCATGATGCGGAAACTCCAGAATACCGGCGCAACCTGAGGTATCGCGCCACGCATCGCCGCCTGGTACTGTGCAGCTGTGACATGGTTCATATCCGGCGCATAGCGGGAGAGCAACATGCCGTAACCAAGGTCGCCTTCCAGCTCCCGGAATGCCTGCAACACATGCGGCTCACGATTGCCTTGCGATATTTCCTGCATTAACAGCCAGGCCATACGTCCGCGTTGCAAGCGTGGGTAGGTTTCAGCCATCAAATTCTTCAGACCCGGCACGGGTTTATCTAATGAGTGAGTGGCGAGGATCCCTAGCAGCGCAGGAATTTTGATGGCAAAGGCGTTACGCTCTTGATCCTGTTCCGGCCAGGCAACTACATGGAACGGTGCAGGTGCAGGTTCCGTTTGCCACTCCCCTTCCATTGCCGCCAGTTTTACCGGTTGTACTTGCGCGACTTCATACGCAGAACTGTCTCCGAGTTGCAGCGTACCGATAATCGCCAGAGTACCGAAGACGGAACCGATGGCAAACGAGCGTAATGCAACATCGCGCTCCCGTCCGCGCAGTAAATACCAGGCGCTGATCGCCATAATAAACATGGCCCCGGTCACGTAGCCCGCCATTACGGTGTGCACAAATTTCACCTGGCTGACCGGGTTAAAGACCAGCTCGCTGAAGCTGGTCATTTCCATACGAAGGGTGTCGATATCAAAATGCGCACCGGTCGGGTATTGCATCCAACCGTTGGCATTCAATATCCACAACGCAGAGAGATTTGAACCGAACGCCACCAGCCACGTCACCAGCAGGTGCTGGTATTTATTCAGCCGTTGCCAGCCGAAGAAGAACAGCCCGACAAAGGTGGATTCGAGGAAGAAGGCCATTAATGCTTCCATCGCCAGCGGTGCGCCAAAAATATCGCCCACATAGTTGGAATAGAATGACCAGTTAGTACCAAACTGAAACTCCATCGTCAGGCCGGTAGCCACGCCAAGAGCAAAGTTGATACCGAAGAGCTTACCCCAGAAGCGCGTCATATCGCGGTAGATTGTTTTGCCGGTGACCACGTAAATGGTTTCCATGATAGCCAGCAAAAAAATCAGCCCCAGGGTAAGGGGTACAAATAAAAAGTGATACAGCGCGGTCAGAGCAAACTGCCAGCGCGATAAATCAATGACATCCCACATGCGCACTCCTGTAGGCGAAGAGAGAAAAATAACCCGTTAATGGTAGATCTCCCTCTTTATCCTGAAACTCTACGACCAGAGGTATTCGCCGATTGCGATATTCATAAGCCTGAAAGCGATACTTACCGTCTTTTACGTCGATGCACCTTCCGCCAGCCACTGACATACCTCACTAAGCCGCTGCGCAGAGTCGACCAAGTCTTCTGGCGCTGCCAGCACCACTTCCGGTATTGGGCAGATTTCATAACTCTCAAGTAACGGGCCTTTTAAGGTGTCCGTACAGCGTAAATGCCAGACATGCCGCAGGCCGGTCGCGTTGATATAGCTCTCGCCGTAGCCAATGGTGCGAATCTGAATATTTCCCGGCCCACAGAGACGTGAGAGAAAAAGCCGATCAGCCTCGCTGATGGGTAATTGCGTCAGATTAATGCTGTGCGGCTGCGCGTCGGGGTTACGTACATGTGCCAGTAATTCATGCGCCAGCGGTAGGCCATTCATCAGGCCATCGATGGGCGGCGGTAGCAACGAGTCTGTCGGCAAGACGTTTTGCGTTGCCGCCTGCCACAACGCCAGCGGCGCGCAGCCTGCCTCCAGTTTGTCCTCCAGCAACTGTTCATCGCGACGTCTGCGTACCCGCCATAATCCGCAGAAGATCGCCTCCTGTATTTCACTTTCACTGTCGTCAGCCTGCTGAATGCGCACTGACACTTCCCCTTCCCCGAGAAGCGTATTGATAAAGTGACGATCGTCGGCGTTGAGATTGAACAGATCGACTGCCAGCACCTCACCCAGCGGCGGCTGGCGTTCGCTTAGTTGATGTTGTAACTCGTTTAATAGCGCAATCACCTGCGGGCTATGAGCACATTGCTCCAGGGCCGCCATACTCGGTTCATCATTCACCTGACAGGTAATCGGCAGTGGATTCATGCTAAAACTGTCATCGTTCGGTTGCGTTCCGGGTCCCAGTAGATGGAAAAAAGTTTCGCTCATGAGGCACGCTCCTGTTGCGGTTCGACAAGCCCGCGCATCAGGTTTATCAGTTCCGCCCACGGGTGAATACCATTCAGCACGCCGCGATAGCTACCACCGGTAAACACCAGTGTGGCGGGAAAACGAAATACGCCAAAACGATCGCCGATGGCTTCGCTTTGCTCAAGGTCGGCAATCGCTACCTGCCATGTATAATCAGGAAACTCGCGCAGTAATTCGCCAATCATTACCGGATTATCGCTAACCTCTGGCGTGCGTTTCGGGTCACTGCTTAATAACACCACACCGTCTGGCGCTTGCGTAAGCCAGTCGTCAAGACGGGATTCACTGATCGGCGTCCAGCCGCGCGCCAGCATACGTTGCCACAACGCATCAAATGGCGTGTCGTTGCTCATTCCTGCTCCTCCAGCGTCATCCGGTACTGGCGCAAGCGAACGCCTTCGTAGTTTTCCATCGACAGACAGTCATAATTGAGACAGCGCGATTCATTAGCCGGTTGCGGCTCAATTCCCCACGCAGCCAGTTGCGCCAGCGCCCCCTGTTCCGCGGCGGGCAGTTGCTCCCGAGCCAGTTCGCTCAGGCTACCGCCGTAGTCGTCGAGCATCGCGGGTTGCAGGCCGACGAGGGCAATATGTGCTGGCAGATTTCCGCGGATATCTGCCAGCGCCAGTACTTCGGAGAAACTGTTCTGGTGCAGGCTCATTTTCTTCGCGCTGAGATAGGCCGGAATGCGTTCTCCGGCATACGTTCGTAGCGTTCCGGGTTCCAGCCCGTAATCAATGGCGTCGAGAATCAGCAAGTGGCTGGCGCTTTCGACATACCCCAGCAAGTTCAGTCCCTGAGTGCCGCCATCAACAATCTCGACTTCATCGGGCCAGTGGTAATGGGCATACAACCGTTCCGCCACCCGCACGCCGAAGCCTTCATCGGCCCACAGCAGATTGCCCAGCCCCATTACCACCACGCGTTGCTCGCTCATGAACGCTCCTTGTTACTTATTTTGCCAAATTTGTGGCTACGGTAGCCGTTGACCATGGTGGAGATCACTGTGTCGTCGGACATGATGTCTTCACGCAGCGCCATGTAGACATGACCGATCACAAACGCGCCAATCAGCCACATCCCCAGCCGATGCCAGCTGTGAATGTCCATTGAGTTGCCGCCCGTCCAGTAGAAAAATTCCACCACATAACGGAACGGCGCAAAAATAGCGTACTGGCTGTGTTCGCTGTACAGCGCAAAGCCGGTGACGATCATAAAGACCGACATCAGGAAATAGCCGAACATCGCCGCCTGGGCGATGGGGTTATGACCTATATCGGCACTCGGACGTTTTGCCAGAAACAGATACCAGCGGATTTCATACCACACGCCCTGCCACCAGCTTTTACGCCATACCGGCACGATAAACAGCTCGCGTGAGTAGCGATTGCCGACAAAAGCCCAGTAGATCCGCATCAGCAAGACCACGGTAAAAACCATCCCGGCGCTGAAGTGAATTAACCTGATGTAGCCCATATAAAACAGATACGTCGCCTCACCGCTGACCGAAGGCAGCGGCTTGCCGATAAAGTAACCGGTGACCATCAACACCGCCATGCATAACACCGTCAGCCAGTGCCAGATCCGCACTGGCGCTTCGAAGACATAGTGACTGACAACGTTGTCGCTTTTCTGTTGCATGATGATTCTCCTTCGCTGTTAACGCACCTGCACGGAGATCAGCTCGCTACCGTCGTCACCCAGCACATGAGTTGAACAGGCGAGGCACGGGTCAAAGCTGTGCAGAGTACGCAGGATCTCCAGCGGTTGCTCGGGGATCGCCATTTTGGTGTTCATCAGCGCCGCTTCATAAGCGCCAATCTGCCCTTTGGGATCGCGCGGGCTGGCGTTCCAGGTGGTCGGCACCACGCACTGGTAGAGATCTATCTTGCCATCGCGAATGGCAGCCCAGTGGCCTAACGCCCCGCGCGGCGCTTCGGTAAAACCGACACCACGGCACTCTGTCGGCCAGGTTGCAGGTTCCCATTTTTCCGTGGAGGCGGTGGCAAGATTGCCGTTTTTCAGGTTGGTCATCAGCTTGTCGAAGAAATACTGCAACTTACCTGCGGCCCACTGCGCTTCGTGCGCGCGGCACAAAATGCGGCCCAACGTTGACTGGATGCCGGAAAGCGGCAGGTTCAACGCCGACATCATGCGATCGACCGACTCAACGGTCGCAGCATCGCCTTTGTGATAAGCGATCAATGTGCGTGCCAGCGGCCCCACTTCCATCGCGTTACCGCGCCAGCGTGGCGCTTTGATCCACGAGTAGCGTTCCTGTTCATTCAGCTGCTGAATGTTGGTATCGCTGCCTTTGACATCGCCGGGGTTGTACCACGGGTCGGTAATACCATCGAACGGATGACGCCCGACCTGATCGTTGGGATAACGATACCAGGCGTGATCGACAAACTCCTGCACCTGCTGCGGATCAACCAAATCCACTGGCAGCAAATTGTTGAAGTCGCCGTTAATCACCGCGCCGCCAGGCATTAGCAGACTTTTCTCGCCAAAGTCGTTGGCAATATCCGGGAACGCCCCGTAACTAAGGACACATTTATCAGAAAGACCAGTGCCGATTTCGCTCCACGGTTTGTTGAACTGACCGATGGCTAAAGCGTCGGGGATCATCACGTTATTAATGAAATCCGCCGTGCGGGTAATGATCGACTGCACCAGATTCAGGCGCTCCATATTGACCGCCCCGACCGCGCCACTTTCGTCAATGTTGATAGCGCACGGCATCCCGCCAACAATCCAGTTTGGATGTGGGTTTTTACCACCAAAGACCGCGTGGATTTTGACAATTTCACGCTGGAAATCGAGAGCTTCAAGATAGTGAGCAAAGCCCATCAAGTTGGCTTCTGGCGGCAGTTTGTACTGCGGGTGCCCCCAGTAACCGTTACGGAAGATCCCCAACTGGCCGCCTTCAACGAATTTCTTCAGGCGGTTTTGTACGTCGAAGAAATAGCCAGGTGATGATTTCGGCCATGAGGAGAGACTTTGCGCCAGTTCGGAGGTTTTCCGCGGATCGGCTTTCAGCGCATCTAACACATCGATCCAGTCCATCCCGGCAAGCTGATAAAAGTGCACCAGATGATCGTGGCACCAGAGCGTCGCCAGCATAATGTTGCGGATGATATTAGCGTTGTCCGGCACTTTAATGCCGATAGCATCTTCGATGGCATAGACCGAAGCCAGAGCGTGTACGCCGGTACAGACGCCGCAGATACGTTCCACGAACGCCCACGCATCGCGCGGGTCGCGCCCTTGCAGAATGATCTCGAGCCCGCGAAACATGGTGCCGCAGGAGACGGCATTGGTGATCACATTCTGATCGTTAATATTCACTTCACAGCGCATGTGGCCTTCAATGCGCGTAATCGGGTCGACCACCAGGCGGCGTCCGGCATTGTTGATGGTGTATCCCTGAGTTTCGTACTGAGTGCTCATGCCTGTTTATCCTCATTGCCTGGCTGATGTTCGGTTTCTGTAGGTTGCTGGTTATGACGTCTGCGCTGATCAACGGCGCTGGCGACCGCATGTACACCAACAGCCGCAGCCACCACGCCAAGCGCGGTTAAGCCGACGGTATCAGCGGTGGAATGGGTACCCATTTGTGGAATATCGACTACGCGGCTGTAGAATGAACCGCGATCCCAGAAACCATTTTCCGCACAGCCCAGGCAGCCGTGACCAGACTGGATTGGGAAAGAAACGCCATCATTCCAGCGTGTGGAGGAACAGGCGTTATAGGTGGTAGGCCCTTTGCAGCCCATTTTGTACAGGCAGTAACCTTTGCGGGCAGCGTCATCATCCCAGCTCTGCACGAACTCTCCGGCGTCGAAGTGGGCGCGGCGATAGCATTTATCGTGGATACGTTGACCATAGAACATCAGTGGACGCCCCATTCTGTCGACATCCGGCAAGCGATCAAAGGTCACCATGTAGGTAATGATGGCGCTCATCACATCCGGGATCGGCGGGCAGCCCGGCACTTTAATGATCGGTTTGTCGGTGATCACTTTGTCGATTGGTGTGGCCTGCGTTGGATTGGGCCGCGCGGCCTGCACGCAGCCCCAGGACGCGCAGGTTCCCCAGGCGATAATCGCACTGGCTCCGGCGGCGGCGCGTTTGAGTTTTTCAATAAACGGTCGACCACTGCTGATACAGAACATCCCCTGCTCGCCCAGCGGTGGATTACCTTCTACTGCGAGGATATATTTGCCATTGTATTGCGTGATGATGTCTTCAAAGACTTCTTCTGCCTGGGTTCCGGCGGCAGCCATCAGGGTATCGTCGTAATCGAGGGAAATCAGGGAAAGGATGACGTCCTTCGCCAGTGGGTGAGCGGAGCGGATAAAAGATTCGGTACAGCAGGTGCATTCAAGACCGTGGATCCACACCACAGGAATGCGCGGTTTATTCTCCAGCGCCCAAGCAATCTTCGGAGCCATTCCCGCGCCTAATCCCAGCGAGGTGGCAGCCAGACTGCAATATTTGAGAAAGCTGCGCCGGGTAACGCCCTGACGCCGCATGGCCTGGTAAAATGTTTCCTCGTTATTCATATCGCACGTCTCTTCTCCTTGCGACACCGGCAGGACACCGGGCGCTTATGGTCGGCAAGCGACGTCCCTGTAGCAAGGCAAACCATCGCTTCACGTGAGATGCTGAAAACGAAAGCTCATCCTTCTGCACTGGCGCACGTCGCCAGATAGTATTGTTAATAAAGCGTAGTGAAACTTTTGCACAAAACAATACAAACTGTGTGGATTTATCTTTTAGCGATAAAAATGGACCTATTTTTCTTTTGCCGGGCATTGGGGACGTTTAGCCAGTTGCTAAACGAGTAAAAGAGAAGGAATTCATGGTGATGAAATGATCAAACTGCTGTTATTTCACGCTATCAATGCGGTTTTGGCTGTTTTTCAGGCAAACGAACAAATTAGGGGTTTACACGCCGCATCGGGATGTTTATAGTGCGCGTCATTCCGGAAGTGTGGCCGAGCGGTTGAAGGCACCGGTCTTGAAAACCGGCGACCCGAAAGGGTTCCAGAGTTCGAATCTCTGCGCTTCCGCCAAATAAGATAAGGGGTTAGCTAAATGCTAACCCCTTTTTCTTTTGCCTGTCGAAATTCTCAGGGCGTTATATTTGCTTAATGACCTGATAATCCGCTGTTAAACCTGTTCCAGATCAAATGCGTAAAGATGGGTAAAACTTCTGGGTGCCCTTACGCATTATCATTATGCTGCTTAATTAATTACATCTGTCATAGAGAGTGACTCAATGGATCGTATTGTTAGTTCTTCACATGACCGTACATCGCTGCTTAGCACCCATAAGGTGCTGCGTAATACCTATTTTCTGCTGAGCCTGACGCTGGCCTTTTCGGCGATTACCGCAACTGCCAGTACGGTGCTGATGCTGCCATCTCCGGGTCTGATTCTGACGCTGGTGGGTATGTATGGTTTGATGTTCCTGACCTATAAAACGGCGAATAAGCCGACCGGAATTATCTCCGCATTCGCCTTTACCGGTTTTCTGGGTTATATCCTCGGACCAATTCTGAATACCTATCTGTCTGCCGGAATGGGTGACGTAATCGCTATGGCACTGGGCGGAACGGCGTTAGTGTTCTTCTGCTGCTCTGCGTATGTGCTGACCACCCGCAAAGATATGTCGTTCCTTGGCGGTATGCTGATGGCGGGTATTGTGGTGGTGCTGATTGGTATGGTTGCTAATATCTTCCTGCAGCTGCCTGCCCTGCATCTGGCGATCAGCGCGGTCTTCATTCTGATCTCCTCTGGCGCTATCTTGTTTGAAACCAGCAACATCATTCATGGCGGTGAAACGAACTATATTCGTGCCACGGTTAGCCTGTATGTTTCGCTGTACAACATCTTCGTCAGCCTGCTGAGCATTCTGGGCTTCGCCAGCCGCGATTAATCTCACCCGCTAACACTTTCATAGCCTCGCTTTATGCGGGGCTTTGTTTTTTGTTACACTGCCGCCAGTCTGATTAAGGTAGTAATAATTATGCTGATCTTCGAAGGTAAAGAGATAGAAACGGATACCGAAGGCTATCTCAAAGAAAGCAGCCAGTGGAGTGAGCCGCTGGCAGTGGTGATTGCAGAGAACGAAGGGATTACGCTGTCACCAGAACACTGGGAAGTGGTGCGTTTTGTGCGTGATTTCTATCTGGAATTCAATACTTCTCCGGCGATTCGTATGCTGGTAAAAGCGATGGCGAATAAATTTGGCGAAGAAAAAGGTAACAGCCGCTATTTATACCGACTGTTTCCGAAAGGTCCGGCTAAGCAAGCCACCAAAATTGCTGGCCTGCCAAAACCGGTAAAATGTATCTAACGAATACGAAAATCGGTTAATTCCCCCGAGGGATGATGCGGCTCGCTGAGCACCCGTTCCACACGTGCAGAACGCGGGCCGCCACTCTTTAACCACTGCATTAATTTTTCCACCTGCCCTTCTTCACCGCAGGCAACCACTTCCACGCTGCCATCGTCAAGATTTTTGGCGTAGCCGCTTAACCCGAGTTTTTTCGCTTCGTACTGCGTGGTATAGCGAAATCCTACGCCCTGAACTCGCCCGTAAACCCAGGCAATTATGCAGACTTTCGACATTGCTGCTCTCCTTATCCTTAATGGACGCGTTGCAAATCCATGGAAAACTCCGGACAATGACGCCCATTTCTTTGCATCGACAGAAAAGTAAATTATGAGTGTACGTTTAGTGTTAGCCAAAGGGCGCGAAAAATCATTACTTCGTCGCCATCCGTGGGTCTTTTCCGGGGCCGTTGCCCGCATGGAAGGTAAAGCCAGCCTCGGTGAAACCATCGATATTGTTGATCATCAGGGAAAATGGTTAGCACGCGGCGCTTATTCGCCAGCTTCGCAAATCCGGGCGCGCGTCTGGACGTTTGACCCCTCTGAATCCATTGACATTGCTTTTTTTACCCGCCGTTTGCAACAAGCGCAAAAATGGCGTGACTGGCTGGCGCAAAAAGATGGCCTCGACAGCTATCGTTTAATCGCCGGAGAATCTGATGGCCTGCCGGGTATTACTATCGATCGTTTCGGTAATTTTCTGGTACTGCAACTGCTGAGTGCTGGGGCAGAATATCAGCGCGCAGCATTAATTAGTGCCCTGCAAACGCTGTACCCGGAATGTGCAATTTACGATCGCAGCGACGTTGCGGTACGTAAAAAAGAAGGGATGGAACTGACCCAGGGCCCCGTTACCGGAGAGCTACCGCCTGCCCTGCTGCCGATTGAAGAACACGGCATGAAGCTGCTGGTGGACATACAGCACGGGCACAAAACGGGCTACTACCTGGACCAGCGTGACAGCCGCCTGGCTACCCGCCGCTACGTTGAAAATAAACGCGTACTTAACTGTTTCTCCTATACCGGTGGTTTCGCCGTATCGGCATTGATGGGCGGTTGCAGCCAGGTTGTCAGCGTTGATACCTCCCAGGAAGCGCTGGATATTGCACGGCAGAATGTTGAGCTGAACAAACTGGATCTGAGCAAGGCTGAGTTTGTCCGTGATGATGTCTTTAAATTGCTGCGTACTTATCGCGATCGCGGTGAAAAATTTGACGTTATCGTGATGGACCCGCCGAAGTTTGTTGAGAATAAAAGCCAGTTGATGGGCGCGTGTCGTGGCTATAAAGACATCAACATGCTGGCGATTCAGTTGCTGAATGAAGGCGGAGTTCTCCTGACTTTCTCCTGTTCCGGTCTGATGACCAGCGATTTATTTCAGAAAATCATCGCGGATGCCGCAATTGATGCCGGTCGTGATGTACAATTTATAGAGCAGTTCCGTCAGGCAGCCGATCATCCGGTGATCGCTACCTACCCGGAAGGGCTATATCTGAAAGGGTTTGCCTGTCGCGTCATGTAACTTGAAATGTGGAATTTTACCCTTATATCAAAGGTAAAGATTTCCCGGGAGGTGACTATGATTGCCAGCAAATTCGGTATCGGCCAGCAGGTCCGCCATTCCCTGTTAGGTTATCTCGGAGTGGTCGTGGATATCGACCCGGTTTATTCGCTCTCTGAACCGTCGCCTGATGAGCTGGCGGTGAATGACGAGCTTCGCGCCGCTCCGTGGTATCACGTGGTGATGGAGGACGATAACGGCCTACCGGTTCATACCTACCTGGCTGAAGCCCAGCTAAGTAGCGAATTGCAGGATGAACATCCTGAACAGCCATCCATGGATGAGCTGGCGCAGACCATCCGCAAACAACTTCAGGCCCCGCGTCTGCGTAACTAATCCCTGAACAAATCCCCGGAAGGTTTTGGCCTTCCGGGGATTTTTTATTTGGCCAGGCCCAGGCGAGGGATCTCAATAGCCGGGCAGCGATCCATCACCACATTTAACCCGGCATCCCGTGCCAGTACTGCCGCTTGCTCATTAATCACCCCCAGTTGCATCCAGAGGGTTTTCGCGCCAATGGCGATCGCTTCCTGCGCCACGCCCCACGCCGCTTCTGAATTACGGAAAACATCGACCATATCGACTTTTTCCGGAACTTCTGCCAGCGTGCCATATCCCTGCTGGCCCAGCAGCGTTTTGCCGGCAACTTTTGGTGAAACCGGAATGACGTGATACCCCTGGTCGAGTAGATATTTCATCACGCGATAGCTGGGACGATCGGGTTTGTCGCTTGCCCCCACCAGCGCAATGGTGTGAGTGGACGTTAAAATGCCTGCAATATCGGTTTCTTTCATTATTTCCTCCAGACTGTTTAACAAAGTGTACGACAAAGCCGACATGCCAACCATGCAGCTAATACGAATGAATGAGAGCAAAAGCGGGAATTATGTCTATATGTTAGTAAGTATGATTAAAGAAAAATTTTGACACATTATTATTCGGGCGGTCTTTTGACAGGAGCTACCTATGAAAACCGGCATCGTGACCACCTTGATTGCATTATGTTTGCCGGTATCCGTTTTTGCCACCACGCTGCGGCTTTCAACCGATGTCGATCTTCTGGTACTCGACGGCAAGAAGGTTTCCAGCTCTCTGCTGCGCGGTGCGGACAGCATTGAACTGGATAATGGACCACATCAGTTAGTGTTTCGCGTTGAGAAGACGATTCATCTTTCCAATAGTGAAGAACGGCTGTATATCTCCCCACCACTAGTGGTCAGTTTTAATACCCAGCTCATCAACCAGGTCAATTTTCGCCTGCCTCGCCTGGAGAATGAGCGGGAAGCTAACCATTTTGATGCCGCGCCGCGCCTTGAATTGTTGGATGGCGATGCGACGCCGATTCCGGTAAAGCTGGATATTCTCGCCATTACCTCAACGGCAAAAACGATTGATTATGAGGTCGAGGTTGAACGTTATAACAAATCCGCGAAACGCGCTTCACTACCGCAATTTGCCACGATGATGGCAGATGACAGTACGCTGCTTTCGGGTGTTTCCGAGCTGGATGCTATTCCACCGCAGTCTCAGGTGCTCACAGAACAACGGCTGAAGTATTGGTTTAAACTGGCTGACCCACAAACGCGAAATACTTTTCTGCAATGGGCGGAAAAACAACCATCTTCCTGAGATTTTTGTGCCTGTGCGCAGGCTTTTTCGGTCTTTCTCTTGCAGCGATAAGTGCTTACAGTAATCTGTAGGAAAGTTAACTACGGATGTACATTATGGAACTGACGACACGTACTTTACCTGCGCGGAAACATATTGCGCTGGTGGCACACGATCACTGCAAACAAATGCTGATGAGCTGGGTGGAACGGCATCAACCGTTACTGGAACAACACGTACTGTATGCAACAGGCACTACCGGTAACTTAATTTCCCGCGCGACCGGCATGAACGTCAACGCGATGTTGAGTGGCCCAATGGGGGGGGACCAGCAGGTTGGCGCATTGATCTCAGAAGGTAAAATTGATGTATTGATTTTCTTCTGGGACCCACTAAATGCCGTGCCGCACGATCCTGACGTGAAAGCCTTGCTGCGTCTGGCGACGGTATGGAACATTCCGGTTGCCACCAACGTGGCAACGGCAGACTTCATTATCCAGTCACCGCATTTCAACGACGCGGTCGATATTCTGATCCCCGATTATCAGCGTTATCTCGCGGACCGTCTGAAGTAATATTACACAGGTGGCAAACGCCACCTGTTTCCTACGGTTTTCTCGCCACCGGCACATCCAGATTTTTCAGTATTTCGACAAAGGGAGAGGGATTCTCTTTGTTAAACAATGCCCATACCCGATGGCGTGCCCGGGTCAGCGCCACGTACATTAACCGCCGTTCTTCAGCGTCCGGAAAATCCTCAACCGGGGGTAGTAGCGCCTCTTCCATAATCGACTCCCGCGCCGCAGCCGGAAAACCATCACTCCCCTCCTGCAAGCCAACGATGATGACGTAATCCGCCTGTTGCCCTTTGCTGGCATGAATGGTCATAAAATCGATTTGCAACTTCGGCCAGCGTGTTGCCGCTTTTTCCAGGCTGGCAGGCCTCATGTGATGGTAACGCGCCAGGATCAGAATGCGCTCTTCCGGTTTGGCATAACCAGAGAGCTTATCCAGCAAAGCATCAAGCTGGTTCTCATCCAATAACGTGACGGCCTTTTTATCTCCATTGGTTAAGCTGTTTAGCTGCTTTTTCAGCTGGCCAGGGTTCTGCTGAATAAAACGGTTTGCCACCTCACCGATACGACTGTTAAAACGGTAAGTCGTGTCTAAATCACAGCGATCGCCTTCACCAAAGTTTTCATGGAAAGCGGTGGTGAGCGACATTTGCGCCCCGCTGAAACGGTAAATCGCCTGCCAATCATCGCCAACGGCGAACAACGTCGTTTGACTGTTTTGCTTGCGTAATGCCGCTAACAACGCTGCACGCTGCGGCGAGATATCCTGAAATTCATCAACCAGAATATGCTTCCACGGGCTGATAAAGCGACCTTTCTCCAGAATCACAATCGCCTGGTGAATAAGGCCGGAAAAATCGACAGCGTTTTCTGCCCTCAGCGCACCTTTCCAGGCTTTTAATAACGGGGCCATCAACTTGATACGTTTACTGAACAAGTCGCGAATCTCTTCAGGTGCATTGGCAATCATTTCTGCCTGTGCACCGCCGTGCATTCGCATCAGACTTACCCAGCGATCGAGGCGAGAAGCAAGACGACGCTGTAATTTCTCATCATCCCAGAAGTTACCTTCTGGCACTGACCACTGCATTTCTTCCGTCAGCCATTGCCGCCAGCCCTTCGCCTGCGCTTTCTTTTCGCTGCATTGCTTACGCCACTCAGCAATAAAGAGTTCATGACGGGCAGCGGTATCATTTTCTAGTTTGCTGACTGTCGGAACTTTTTTGCTGCCCTGCTGAATAATATGCAGCGCCAGCGCATGAAATGTGCGTGCGGTAATGTCTTCGGTATGTAGTCGTTCTCGGATACGCTCGTCCATCTCTTCAGCTGCTTTGCGACCAAACGCCAGCAATAAAATTTGCTCAGGGGACGCTTCACCACGCGCCAGCAACCAGCCTGCACGGGCCACCAGCACCGACGTTTTTCCGCTTCCTGCACCGGCCAGCACTAACAGAGAATGCTCGCCGTTAACGACTGCCCGGGCCTGCGCCGGATTCAGCGGTGAAGACTCAACCTGACGGAAAAAATCCACATACTCGGTAAGCATAGCTTCGGTATACGCCTGATTATGCTGCAACCGAGCGCCTTCAATATCTTTTAACCAGGCCTGACATTTACGCCACGCCTCACGGCAGTTATCGAATTCTTCCAGTCGGTTGACCGGCAACGGCAACGCCAACAAAGCCTGGCGGATTTGTTGCTGCACGCCAGAAGTTTGCTCACGCGTCAGCCATTTATTTTCTCCGGTACGCGTGGCAATCAAATCCAGTTGCTGGCGTAAAACACCAGCCGCAATTTCGCTCATCTCCCCACTCCACCGCCGCCAGTGAGCATCAAGATGATGGTAAAAACGCTGCGTCTCGCCCCATTCGGTGCCGTGCAGACGCACCACTTTTTCGTCCGGCAGTACAAATTCCAGCTCGCCCCATACCAGACCGCGCTTACAGTGAATTGCCAGTAATTGATTGAAAGGAATAAGGTATTCGTGGCGATCGCCGGAGACTTTAATCCCGGCATTGAGGATCATCGCCCGATCGTAAGGGTGCTGTGCCAGACGTTTTCCAAGCGTTGTCGCTTTCAGTTCCATGACTCTGTAGATCCACACGAAATGATTTCTTATCAGTGTAACCGTCAGAGAAAACGTGCTCCAGCCCAAAAAAACGTTACAATTGCCGCCCATTACTGAAAACCACAGTAAAGCGAGGTTTTATGCGTACCGTTTTGAACATTCTGAACTTTGTGCTTGGCGGATTTGCCACCACTCTGGGCTGGCTGTTGGCGACTTTGGTCAGTATTGTGCTGATTTTTACCTTACCGCTGACACGATCCTGCTGGGAGATCACTAAACTTTCTCTGGTGCCTTATGGCAATGAAGCTATTCATGTCGATGAACTCAACCCGGCTGGCAAAAATGTGCTGCTGAATACTGGCGGTACGGTATTGAATATTTTCTGGCTGATTTTCTTTGGCTGGTGGTTATGCCTGATGCACATTGCAACGGGCATCGCACAATGTATTTCCATCATTGGCATTCCTGTCGGCATTGCGAACTTTAAAATTGCCGCTATTGCACTATGGCCGGTCGGTCGTCGCGTGGTATCGGTAGAAACAGCGCAAGCTGCGCGTGAAGCCAATGCACGTCGTCGTTTTGAATAATCCACTAATATGGCCTTTATGCTAAGTCCTTTGCTCAAACGCTATACCTGGAACAGCGCCTGGCTGTATTACGCGCGTATTTTTATTGCGCTTTGTGGAACCACAGCGTTTCCGTGGTGGCTGGGTGATGTAAAACTGACGATTCCGCTGACGCTGGGGATGGTGGCAGCGGCGCTGACCGATCTCGATGACCGGCTGGCGGGACGTTTGCGTAACCTCATCATTACGCTGTTCTGCTTTTTTATCGCCTCGGCCTCAGTAGAATTGCTGTTTCCCTGGCCCTGGCTATTTGCAATTGGTTTAACGCTCTCTACCAGCGGCTTCATTTTGCTCGGCGGTCTGGGTCAACGCTATGCAACAATTGCCTTCGGTGCGTTACTGATCGCCATTTACACTATGTTGGGGACGTCACTGTATGAGCACTGGTATCAGCAGCCGATGTATCTGCTGGCCGGTGCCGTCTGGTACAACGTCCTGACACTTATTGGTCATCTACTGTTCCCGGTCCGCCCGCTGCAGGACAACCTGGCGCGTTGCTATGAACAACTGGCGCGTTACCTTGAGCTCAAGTCACGCATGTTTGATCCTGATATTGAAGATGAAAGCCAGGCACCGCTGTACGATTTGGCTCTCGCCAACGGTCAGCTGATGGCGACATTGAATCAGACGAAACTCTCGCTGCTGACCCGCTTACGTGGCGATCGTGGTCAACGGGGAACGCGTCGCACGCTGCATTATTACTTTGTCGCGCAGGATATTCACGAGCGTGCCAGCTCTTCTCATATTCAGTATCAAACATTGCGTGAACATTTTCGCCACAGCGACGTGCTGTTCCGTTTTCAGCGACTGATGTCGATGCAGGGCCAGGCGTGCCAGCAACTGTCACGCTGTATTTTGCTGCGTCAGCCTTATCAACATGATCCGCATTTTGAGCGCGCTTTTACGCATATTGATGCTGCGCTGGAGCGGATGCGCGATAACGGCGCGCCTGCCGATTTACTCAAAACACTGGGATTTTTGCTGAACAATTTACGCGCTATTGATGCCCAACTGGCAACAATTGAATCAGAACAGGCCCAGGCACTGCCCCATAATAATGACGAAAATGAGCTCGCTGATGACAGCCCGCACGGATTGAGTGATATCTGGCTGCGTCTTAGCCGTCACTTCACACCGGAATCCGCCCTCTTCCGTCATGCGGTAAGAATGTCGCTGGTGTTGTGCTTCGGCTACGCCATCATTCAGATAACCGGAATGCATCACGGGTATTGGATCTTGCTGACAAGTTTGTTTGTCTGCCAGCCAAACTATAACGCCACGCGCCACCGCCTGAAGTTAAGGATTATTGGTACGCTGGTAGGTATCGCCATTGGCATTCCTGTGCTGTGGTTTGTGCCGTCACTGGAAGGGCAGCTGGTGCTGCTGGTTATTACCGGCGTGCTCTTTTTTGCCTTCCGTAACGTGCAATATGCCCATGCAACGATGTTCATCACACTTTTGGTGCTATTGTGTTTTAACTTGCTGGGTGAAGGTTTTGAAGTGGCGTTACCTCGCGTAATCGATACGCTGATTGGTTGTGCCATTGCGTGGGCGGCGGTGAGCTACATCTGGCCTGACTGGAAGTTTCGCAATCTGCCGCGCATGCTCGAACGTGCCACCGAGGCCAACTGTCGCTATCTCGATGCCATACTGGAGCAATACCATCAGGGGCGTGATAACCGTCTGGCGTATCGTATTGCCCGCCGCGATGCACACAACCGTGATGCTGAACTGGCGTCGGTGGTATCAAATATGTCCAGCGAGCCGAACGTTACCCCGCAAATTCGCGAGGCCGCGTTTCGGTTGCTGTGCCTTAACCATACGTTTACCAGCTATATCTCAGCCCTCGGTGCTCACCGGGAGCAGTTAACTAATCCTGAAATTCTGGCGTTTCTTGATGACGCAGTTTGCTATGTTGATGACGCGCTACATCATCAACCTGCTGATGAAGAACGCGTCAATCAGGCATTAGCTGACCTGAAACAGCGGATGCAGCAACTTGAACCACGGGCAGACAGCAAAGAACCTCTGGTCGTACAACAAGTCGGGTTATTGATTGCATTACTGCCAGAGATTGGTCGTCTGCAACGCCAGATTACTCAAGTTCCGCAGGAAACTCCTGTTTCGGCGTAAGAGAGTCAGCCCATTCTGCAAGCTCCTGGCGGCGTGCCACCGGGAGCGCAGCTTCATGAATGCCGATAATGGCCCCTTCAAGCATAAACAGAATCTTTTCTGTCACCAGACTATTTTGCTGCCGCAGTCGCAACCAACACATTTTTGCCCCAAGTATACGTAACGCCCGTACATCCTTAATCCCCACCTCCCCGAGTATCGCTTCCAGATGAAAAGACATATTGGGCAAATCTTTCAGTCTTTCCCGGGTATTGCGCGTGCTTTTCTCTTTCAGCGCTGCATCGAGAGAATATTTCGACAGACGCACCAGCTTCAGTTGATTTCGCCATAGACTTTCATCAACCCGATAGTAATTGAGGGTAACGGATCGGCCACACTTTTTATATGTCAGCCAGACAGGCGGATGTTTTACACAGTACTGTGCACTTTGCTCACAAGCCCGAAGATACAACTCACCATCAGAAACCATCGCAAACACCGTGTCGTCAACGGTCAGGCTGTAACTACCAAACAATGATCGGTATTCAATTGTGCCCAACGTTGCCAGGTATTCTTGTGATTTATAGATCCGCTTATAGGAGAGGCTTTTCATAAAATTCCTTTTAAAATCATAACATAAAAGAATGATTCACATTAACGGATCCGTTAACTACGAAAATAGGCAACTTATTCTTAAGGGGCAAGATTAATTTATGTTTTCCCGTCACTAACGACAAAATTTGCGAGGCTCTTTCCGAAAATAGGGTTGATCTTTGTCGTCACTGGATGTACTGTACATCCATACAGTAACTCACAGGGGCTGGATTGATTATGTACACTTCAGGCTATGCACATCGTTCTTCGTCGTTCTCATCCGCAGCAAGTAAAATTGCGCGTGTCTCTACGGAAAACACTACAGCCGGGCTTATCAGTGAAGTTGTCTATCGCGAAGATCAGCCCATGATGACGCAACTTCTACTGTTGCCATTGTTACAGCAACTCGGTCAGCAATCGCGCTGGCAACTCTGGTTAACACCGCAACAAAAACTGAGTCGGGAATGGGTTCAGGCATCTGGGCTACCCTTAACGAAAGTGATGCAGATTAGCCAGCTCTCCCCTTGCCACACTGTGGAGTCAATGGTTCGCGCTTTACGCACGGGCAATTACAGTGTGGTGATCGGTTGGTTGGCAGATGATTTGACTGAAGAAGAGCATGCTGAACTTGTTGATGCGGCAAATGAAGGTAACGCTATGGGGTTTATTATGCGTCCGGTAAGCGCATCCTCTCACGCAACGAGACAACTTTCCGGGCTAAAAATTCACTCTAATTTGTATCATTAAGTAAATTTAGGATTAATCCTGGAACTTTTTTTGTCGCCCAGCCAATGCTTTCAGTCGTGACTAATTTTCCTTGCAGAGGCTTGTCTGAAGCGGTTTCCGCGATTTTCTTCTGTAAATTGTCGCTGACAAAAAAGATTAAACGTACCTTATACAAGACTTTTTTTTCATATGCCTGACGGAGTTCACACTTGTAAGTTTTCAACTACGTTGTAGACTTTACATCGCCAGGGGTGCTCGGCATAAGCCGAAGATATCGGTAGAGTTAATATTGAGCAGATCCCCCGGTGAAGGATTTAACCGTGTTATCTCGTTGGAGATATTCATGGCGTATTTTGGATGATAACGAGGCGCAAAAAATGAAAAAGACAGCTATCGCGATTGCAGTGGCACTGGCTGGTTTCGCTACCGTAGCGCAGGCCGCTCCGAAAGATAACACCTGGTACACTGGTGCTAAACTGGGCTGGTCCCAGTACCATGACACTGGTTTCATCAACAACAATGGTCCGACCCACGAAAACCAACTGGGCGCTGGTGCTTTTGGTGGTTACCAGGTTAACCCGTATGTTGGCTTTGAAATGGGTTATGACTGGTTAGGTCGTATGCCATACAAAGGCGACAACATCAATGGCGCATATAAAGCTCAGGGCGTTCAACTGACCGCCAAACTGGGTTACCCAATCACTGACGATCTGGACATCTACACTCGTCTGGGTGGTATGGTATGGCGTGCAGACACCAAGGCTAACGTACCTGGTGGCGCATCCTTTAAAGACCACGATACCGGTGTTTCTCCGGTCTTCGCTGGCGGTGTTGAGTACGCGATCACTCCTGAAATCGCTACCCGTCTGGAATACCAGTGGACCAACAACATCGGTGACGCACACACCATCGGTACTCGTCCGGACAACGGCCTGCTGAGCCTGGGTGTTTCCTACCGTTTCGGTCAGGGCGAAGCAGCTCCAGTAGTTGCTCCGGCACCAGCTCCGGCACCGGAAGTACAGACCAAGCACTTCACTCTGAAGTCTGACGTTCTGTTCAACTTCAACAAAGCAACCCTGAAACCGGAAGGTCAGGCTGCTCTGGATCAGCTGTACAGCCAGCTGAGCAACCTGGATCCGAAAGATGGTTCCGTAGTTGTTCTGGGTTACACTGACCGCATCGGTTCTGACGCTTACAACCAGGGTCTGTCCGAGCGTCGTGCTCAGTCCGTTGTTGATTACCTGATCTCTAAAGGTATCCCGGCAGACAAAATCTCTGCACGTGGTATGGGTGAATCCAACCCGGTTACTGGCAACACCTGTGACAACGTGAAACAGCGTGCTGCGCTGATCGACTGCCTGGCTCCGGATCGTCGCGTAGAGATCGAAGTTAAAGGCATCAAAGACGTTGTAACTCAGCCGCAGGCTTAAGTTATCGTCTGATAGAAAAACCCCGCAGCTGCGGGGTTTTTTTCGCCTTGCGTAAATTGAACTGACTCTCGACAGTTATTCCTTACCCAGTAATGCCTGCAGATCCTGCTTCAAAGAAGACATTTTATTCGCGTATTTCTCTTTGTTTTCCGCATCTTCAATCAGCTGAACAATCGTTTCGGAAAGTGTTTTACCGCGACGCTGCGCAAGACCAGCCAGACGTTGCCAGACAATAAATTCCAGATCGATCGATTTTTTGCGCGTATGCTGGTGTTCCGCATTAAAATGGCGCTTTCGTCTGGCCCGAATGGTCTGCTTCATGCGATTGACCAGTTCCGGATTCATATGCTTGTCAATCCAGCCATTTACCAGCACGGGTTCATTTTCCAGCGAGAGCAACACATCGACGGCTTCCTGGGCGGCACTGGCTTCTATGTAACGGGTGATTAACTCCCCTTCGCGGTGCTTCTTCACCAGATACTTCCATTTCCAACCGCTTTCAAGATTTTCAAGTTGTTGATATTTCATAGCGATCTCAATGTTACCGTGTAACTCTTTACAGAATATCAGCTTTTTAGGCCAGTGAAGAAAAGAATCTCCATCCTGTGAGCTTTAACGCCCATGCCAGGAGTATTGTCGGTGCTTTCTACGTGTGCTGCAGTGCCGGTTACGGTATAATCGCGGCTTTGACAACAGACTAAAAAACATCAACTTTGACCATTACGAAACTTGCATGGCGTGACCTGGTTCCTGATACCGATAGCTATCAGGAAATATTTGCTCAGCCACATTTGATTGACGAAAACGATCCTTTATTCAGTGATACTCAACCGCGACTGCAATTTGCGCTGGAGCAGTTGCTGCATACGCGAGCATCCTCCTCTTTTATGCTGGCGAAGGCCCCGGAAGAGTCTGAGTATCTGAATCTTATTGCCGATGCCGCGCGTGCGCTACAAAGCGATGCAGGCCAACTGGTGGGCGGTCACTATGAGGTTTCCGGCCACACCATCCGCTTACGTAACGCAGTGAGTGCAGATGATAATTTTGCGACTTTAACGCAAGTTGTCGCTGCCGACTGGGTAGAAGCGGAACAACTCTTTGGCTGCCTGCGCCAGTTTAATGGTGACATTACCCTGCAGCCAGGTCTGGTGCATCAGGCAAATGGCGGTATTCTCATCATCTCTTTGCGTACACTGCTGGCGCAACCTCTGCTGTGGATGCGGCTGAAAAATATCGTTAACCGCGAGCGTTTTGACTGGGTTGCGTTTGATGAGTCCCGCCCTCTCCCCGTCTCTGTGCCTTCGATGCCATTGAAGCTGAAAGTCATTCTGGTAGGCGAACGCGAATCATTAGCTGATTTCCAGGAGATGGAGCCAGAGCTTGCTGAGCAGGCTATTTATAGCGAATTTGAAGATACTCTGCAGATTGTCGATGCGGAGTCAGTAAACCAGTGGTGTCGTTGGGTGACATTTACCGCCAGACATAACCACTTACCTGCACCGGGAGCGGATGCCTGGCCGGTACTTATTCGCGAAGCCGCACGCTACACCGGTGAACAAGAAACACTGCCGCTTAGCCCGCAGTGGATCCTCCGCCAGTGTAAAGAGGTCGCCTCACTGTGTGATGGCGACACCTTCTCCGGCGAGCAGCTAAACTTAATGTTACAGCAGCGTGAATGGCGCGAAGGTTTCCTCGCTGAACGCATGCAGGATGAGATCCTTCAGGAGCAAATCCTGATTGAAACCGAAGGCGAACGCATCGGGCAAATTAACGCCCTTTCGGTCATTGAATTTCCGGGTCATCCGCGCGCTTTTGGCGAACCTTCTCGCATTAGCTGCGTTGTACATATTGGCGATGGTGAATTCACTGACATCGAACGCAAAGCGGAGCTTGGCGGCAATATCCATGCGAAAGGGATGATGATCATGCAGGCGTTCCTGATGTCGGAACTTCAGCTTGAGCAACAGATCCCCTTCTCAGCATCGCTGACATTTGAGCAGTCATATAGCGAAGTGGATGGCGATAGTGCCTCAATGGCTGAACTCTGCGCCCTGATAAGCGCCCTCGCCGATGTGCCGGTGAATCAGAGTATTGCTATCACAGGTTCAGTCGATCAATTCGGTCGCGCCCAGCCAGTCGGTGGTTTAAATGAGAAAATCGAAGGCTTCTTTGCTATTTGCCAGCAACGTGAGTTAACGGGGAAACAAGGTGTCATTATCCCCACTGCTAACGTTCGCCATTTAAGTCTTCACAGTGAACTGGTGAAAGCAGTAGAGGAAGGCAAATTCACCATCTGGGCAGTAGACGATGTGACTGAAGCACTGCCGTTATTATTAAATCTGGTGTGGGATGGCGAGGGCCAAACGACGCTGATGCAAACTATCCAGGAACGTATCGCGCAAGCATCGCAACAGGAAGGACGTCATCGTTTTCCATGGCCATTACGTTGGCTGAACTGGTTTATTCCGAACTGATCGGACTTGTTCAGCGTACACGTGTTAGCTATCCTGCGTGCTTCAATAAAATAAGGCTTACAGAGAACATGGTAGATAAACGCGAATCCTATACAAAAGAAGACCTTCTTGCCTCTGGTCGCGGTGAACTGTTTGGCGCTAAAGGCCCGCAATTGCCAGCACCGAACATGCTGATGATGGACCGTGTCGTCAAAATGACCGAAACGGGGGGGAACTTCGACAAAGGGTATGTTGAAGCAGAACTGGATATCAATCCGGATCTGTGGTTCTTCGGATGCCACTTCATTGGCGATCCGGTTATGCCGGGATGCCTGGGCCTGGACGCAATGTGGCAGCTGGTAGGGTTCTACCTCGGCTGGCTGGGCGGCGAAGGTAAAGGCCGCGCACTGGGTGTTGGCGAAGTGAAATTCACTGGTCAGGTTCTGCCGACAGCAAAAAAAGTGACCTACCGTATTCACTTTAAACGCATTGTTAATCGTCGTCTGATTATGGGTCTGGCAGATGGCGAAGTGCTGGTTGATGGTCGTCTGATCTATACCGCCAGCGACCTGAAAGTCGGTCTGTTCCAGGATACGTCTGCCTTCTGATTGAAATCAGACAGAGTATAAAAAGGCGAAACCTCCGCATTGCGGAGGTTTCTTTTTAAAGAGACAGAATCAGGCCATTACTACCCTGTCCGCCATGGCTTCTCGCCAGCCTCCCAGCCATTGTGACCTTTGATTCAGCGTCTGATAGGGACACATTTCTTTTGAGCGTCCGGCGATGCCGGCCTGATAACCACGTTGATGTGCCCGTTCCAGGCGATCTCGTTTTTGTCTCTTCATGCCTCGTTTCCCTCATACTGGTTTCTGGTGGAAAAGAAAACAGTGATTACTAAATGTGCAATCACAGTTAAGCAATACCGCGAATCATAACTGCCGTCAATGCGCAAAATTCACGCCACTGTCATATTTGTGAGCTACACGGGCATGTCGGTTGTACAAAAAATGTGAAGAGGAACAACTTTTTCCGCACGTTAGAAACAAAAAAACCGCCTCAGGCAACATACCGGAGACGGTTATATTTACAAATCTTTATGATTACGGTAGACGCTTTATCTCTTGCGCAATAGAAGCGGCTTCCTGACTCCAGATACTGGCCAGCACTTTAACCATTTCATCGTAACCATCCTGAGTTTGCACCCCTTCCAGACGGAACGGACGTTTGATCAGTTGTCCCTGGTGGTTCAACAGCCACTCACCACTGACAATGACCTTGCCATCATAGCGACCGTTAAACTCTGTTACGGTAACATTGAGCGTGTCCTGGGCGCTTCCCAGAGGCTGGGAGGCAACCACCCAGCCGGGCAGTTGCGTGCTCAGGTTGGCAACCAGGGTGTTGCGCAACTGTTGATCCAGCGGGCTGGCCCACAAGTTGTTGTTGGCAATCACATACTTCACATCACTGGTTTGATAAACCACACCATTCCCCGCCAAATAGTCAGGAACAGCGACCTGCTCTACCCATAACAGGCGATTACCCTGGCTGGCGGTACTTTGTGTACCGCTCTGCACCACAGGTAACTGGTAATAGTTTTTATTGATCTCGCCGGAGCTGCATCCGGCCAGCCACAGTGCCGCAATCGTCACTAGCCACTTTTTCATTGTTTCGCCCTCTTCGGCTCTGGATCTTTTTTGTCCTTCGCTTCAAATACCAGCGCGTTACTCTTCTCGTTGAGCGTTTTCAGCACCGGCTGCAGTTCACGCAACACCTGATCAAGGCGCTGCATATCCGCCACCATCTTGTTGTAGGCTGCGGAGCCAGGCTGGAAGCCCTGCATACTGCGATTCAACTCACGTAATGTTGACTGCATATCGGTCGGCAACTGCTGCATCGACTGGCTGGCGAGGATCTTGTTCATGCTATCCAGTGTCGTTTGCAGGTTTTTCATGGTGCGCTGACTTTCAGAAAGCGTACTGGTCGCCTGCTCAATCATCGGATTCAATGGCAGTTTGTTGATTTTATCCAACGCTTCCATCAGACGCTGCTGGATTTGCGCCAGGCCGCCGCTAACGGTCGGGATAATCTGATAACCATTAAACTCACGAATACCGGTAATAGCAGGGCTATTTGGATAGAAATCGAGATCAACATACAGTGCGCCAGTGACCAGATTTCCGGTCTTCAGCGATCCGCGTAAACCACGTTTCAACAATTCGCCAAGGTGCTCAACAACATCCGCATTTTCACCAAGCTGCATTTTCAGCCGCTCTGGTTCGATACGAATCAGTACCGGAATACGGTAATCATCGTTAAATGTCTGACGCATATTCGGCGCAAAGAATGGCACTTTGCTTACGGTACCCAGGCGAATACCCCTGAATTCTACCGGAGCTCCCGGTTGCAGACCGCGTACCGAATCTTTAAAGAACATCAGATAATCAATGTGATCGGTGTACAACGAATCCTGAATGCTCTTCTGATCATCATACAAAACGAAAGCTGTTTTCGGTGCCACTGGCTGCCCTAAATCCAGACCTTCCGGCACATCAAAGCTGACACCGCCACTAAGCAGCGTTGTCAATGAGCCCATCTCCACACGCATTCCCGCTGACGTCAAATCAACCGCAATGCCACTATCTTTCCAGAAGCGAACATTGCTGGTCACCAATCGGTCATAAGGTGCATTGATGAACAGTTGATAGCTGATATTGCGTTTTTGCGTATCGAAGGTGCTGGTTTCAACCGAACCTACCCGATAGCCACGGAACAGCACGGGATCTCCTGGCGAGAGCTGCCCGGCTTTTTTGCTATCGAGAATCACACGGATACCTTTCGCATCAGGCGGGGCCAACGGTGGCGAGTCCAGCAAATCGTATTTATCCATTTTGCTGCCTTTCGCGCCTGGCTGCAGTTCGATATAAACCCCAGACAGCAGCGTTCCCAGGCCGCTAATCCCTTCTCGACCAATCTGCGGTTTCACCACCCAAAAGACGGTATCTTTATGCAGCAATTTTTCCATACCGGAATTCAGCCGCGCTTTGATTTCAACGTGCGTCAAATCATCAGCCAGTGTGGCGCTTTCAACCACGCCGACGTCAACGCTACGGCTTTTAATGGTGGTTTTACCACCTTCTATTCCTTCCGCATTCGCGGTGATCAGGGTCACTTCCGGCCCCTGATGGCTGTAATGATAAAAAAGAACCCAGGCCCCAATGAGCGCCGTGACGATAGGAAATATCCACACGGGAGACCAGTTCTTCACTTTCTGGATTTTGGCTTCCCCATTATTAGATTCCATACTGTCAGGACTCCTCATGCTCTGATTCAGGTTGACGATCCCACGACAAACGCGGGTCAAACGTCATAGCAGAAAACATTGTCATTATGACGACTAAAGCAAACATTAATGCACCCATTGCCGGATAAATACTCATTAAACCTCCCATACGCACCAGCGCCGAGAGCACCGCGATAACGAAAACGTCAATCATCGACCAGCGGCCTACAAACTCAACAACTTCATAAATCAAATGCATTCTTTCACTGTCGCGCTTGCCATGCCCTTTGGCATCCCAACACAACCACGCGATGGCGATCATCTTTAACGTTGGCACCATAATACTGGCCAGAAAGATAACCGCAGCGACGGGATAAGAGCCTTCGCTCCATAACAGAATAACCCCGGCGAGAATCGTCGACGGCATCTTCGAGCCTAATAAATCCGTCACCATGATGGGCAAAATATTAGCCGGAAGATACAACATGATGGACGTAACAAGCAGTGCGAGTGTCCACTGCAGGCTGTTTCTACGACGAACATACCCTTTGGTACTACAGCGCGGACACACAGGTTCATCAGCAGGAAGGATTGCCGTGCAACAGGAGCACGAACGCAGCCCCTGGCGTATCCCCGTGACGCCCGGTTTTAGCGGCTGGCGCAGTTCTGGCATTGGGGCGATATCGTCCCATAACCAGCGACGATCAACGCACTGAAAGGCGCGCAGTTGCAGGATACAAAATAAACACCAGGGGAGAAAGCTGCTGCCTACACCAATGCTGCCGTAGGCCATCAGTTTAACGAAACTCACCAGCACACCCGCGAGGAAAATCTCCGCCATTCCCCATGTTTTGAGTTGAAAAAGCACCCGTGCCAGTTGCTCTTTTAAACGGACCGGTAATTGTGCGCGATTAACCAGTAACAGAATAGTTATCAGGCAAAACGCGGGAACCAGTTGCACAAACAACAGGAAAAAGGTGCCGAGGCTGGCGTAGTCCTCAGAAAAAAGCACGCCGGGAATTTCCAGTAATGTAATTTCACTGGTGACTCCCGCAACGTTCATATTCACAAAAGGAAACAAGTTGGACAGCAACAGCATGAACAGTGCAGCCAACGCATAGGCGGTAGGACGCTGCCGAGGGGCATCCCACGCCACGGTTAACGTTGTGCCACACCGGGGACATGCCGCTTTCTGACCATGCTCAAGGCGCGGTAACGCCACCAGCATGTCACACTGCGAGCACAGGATGTGCTTCGCGGCATGATGATGTTCGCACATTGGTACTCCTTAATGATGCGCTATTTTACAGATGACGAACAAAGTGTTGGTTTTCATGCCTGATAAACCCAGTGCATCAGGCAATTTTACCGTAGTCAGCTGTCTCTGTTTAAATCGACTATTTTGCGATCAGCCACCATTTTTTAACGCTTCAAGATACTCCCAGCGTTCAAAGGCTTGCTCCAGCTCCTGCTCTGCAGCAGCCATATCGGCGAGCACTTTTTGTGTCTGCTCATGCGGCTGACTGAAGAAGGAAGCATCCGCCACCTGCGTCTGTAGGGCTTCCAGCTTCGCCTCCAGATCTTCGAGCAATTGCGGTAGCTGCTCCAGTTCGCGCTGCAATTTATAGCTTAGTTTGCTACTGCTGCGTTTTACAGTTTCTGCTTTTGGCACGGCGGTTTCTTCGGTTTTTTTCACCGCAGGCTGTTTGAGCGCCACATACTGTTCTTGCTGACCACGGGCATCATGATAACCGCCGACATAACGACCAATTTTACCGCCGCCTTCGAAGATCCAGCATTCTGTAACCGTGTTATCGACAAACTGACGATCGTGGCTCACCAGCAATACCGTGCCCTGGTAGCTGTCGATCAGTTCTTCCAGCAATTCCAGCGTTTCGACATCAAGGTCGTTGGTCGGTTCGTCAAGAATCAATAAGTTGCTTGGTTTGAGGAACAAACGCGCCAGCAGCAAGCGGTTACGCTCACCGCCAGATAGCGCACGTACCGGCGTCATCGCCCGTTTCGGATGGAACAGGAAGTCCTGCAAATAACCCAGTACATGGCGTGGTTTGCCATTAACCATCACCTCTTGTTTGCCTTCGGCCAGGTTATCCATCACCGTTTTATCGGGATCCAGTTCCGCGCGGTGCTGATCGAAATAAGCCACTTCCAGTTTGGTGCCAACGTGAATACGCCCGCTGTCCGCCTGAAGCTGACCGAGCATCAGTTTCAGCAGCGTGGTTTTGCCGCATCCATTCGGACCAATCAGGGCAATTTTGTCGCCACGTAGAACCTGGGCAGAAAAATCTTTCACCAGTTGCTTACCGTCGACCTGGTAGCAAACGTCTTCCATTTCGAAAACGATCTTACCGGAGCGGCTGGCCTCTTCCACCTGCATCTTCGCCGTCCCCATAACCTCACGGCGCTGGCTACGTTCACGGCGCATTGCTTTCAGGGCGCGTACGCGGCCTTCATTACGGGTACGGCGCGCTTTGATCCCCTGGCGGATCCACACCTCTTCCTGCGCAAGTTTGCGATCAAATTCGGCGTTTTGCAGCTCTTCCACGCGCAGGGCTTCTTCCTTTTCTAGCAGATACTGGTCGTAATTCCCCGGATAGGTCACCAGCTTGCCGCGATCCAGATCAACAATGCGCGTCGCCATGTTGCGAATAAATGAACGGTCGTGGGAGATGAAAATAATCGTCCCATTGAAAGTTTTGAGGAATCCTTCCAGCCAGTCGATGGTTTCGATATCAAGGTGGTTAGTCGGTTCGTCGAGCAACAACACGCGCGGATTGCTCACCAGTGCGCGTCCTAATGCCGCTTTACGCAACCAGCCGCCGGAAAGCGACGACAGCGCAACGTTAGGATCTAACCCCAGTTGCGCCAGCACTTCGTTAATGCGGTTTTCCAGCTGCCACAGGTTGTGGTGATCCAACTGTTCCTGAACCTTCGCCAGTTCGTTGAGATTTTTCTCGCTCGGGTCGTTCATCACCAGGCGCGAAATATCGTGATAGCGTTTCAGGTATTCCGCTTGTTCTTCAATGCCTTCGGCAACGAAATCATAAACGCTACCCTCAACGTTACGCGGCGGATCCTGTTGCAGACGAGCGACAATCAAATCTTGCTCGTAAATAATGCGACCGTCATCCAGCCCTTGTTCACGGTTGAGGATTTTCATTAACGTCGATTTGCCTGCGCCGTTACGGCCTACCAGACAAACACGTTCGTTATCTTCGATATGCAGTTCTGCGTTATCGAGAAGCGGCGCGTCGCTGAACGACAGCCATGCGCCATGCATACTGATTAATGACATTACTATTCCTTTCAGGCTGCGGTAATCAGCCAGCAGTTGTGGATCTGGCGGTTACGGGCGAAATCCTGGGAGAGCGTTTTTTGCGTAATTTCTTGTGCTTTCAGTCCCAGTTTTGCCAGTCCGTCAAGATCCATACGGAAGCCACGTTTGTTGTTCGAGAACATGATCGTCCCACCAGCACGCAGCAGACGTTTCAAATCTTTCATCAGCGCCAGATGATCGCGCTGAACATCAAACGCATCTTCCATTCGTTTTGAGTTAGAGAAGGTTGGCGGATCGATAAAGATCAGATCGAACTGTTCATTTGCCTCACGCAGCCACGCCAGGCAATCGGCCTGAATCAGGCGATGCGCACGCCCGGTTAGGCCATTCAGACGCAGGTTGCGTTCTGCCCACTCCAGATAAGTACGCGACATATCCACGGTGGTAGTGCTGCGTGCACCGCCTAATCCCGCGTGCACGGTGGCGCTGCCGGTATAAGAGAACAGGTTGAGGAAATCTTTGCCTTTGCTCATCTGACCGAGCATACGACGGGCGATACGGTGATCGAGGAACAGACCGGTATCGAGGTAATCCGTCAGGTTCACCCACAAGTGAGCGTTATATTCGGTGACTTCGAGAAACTCGCCCTTCTCGCCCAGTTTCTGGTACTGATTTTTGCCCTTCTGGCGTTCACGGGTTTTCAGCACCAGTTTGTTTGGCGCAATCCCCAGTACAGAAATGGTTGCAGCGATAATATCGAACAGACGCTGACGCGCTTTGTGCGCATCAATCGTTTTTGGCGGCGCATACTCCTGCACTACCACCCAGTCGGCATAACGGTCAACGGCAACGTTATACTCCGGCAGATCGGCATCATACAGGCGATAACATTCAATCCCTTCCTGACGTGCCCACTTCTCGAATTTTTTGAGGTTCTTACGCAGGCGGTTGGCGTAGTCTTCCGCTACCATTGCCGGTTTGCTGTCTGGTGTGCTTTCGGCAACGTGATAATTTTTCTGTACGCAGTCCAGCGGGCCGTTTTTCGCCTTGTACTGTTTGTCTGCACGCAGCTGCAGGCAGCTTAGCAGATCCGGCGAGGCACTAAACAAAGAGAGATTCCAGCCACCGAACTGGTTTTTCATGATTCGGCCCAGCAGGCTATGCAGTGCAATCAGCGCCGGTTCGCTGTCCAGACGTTCACCGTATGGCGGATTGCTCAACACTGTACCGTACGGCCCTTTCGGCAGCGGGTTAGTCAGTTGCGCGACATCTTTCACCTCAAAGGTGATCAGTTCACCAATCCCCGCAAGACGGGCGTTAGTGCGCGCACGTTGAATCACCCGGGCGTCGCTGTCCGAACCGTAAAAATGAGAGCTGTACTCCGCCAGGCCTTTACGGGCGCGAGCTTGCGCTTCCGCTTTCACTTCCTGCCAGATAGCTTCATCATGCTGCGCCCAGCCGCTAAAGCCCCAACGCCCACGGTGCAAGCCTGGTGCGCGATCGGTCGCCAGCATCGCCGCTTCAATCAGCAACGTACCGGAACCACACATTGGATCGAGCAGCGGTGTTCCTGGCTGCCAGCCGGATCGCATCACAATCGCGGCTGCCAGGGTTTCTTTGATCGGTGCAATACCGGCACGATCGCGATAGCCACGCAGATGCAAGCCATCACCACTGAGATCAAGGGCAATATTGGCAGTTTCTTTATGCAGCCAGACGTTAACGCGGATATCCGGCGCATCGCGATCAACATTTGGACGCGGCAGATTTTTCCGCGTGAAAGCATCGACGATCGCGTCTTTCACTTTCATCGCGCCGTACTGGCTGTTGCGAATGGTGTCATTTAAACCACTGAAATGGACAGCGAAGGTCGCGCCAGGATTAAACATCTCTGTCCAGTTGATCGCCTGAACGCCGAGATAGAGGTCTAAATCACTGTAAACCTTACACTCGCCCAGCGGCAACATAATACGCGAGGCCAGGCGGCTCCACATCAGGCTCTGGTAAACAAGCCGTGTGTCGCCCTTAAAATGGACCCCACCCTGAACCACCTGGCATTCAACGGCCCCCAGGTTTTCCAGTTCAGTTTTTAACAGCTCTTCCAGCCCACGGGCCGTACTGGCAAACAGAGAATTCATATCGTCACTTTTACTCTAAGAAAATTGTTGCGCATTATAGCTAATAAGCGCGTCATGTCATAAAGTTGAGGGCTTATTTTCATTTGAGGACCGCACCGTGGCGACATTAACCCGGCTTTTTATTCATCCTGTTAAATCGATGCGCGGCATTGGTCTTACACATGCTCTGGCAGATGTCAGTGGTCTGGCCTTCGATCGCATCTTTATGATCACGGAACCTGACGGTACGTTTATTACCGCTCGCCAGTTTCCCCAGATGGTACGGTTTACTCCTTCACCTGTGCATGATGGCTTGCATCTCACCGCACCAGATGGCAGTAGCGCATATGTTCGTTTTGCTGATTTCGCCACACAAGACGCACCAACCGAAGTTTGGGGCACACATTTTACCGCGCGAATTGCGCCAGACGCGATCAACAAATGGTTAAGTGGATTTTTCTCCCGCGAAGTGCAATTGCGCTGGGTGGGGCCACAAATGACCCGGCGCGTGAAACGCCACAACACTGTACCTCTGTCATTTGCTGATGGCTATCCTTACCTTCTTGCTAACGAAGCCTCGTTACGTGATCTCCAACAACGTTGTCCGGCCAGTGTAAAAATGGAGCAATTCCGCCCCAATCTGGTGGTTTCCGGCGCGTCAGCCTGGGAAGAAGATAGCTGGAAAGTGATTCGTATTGGTGATGTGGTGTTTGATGTGGTTAAGCCTTGCAGCCGCTGTATTTTCACCACCGTCAGTCCGGAAAAAGGACAAAAGCATCCGGCAGGTGAACCATTAAAAACATTGCAATCTTTCCGAACAGCCCAGGATAACGGCGATGTCGATTTTGGTCAGAATTTAATTGCCCGTAATAGTGGCGTGATTCGCGTTGGCGATGAGGTGGAAATTCTTGCAACGGCTCCGGCGAAAGTTTACGGCGCAGCTGCCGTGGACGATACCGTCGACGCCGCGCAGCAACCGGACGCAAATGTAGATATTGACTGGCAAGGGCAGGCATTTCGTGGAAATAACCAACAGGTTCTGCTGGAGCAATTAGAAAATCGGGGAATTCGTATCCCTTATTCTTGCCGCGCGGGCATTTGTGGAAGCTGCCGTGTTCAGCTTTTAGAAGGCGAAGTCACACCGCTCAAAAAATCAGCAATCAGCAATGATGGCACCATTCTTTGCTGTAGTTGTGTGCCGAAGACTGCGCTTAAACTAGCGCGTTAAACTGCCTGTTCGAGGCTGAAACTGTCAACATTAACCTGCGGTTTCAGCCTGTCATTCATGATTTTGATGGCGTCCCCCAACTGCATCGCGCGACCAGCAATAACAACGCAGGGTTGCGCCAACAGGCATAGTGCGGCATTTTCGCCAGATTCAACGACCAGCAAATTGACTTGCTCGTGAGTGTCGCTCAACCAAACGCAGGCCGCATCGCCCGGCATGGGCACCCACATTTCACCATGGGAAACAAAATGCCAGCTTTTCGGCATTTGCGGTTTGAGATAACGAATTGCTACCAGCGCATTAAGCACCAGTTCGGCTTTTTGTTCTTTAGATAAATTAAAATCGCGGCATTTTTCTTCAAATGAGAAATAGAGCGCGGCGTCGTCAACGCAAAAGCCTGCGGGAGAAAAGGCATCTGGAGTCAACATTTTGCGCGCAAAACGTGAGCGAAATAGCATACCATTGGCTAAATCGAGCATCATTCGATCGTGCTCTTCATCGTAATACCAACGCCAGTTATCGTCTGGTTTAATTCGCATTTGCCTCTCCCCTACCCTAAAAAACCGCAGCAACACAATCCATTGTCGCTTCGCTTAATAACCTCAACAATAAAAGTACAAAATGTCTAAATAAGCAACAGCGATGAATATAAAACAACCAGGGCTTAAAATAAAGCCCTGATTATCTTATAAAGAGAAATTCAAAGAAATAATTAGATATGGTTAACGATTTCTTTAATCAGCGGCGGTCCTTTAAAAATAAAACCAGAATAAATTTGCACCAGTGAGGCCCCCGCAGCAATCTTTTCACGCGCAGCGATAACCGAGTCAATGCCGCCAACACCGATGATCGGTAAGCGACCGTTTAATTCCTGAGACAAACGGCGAATAATTTCGGTGCTTTTTAACTGTAGCGGACGACCACTTAAGCCACCGGTTTGATCACAATTTTTCATTCCCTGAACCAGAGAACGATCGAGCGTGGTATTGGTTGCAATAACGCCATCAATATTATGGCGAACTAAACTATCGGCAACCTGGATCAATTCTTCTTCAGAAAGATCCGGCGCGATCTTCACTGCGATCGGCACATATTTATGGTGCATCGCTTGCAAATCATTTTGCTTATTTTTAATCGCGGTTAAGAGATCATCCAGCGCTTCGCCATATTGCAGTGTGCGTAATCCTGGGGTATTCGGCGATGAAATATTGATGGCGATATATCCCGCATAGGCATAGATTTTTTCCATACAAATCAGATAGTCATCTTTACCCTGCTCCACCGGCGTATCTTTATTTTTGCCGATATTAATCCCCAGAACACCATCGTAATGAGCTTTTTTTACGTTCTCAACGAGGTTATCAACGCCGAGATTATTAAAGCCCATACGGTTGATCAAACCTTCGGCATCTACCAGACGAAAGAGACGCGGCTTGTCATTACCTGGCTGTGGACGTGGCGTGACGGTACCGATCTCGATAGATCCAAACCCCATCGCGCCTAACGCGTCAATGCACTCCCCGTCTTTATCAAGACCGGCTGCCAGACCAAGCGGATTTTTAAACGTCAGGCCCATGCAGTTAACAGGTTTCGCAGGCACTTTCTGCCGCACCAGTGCTTCAAACGGTGTTCCTGTAATACGGCGTAATTGCTGAAAAGTAAACTCATGAGCGCGCTCTGGATCGAGCTGGAAAAGGGCTTTACGAACGAAGGGGTAGTACATGAACTCTCCTAGATTCCCGGTGTGCAAACCGGGGGCGTATTATGTGCGAGTTCGGACCAAAAGGGAATTGACCTACGGCAATAAATAGCAAACGTTTTCTTATTGCGCTTTTTTTATGCTTTTTTTGGCTTTGCTTCGTCAGATAAATCATTTCGACTCGCGGACGCCCTCTGTCAGACTGACCAAATTGTTATCAATTTTAACAAAACAAGAACAATTGGTTATAAGGAGAGAGTATGCGTGTCATCACCCTGGCGGGTAGTCCTCGCTTTCCTTCTCGCTCCAGCTCCTTGCTGGAATATGCGCGGGAAAAACTGAATGGCCTGGATGTAGAGGTTTATCACTGGAATCTGCAAAACTTCGCCCCGGAAGATCTGCTTTATGCTCGTTTCGATAGTCCGGCACTCAAGACCTTCACCGAACAGCTGCAACAGGCTGATGGACTGATAGTCGCTACACCTGTGTATAAAGCCGCCTATTCCGGTGCGCTGAAAACCCTGCTCGACCTGCTGCCAGAGCGCGCTTTGCAAGGCAAAGTGGTGCTGCCGCTGGCGACGGGCGGCACGGTGGCTCACCTTTTGGCGGTCGATTACGCCCTTAAACCGGTTTTAAGCGCACTGAAAGCCCAGGAGATCCTGCACGGCGTGTATGCCGATGACTCACAGGTGATTGATTACCACCACAAACCCCAGTTCACGCCAAATCTGCAAACCCGTCTTGATACCGCGCTAGAAACTTTCTGGCAGGCACTTCACCGCCGTGATGTTCAGGTTCCTGACCTTCTTTCTCTGCGAGGTAATGCCCATGCGTAACATCATTAAACTGGCGCTGGCGGGATTACTCAGCGTCTCCACACTTGCGATTGCCGCAGAGTCTTCGCCAGAGGCGTTAAGGATTGGCTATCAGAAAAGCAATATCAGTTCGGTACTGGCGAAAAATTACCAAATGCTGGAAAAACGCTATCCGCAAACAAAAATCTCCTGGGTGGAGTTCCCCGCGGGTCCGCAAATGTTGGAAGCGTTAAACGTTGGCAGTATTGATCTCGGCAGTACCGGAGATATTCCGCCAATCTTTGCTCAGGCTGCCGGAGCTGATTTGCTGTACGTGGGCGTCGAACCGCCGAAGCCAAAAGCCGAAGTGATTCTGGTGGCAGATAACAGTCCGATCAAAACCGTAGCCGATCTTAAAGGTCACAAAGTTGCCTTTCAGAAAGGTTCCAGCTCGCACAATCTTTTACTACGCGCACTACGCCAGGCCGGGCTTAAATTCACGGATATCCAGCCCACTTACCTGACGCCTGCCGATGCCCGCGCCGCGTTCCAGCAAGGTAACGTCGACGCATGGGCTATCTGGGATCCCTACTACTCCGCTGCGTTATTACAGGGCGGCGTGCGGGTGCTGAAAGACGGCACCGATCTTAATCAAACCGGCTCGTTTTACCTGGCAGCTCGTCCCTATGCAGAAAAAAACGGCGCATTTATTCAGGGTGTACTGGCAACCTTTAGTGAGGCCGATGCGTTAACCCGCAGCCAGCGCGAGCAAAGCATCGCTTTACTGGCAAAAACGATGGGCTTACCAACGCCGGTGATTGCCTCTTATTTAGATCATCGCCCCCCTACCACCATCAAACCGGTTAACGCCGAGGTTGCCGCCTTACAGCAGCAAACGGCAGATCTGTTTTATGAAAACCGTCTGGTACCGAAAAAAGTCGATATCCGCCAGCGCATCTGGCAGCCCACTCAACTGGAAGGAAAACAATTATGAGTCTGTATATGTTCTGGTTTTTACCGACCCACGGAGACGGACATTACCTGGGATCGGAAGAAGGTTCACGCCCGGTTGATCACGGTTATCTGCAACAAATTGCGCAAGCGGCGGATCGTCTGGGCTATACCGGTGTGCTAATTCCCACAGGGCGCTCGTGTGAAGATGCGTGGCTGGTGGCAGCGTCGATGATCCCTGTGACGCAACGGTTGAAGTTTCTTGTTGCCCTGCGCCCCAGCGTAACCTCACCTACCGTTGCTGCCCGCCAGGCCGCCACGCTGGATCGTCTCTCTAACGGACGCGCGTTGTTTAATCTGGTCACAGGCAGCGATCCGCAAGAGCTGGCAGGCGACGGCGTATTCCTCGATCATTGCGAGCGTTACGAAGCCTCGTCTGAATTTACACAGGTCTGGCGGCGCTTATTGCAGGGCGAAACCGTCGATTTTAACGGTAAACATATACATGTACGCGGAGCAAAACTGCTCTTCCCGCCAATTCAACAGCCCTATCCTCCGCTTTACTTTGGCGGATCGTCAGATGTTGCCCAGGATCTGGCCGCTGAACAGGTTGATCTTTATCTCACCTGGGGCGAACCGCCTGAACTGGTAAAAGAGAAGATCGCGCAAGTGCGGGCGAAAGCTGCCGCACATGGACGCAAAATTCGTTTCGGTATTCGCCTGCATGTGATTGTCCGCGAAACCAACGACGAAGCGTGGCAGGCCGCTGAACGCTTAATCTCCCATCTTGATGATGAGACCATCGCTAAAGCACAAGCCGCGTTTGCCCGCACGGATTCCGTGGGGCAACAGCGAATGGCGGCGCTACATAACGGCAAGCGCGACAATCTGGAGATCAGCCCCAATTTATGGGCGGGCGTTGGCTTAGTGCGCGGCGGTGCCGGGACGGCGTTGGTGGGCGATGGTCCTACGGTCGCCGCGCGAATCAACGAATACGCTGCACTTGGCATCGACAGTTTTGTGCTTTCGGGCTACCCGCATCTGGAAGAAGCGTATCGGGTCGGCGAGTTACTGTTCCCACATCTGGATGTCGCCATCCCGGAAATTCCCCAGCCACAACCGCTGAATCCGCAAGGCGAAGCGGTGGCGAATGATTTTATCCCCCGTAACGTCGCGCAAAGCTAAGGAAGAAATAATGGCAACGCCAGTCAAGAAGTGGTTATTGCGCGTTGCCCCCTGGTTTTTACCGGTGGGCATCATGGCGGTGTGGCAACTGGCCTCCTCAGTTGGCTGGCTGTCGACGCGTATTTTGCCCTCTCCGGAAGGGGTGGTAATGGCGTTCTGGACGCTCTCCGCCAGCGGCGAATTGTGGCAACATCTGGCGATCAGCTCCTGGCGGGCGCTGATTGGTTTTTCAATTGGCGGATCGCTGGGGTTGATTCTGGGACTGATAAGCGGACTGTCGCGCTGGGGAGAGAGGCTGCTGGATACCTCAATTCAGATGTTGCGCAACGTGCCGCATCTGGCGCTGATCCCGCTGGTGATTTTGTGGTTTGGCATTGATGAATCCGCAAAAATCTTTCTGGTGGCGCTCGGCACGCTATTCCCCATTTATATCAACACCTGGCACGGCATCCGTAATATCGATCGCGGTCTGGTGGAAATGGCGCGTAGCTATGGATTATCCGGCATACCGCTGTTTATCCATGTGATCCTGCCTGGTGCCCTGCCCTCAATTATGGTCGGCGTACGTTTTGCGTTGGGCCTGATGTGGCTGACGCTGATTGTTGCCGAAACCATTTCTGCCAATTCCGGCATTGGTTATCTGGCGATGAATGCGCGGGAGTTTTTGCAAACGGATGTGGTGGTAGTCGCCATTATTCTCTACGCCCTGCTCGGCAAACTTGCTGACGTCAGCGCGCAGCTGTTAGAGCGCCTCTGGCTGCGCTGGAATCCGGCTTATCATTTGAAGGAGGCCACGGTATGAATACTGCTCGTCTGAACCAGGGCACACCCTTGTTACTCAATGCAGTAAGCAAACATTACGCAGAAAATATCGTTCTGAACCAACTGGATTTACATATTCCGGCAGGTCAGTTTGTGGCGGTGGTGGGCCGCAGCGGTGGTGGCAAAAGTACCCTGCTGCGCCTGCTGGCAGGTCTGGAAACGCCAACCGCAGGCGATGTGTTAGCGGGTACCACACCGCTGGCTGAGATTAAGGAAGACACGCGAATGATGTTTCAGGATGCGCGTCTGCTGCCATGGAAATCAGTGATTGATAACGTTGGGCTGGGCCTTAAAGGCCAGTGGCGCGATGCGGCGTGTCGGGCGCTGGCTGCGGTAGGACTGGAGAATCGCGCGGAGGAATGGCCTGCCGCACTTTCTGGCGGGCAGAAACAGCGTGTGGCGCTGGCAAGAGCGTTGATTCATCGACCGGGTTTATTATTGCTTGATGAACCGCTCGGGGCGCTGGACGCCTTAACGCGACTGGAGATGCAGGATTTGATTGTGTCACTTTGGCAGGAGCACGGCTTTACCGTACTGTTGGTGACGCATGATGTGAGCGAAGCGGTAGCAATGGCGGACCGGGTGTTGTTAATTGAAGAGGGAAAAATTGGTCTGGATTTGACGGTGGATATCCCCCGTCCGCGCCGGTTAGGGTCGGTGCGATTAGCGGAGCTGGAAGCGGAAGTGTTGCAACGGGTGATGCAGCGTGGGCACTCTGAACAACCGATTCGGCGTCATGGTTAATATGCCGGATGTGGCGCACAAAACCAGCGGTTTCAACGGATTGTAGGCCTGATAAGACGCGTCAAGCGTCGCATCAGGCATTTGGGCACGGCTGCAGGATGCGGCGTGAACGCCTTATCCAGCCTACAAAACCAGCATTTTCAACGGACTTGTAGGCCTGATAAGACGCGTCAAGCGTCGCATCCGGCATTTGGGCTCAAAAGTATCAAGCCAGTGCTTTAGTTATCTTCTCGTACAGATCGCCAGAGAGATTTTCCAGCCCTTTCAACTGCTCCAGCGCCGCGCGCATTTTCTCCTGACGTTTGGCATCGTAACGCTTCAGGCGAATCAGCGGTTCAATCAGACGTGAAGCCACCTGCGGGTTACGGCTGTTGAGGTCGGTAAGCATTTCCACCAGGAACTGGTAACCGCTGCCATCTTCGGCATGGAACGCTGCCGGGTTGCTGCCCGCAAACGCGCCAATCAACGAACGAATGCGGTTCGGGTTGCTCATGGTAAATGAGCGATGCTGCAACAGACCACGCACCGTCTCCAGCACATTCGCCGCCGGGCTGGTGGCTTGCAGGATAAACCATTTATCCATCACCAGACCATCCTGATGCCACTTGTCGTCGTACTCCTGCATCAGCGCGTCACGGCATGGCAGCTGTGCAGCAACCGCCGCAGAAAGCGCGGCCAGCGCATCGGTCATATTGTTTGCTTCATGGAACTGCTTGCTTACCAGCACGTCAGCCAGATGCGTTTCACCAAAAGCGAGGAAGCGCAGGCAGGCATTTCGCAGAGTGCGTTTTGCAATATCTTCATGCTCAACGCGATACTCGTTCTGGTAATTCGCGTTGTAAATAGCCAGCAGCTCATCCGCCAGTTCAGTCGCCAGAGTACGGGTGAGTGCTTCACGCACTTCGGCAATAGCAATCGGATCGATGATATCGAACAGTTCTGCCATTTCATTGACGGATGGCAGCGTCAGAATTTCTGCCGCCAGTGCCGGGTCAATCTTCTCATCCAGCAGCACCGCGCGGAAAGCATCGGCAACGTGTGCGGGTAAAGACAATGGTTGACCTTGCTGATGACGGGCGACGTTCAGTTTGATGTAGGTTGCCAGCAGGCTTTGTGCCGCATCCCAGCGGGAGAAATCATTACGCGCATGACGCATCAGGAAGGTCAGTTGCTGATCGCTCCACTTATATTCCAGTTTCACTGGCGCAGAGAATTCACACAGCAGTGCGGGCACCGGCTGGAAGTAGACATTATCAAAGACAAAGGTCTGTTCCCCCTGGGTGACGTTCAGTACCGAATTCACCGGATGACCGCCTTTCTGCAACGGGATCACTTTGCCTTCGTTATCATACAGTTCGATGGCAAACGGAATATGCAGCGGCTGTTTTTCTGCCTGATCCGGCGTAGCAGGCGTGCGCTGGCTGATGGTCAGGGTGTACTGCTCGGTTTCCGGATTATAGTCGTCTTTGACGGTCACAACCGGCGTACCGGACTGGCTGTACCAACGGCGGAAATGGGAGAGATCGACATTTGACGCATCTTCCATCGCCTGAACAAAGTCGTCGCAGGTTGCCGCACTGCCATCATGGCGCTCGAAATAGAGCTGCATCCCTTTCTGGAAGTTTTCTTCGCCCAGCAGAGTGTGGATCATGCGAATCACTTCCGCGCCCTTCTCATAAACGGTCAGGGTGTAGAAGTTGTTCATTTCAATAACCATATCCGGGCGGATCGGGTGCGCCATCGGGCTGGCGTCTTCCGCAAACTGCAATCCGCGCATGGTGCGCACGTTGTTGATACGGTTTACCGCGCGGGAACCAAGGTCAGAGCTGAATTCCTGATCGCGGAACACGGTTAAACCTTCTTTCAGGCTGAGCTGGAACCAGTCGCGACAGGTCACACGGTTACCGGTCCAGTTGTGGAAATATTCGTGACCAATAACGCGCTCAATATCGAGATAATCTTTATCGGTCGCGGTATCGGTGCGCGCCAGTACATACTTAGAGTTAAAGATGTTAAGACCTTTATTCTCCATTGCGCCCATATTGAAGAAATCCACCGCGACTATCATATAGATGTCGAGGTCATACTCCAGACCGAAGCGTTCTTCATCCCACTTCATGGAATTTTTCAGCGAGGTCATCGCCCACGGCGCACGATCAAGATTGCCGCGATCGACGTACAGCTCCAGCGCTACTTCGCGACCAGAACGCGTGGTGAAGGTGTCGCGCAGCACGTCGAAGTCGCCTGCCACCAGCGCAAACAGGTAGCACGGTTTCGGGAACGGGTCCTGCCACTGTACCCAGTGACGTCCGTTTTCCAGTTCGCCTTGCGCAACGCGGTTACCGTTGGAAAGCAGGAAGGGATATTTGGTTTTATCGGCAATAATTTTGGTGGTAAAACGCGCCAGCACGTCCGGGCGGTCGAGATAATACGTAATATGGCGGAAACCTTCGGCTTCACACTGGGTGCAAAGCGCATCGCCTGACTGATAAAGCCCTTCCAGCGCGGTATTCGTCGCCGGGCTAATTTCATTAACGATCTTGAGCGTAAAACGCTCCGGCAAATTACTGATGACCAGTGCGCCCTCTTCTTCTTCCCAGGCGGTCCATGGCTCATCATTAATATGAACAGAAACCAGTTTGAGATCTTCGCCATTGAGACGAAGCGGAGCATCTGATGCACCATGACGGACAGCCTGGCTGACCGCGGTAACGACCGTCTTTTGCGCGTCCAGGTCAAAGGTCAAGTCAATATCAGTAATCTGGTAATCCGGCGCACGATAATCGTGACGGTATTTGGCTTGTGGCTGTTGAGTCATAAATAACCTTTAGCATCTTTTATAGAGTCTGGTGTTCAGTCTATTCCTGTTGCGTAAATCGCGCTATGCAGAATCTTCATCTTTTCAGGTACAAACGCCTTTATTGCTACATTTTTATAACATACGCAGCGCAATACCATCGACCAGAAAGGTGACATATGGTGTGATCGGGGTTCAATAAATTACGAAACAAGGTATACTCCAGCAGTTCCTGAAGATGTTTATTGTACTAAACGCTCCTGTACGAGGACGCTACTGCGCACCTATGACACAATTCGCTTCTCCTGTTCTGCACTCGTTGCTGGATACAGATGCTTATAAGTTGCATATGCAGCAAGCCGTGTTTCATCACTATTACGATGTGCATGTCGCGGCGGAGTTTCGTTGCCGAGGTGACGATCTGCTGGGTATTTATGCCGATGCTATTCGTGAACAGGTTCAGGCGATGCAGCACCTGCGCCTGCAGGATGATGAATATCAGTGGCTCTCTGCCCTGCCTTTCTTTAAGGCCGACTATCTTAACTGGCTACGCGAATTCCGCTTTAACCCGGAACAAGTCACCGTGTCCAATGATAATGGCAAGCTGGATATTCGTTTAAGCGGCCCGTGGCGCGAAGTTATCCTCTGGGAAGTTCCTTTGCTGGCGGTTATCAGTGAAATGGTGCATCGCTATCGCTCACCGCAGGCTGACGTCGCGCAAGCCCTCGACACGCTGGAAAGCAAATTAGTCGACTTCTCGACATTAACCGCCGATCTTGATATGTCGCGCTTCCATCTGATGGATTTTGGCACCCGCCGACGTTTTTCTCGCGAAGTACAAGAAACCATCGTGAAACGTCTGCAACAGGAATCCTGGTTCGTAGGCACCAGCAACTACGATCTGGCGCGTCGGCTTTCCCTCACGCCAATGGGAACACAAGCACACGAATGGTTCCAGGCGCATCAGCAAATCAGTCCGGATCTTGCCAACAGCCAGCGAGCTGCACTTGCTGCCTGGCTGGAAGAGTATCCTGACCAACTTGGCATTGCGTTAACCGACTGTATTACCATGGATGCTTTCCTGCGAGATTTCGGCGTAGAATTTGCCAGCCGCTATCAGGGCTTGCGTCATGACTCCGGCGACCCGGTTGAATGGGGTGAAAAAGCCATTGCACATTATGAGAAGCTGGGAATTGATCCACAGAGTAAAACGCTGGTTTTCTCTGACAATCTGGATTTACGCAAAGCGGTTGAGCTATACCGCCATTTCTCTTCCCGCGTGCAATTAAGTTTTGGTATTGGGACTCGCCTGACCTGCGATATCCCCCAGGTAAAACCCCTGAATATTGTCATTAAGTTGGTTGAGTGTAACGGTAAACCGGTGGCGAAACTTTCTGACAGCCCTGGCAAAACTATCTGCCACGATAAAGCGTTTGTTCGGGCGCTGCGCAAAGCGTTCGACCTTCCGCATATTAAAAAAGCCAGTTAATATCATCAGGGAGCTAATCGGCTCCCTTTTTTTACCTTTAATTCCGAAATCTTTCGCTGCATTTGCGAATTCTGCTTGTCTGATTGCAGATGCCAGGTAACATAGGTATCCCCCCATTTACGGGTGGACAAGTGTTTATTTTTTCCGACTATTAACAGAGAGAATATTATGAGCGTTGTGCCTGTAGCCGACGTACTCCAGGGCCGCGTAGCCGTTGACAGCGAAGTCACCGTGCGCGGATGGGTACGTACCCGCCGAGATTCAAAAGCTGGCATCTCCTTCCTCGCCGTTTATGACGGTTCCTGCTTTGATCCTGTACAGGCTGTCATCAATAATTCTCTGCCCAATTACAATGAAGACGTTCTGCGTCTGACCACCGGTTGCTCGGTCATTGTGACGGGTAAAGTCGTGGCGTCGCCAGGACAGGGGCAACAATTTGAAATTCAGGCCAGCAAGGTTGAAGTTGCTGGTTGGGTTGAAGATCCAGACACTTACCCGATGGCGGCAAAACGCCACAGCATTGAGTATCTGCGTGAAGTCGCTCACCTGCGTCCGCGCACAAACCTGATTGGTGCCGTCGCGCGCGTTCGCCATACGCTGGCGCAGGCGCTGCATCGCTTCTTTAACGAGCAGGGATTCTTCTGGGTTTCAACGCCACTGATTACTGCGTCTGATACCGAAGGGGCTGGCGAAATGTTCCGCGTTTCTACGCTGGATCTGGAAAACCTGCCGCGTAACGATCAGGGCAAAGTGGATTTCGACAAAGACTTCTTTGGTAAAGAGTCTTTCCTGACCGTATCTGGCCAGTTGAACGGTGAAACCTACGCTTGCGCATTGTCCAAAATTTATACCTTCGGCCCGACTTTCCGTGCTGAAAACTCCAACACCAGCCGTCACCTGGCGGAATTCTGGATGCTGGAGCCGGAAGTGGCGTTTGCTAACCTGAACGATATCGCGGGTCTGGCTGAAGCCATGCTGAAATATGTCTTCAAAGCGGTTCTCGAAGAACGCGCTGACGACATGAAATTCTTCGCTGAACGCGTAGATAAAGATGCCGTTTCACGTCTGGAACGTTTTATTGAGGCCGACTTCGCTCAGGTGGATTACACCGACGCAGTGACCATTCTCGAAAACTGCGGCAAGAAGTTTGAAAACCCGGTTTACTGGGGCGTTGATCTCTCTTCTGAGCATGAACGTTATCTGGCGGAAGAACACTTTAAAGCACCGGTGGTGGTTAAAAACTATCCGAAAGACATTAAAGCGTTCTATATGCGCCTTAACGAAGACGGTAAAACCGTTGCGGCTATGGATGTTCTGGCTCCGGGCATCGGTGAAATCATTGGTGGTTCTCAGCGTGAAGAGCGTCTGGACGTGCTGGACGAGCGTATGCTGGAAATGGGCCTGAATAAAGAAGATTACTGGTGGTATCGCGATCTGCGTCGCTACGGTACTGTTCCGCATTCCGGTTTCGGTCTTGGTTTTGAACGCCTGATTGCTTACGTAACTGGCGTGCAAAACGTGCGTGATGTGATTCCGTTCCCACGTACTCCGCGTAACGCCAGCTTCTAATTTAGCGTCTTCAAGAGCCAGCACCCGCTGGCTCTTTTTTTATCCTTTCTGTCAAGTTATCGGTTTGTTAAGTCAAGCAATCTATTTGCAACCCCGCCATAACGATCATCCTGTTACGGAATATTACACCGCAACATTTGCGCACAAAAAATAATCCGCATTCTTATTGCGGATTAGTTTTTTCTTAGCTGATAGCACAATTTTCATACTATTTTTTGGCGTTCTGGATATCTGAACGAGGATTTAGTGCCAGGTCGATAAAGTTTCCATCAGAAACAAAATTTCCTTTTAGTTAATTTAAATATAAGGAAATCATATAAATAGATAAAAATTGCTGTAAATATCATCACGCTTCTAAGGAAATATGACGGTGTTCACAAAGTTCCTTAAATTTTACTTTTAGTTACATATTTTTTCTTTTTGAAACCAAATCTTTATCTTTGTAGCACTTTCACGGTAGCGAAACGTTAGTTTGAATGGAAAGATGCCTGCAGACACATAAAGACACCAAACTCTCATCAATAGTTCCGTAAATTTTTATTGACAGAACTTATTGACGGCAGTGGCAGGTGTCATAAAAAAACCATGAGGGTAATAAATAATGATGAAGCGCAATATTCTGGCAGTGATCGTCCCTGCTCTGTTAGTAGCAGGTACTGCAAACGCTGCAGAAATTTATAACAAAGATGGCAACAAAGTAGATCTGTACGGTAAAGCTGTCGGTCTGCATTATTTCTCCAAGGGTAACGGTGAAAACAGTTACGGTGGCAATGGCGACATGACCTATGCCCGTCTTGGTTTTAAAGGGGAAACTCAAATCAATTCCGATCTGACCGGTTATGGTCAGTGGGAATATAACTTCCAGGGTAACAACTCTGAAGGCGCTGACGCTCAAACTGGTAACAAAACGCGTCTGGCATTCGCGGGTCTTAAATACGCTGACGTTGGTTCTTTCGATTACGGCCGTAACTACGGTGTGGTTTATGATGCACTGGGTTACACCGATATGCTGCCAGAATTTGGTGGTGATACTGCATACAGCGATGACTTCTTCGTTGGTCGTGTTGGCGGCGTTGCTACCTATCGTAACTCCAACTTCTTTGGTCTGGTTGATGGCCTGAACTTCGCTGTTCAGTACCTGGGTAAAAACGAGCGTGACACTGCACGCCGCTCTAACGGCGACGGTGTTGGCGGTTCTATCAGCTACGAATACGAAGGCTTTGGTATCGTTGGTGCATATGGCGCCGCTGACCGTACCAACCTGCAAGAAGCTCAACCTCTTGGCAACGGTAAAAAAGCTGAACAGTGGGCTACTGGTCTGAAGTATGACGCGAACAACATCTACCTGGCAGCGAACTACGGTGAAACCCGTAACGCTACGCCGATCACTAATAAATTTACAAACATCAGCGGCTTCGCCAACAAAACGCAAGATGTTCTGTTAGTTGCGCAATACCAGTTCGATTTCGGTCTGCGTCCGTCCATCGCTTACACCAAATCTAAAGCGAAAGACGTAGAAGGTATCGGTGATGTTGATCTGGTGAACTACTTTGAAGTGGGCGCAACCTACTACTTCAACAAAAACATGTCCACCTATGTTGACTACATCATCAACCAGATCGATTCTGACAACAAACTGGGCGTAGGTTCAGACGACACCGTTGCTGTGGGTATCGTTTACCAGTTCTAATAGCACACCTCTTTGTTAAATGCCGAAAAAACAGGACTTTGGTCCTGTTTTTTTTATGCCTTCCAGAGCAATCTCACGTCTTGCAAAAACAGCCTGCGTTTTCATCAGTAATAGTTGGAATTTTGTAAATCTCCCGTTACCCTGATAGCGGACTTCCCTTCTGTAACCATAATGGAACCTCGTCATGTTTGAGAACATAACCGCCGCTCCTGCCGACCCGATTCTGGGCCTGGCCGATCTGTTTCGTGCCGATGAACGTCCCGGCAAAATTAACCTCGGGATTGGTGTCTATAAAGATGAGACGGGCAAAACCCCGGTACTGACCAGCGTGAAAAAGGCTGAACAGTATCTGCTCGAAAATGAAACCACCAAAAATTACCTCGGCATTGACGGCATCCCTGAATTTGGTCGCTGCACTCAGGAACTGCTGTTTGGTAAAGGTAGCGCCCTGATCAATGACAAACGTGCTCGCACGGCACAGACTCCGGGTGGCACTGGCGCACTACGCGTGGCTGCCGATTTCCTGGCAAAAAATACCAGCGTTAAGCGTGTGTGGGTGAGCAACCCAAGCTGGCCGAACCATAAGAGCGTCTTTAACTCTGCAGGTCTGGAAGTTCGTGAATACGCTTATTATGATGCGGAAAATCACACCCTTGACTTCGATGCACTGATTAACAGCCTGAACGAAGCTCAGGCTGGCGACGTAGTGCTGTTCCATGGCTGCTGCCATAACCCAACCGGTATCGACCCTACGCTGGAACAATGGCAGACACTGGCACAACTTTCCGTTGAGAAAGGCTGGTTACCGCTGTTTGACTTCGCGTACCAGGGGTTTGCCCGTGGTCTGGAAGAAGATGCTGAAGGACTGCGCGCTTTCGCGGCTATGCATAAAGAGCTGATTGTTGCCAGTTCCTACTCTAAAAACTTTGGCCTGTACAACGAGCGTGTTGGCGCTTGTACTCTGGTTGCTGCTGACAGTGAGACCGTTGATCGCGCATTCAGCCAAATGAAAGCGGCGATTCGCGCTAACTACTCTAACCCACCAGCACACGGCGCTTCTGTTGTTGCCACCATCCTGAGCAACGATGCGTTACGTGCGATTTGGGAACAAGAGCTGACTGATATGCGCCAGCGTATTCAGCGTATGCGTCAGTTGTTCGTCAATACGCTGCAGGAAAAAGGCGCAAACCGCGACTTCAGCTTTATCATCAAACAGAACGGCATGTTCTCCTTCAGTGGCCTGACAAAAGAACAAGTGCTGCGTCTGCGCGAAGAGTTTGGCGTGTATGCTGTTGCTTCTGGTCGCGTAAACGTGGCTGGGATGACACCAGATAATATGGCTCCGCTGTGCGAAGCGATTGTGGCAGTGCTGTAAACGTTAAAAACAATGAAGCCCGCTGAAAAGCGGGCTTTTTTACGCGCCTTTACCAGACGGGCATTTCGTCTTGCAGGAAGGGATTATGCAGGCGCTCATAACCAAGTGTGGATAATGGTCCGTGACCCGGAATAAATGTCACATCATCCCCCATTGGCAGCAATTTATCTTTGATTGAAGAAATCAGTTGATTATGATCGCCACGCGGGAAGTCACTGCGCCCTACTCCACCTTTGAAAATAACGTCGCCAGAAATCAGCAGCCTTGCCCGCTCATCAAAAAACACGACATGACCCGGCGTATGCCCAGGGCAATGTAACACCTGTAAAGTCACATTCCCTATGCTGATGGTATCGCCTTCGTTCAGCCAACGATCTGGCGTCAGCGGCTGGCACTCTTCCAGACCAAACATACGACTTTGCGCAGGCAAGCCTTGCAGCCAGAACTCATCTTCTTTTTCCGGGCCAAAAACCGGCACGCCGTAATGTTGCGCCAGTTCCGCCGCTGCGCCAACGTGGTCCAGATGACCATGAGTCAGCAGGATCTGCATCAGTGTCAGGCCGCTGGCATCAACTTCCTGTTTGATTTTTTCCGCATCGCCGCCAGGATCGACCAGTGCGGCCAGACGGGTTTGTTCACACCAGATCAATGAACAGTTCTGGGAGAATGCGGTGACCGGAATAATACGATAGTTCATACTGCCCCTGTTTCGTTAAGCGATTACTACCAGTGCCGTGCTGGCCCGGTATCAATATGCACAAAGTTACTACGTGGGTAATATCCTACACCACCTGCGCGCATAGATAACGCGGCTTTGCGAATATTGCTTAACGCGATACCTTCAATATGGAAATCCATCGCCTGCCCTTTCGTGTGATAGCTTTTCTTCGCTACTCCACGGCTGCGGGCACGTAGTTCATTGTTGGTATCAATGGAGCGATAACCGGAAATGAGTTGCACCGGTTTGCGGGTGCCTAACAACCCTTGCAGGCGATACAACTGATCGAATAATCCTGGGTCGATGGACTTTATTTTGTTCGCGCGGTAATCGCGGAAAAAATGGTTAAGTTTTGCCAATTCTTCCTGAATATAGCCTCTGCCATCGAAAAACTCCGCTTTGATTGACTCTCCGGTATGGAGATTATTGAGTGTCAAAATACGCGGGCGTGGGGTAGAGAGTGTTGCAAACGCCGGGGTCGGCAGGATGGCGGCACCGAGTGCAACGCCACCAAGCGCCAGCAGTTTGCGGCGATTAGCGTCGAATTTGTCCATGATAATCAAGTCTACAGGTCAATGTTATCGTTTATATGCACTTCTGGCGCACAAGAGGCACCTTAACCGCCCGTAAAGCAGACGTCAAGATGACTCAACCCCAGCAGTGACGGGGGCTGCAGAGAAGCGCCCCCGATCATGCTAATTATTACGACAACTGATTTCCCCGAACTGCTTCATTTACCTGATTAATTGTTCCGCTTTCGATACGATTTGCGAGCTGGATCGCGCAGGCAGATCATAATTGTAAATATCTGTACGATACTGGGTACGACCATCTGCACCAACAAAGGCCGTCAGATAGAAGAGATTCACCGGAATCGACTGCCGAATATTGACGTAACGCGTATCGCCCTGCTTCAGCGCATCAGAAATACGTTTGTCATTCCAGCCTGCATCCTGCAACAGCATATTCGCCAGATCGGAAGCTTTATTCACTCGTACACAGCCTGAGCTCAATGCGCGTGTATCACGCTTGAACAGATTATGGTTCGGCGTGTCATGCAAATAAATGGCCTCTGAACTCGGCATATTGAATTTATAGCGCCCCAGCGAGTTCCGTGGGCCTGGAGCCTGCTGGAAGCGGAACGGTAAATTCGAGGCCGTGATTGTAGACCAGTCAACCTGCCATGGGTCAATCGCTTCTCTGCTGTTCCAGCCGCGCATCACCGTATAGCCATGGCTTTCGAGATACCCAGGATCATTGCGCACTTTCGGCAGAATATCTTTGCGTGCCAGAGTTGGTGGTACGTTCCACGGCGGGTTTACCACCACGTTGTTAAGGGCACTACTCATCATCGGCGTTTTGCGATCGGGGCGACCGACAATGACTCGCGAATCCAGCACCTGATTGCCGTTCTGATAGTAGACCAGCGAATAGGCCGGAATGTTAACCATGATCCCGGTAGAAAGCTCTGTTGGCAGCAAGCGCAATCGCTGGATGTTGAGTGCCAACACGCCAGCACGCTGGGCGGGCGTTACGTTTAACCAGTCACGCGTTGCCGGGCCAATAGCACCATCTGCCCCCAATCCTTGCCATGCCTGAAAACGTTTAACGGCTTCCACCAGTTCATTATCGTAGGCGGCACGAACGACAGGCGCAGGTTTACTACGAGACGTAGTTTGCTGGTCCATCGGCTTAGTTTCTGCTGTTTCAACAGTAACAGCGGATGGGCTGACTACCGCGTCAGTTGGCGTGTCATCGCCAGGTAGAGTAATTTTCGGCCCCCCGTCCAGCATGCCTGTACGCTGCAATATTTCGCGCAACGCCGGTACGTCGTTACTCCACTGCCCTGGGCGCAACGTTGCTTTGCCGGTCAGTTGGGGCCACGGTTTGGTGTCACTGAGTAAGGCCAGTAACGATTCATGCATCGCCGCATATTGCGGATGCTGCGGTGCCAGTCCTGCAACAAACGTCGGCAATTGACCTTTATCCAGCGCCAGCTGCCATTGGTTAATCACCGAGAGCGGCGGCGTGGAAAGCGCATAAGGTTTACTGCTGTATAGCCAGCGAGTGCCTTTGACCGGAATATTTGCAATGAAATGGAGATAGCCCATCATCGCATCAGAGAGCACCACATCGCGTGCCATCCCGTTAATACCAGGATCGGTCAGCAACTCTACCCATTTATTAAACTGCGGCTGGAAACCGGCAATCGCCACCTCTGCCAGCTGTTGCTGGAAGGCTTTAACAGCATCACGGTTTTCCCACATGGGTTGCATATCGCGTGCGGCATACAACAGTTGAAGCTGGTTAAGATAAACCGGCTTATAGCCTGCAGGTAATTGAGATTCGATTTGCGTGCGGGCTTTTTCTGCCGCACCTTCAGGCAATGGCTGGATCCCCGCCATTATTGCCGTGACCTGCGCCTGCGGCAGTGCCTCGCCCTGTTCGCTGACAGCCACCGGGCTGTCGCCAGGGATTACTTCAGGCTCATCGGCCTGAGCATTGAACAGTGGAGCGAATGTTACGGCCACGCACAAACTGATTGCCGACAGCCGACGACCACACATCATATTAAGCAACATCCCTTGCCCCCTGTTTTTATCATACTCTGAATAGCCAGGCTGTTATTTTACGACTTGCCTGTACAACGCCAATACTCACGAAAGTATGACGAGCAAGCCTGTTACTCATCAGGCTTATCTTCAGTATATAAACGCCGATACGTTTTTACATAACCTAATGTAAAGAAGTTTAAAGAAAAGCGCGCCAGAATGTGGCACTTTTTTAGTGCAGAAACGGAGTTTTCAGAAACAGGAAAGGCGGCATCGCTGCCGCCTCAATCTTAACTCGCCTGGGAAGGCGCTTCGTCAGTTCCTGGAAGCGTTTCAGGGAGTTGCGGTGCAAAACCACGCAGACCGACTACGTGAACGTGTTCGGTATTCTGGAAGACTTTACGCACCAGTTTATAGGTGGTGCCTTTTTCCGGGCTGATATTTTCCGGCGCTGCGATGATGAGCTGCATTTGCAAACGCTCACACAATTCAAACAGCGTGGCGATGGAACGGGCATCCAGTCGCGCTGCTTCATCAAGGAACAGCAGACGGCAAGGAGAGATATCTTTACCGCGCAAGCGGCGAGATTCATCTTCCCAACTCTGTACCACCATCACCAGAATCGACATACCGGTACCAATAGCCTCACCGGTCGACAATGCACCAGATTCCGCGCGCAACCAGCCATCGGAACCACGGTTAACCTCAACTTCCATTTCAAGATAGTTACGGTAATCCAGCAGTTCTTCACCGATGGTCTGCGGCGTGCGCTGCCCCATATCAATCTGCGGATTAAGGCGCTGATACAGTTTCGCCAGCGCTTCCGAGAAGGTCAGACGGTTGCTGTTAAACAGATCCTGATGTTGTTCGTGCTGTTCAGAGAGTACATCCAGCAGCATGGCGTGCGTTTCACGCACGTTCACGTTGAGGCGCACGCTGTTCACCTGGCCAAACGATACGCTCTGCAAGCCCTGGTTGAGCATACGGATACGGTTCTGCTCGCGCTGAATGGTTTTGCGAATAATGTTCGCCACGCTGCGGGAACTGATCGCCAGTTTCTGTTCGCGGGAGGTTAACTCTTCAGTCAGACGGCTAAGTTCGATCTCCATCTGCTCGATAGCTTCAACCGGATCATCGGTACGAATAATATCCTGACGAATACGCTCGCGCAGATGCTGATAAACCGCCACGAAGAACTGAATTTTACGTTCCGGACGTTTTGGATCTTCCGACATACGCAGCACGTCGCGCAGATGTTCGTTATCCGCTACCGCGAGACGCAACGCACCCAACGCCTTATCCGACATGGAACGCAAATCATCAGCGGAGAGATAAGCCAGCTCACGACGGTGTAAGCGGCGCTCAACACCGTTATCTTTCACCATGCGCATCACTGCACACCAGCCCGCTTTCGCGGTCACTACCTGCTCGCGCATCTCAAAGTAATCACGCTCCAGCTTGCGCAGTTTGCGGGTCAGGTTGTCCATCTCCGCTTCGCAGAAGGTAAGCGCTTTTTCCAGTTGGTTGCGGCGTGAACGGTTATTGCTCAGTTGCGCGTGCAACTCGTCACGGCGAATACGCGCCCGCTCTTCTGCCCCGCTATCAGCACGCACGCCGATATCCTGCAATTCACGTTGCAGATCGTTGAGTAGCTCTTTTTTGGTGTCGTAAGAACTTTTCAGCGAAGCCAGCACCTGGTTGTACTGACTCAACTGCGCTGCGTGTCCGCGCAACGCTTCACGAGCGCGGGTACGCTCCGCTTCCGCCTGTTCCAGACGTTCACGCAGTTTTTCGTTGAGATCGCTGTTACCGCTAAGCATTTCTGCCGAGTCAGAGTAGCTAAAGTGCGCACGACGCTGCACCACTTCCGTCAGGGCAAACGCCTGCTGACGGGCATCGCGCTGCATCTGCTGAGAGTACGCGTAATCTTCTTTTAACTGTTCGAACTGTTCCGGGTCGCTCTGCAATACCGAAACGATCGGTTCCAGTTTCGCCAGTTGATTGCCAAACTGCTGAACAAAACGCGCGGCTTCCTGGGCTTCATCCAGACGTTCGCGGATTTCATCGACGCGATCTGCCAGGCTGTCATCAGCCAGCAGGTTAAGACGCGGCAGAATGCGGTTCAGGGCCGTAACGCCCTCTTTCGCCTGCTCAAACTGAATACGCTGCTGCTGGTTATCATTTTCATGATTACTCAACGCCCGCTCCAGTTCGACGCGACGGCTGTTCAGTTGACGGATTTCTGCTTCCGGGTCAGACTCAAACGCCACCGCCAGATGACTACCTATAAAGCGGCTGAACGCCTGATGCAGACGCTGGGTTTTCTGTACATCAAAAGAGAGTGTGGCGAAGCGTTCGGAAAGCACTTCACGTTCGGCATGGAGGCTTTCGATGCGGCTTTCGCGAGCAGCACGACCAAACAGCGGCACTTCCGGGAAACGTGAATAACGCCACTGACGATCGGCGATTTTCACCACTACCGCTTTTTCCAGCTCATCAACGCTGAACACGCTGTCATCGAATGACTGCGGATCCCCTTCGATCAGATAGAGATCTTCCGGGCAATCGGTCAAGCCTTCCAGGTGTTCGGTTACCTGTGACAGATCTGACACCACGATGGCGTGGCGTGACGGGCCATACAGTGCTGAGAAGTACGGCGCATCTTCCAGGCTAACGTCGTCATAAATTTCTGACAGCAACACGCCGCCAAAACGCTCCGCCAGCGCATTCAGACGCTGGTCTTCAGAGCCGCCTGGCTGGCTTAAACGTTCGATCTCTTCATCGACGGCGTTTTTGCGTGCGCCAACTTCGTCACGTTCAACAATGGCTTCGCGCTCACGCTCCAGCAACTGTTGCAGATATTCGGTGACGTCCTGGCTTGAGGAGAATTCTTCGCCGCACTGTTCGCTCAACTGGTTGAGACTGTTTTGCGCTGCCAGCCAAACCGGCGCACGCTGCATCAAACTCTGAATGCGAGACTGCAGCTGTTCCTGCTCCTGGCGCAGTGCCATCCGCTCTTCTCGGGCGTTAGAGACGCTATCGGAAAGAGAGGCAATGCGTGCTTCCAGCTCCTGATGCAGAGCTTCCAGTTCATCAATATCAAAATTCTTGCCCTGACGTTTGCAGAAATCTGCCAGCAGACGCTCAGCTTCTTGCTGTTCACGCAGACGCTGTTCCAGTTCGCTTAAGCGCATCCGCAACGGCTGAACCTGCTCTGCCAGGTGACGCTGATCGACCCCTTCGCGCAATAGTTCGCGAGCGACATCCCACGCCTCGTTACGCGCCAGCGGGCCGTTGATTGCCACCACCAGCTGATAAGCCTGCTCAAACTGGCTGTGCGCGGTTTGCGCCATGCTCATTTTCTGCTCAAGAGAGAGCATTTTTTCGGTCGCTTCCAGCTCTTTCGCCTGGAAGGTTTCCAGCCATTCGGCGGCGCTGTCGGCGGTTAAGTCCGGCAGATGGCACAGTTCTTTGGCACGATTAAGCGCAGCAATCGCCTGGTTGTACTGGATCGCGCGCGTTTGCTGGACGTCCAGCGCCTGCTGGTAGTCAGCAAGCTGGCTTTTCAGCTCGTCCACTTCCAGCTCGGCAGCTTCCGCACGAGCCTCGTTCTCTTCCTGGCGTTCGATGGCTTCTGCCACCACTTCGTTTTGCTCTTCCAGACGGATCTGCAGCTCATCGAGATCCGCTTCGTAGCGTTCGATCTTCTCCTGCTGACGTAGTGCGGTTTGCACCAGGTTCAGGTGATCGCTGGCCGCCTGATAATCCGCTTCCAGATCGCCTTCGGCACCATTGTGCTCAGCCAGCTCACGCGCCATATCGACATGCTTGTACTGCTCTGCCGCCAGTTGCTGACGCGAAGTGTGAAGCTCACGACGAAACTCCAGCGCTTTATCCAGGTGAACACGGCGCTCGTTGGCGTGGCGCATGTAGTCCGCCGCCACGTAGTTAGTCGCTTCGCTGATCAGATGCTTGAACAAGTCACGGTCAGACTGGGTAACACGAATCGCTTCCAGCGTCATACGGTTTTCACGCAGCGCCGCTTCCATGTCCTGAAACGCTTTACGCACGCCGCTATTTTCTGGCAACAGGTAGTCGCGCAGAGAACGGGTGATGGCGCTGGAAATCCCGCCGTACAGCGAAGCTTCAATCAGACGATAGAATTTACTACGATCAGACGCTGAGCGCAGACGACGTGCGATGATGCCCAGATCGAACATCAGCGAGTGGTAATCGGTAATAGAGTTGAACTGCTTAAACTGCACGCCTTCCATCGCTTCGAGCTTGTCTTTCAGCTCGTTAAGCGGCAGCACGCGCGCCTGACGTTCATTCAGAGTTTCGGTCACCAGTTGTGTCGGCTGCACCGACATCGGCAAGCCCTGAATGGCAAATGGTTTGATATCAACTTTACGATCGCGCCCGGCAACCTGTTGCAGACGCACACCGACCACTACACGCTGGTGGCGCGAGTTAATGGTGTCGAGCATCGAATAACAGACACCCGCTTTCAGCTTACCGTGCAGACCTTTATCGCGCGAACCGCTGGTGGCCCCGGCTTCCGTAGTGTTACGGAAATGCAGCAGGGTCAGGTCGGGGATAAGCGCCGTAACGAACGCCGCCATGGTGGTGGATTTACCCGCCCCGTTACCGCCAGAAAGCGTCGTGACCAGCTCGTCAAGGTCAAAAGTTCGGGCAAAAAAGCCGTTCCAGTTAATCAGCGTCAGTGAGCGAAATTTACCGCGTTCAATCATTATTCTTCCTCTCCGCTATCTGGCTGATTCTCTTCGGTTTCATCGTTGAGTTGCAGATGATTTTCAATCGGCATTGCTTCGCCATCACGAATCAGGCGACGCTGTGCTTCACGGGGATCGTCGCCAGCACGCACATCGGCTCCGAAGCGGAACACCGATTCGGTAATGCGGAACTTGCTGCTGTCGTGGCCCATAAACCACACCATGCCTAAACGACGCAGACGGTTGAGCGAAGAACGTACTTTCTCCTGCAACTTCTGCCGGTCAACGTCTGAACCGGTTGAACGGTTGTTCACCAGTTTCAGCAGTTTCGCTTCATCGGCCAGGGTGAGCAGTTCATCGTACAGTTCCTGCTGGGTGAAAATCCCCTCATTCGCCAGCCGTTCCGGGCTGAGATAAAGATAACAGAGGATTTTCCCGACCATCATATCCAGTTCCGACAAGACGGAACGAGGGATCAGCGTGGTGGAACGTGGGCGTAAATAGAAGAACCCCTCCGGTGCGCGAATAAGCTCAACGTTATAACGCGCGTAAAATTCTTCCAGATATTCCTGAAAATCCATCAGGAATGCATGATTATCCAGTTCGTCAAGGCCAATATGGCGGCCTGAACGTAAGGCGCTATCCAGCGCCGGAAATAACGGATTCGCCAGCGCCTGCGCCAGCTTAACCGGCATCACTTGTTCAATATTTGTCGATGACATGCGCCTGTACCTTGGCTCCGTAATCATTAATCGGCTGCCATTTCGCTGGCAGTCCGGTGAAATCTGCTTGCGCTACGCCAAGACGTACCGCCTGATCAATAACAATGCGCGCAACGTCAAAGTGACGTGCACGCGGATACTGTGACAGATATTCGCGTACCACCAGACCAAGATCCAACGGCACTTGTCTGGTTTTGTACACGGCAAGTTGTTCTTCGATGATCGCCGCCAGCTGTTCGCGGATCTCGTTAAACTCTTCGTACTCCAGATCCTCAGGAAGTTCCCCAGTCACTTCTTCATCGCGCAGTGCCATCTCTTCGTCACGCATATCCAGCAGACGATCGGCATTGGCATAAGTTAGCGCCCACGGTTCATCAAAATAGGTTTGTACCGACTGACGTAACCGCTGAGCAAAGACGCGGTTTTTATCCATATCGATAGCGGTACGAATAAATTTGTGTACGTGGCGGTCGTAGCCAATCCATAAGTCGATGGATTGCTGGCCCCAGCTGATAATACGGTCAAGTTTGCTTTGCAGATCGAACACCAGACGATCGACGAAATGCAGATCATCATGAGTCATCGTCGCATCCTGAATGCGTAACAGATTAGCCTGCAATTTATCACCTGCCGCTTCCAACGTATCCTGCAATTCACGCAGCGTTCCGGAAGTTTCCGAAAGCAACAATTCACAGCTGGAAATCGCCGCCCGCCAGTCTTTGTTCAACAACTGGGCGATATCATCCTTCACCTGCTGCTGCTGTTCATCCATCAGACGTTGAGTCAGGTCGATACTGTCGAAAATTTCTGCTACCGAATATTTCAGTGGCGCATAGACATTACGGTGCCAGTGAAACTCATCACCGCCCTCTTCGGCGGCATCTGCCGCGCGTTTCAGTTCGCCCGCCACAATCGACAACTGCATAGAAAGGCGCAGCGTCGAAAACTCGCGCTGACGGATGTAGTAATCGGTAATACCGATGCCAAGCGGCGTCAGACGGTAAATTGCGTTCCCTTCAGCCTGCTCGCTGGTAAAGCGGTTCAGCAGACGTTGACGAACCATGTCGTTGATCGCGTTGTTGGCGCGTACGCCGATGGTTTCGCTGGTTTGCTCAAACGCATCACTCACATGGCGGAATGCATCCACCAGCTCGCCTTCACTCATCTCACCATCCAGACGCTCGCCGTTCAGCGTGGCAACCGCCAGCAGAAAAGAGAGTCGGTCTACCGGCAGCGAGATGGAGAAGTCATTTTTTCTGGCCCAGGCAACCAGTTCGGGGACTGTCTGGGAAAATTCACTCATACTTTATCCTTGCTCTGCGGTTTGCGCGCGGTGACATGAATATAACGCCCCAGGGTAATATACGGTTCCTGACGGCAATAACGCGTTTCTAATTCAAGTAATGCTTCATAGCAGTCGCGCTGCTGGTGCTTCTCGCGCAGGTAATCATGAAACACGCGAACGCCGGTCTTACCCATAATTTGCCAACCAGCTTCTTCCAGCCACAGATAAACCTGCGCCGGGTCGCGTGGATAATCTGGCGAAAGCGTCCGTTTTTTCTTTTTCGGCATTCCCGCCTGCACGTAATCAAAATTCCCTGCAACCATGTTATGCATCAGCAAGCCGTGCGCATTGTAGAACATTAACGACAACACACCGCCTGGACGCAACACTGACCACAGGGTCTGCAATACGCTGCGGGGATCGGCCACCCACTCGAGCACCGCATGGAACAATATCAGATCAACGGGCGTTTCCAAATGCGAAGCAACATCCTGAGCGGCGCAATGTATAAATTGCATGTTGTCGCTCACACCTTTTGCTTCTGCCGCCTGTTTTGCGCGGTCGATCATCTGCGCTGAAAGATCGCATAAAATGACCTGATGCCCACGCTCGGCCATTTTGATTGCGGTCTGCCCTTCTCCACCGCCAGCATCCAGCACACGCAGTTTTTGCGAGCCCATTTCCGCCAGCACGCGATCGAGATCCTGCCACAGAATAGCCTGTCGAAGCTGCCCTTTGGTGGTGCCGTAAATGTTACGGGAAAACTTTTCCGCAATATCATCAAAATTGCGATCCTGCATTGCTTTCTCCACCGGTTGGCTAAGACGTTTTCTGATAAAGACGCTATTTTGTCACAGCCACGGCGAGAATGAACCCGTCTGGTGTAATATCGCTGGCGATCCCTTGCTATATGGTCAAAAAAGGAACCAGAAAGGATGCTTTTTACACTGAAAAAAGTGATTGGCGGTATGCTGCTGCCACTTCCGCTGATGTTGTTGATTATTGGCGCTGGCCTGGCGCTGCTGTGGTTTAGCCGTTTTCAAAAAACCGGGAAGATTTTTATTAGCCTTGGGTGGCTGGCGCTCTTGTTATTGAGTTTGCAACCGATAGCCGACCGCCTGCTGCGTCCCATCGAAAGCACCTATCCGACATGGAATAATTCGCAAAAAGTGGACTATATCGTGGTACTCGGAGGTGGTTATACCTGGAACCCACAATGGGCACCGAGCTCGAATTTAATCAATAACAGTCTGCCACGTCTGAATGAGGGTATTCGCTTATGGCGCGAAAATCCGGGATCAAAGCTGATCTTCACGGGAGGCGTAGCAAAAACCAATACGGTGAGTACAGCCGAAGTAGGTGCAAGAGTTGCGCAATCGCTGGGTGTCCCTCGCGAGCAAATTATCACCCTGGATTTGCCAAAAGATACCGAAGAAGAAGCTGCGGCAGTGAAACAGGCGATTGGTGACGCCCCTTTCCTGCTGGTAACCTCCGCATCACATCTGCCGCGCGCGATGATCTTTTTTCAGCAGGAAGGGTTAAATCCGCTGCCAGCCCCGGCGAACCAGTTGGCCATCGACTCGCCGCTTAATCCGTGGGAACGAGCAATCCCTTCTCCAGTCTGGTTAATGCATAGCGATCGTGTTGGCTATGAAACGCTTGGCCGCATCTGGCAGTGGCTGAAAGGTTCGTCAGGCGAGCCACGGCAAGAGTGATTTTGATGCCAGATCGAAGTTACGCCGACTAAATCGTCCGGTGTTGACCAGTTGCGCAACTTCATCCCATAACACATACAACCAACGCCGCCAGATGAACGACTCCGCCACTGGCGCGCGTTGCAGATAACTCCAGAGCAAATCTTCCGCCAGAGAATTATCCATTAGTCGGAACAGTTCGTATTCTCGCGGTGCCCAAAGCATTAGTCCCGGTCCGACCATCGCCAGTAACTGATCGCTGCGCGAATCTTTCAGCATGCTGCGTAAACAGAAGTTACCGTGAATCAGCACACAATTGTCGTTAAAGCCTTCAAATAATGCCGGGAGACATTCACGGGTGCGAAACAGGATCCGCTTATCTTGCATCGTTAGACCGGTGTTATTGAACTGATTGAGCGTAGTCCATAGCACTTCAACATGTTGCCGGTACCATGAGGGCCAGAAATTTTCCTGAGTATTGTCGACCGCGCCGACGCAACCACGACTGTCCTGACGGTGCCAGGCCAGTAAGGCTTCAACGATTTGGTCTTTGAGTTGTTCCCAGCGTTCTGGTGTTCGGGCTGGTGCCTCCACCGAAACACCACGCATTCGCTCCAGTAGCAGGACATCGGGGCCGGGGTGTTCTTCATGCGTCATCACACCATAAATAGTCGGCATACGGACAGTCCCACTTCTTGCCAGCATGGTGGTTTTCCATGCCAGTTGTCGGGCTTTTCCGGGCGCACTAAAGCTTCTTGCCATTAACGGCATTGGGTTTCCCTGGCTGTCATACAAAGCCCACAACGCCGTATCCGCTTTTTCATTGACGCACTCAATACGACTGAGTTTTTCGCCCAGTAAATGGCTTAATTCGGCACGCAGCTGTTCCATTCAGATTACCCTCATAAAAGCTACTGCTTTCATAATGAGCGCCAATATAAAAGATGTCACCTGAATGAGATCAATTGTTGAAAAGAAAAATTGAGGAAAATCGTAACGGTACGACACTCCTCCCAAAATTGGCTGGAGTGTCGTGAAGTGAAATTAGCGCATTTCAGCGCGAACGCGCTCGAGATCTTCAGGGGTATCCACTCCTGTACCAGGAACTTCCTGAGCAACAGCAACGTGGATTTTTTCGCCGTACCACAGAACACGAAGCTGCTCTAACATTTCGATATGTTCTAACGGACTTGGCTGCCAGGTAACATAACGACGGATAAAGCCTGCACGGTAGCCATAAATACCAAGATGACGCAGGAAGTTATCGCCTACGGTTTCAAGGTCTTTTGCAAAACGATCACGATCCCACGGAATGGTGGCGCGAGAGAAGTACAGTGCGTACCCTTCGGCGTCGAGAACCACTTTCACCGCATTCGGGTTAAACGCTTCTTCCGCATTGTGGATTGGCACCGCCAGAGTCGCCATACCCACCTGACGCTGAGCGAGGTTATCAGCAACCTGACGAATGATTGTCGCAGGGATCATCGGTTCATCACCCTGCACATTAACGATCACCGTGTCGTCGCTGAATGCGCATTTTTCGACAACTTCCGCCAAACGTTCTGTACCTGACTGATGATCGGCGCGCGTCATACATACTTCGCCGCCAGCGGCTTCAACAGCGCGGGCAACATCCTCATGATCGGTTGCCACGATGATGCGCTCGGCACCTGATTCGCGCGCGCGTTCAAGAACATGAACAATCATGGGTTTGCCGTTAATATCAACCAATGGTTTACCGGGCAGACGCGTGGACGCGTAGCGCGCGGGAATAATGACCACAAAACTCATGATTTACTCTCATCAGCAGTCAGCACGCGGGCTTCCGTTTCCAGCAACACTGGAATGCCATCGCGCAGCGGGAAAGCCAGGTTGTCCAGTTTGCAAATAAGCTCTTGTTTTTCCTGGTTATACCAAAGTTTTCCGTTGCAAACCGGGCAGGCAATGATTTCAAGCAGACGATGATCCATAGTTCCTCCAGATGGATCGGGTTATGAATGCATAAATCTTATCATAATCATTTATGCGACGGGGTCTATTTCCCAGCCGGCGCGGCAATCAGTAAAGAGGCCTTGCGGGCAGCGTCCTAATGTCACCTGCGTTGCCTGCTGCCAGTTAGCGAAATCAGTAATCGCCTGACGTAACCCTTTTTGCAGCGTTGTCGTTGGTTTAATGCCTTCCTGTAACCACAGAGAGATAACTTCAAGGATGCCTGTCCGGCGATGCATTTTGGCATCCATTCGCCCAACTAATTGCCCACGATGTAATAACGGCAGAACAAAATAGCCATACTGGCGTTTCGGCGCTGGGGTATAGCACTCCAGCCGGTAGCTAAAATCAAAAAGCTGCTCCGCGCGTTTGCGATCCCAGACAACAGGATCAAAAGGCGAAAGTACCGCGCTGTGCGTTGCAGTGAGCTTTCCGGCGAGCGCGCGTTCGAGTAGCGGCAGCAAATCAGCATGCAGCCAAAGATTGCCCAATTTTTCAACATGCACAGCAATGATTTGCTGCTGTTCAGTCCTCGCTTCGCGCCAAGCCGCCAGTGCCGGACGTTTCAGCCGATAGTAATCTGCCAGCCACTGTTCGCGGAATATGCCCAGGCTACGCGCACTGTTATCCAGCATGATGATTTCTGCTTCTGTTTGCGAAACGAGATCGCGCTCATCATCCCAGTCAGGCATGACACGGTGGGTTAAATCATAAACGCGCTGGAAGTTGCGCCGTTCAATCACCATCACCTTTCCGGCAGTAAATAAACCTTCCAGATGCCGTTTATGCGGCTTCCATTCCCACCAGCCGCTTGCACCTTTACGAGAATGCTCGAAATCGGCTGAACGTACCGGCCCCTTATCATGAATATGTTGAATTAACTGTGCAATTTCTGCCGCATGTTCCTGCATCCAGGCGTCTTTGTATTTCCAGCCCATTTTTTCAGGTGTCAGCATGCGGTGGCGAATAAGACGAAAATCGCTACGTGGCATAAAGCAGGCTTCATGCGCCCAGTATTCCATTAATTCGCCACGCGCCAGAGACTCATCCAACCACTGCGCAGGATAATTTCCCAGACGACTGAAAAGCACCAGATATGGGCTACGGGCAACAATATTGATGGTATCAATTTGCAGCAAGGACATGCGGGAAATCGTTGCCAGAATATCTTCCAACGACGCTCGACGGCGGGGTTTGTTTAACAGGCCTTGCGAAGCAAGGTGAAGATTACGCGCATCAGCAAGGGAGAGGTGCGGCAGCGACATTCATGACTCCATCAATCGAACGCTGCCGCGGCGTAACTAGTTGCCAGAAGCCAGCGAGGTTAGTTGCGCAAGCAGTTTCGCTGGTTCATCGCCTGAAAGCTGTGCGTCAACAGGCAAATACCACCAATTTTCATCTGCAAAGGCCCGGCATTTCACCGCATCTTTTTCAGTCATTACTAGCGTTTGCCCGTCGCTTACCAACGCGCTGACATCCTTATAATTCAAAGACTGATGATCGGCCAGTGGTACACATTTTTCCGGTTGTACGCCGCACATCTTCAGCGTGGCAAAAAAGCGCGGCGGATGCCCAATCCCCGCCATCGCCACCACATGTTCAAGTTGAGCAACGTCACAACGCGTACCGGTACGTAAATTCACCGCCTGCCCCGGCAGCAGATGCATGGGGATTTCACCGCTGCGGGGGACACCGCCGTTGACGATTACCGCATCAACCGACTTTAAGCGCCCCGCTCGCTCACGCATTGGCCCCGCCGGCAACCACCAGCCATTGCCAAAGCGACGCACGCCATCAATAACGACGATTTCCACATCACGCGCCAGATGATAATGCTGTAAACCGTCGTCGGTTACGATGATCTGCACATCAGGGTGTTGCGCCAGAATGGCTTTTACCGCATCAGAACGCACGGGAGAAACCGCAACAGGCGCGCCAGTGCGTTGATAAATCAACACAGGTTCATCACCCGCCTGTGCTGTGGTGGTATCTACCGACAATAACAGCGGATAAGATTCAGCCTTACCGCCATATCCCCGGGACACGACTCCCACGCGAATACCGCGCTGTTGCAACTTTTCCACCAGCCAGACAACGACCGGAGTTTTTCCGTTGCCGCCAGCGGTGAGATTACCAACCACGACAACCGGTACGGGGGCACGCCAGGCGCGCTTCAATTTTAATTTATAGCAAAGACGGATCGCGCCACTTATCAGGCCATACAACCAGGAGAGTGGCAGCAATAGCCGCCACAAAGGGGATTCACCAGACCAGATTTTTTCGATCATTGGCCAAACTGCATTTTGTGAAGTTGCGCGTAAACGCCACGGTGCTCAAGCAAATCGTTATGCGTACCGCGTTCCACAATGACACCATCTTCGACGACCACGATTTCGTCTGCTTTTTCAATAGTAGACAAACGGTGGGCAATCACCAGAGAGGTACGGTTTTTCTGCAACTCATCCAGTGCCGCCTGAATCGCACGTTCAGATTCGGTATCCAGCGCCGAGGTAGCTTCGTCCAGAATCAGAATCGGGCTATCACGCAACAAGGCTCGAGCGATGGCAATACGCTGACGCTGACCGCCAGAGAGCAGCACGCCGTTTTCACCAATCACTGTATCGAGACCGTTATCCATCTTATTGATGAAGTCCATGGCGTAGGCCATACGCGCCGCTTCTTCAATTTGCTCACGGCTGTACTGTTCTGTCCGTGCGTAAGCAATGTTGTTGGCAACCGTATCGTTAAACAGATGGACATTCTGCGACACCAGAGCAACCTGGTTACGTAAAGACGCCAGGGTATACTCGCGCAGATCGTGACCATCCATCAGGATTTCGCCTTCATCAATATCGTAAAAACGTGTGATTAGGCTGGCGATGGTTGATTTACCTGAACCAGAGCGTCCAACCAGAGCGACCGTTTTTCCTGCCGGAATTTTCAGGTTGATGTTACGCAATGCGGGTACATCACGTCCCGGATAAGTAAAGGTGACATTGCGGAATTCTACGTCACCAGTCGCACGTTCGAGCACACGCTTACCTTCGTCTTTCTCCTGCTCACTGTCCAGAATGGTAAACAGCGTCTGACAAGCCGCCATACCGCGCTGGAATTGGGCGTTAACGTTGGTCAGCGATTTCAGCGGACGCATCAGCGCAATCATTGAAGAGAAAACAACGGTAATCGTACCGGCAGTCAGGCTATCCATGACGCTAGGGAAGCTCGCCGCATACAGAACAAACGCCAGCGCTAAAGAGGCGATCAGCTGAATGATCGGATCAGAGATAGAAGAGGCTGAAACCATTTTCATCCCCTGAAGACGCATTCGGTTACTGACTTTATCGAAGCGTTTGGTCTCCACCTCCTGACCACCAAAAATCAATACTTCTTTGTGGCCCTTCAGCATCTGTTCTGCGCTGGTGGTCACCTGCCCCATGGTGTTCTGCATGTTTTTACTGATGTTGCGAAAACGCTTCGATACAACGCGAATCGCAATCGAAACAATCGGTGCCAGCACAATCAAAATGATCGACAGTTGCCAACTGTAATAGAACATCATGATGAACAGGCCGATGATCGACGCACCTTCACGCACAACAGTAATCAGTGCGCCGGAAGAAGAAGAAGCAACCTGTTCGGAATCGTAGGTGATACGCGACAACAGCGTACCCGTTGACTGTTTGTCAAAAAATGAAACGGGCATTCCCATCATGTGACCAAACAGGCGGCGACGCATGGTCATTACCACCTTTCCTGATACCCAGGAGATACAGTAGCTGGAAACATAGCTGGTGATACCACGCAAAATCATCAGCCCGATCACCACCAGCGGCATCCACACCAGCACGGAGCGATCTGTTTTACCAAAGCCATCATCAAGAAGTGGCTTAAGGAGCGATAACATGAAGGTATCGCTGGCTGCGTTGAGGATTAACGCTACGCCCGCCACGATCAGACCCGCTTTAAAAGGCGCAATGGTTGGCCACAGTCGGCGGAACGTCTGCCACGTAGAGAGATCTTTGTCGTTATGCATTCAAAAAACCAGCATTTGTTGAAATAGCCGCATATTCTACCCGTTATCCACTGGCACGCCAAACCACTGATGATACCAACGAGGTAAAATTTGCTCTCTGAGGCTGCTAATCCGCCAGCCTTGCGCTGAAAAATTGACCGTTATTTGACCCTGATGTGGAGTATCAAGCCACTTATAACCCTGTTGTTGATAGCGATGTTTAACTTTGCTTGAGGGCAGTCGCCATGCGTTATAGCGCGATGCCGATGCGAGTGCCACTTTTCCATTCACTCGCTGAATTAATGGCAACGATGATGAGGTATTACTGCCATGGTGAGGTACCTGAAGTAATGTTGCCTGCATTTGCTGCCAGTAACGGCTTAGCATCTTTTGTTCAGCGGGGGCTTCAATATCACCGGTTAGGAGAATGCTATTCGTCCCGTCATCAACCTTAACCACACAGGAATGGTTATTTCCTTTATCGTTGCTACCTTGTAAAGGCCAGTGCACGCTGAAACGCAATCCTTGCCATTGCCACGCTTCGCCACGCACACAGGGCTGATGATGTTCCCAGCTTAAAGGGCTTCTGACCCATAACGTCGGCCAGGCTCGTAATATCGAGTCCAGCCCTCCCCGATGATCCAGATGTTCATGACTAAGAATGACGCCTTCTGGTTCAAGATTATGCCAGCGTGGCCAGGGGATAATCAGTTGTTGCCCACTATCCCCCTCCGGCCAGGCCAGTCCGGTGTCATAGAGAATCGCTTTACCGTTTCTGGCTATCACCATTGCCAGCCCTTGCCCGACATCAAGCATGTACACCTGCCACGCGTCAGGCCGAGGTTTTTGCCACAGCGGCCAGCACATCAGCAAGCCTCCAGCCACACACATTGCCGGCAACACTCGCCAGGCGTTTAATCGCCATACCACCAGTAAGAACCATGGGGAAAATGTTAGCCATTGCCAACGTTCAGCAATGTTGATCCACCCTTCCGGCAAACTCTTTAACCCCCAGAAAAGTAAAGCCAAAGACCGGTCGGCAAGAAACCATAACCCTTGTTCCAGAATAAACGGCCCGCTTAAATGCACAACCATCGCGGCGAGAATCAACGGAACCGTGATAAATGTCACCAGGGGAATTGCAAAAAGATTTGCAATAAACGAGGTCAGACTAATGCCATGAAATATGACAATTTGCACGGGCATAAGCAGGAGGGTGATTCCCAGTTGCAGATGGATGAGGGAAACAACCGCGCGCAATGCTGGCGGCAGCTGCCACTCCGGACAGGGAAACCACTGATACCAAAAAATCAGCGCCGCTACCGCAGCGGCAGAGAGCCATAAACTTTGCGAAAGAATGGCAACAGGATCCATCAGCAAAATTGCCGCCAGACAACATATCCATACATCCCAGCCACTCCATTGTCGTCCACTTAACTTAAGCATTCCCCAAATGGCAAGCGCCACCACGGTACGCAATGCAGGAGGCTGCATTCCCGTTAGCCAGGCGTAAAAAGCAGCACAGCAGATTCCACCAATTAATGGCATTTGCCAGTGGATCCAGCACCCAGGCAGAAAAACTTGCCCACCGCGAATGAGTCCTGCAGCCAGCAACGCCGCAAAAGCGATGTGCAATCCTGATATCGCCATTAAATGCGCCGTTCCAGTATCACGCATGATATTTTTGATTTCTTTGGGGACGGATAACCGTTCCCCCATACCTAATCCAAGAATAACCGCGTTCCACATATAGGGTTGCAGCGTTGTTTGTAGTGACGCCAGATACTGTGCACGCAGGCTACAATTCGGTTCAATGACACTTGCCTGCAGAAAACGGCCGGTGAGCGGTTGATGCTGGGCAATGGCATAACGCTGGCTATCAAAGCCGCCATCATTAAGTTGGCCATGAACTGCACGAACTTTGAGTTTCATTGACCATACTTGTCCGGCACAAACCGCTTGCGGAAGATATTCGCCATACAGTACGAGGCCTGGCGCAGGGAATATACGTCGACCTTGTAGATGAGTAATTTGACCGTAATGAGTGGTCATGCCGTCAGTAGCAGTGATCTCAACTATTGCATCCTGCGTCGCGCCAGTTAAGGTTTCTCCTGCCCACAAAATTTGCTTTGCCGCTAATATGCCCCAAAGAAAAAACAGCAGCGTCAGCGCGATATAACGGACGGCTTTAACAGGAATAAATGCCAGTACGCAGGCGAAGACTGTCAGAAACGCAAGGGTTAATGTCCCAGGCAATTGGGGCAAAATCAACAACGGAAAAATTCCGCAAATTATGCTTACGCCGACTGTCGTTATTTTCATGCACCTCTCCCTGTTTATGGAAAGTGTGCAACTTATTTGAACGGCTGTCTGGTGGTAGTTTTATGTTCCCCGAGGTGCGTTCAGAAGAATTTAACGAGAAAGTGAAAACTGCTCAAAACTCTGCGAGGCAGCTTCCAGTTTCAGATTAGAGAAATGAAAAAAGCACCCGACAGGTGCTTTTCTCGCGTTCAAGTTTGGGTAAAAACTTAACCGTAAATATTGGCGCGATCGCGCAGTTCTTTACCTGGTTTAAAGTGAGGAACGTATTTTCCTTCCAGTTCTACTTTATCGCCAGTCTTCGGATTACGTCCGGTACGTGGTGCGCGGTAGTGCAAAGAGAAACTGCCGAAACCGCGGATTTCAATACGCTCGCCCTGCGCAAGAGTCGAGGCCATATGCTCCAGCATCTCTTTTACTGCATCTTCAACCGTCTTGGCGGGAATGTGCGATTGCTGGGTGGCAAGTCTTTCTATCAATTCTGACTTGGTCATGATTCCTCCGGTTCCTTAAAGGCAAATTAAGCGGCTGCTGTTGCTGCATTGATTAAGGGCGGCCGTAGCCGCCCTTAGTGCTTGATTACAGGACGAAACCTGCAATCTGTCAAGTAAACTCAACAAACTTCGGAATAAAAATCCCGAAGAGTCAGAGAATTACTCGCCTTTAGCTGCTTTGAAAGCTTCAGCCATTGCGTTGTTGGAGAAGTTTGCATCTTCCTGTTTGTTAACAGTTGCGATTGCATCTTTCTCATCAGCTTCGTCTTTCGCACGAACAGACAGGCTGATTGCGCGGTTCTTACGATCAACGCCGGTGAATTTAGCTTCAACTTCGTCGCCAACGCTCAGAACCAGGGTAGCGTCTTCAACGCGGTCACGGGATGCTTCAGAAGCACGCAGGTAACCTTCTACGCCGTCAGCCAGTTCTACGGTTGCGCCTTTAGCGTCAACTGCAGTTACTTTACCGGTTACGATAGCGCCTTTCTTGTTCAGAGCAACCCAGTTGTTGAACGGATCTTCTGCGAGCTGTTTAACGCCCAGGGAGATACGTTCACGTTCTGCGTCAACCTGCAGAACAACTGCAGCGATTTCGTCGCCTTTTTTGTATTCACGAACTGCTTCTTCGCCTGCAACGTTCCAGGAGATGTCAGACAGGTGAACCAGGCCGTCGATGCCGCCGTCCAGGCCGATGAAGATACCGAAGTCAGTGATAGACTTGATTTTACCTTCAACACGGTCGCCCTTGTTGTGGGTTTCCGCGAACTGCTGCCACGGATTAGCTTTGCACTGTTTCAGACCCAGGGAGATACGACGACGTTCTTCGTCGATATCCAGAACCATAACTTCCACTACATCGCCAACGTTAACAACTTTGGACGGGTGGATGTTTTTGTTGGTCCAATCCATTTCGGAAACGTGTACCAGGCCTTCAACGCCTTCTTCGATTTCAACGAAGCAGCCGTAGTCGGTCAGGTTGGTCACGCGACCAGTCAGTTTGGTACCTTCCGGATAACGTTTAGCGATAGCTACCCACGGATCTTCGCCCAGCTGTTTCAGGCCCAGGGATACACGGGTACGTTCGCGGTCGAACTTCAGCACTTTAACAGTGATTTCGTCGCCCACGTTGACGATTTCGCTCGGATGCTTAACGCGTTTCCAGGCCATATCAGTGATGTGCAGCAGGCCGTCAACGCCGCCCAGATCAACGAATGCACCGTAGTCAGTGAGGTTCTTAACGATACCTTTAACTTCCATGCCTTCCTGCAGGTTTTCCAGCAGCTGATCGCGCTCTGCGCTGTTTTCGGATTCGATAACGGCACGACGAGAAACAACAACGTTGTTGCGCTTCTGATCCAGCTTGATTACTTTGAATTCAAGCTCTTTGCCTTCCAGGTGCAGAGTGTCACGCACCGGACGAACGTCTACCAGAGAACCTGGCAGGAACGCACGAATACCGTTCAGCTCAACAGTGAAGCCGCCCTTAACTTTGCCGTTGATAACACCGGTAACAGTTTCAGCATCTTCGTAAGCTTTTTCCAGCGTGATCCAGGCTTCGTGACGTTTAGCTTTCTCACGGGACAGCAGAGTTTCACCGAAGCCGTCTTCTACTGCGTCCAGAGCAACGTCAACTTCGTCACCTACCTGGATTTCCAGCTCGCCCTGGGCGTTTTTGAACTGCTCAGCCGGGATGGCGGACTCAGATTTCAGACCAGCGTCAACCAGTACTACGTCTTTGTCGATAGCAACAACAACGCCACGAACGATAGAACCCGGGCGGGTTTCGATTTCTTTTAAGGACTCTTCAAAGAGTTGAGCAAAAGATTCAGTCATGTTTAATCTTCAGGTTTATATTTAACGTCCACCTGGCTCCATGCCGGATGGGGTTGTTTAACATACCCGCTGTCATTCCATTGCAACGGGGGTACTGCAAATTCGGTCGCTTATGCGAGAGCCAATTTCTGGCGCGCGTATTGTAGCGCTTTTTCAATCACTTGCTCAATGCTTAAGGTGGTGGAATCCAACACTAAAGCATCGGCTGCCGGAACCAGTGGCGCTACCGCTCGGTTACGATCGCGGTCGTCGCGTTCTTTGATCTCGGCCAAAAGGCGCTCAAAGTTAACACTAAAGCCCTTCTCCTGCAACTGTAGCATGCGGCGATGCGCACGTTCTTCCGAGGAGGCGTCAAGGAAAATTTTCACTGGCGCATCAGGGAATACCACCGTTCCCATATCGCGGCCATCGGCAATCAAGCCTGGTAATTCGCGAAACGCGCGTTGGCGACGCAATAATGCTTCACGAACGCGTGGGAATGCCGCGACTTGTGAAGCAGCATTCGCCACTTCCTGAGTACGAATTTCGCCGCTGACATCTTCCCCTTCGAGGATCACTTCCAGATTGCCATTGGTCGACACAAAACGTACATCCAGATGGGATGCCAGCGGCACCAGCGCATCTTCCGAAGCAACATCAACATGGTGATGTAATGCCGCCAGTGCCAGTACGCGATAAATTGCACCCGAATCCAGCAGATGCCATTGCAACGCTTCCGCCATAGCCTTACACAAGGTGCCTTTCCCTGCACCGCTTGGGCCATCAATGGTAATAACCGGGGCAATTGCCGTCATCTTTATCTCCTTAAAACAGGCGTACCGTTAACATAACCGCGCGCATTATACGCGCCGACGCCACAAATCGTTAACGTTGTGTGCAAAAACCAGTTTTGTCTGTATTCAGATGGGGATTTATTGCGCAATTATAGCGGGCTGGCAGAAGACCAGCCCAAAAGATGACAATGATTTACTTACCAGAGGCGATACGATCACGGATGTGTTGCGCACGCTCTGTTGATGGTGGGTGAGAGTCAAACATGGACTGGGTGCGACCGCCATCCAGGCTGGCCAGTTTTTCAAAGCTGCCAACCAGCCCCTGGGTGCTGATGCCACGTTTCTTCAACAGATCAAAGGAGAAATCATCTGCTTCGGACTCTTTATCGCGGGAGTATTTCGCATTGATCGCGCCTTCTGCGATATCACCTAATTGTGAGCGAGAAAGCTGGGAAGCCACACCGCTGGTAGCGGAAATCGCATCACGTGCGGCCACGATCGCATAAGAAGCTTTCATTTCAGCCAGAGAGTGACCCAACGCGACGTGGCCCAGTTCATGGCCCAGAACGCCTTCAATTTCGTTGTCGTTCATCATGTCCATCAGGCCACTGTAGACACGAACACAGCCGTTCGCCATCGCCCATGCGTTGACGTCGCTGGTCATATAAACCTTATAGTTGACCGGCGTGCCATTAATATTGTTACCCAATGCTTTGGCGATTTTTGCCAGACGTTTACCGTACTTGCTGGATTTACTTGCGACTTGATTGCCGCTGTCCATTTCGGCACAGCCCTGATTGGCAATCGCTTTTGCATCGGCATCGCTTAATGTTGCTGCTTTATAGGCATTTAAACCGGAGCTGATAGCCATATTGGTATCAATACCGTGGGTATTCTGACACCCTGTCAGTAAAGCTGCAGAGGCCGCAATCGCCAGCAGTAATTTAGTATTCTTCATGTGAATCATCCGTTGATTAATCATATATAAATATTATGTATCAATAACTTACATCGACAAACGACGCTACCATTAATCAAAATGACTCACAAGGTCCGAAAAAAAACGCCGGCAATGTGCCGACGTTTTGATAAAGAAAGATTTGGCTATTTATTGCACGTTGTTCATTCAGGCTGCCTGGCTAATCCGCGCCAGCTGCTCGAAATAATCCGGAAATGTTTTGGCCGTGCATTTGGGATCAAGAATCGTCACTGGTGTATCTGACAACGCCACCAGCGAGAAACACATCGCCATCCGGTGATCATTGTATGTTGCGATCTCGGCAAAGTTCAGTTTTTCCGGTGGAGTGATACGAATGTAATCGTGCCCCTCTTCTACTTCCGCACCAACTTTACGCAGTTCTGTTGCCATCGCAAACAGGCGATCGGTCTCTTTAACACGCCAGTTATAGATATTGCGCAGAGTGGTGGTGCCTTTTGCAAATAACGCCGCCGTGGCAATGGTCATCGCCGCATCAGGAATATGGTTCATATCCATATCAATAGCGTTCAGTTCACCCCGCGTGCAGGAAATATAATCATCGCCCCAGCAAATGGTCGCGCCCATTTTTTCCAGCACATCAGCAAAGCGAATATCACCCTGCATACTGTTGCGTCCAATGCCGGTCACTTTTACAGTGCCGCCTTTGATTGCTGCTGCTGCCAGGAAGTAAGAAGCCGAAGATGCATCGCCTTCGACCAAATAAGTACCCGGAGACTGATAAGACTGCCCGCCTTTTACGACAAATTGTTGATAGTGCTGATTTTCAATTTCAACACCAAACGTCTTCATCAGATTGAGTGTGATGTCGATATAAGGTTTAGAGACCAGATCGCCTTTAATACGAATCACCGTATCTTCCGGTGCAAGAGGCGCAGTCATTAACAGTGCGGTGAGAAACTGACTGGAAACGGAGCCATCAACGTCAACGTTGCCGCCAGTAAAGCCGCCCTGTAAACGCAATGGTGGATAATTTTCTTGTTCCAGGTAAGTGATCTTCGCCCCACCCAGGCGCAGCGCATCCACCAGATGACCAATGGGGCGTTCTTTCATACGCGGTTCACCGGTCAGCACAATATCATTGCTACCCAGACAAAGAGCTGCCGCCAGCGGACGCATTGCCGTTCCGGCGTTACCGAGGAACAACTCCAGGGCACTTTTTGCGTGTAATGGACCGCCGTTACCGATGATTTCGCAACGCGTACGATCGGCTGAAAGCGTATAGCTTACCCCTAACGCTGTTAATGCATTCAGCATATGGCGCACGTCATCGCTATCCAGCAGATTGGTTAATACTGTTTTGCCGTGTGCTAATGCCGCCAGCAATAAAGCGCGGTTAGAAACGCTCTTGGAACCGGGCAGATTAATGGTGCCATCGACACGAGCGATGGGTTGTAACGTCAGGGATTCCATGAACTCAACTCTCTACAACAGAAATAAAAACCCCACAGGCTGGCTGTGGGGATTAAGCAAAATTTCGGCATTAGCCGTGACGGCGTTCGAACTCAATCATGAAGTCTGTCAGCGCTTTAACGCCTTCCAGAGGCATTGCGTTATAAATTGACGCACGCATACCGCCGACCACACGATGCCCTTTCAGGGCATGCAGCCCCGCAGCAAAAGACTCTTCAAGGAACAATTTGTCAAGCGCACTGTCCGCCAACTGGAACGGCACGTTCATCCGCGAACGGTTAGCTTTCGCCACGTCATTGCGGTAGAAATCGCTGTTATCAATCACCCCATACAGCAGTTCTGCTTTTTGCTGATTGATTTTATCCATTGCAGCCACGCCGCCGTTCGCTTTCAGCCATTTGAATACCAGACCGGACAGGTACCAGGCAAATGTCGGCGGCGTGTTAAACATTGAGTCGTTATCGTTAAGGATGGAATAATCCAGAATCGACGGACAAGCGATATTCGCTTTACCCAGTAAGTCTTCACGAACGATGACGATTGTCAGGCCCGCCGGGCCGATATTTTTCTGTGCGCCAGCATAAATCACACCGTAACGACTGACGTCAATTGGACGGGAAAGAATTGTTGAAGAGAAGTCGGCTGCAACCACCACTTCTTTACCAAAGTCTGGCGTTTCGTCGATGGCGATACCATCGATGGTCTCATTTGGGCAGTAATGCATATAAGCGGCATTATCAGAGAGCTGCCATTCACGCATTGGCTTAACCGCACGAAGACCATCAACAGTCACTTTGGCGTCAAAGACATTTGGCTTGCAGTATTTTTTCGCTTCTTTAATGGCACTTGCCGCCCAGTAACCGGCATCAACATAATCTGCAGTGGTTTTATCACCAAGAATATTCAGCGGAACAGCAGCAAACTGACCGCGACCACCGCCGTGGCAGAACAATACTTTATAGTTGGAGGGGATATTAAGAAGATCGCGAAAATCCTTCTCGGCTTCCTCTGCAACCTGAATGAACTCTTTACCACGGTGGCTCACTTCCATCACCGACGTACCAAGACCGTTCCAGTCGCGCAGTTCCTGTTGAGCCTGTTTAAGCACCTCTGCCGGTAGCATTGCCGGACCAGAACTAAAATTGAAGATTTGAGCCATTTCCCCTCACCACGTTGCGTTGCCATTAACCCACGGACAATCGATTGCGACCGCGGGTAATACATTATTCCTGTGGCTATCGGTTTTATCATTCAGTGGCGCGCATCGCAATGGGTAAAACAGTCGAGGGCAAAAATGCGGCACGCGTCACACAATAGAATCTCTCGGATTATTGTCCAAAAACCGATTTTTTTGCTGTCAGGTCACCCGTTTAGCCCGACTTGCCTTCGTCCATTCTGGATTTGCACAGCGCGGACATAATTGTTTTTCCCCTGCATTCATATGAATGATCTCACTGCAACGGATGCAAGCATAGTCCGCCGACTCAGGCACCACTTTGTAACGCTGAGTACAGTCACTGGGTAAAATTAGTAATCCCGGTTTGACCTTGTCATCTTCAAAGAAATAGACACTGATTTGCCCGTTGGTTTCGAGAATCGCCAGACGTACCTGCCCCAACTGCTCCACTCCACGCAGTCGCAGCTCCATAAAGAACTCAAATTCCGTCATGTTGGAGTTATTAAGTTTCGACCAGGCCAGCTCACCATCCTCAATAATGACAACCGGCTTGCCTTCCAGAAGATCCTCCAGTTTTTCACTGTGCGCCATCAACCACATTACCAGACGGTATAACAACGCCAGAGTAATAAAGACGATAAGCACCGGAACCATCGGCACATCATCATAAAACGCCACATCCCCCGCCGCTGACCCCAGCGTCAGAATGATTAACACTTCAAACAGCGACATCTGCCGCACACCGCGTCTGCCGGTCATTTTGAGGAATAAAAAGACCAGTACAAAGGTATAAAGACTACGTAGTGCAACTTCGCCAAGGAAATCAAAAGGCACTTTATCAAATGCCATACGGTGGAGATCGAATGCCTTCATTTTTATGCTCTTATCGTGGTTTATCCGCTAAAAGCATAGTCAACAGTTCATCTGCCTGGCGGCGGTGATAGCGCCTTTGAGATAAAACCCGTATTATTGCGCGCTTTCCGTACGACTAAAGTGATTTTCATGACGCAAACATTTATCCCCGGCAAAGATGCCGCCCTGGAAGATTCCATCGCTCGCTTCCAGCAAAAACTTTCAGACCTCGGTTTTCAGATTGAAGAGGCCTCCTGGCTGAATCCCGTGCCTAACGTCTGGTCTGTGCATATTCGCGACAAAGAGTGCGCACTGTGTTTTACCAACGGTAAAGGCGCAACCAAAAAAGCGGCGCTGGCTTCTGCACTCGGTGAATATTTCGAGCGTCTGTCTACCAACTACTTTTTTGCTGACTTCTGGCTGGGCGAAACCATCGCCAACGGTCCATTCGTGCATTATCCCAACGAAAAATGGTTCCCACTGACCGAAAACGACGATGTACCAGAAGGGCTGCTCGATGACCGTCTGCGCGCATTTTACGATCCGGAGAATGAACTGACCGGCAGCATGCTGATTGACCTACAATCTGGTAACGAAGATCGTGGTATTTGCGGTCTACCGTTTACGCGCCAGTCCGACAATCAGATCGTTTATATTCCGATGAATATCATTGGTAACCTGTACGTTTCTAACGGTATGTCCGCTGGCAATACCCGAAACGAAGCACGCGTTCAGGGGTTGTCCGAAGTTTTCGAACGCTACGTGAAAAACCGGATTATTGCTGAAAGCATCAGCCTGCCAGAGATCCCGGCAGACGTGCTGGCGCGTTATCCAGCGGTGGTTGAAGCGATCGAAACACTGGAAGCGGAAGGTTTCCCGATCTTCGCTTATGATGCCTCGCTTGGCGGTCAATATCCGGTGATCTGCGTGGTACTGTTCAATCCAGCTAACGGTACCTGCTTTGCATCCTTCGGTGCACATCCTGATTTTGGCGTTGCACTGGAACGTACCGTGACCGAGTTGCTGCAAGGCCGCGGTCTGAAAGATTTGGATGTGTTTACTCCGCCAACCTTCGATGATGAAGAAGTCGCTGAACATACTAACCTCGAAACGCACTTTATCGATTCCAGCGGTTTAATCTCCTGGGACCTGTTCAAGCAGGATGCTGATTATCCGTTTGTGGACTGGAGCTTCTCAGGCACCACGGAAGAAGAGTTTGCTACGCTGATGGCTATCTTCAACAAAGAAGATAAAGAAGTTTATATTGCCGATTACGAGCATCTGGGCGTTTATGCTTGCCGCATTATCGTGCCTGGCATGTCCGATATTTATCCGGCAGAAGATCTGTGGCTGGCGAATAACAGCATGGGCAGCCATTTACGTGAAACGATTCTTTCACTCCCAGGCAGCGAGTGGGAAAAAGAAGATTACCTGAACCTCATCGAGCAACTGGATGAAGAAGGTTTTGATGACTTTACCCGCGTGCGTGAGCTATTGGGTCTGGCAACCGGGCCGGATAACGGCTGGTACACTCTGCGTATCGGTGAATTAAAGGCTATGCTGGCGCTGGCTGGTGGCGATCTGGAACAGGCTCTGGTCTGGACTGAATGGACGATGGAATTTAACTCATCAGTGTTCAGTCCGGAACGCGCCAACTATTATCGCTGTCTGCAAACGTTGTTATTACTGGCACAGGAAGAAGACCGCCAACCACTGCAATATCTGAATGCCTTCGTTCGTATGTATGGCGCAGATGCCGTGGAAGCCGCCAGTGCGGCAATGAGCGGCGAAGCGGCATTTTATGGCTTGCAACCCGTAGATAGCGATCTGCACGCGTTTGCTGCACATCAGTCGTTGTTGAAGGCCTACGAAAAGCTGCAGCGCGCCAAAGCAGCATTCTGGGCAAAATAAAATCAAATAGCCTACGCAATGTAGGCTTAATGATTCGTCTGAGTTATATTACGGGGCGTTTTTTAATGCCCCGCTTTACATATATTTGCATTAATAAAATAATTGTAATTATAAAGTTAAATATCGGTAATTTGTATTTAATAAATACGATCGATATTGTTACTTTATTCGCCTGGTGCTCCCTTTTAATTAACTGTTTTAGCGGAGGATGCGGAAAAAATTCAACTCATTTGTTAATTTTTAAAATTTATTTTTATTTGGATAATCAAATATTTACTCCGTATTTGCATAAAAACCATGCGAGTTACGGGCCTATAAGCCAGGCGAGATATGATCTATATCAATTTCTCATCTATAATGCTTTGTTAGTATCTCGTCGCCGACTTAATAAAGAGAGAGTTAGTGTGAAAGCTGACAACCCTTTTGATCTTTTACTTCCTGCAGCAATGGCCAAAGTGGCCGAAGAGGCAGGTGTCTATAAAGCAACGAAACATCCGCTTAAGACTTTCTATCTGGCGATTACCGCCGGTGTTTTCATCTCAATCGCATTCGTCTTCTATATCACAGCAACCACTGGCACAGGAACAATGCCCTTCGGCATGGCAAAACTGGTTGGCGGCATTTGCTTCTCTCTGGGGCTGATTCTTTGTGTTGTCTGCGGAGCCGATCTCTTTACTTCCACAGTGTTGATTGTTGTTGCTAAGGCGAGTGGGCGCATCACCTGGGGTCAGTTGGCGAAAAACTGGCTAAATGTCTATTTTGGCAACCTGGTCGGCGCACTGCTGTTTGTACTTTTAATGTGGCTTTCCGGCGAGTATATGACCGCGAATGGTCAATGGGGACTAAACGTCCTACAAACCGCCGACCACAAAGTGCACCATACTTTTATTGAGGCCGTCTGCCTTGGTATCCTGGCAAACCTGATGGTATGTCTGGCAGTATGGATGAGTTATTCTGGCCGCAGCCTGATGGATAAAGCGTTCATTATGGTGCTGCCGGTCGCGATGTTTGTTGCCAGCGGTTTTGAGCACAGTATCGCAAACATGTTTATGATCCCGATGGGTATTGTAATCCGCGACTTCGCATCTCCGGAATTCTGGACCGCTGTCGGTTCTGCACCGGAAAATTTTTCTCACCTGACCGTGATGAACTTCATCACTGATAACCTGATTCCGGTTACGATCGGTAATATTATCGGCGGTGGTTTGTTGGTTGGGTTGACATACTGGGTCATTTACCTGCGTGAAAACGATCACCATTAATGGTTGTCGAAGTACGCAGTAAATAAAAAATCCACTTAAGAAGGTAGGTGTTACATGTCCGAGCTTAATGAAAAGTTAGCCACAGCCTGGGAAGGTTTTACCAAAGGTGACTGGCAGAATGAAGTAAACGTCCGTGACTTCATTCAGAAAAACTACACTCCGTACGAGGGTGACGAGTCCTTCCTGGCTGGCGCTACTGAAGCGACCACCACCCTGTGGGACAAAGTAATGGAAGGCGTTAAACTGGAAAACCGCACTCACGCGCCAGTTGACTTTGACACCGCTGTTGCTTCCACCATCACCTCTCACGACGCTGGCTACATCAACAAAGCGTTGGAAAAAGTTGTTGGTCTGCAGACTGAAGCTCCGCTGAAACGTGCTCTTATCCCGTTCGGTGGTATCAAAATGATCGAAGGTTCCTGCAAAGCGTACAACCGCGAACTGGACCCGATGATCAAAAAAATCTTCACTGAATACCGTAAAACTCACAACCAGGGCGTGTTCGACGTTTACACTCCGGACATCCTGCGTTGCCGTAAATCCGGTGTTCTGACCGGTCTGCCAGATGCTTATGGCCGTGGTCGTATCATCGGTGACTACCGTCGCGTTGCGCTGTACGGTATCGACTACCTGATGAAAGACAAATACGCTCAGTTCACCTCTCTGCAGGCTGATCTGGAAAACGGCGTAAACCTGGAACAGACTATCCGTCTGCGCGAAGAAATCGCTGAACAGCACCGCGCTCTGGGTCAGATGAAAGAAATGGCTGCGAAATACGGCTACGACATCTCTGGTCCGGCTACCAACGCTCAGGAAGCAATCCAGTGGACTTACTTCGGCTACCTGGCTGCTGTTAAGTCTCAGAACGGTGCTGCAATGTCCTTCGGTCGTACCTCCACCTTCCTGGATGTGTACATCGAACGTGACCTGAAAGCTGGCAAGATCACCGAACAAGAAGCGCAGGAAATGGTTGACCACCTGGTCATGAAACTGCGTATGGTTCGCTTCCTGCGTACTCCGGAATACGATGAACTGTTCTCTGGCGACCCGATCTGGGCAACCGAATCTATCGGTGGTATGGGCCTCGACGGTCGTACCCTGGTTACCAAAAACAGCTTCCGTTTCCTGAACACCCTGTACACCATGGGTCCGTCTCCGGAACCGAACATGACCATTCTGTGGTCTGAAAAACTGCCGCTGAACTTCAAGAAATTCGCCGCTAAAGTGTCCATCGACACCTCTTCTCTGCAGTATGAGAACGATGACCTGATGCGTCCGGACTTCAACAACGATGACTACGCTATCGCTTGTTGCGTAAGCCCGATGATCGTTGGTAAACAAATGCAGTTCTTCGGTGCGCGTGCAAACCTGGCGAAAACCATGCTGTACGCAATCAACGGCGGTGTTGACGAAAAACTGAAAATGCAGGTTGGTCCGAAATCTGAACCGATCAAAGGCGACGTCCTGAACTACGATGAAGTGATGGAGCGCATGGATCACTTCATGGACTGGCTGGCTAAACAGTACATTACCGCACTGAACATCATCCACTACATGCACGACAAGTACAGCTACGAAGCCTCTCTGATGGCGCTGCACGACCGTGACGTTATCCGCACCATGGCATGTGGTATTGCTGGTCTGTCCGTTGCTGCTGACTCCCTGTCTGCAATCAAATATGCGAAAGTTAAACCGATTCGTGACGAAGACGGTCTGGCTATCGACTTCGAAATCGAAGGCGAATACCCGCAGTTTGGTAACAACGATCCACGTGTAGATGACCTGGCTGTTGACCTGGTAGAACGTTTCATGAAGAAAATTCAGAAACTGCACACCTACCGTGACGCAATCCCGACTCAGTCTGTTCTGACCATCACTTCTAACGTTGTGTATGGTAAGAAAACTGGTAACACCCCAGACGGTCGTCGTGCTGGCGCGCCGTTCGGACCGGGTGCTAACCCGATGCACGGTCGTGACCAGAAAGGTGCTGTAGCATCTCTGACTTCCGTTGCTAAACTGCCGTTTGCTTACGCTAAAGATGGTATCTCCTACACCTTCTCTATCGTTCCGAACGCACTGGGTAAAGACGACGAAGTTCGTAAGACCAACCTGGCTGGTCTGATGGATGGTTACTTCCACCACGAAGCATCCATCGAAGGTGGTCAGCACCTGAACGTTAACGTGATGAACCGTGAAATGCTGCTCGACGCGATGGAAAACCCGGAAAAATATCCGCAGCTGACCATCCGTGTATCTGGCTACGCAGTACGTTTCAACTCGCTGACTAAAGAACAGCAGCAGGACGTTATTACTCGTACCTTCACTCAATCTATGTAATTAGTTTTGACTGAAATCGTACAGTAAAAAGCGTACAATAAAGGCTCCACGAAAGTGGGGCCTTTTTTAGCACGAGAGCCTTTTTTGTCAGCTATCTATACTTTAAGGTGACTGCCAAAACAGACTCGACGTAGCCTTCGAGCTGCGCACCAACACGGCCTCAGATGGGCCACATCTGGAGAAACACCGCAATGTCAGTTATTGGTCGCATTCACTCCTTTGAATCCTGTGGAACCGTAGACGGCCCGGGTATTCGCTTTATCACCTTTTTCCAGGGCTGCCTGATGCGCTGCCTGTATTGTCATAACCGCGACACCTGGGACACGCATGGCGGTAAAGAAGTTACCGTTGAAGATTTGATGAAGGAAGTGGTGACCTATCGCCACTTTATGAACGCTTCCGGCGGCGGCGTTACCGCATCCGGCGGTGAAGCAATCCTGCAAGCTGAGTTTGTTCGTGACTGGTTCCGCGCCTGCAAAAAAGAAGGCATTCATACCTGTCTGGATACCAACGGTTTTGTTCGTCGTTACGATCCGGTGATTGATGAACTGCTGGAAGTAACCGACCTGGTAATGCTCGATCTCAAACAGATGAACGACGAGATCCACCAAAATCTGGTTGGAGTTTCCAACCACCGCACGCTGGAATTTGCTAAATATCTGGCGAATAAAAATGTGAAGGTGTGGATCCGCTACGTTGTTGTCCCAGGCTGGTCTGACGATGACGATTCAGCGCATCGCCTCGGTGAATTTACCCGTGATATGGGCAACGTTGAGAAAATCGAGCTTCTCCCCTACCACGAGCTGGGCAAACACAAATGGGTGGCGATGGGTGAAGAATACAAACTTGATGGTGTTAAACCACCGAAGAAAGAGACCATGGAACGCGTGAAAGGCATTCTTGAGCAGTACGGTCACAAGGTAATGTTCTAATTTCCCCGTAAAGCGGCAACTTTATTGAGTTGCCGCTTTGTTATTCCGCGCTTCATTCTGCTACAGCGTTTTTAACACATCTTATAGTGCATCTACCATATCCCGTACCTGAGATAATAACAACTGATAATAGCTCGCGTGAAGTTCTTCCCCATCGAATACCACTGTATTACACAAGAAAGTGACATCGGCATCTTCAATACCAAGATAACTGCACATATTTATCAAATATTCGCTTATATTTTTTTTCCAGCCCATCTGGACAAATGATTCTTTCTCTCCTCCAACCAGCGCCACCCAACGAACTTTATTGAATGGTAATTTGTGCCCATCTCCATAAGCCAGCCCATTATTCCATACTCTGTCAATATATCCTTTTAGCATTGCTGGGAAGCTGTACCACCAGAGAGGAAAAACCACCACTAACGTGTCATGTTCAAGCAGCTCTGAATAAAGCTGATGAACCTCTGGAGAATAACGTTTATCCATATTCTTCCAGTCTGGTTCATCTTCCGGCGTCATCACCGGGTTGAAATTACGCCGATATAAATCGAGTTCCGTCACCTGTATTTTCCGCTCCATTGCCCGCTGATGGATCGCATCAGCAATATGTGCGGTCAATGAATCATGACGAGGATGGGCCCATACCAAATAAATACGTTCAGACTGCATAATTTTACCTCCACGTTAAGTTCTGGAGCGCACTTTACGCAGGCGGCATCATCCTGTAAACGTGATGATTCAGGATGAGTTAATGAAGGATTTTCACTAATGCGGATGAATATGTCTGACTTTGCCACTTTCTTTGCCGTGGCCCGTAATCAAAGCTTTCGTGCAGCAGGCGATGAGTTAGGCTTATCTTCGTCCGCCATTAGCCATAGTATTAAAACACTGGAACAACGTCTTAAAATTCGCTTATTCAATCGGACAACCCGAAGCGTATCGTTAACGGAAGCGGGTTCTAATCTCTATGAACGATTGCGCCCAGCTTTCGACGAAATTCAGATCATGTTAGATGAGATGAATGATTTTCGTCTGACACCGACAGGTACGCTCAAAATCAATGCCGCCCGGGTAGCTGCACGTATATTTTTAATGCCTTTACTGGTTGGTTTCACACGTGAATATCCTGATATTAAAGTCGAGCTCACAACTGACGACTCTCTTGTTGATATCGTCCAGCAGGGCTTTGACGCTGGCGTTCGACTTAGTGGCATCGTCGAAAAAGATATGATCAGCGTGGCGATCGGCCCGCCAGTGAAATTATGTGTAGCAGCAACGCCAGAGTACTTTGCAAGATATGGCAAACCCCGCCATCCTCATGATCTGCTTAATCATCAATGTGTTGTTTTTCGTTATCCCAGCGGCAAACCTTTCCACTGGCAATTTGCAAAGGAGCTGGAAATTGCTGTCGCAGGAAATATCATTCTGGATGATGTTGATGCTGAACTGGATGCCGTTTTGATGGGTGCTGGTATCGGGTATCTGCTCTATGAACAGATCAAGGAGTACCTTGATACCGGTCGTTTAGAATGTGTACTGGAAGACTGGATCACAGAGCGTCCAGGCTTCCAGATCTATTACCCAAACCGCCAGTATATGTCCTGCGGCTTGCGCGCATTTCTCGATTATGTAAAAACGGGTCAGATCTGCCAGAGTCAGCGTCACCGACCACAATAATTATTTGCTATTCGCTTTACGCGCCAGCAGCGGGAATATCAGCCCTAATCCCACCAGCACAAACGGCGTTGCAACATTCAGCGCCAACTGGAATGTCCACTCTGCGGTGAAGGCTTCCATTTTCGGGAAAATACCCGTCAGGCAGGCAAAAGCGGTAAAGGCAAAACACCAAATTCCGACGGTCATTGCCAGCGGCTTATTACGAATAAAAACATATTCCGGCTTATATTTCTGCACCAGGCGAACAACTGCAATAAATGCAACAAATACCCATAAATAACGCAGCGGCATCACTACCGAGTTAAGGTTCAACAGCCATTTATAGAGATTGTTCATATCACCGATGCCGAGAGTCGGCAGCATAATCAGGATCGCCACCAGCACCAGGGTCAGAAAATAGCCATTAACGGGCGTACCAGATGCGTTGGTACGACATAAACTGGCAGGAATATATTTGCTGTCAGCATCGCCTAATAATACTTTAAGCGGCGCATCAATCGAGAATACCAGCGCAGCTACTTGACCCAGAGTATTCGCAATGGCGTAAATCACCATTAAAGTATTACCCATGCTGTAATACTCGCCCAGCTTCTGGAAGGCGTAATACTGGCCGTTGGTCATTAAGTCATCGGGAATATTGCGGGAGTCAAACATCATCCCCATTGCAAGCGATCCAAGGATCGCGCACACCGCAACCATCACCGCCAGGCATAACATCCCTTTTGGAAATTCTTTTCCTGGGTTGCGCGTTTGATTAACGTAGGGAGAAATCTTCTCTGCTCCACCAACCGCAAAGACCAGCATTGAAATAGTGGTAATGTAGGTAAAGTCGATATGAGGAATAAACGTTTCCCAGGTAATGTTTGTGGTCGCAATATGCACTTCAGTAATCGCAGGCGCGGTTACCGCCATCGCCACATACAGGAGCGACATAACAAACATCGCAATCCCTGCCACAGAACCGACGATTTTCAGTGATTTCATACCGCGTGAAGCAACCCACATAAAGAAGACAAACAGCACCAGCGTTAACCCCTGTAACGCTACGACGGAATATTCTTTGATTAGCGAACCGTCGCCTTTCATCGCCCAACCGAGCGCAATCAGTATTGCCTGGGGTTTTTGTGCCAGATAGGGAATATGCACTACCCAGTAGGTCCACGCGGCGAGGTAAGCCAGTCCGGGTCCCATCGTGTGTTTAATCCAGGTACTGACCCCGCCCTTCCCATCTTTGAAGGTCGAGCCTAACTGACCAACAATTAGCGCATAAGGGGTGAAATAGAGCGCAAAGATAAACACCCATGAAAAAACAACCACCAGCCCCTGGTTGGCGTAGTTATTAACAACGTTGCCAAAACCCCAGACAGTGATAAAAGACATCAGCGCAATGTTGTACCATCGCAGCTGTTTTTCCTGAACATTCCCAGCCATAGACAAATCCTTCGCCAAAATTAAAGGGGCATCTGTAAAACGAGGGATTATGCGCGGCAAATAAGAAGTGCGGAAATAGCGAAATGCAAAATTATAACCTGCTGCACATTTTATTTTGAAACGAATAAAATTTTGAAAAAAGCAAGTCAGAGAGAAGAAACAAAAAAGCAGAGTGTGAAACAGTAAGTTCACACTCTGCGTTAATTCATTTACACGTGAGCAACGGGTTTCGGCGTATGACCGGCGTTGCGAAGCAGCATCAGCAAATAGATAAACGATACGCTGGCGATCATGATAAACAATAAATTATCGGAGAAATTCTGCATTAGCATGGCAGTAAATGACGGGCCAAGCAGACTTCCCACAGTATAGCTCAACAGTAAGGCCTGGTTCATCGCCACCAGTTGATGATGTTCAACTTTCTCGCAAGCCCATGCCATCGCCACCGGATATAGCGTAAAGCCAGCGGCACCGAGGATGAATAACGCTGGGGCCATCGCCGCCTGACTAAGCATCGCGATACTGCCGAGAATGACGACAAAGACCTGAACACGCAACACCAGCAGTCGACCAAACTTATCCGCCAGACGTCCAATCGGCCATTGTCCAAGGATACCCGCACTGACCAGTACCGCCATCCAGAAACCAATGCTGGCATTGCTCACCCCTTTGTGATTGAGGTACAGCGGCATCAGGCCATATAGAGATCCCAGAACGATTCCTGAGATAATGCAGCCATTCACGCCAAGCCGCGCCTGACGGAGTTTTAGCATGGACGTAATTGACGTCGAATCATGGTTTTCAGCCTGCTGATTCAGCACACGCGTAAACAACAGCGGTAAGATCCCTGCCAACGTCAAACCTGTAACCCACGGCAATACGGACATCAGCTCGGTTGAAACTTTGCTGACCAGTAACTGGCCTAAAAACGTTCCCACGTAATAAACCATCATATACGCAGCAAGCAAACGCCCACGGTTACGTGACGTCCCACTGCACATCAGCGCGCTCTCAACAACCACCCAAATCATGGCACAGCCGACACCCGCGACAAAACGCCACGCCAACCAGCTCCAGAAACCAATCATCAGGCCAAGACCTGCACAGCCAGCAGCAAAAATGAAGGAGGCCAGATAATAGCTGCGGTTAAAGCCAAGGCGTTTAATGACATACCCTGTCAGCAATGTACCGACCAGGTTGCCGGTAAAATAGGATGAGCTGACAACGCCTACCTGCCATGTGGACATATGTTCCTGGGCGAGCCAAAGCGGCACGAGTGTATTTAACACTGCGATCGCCAAAGTCAACAAAAGCAGGCCAGACAGCAAAAGCATGACAGGCCGGGTATACGTGGACATGAATTAAAACCGTGAGGAAGTTCAAATTTCATGCGCATCATGCCACCGCCAAAAACATTGTCAATGGGTGAAAATACGCGCATATCGCAGCTGAGGTATTATCGATTTATATTACTCATTCATAACGCTAATGCTGGAGAGACGATTAATCTCATCTAATTGTTTTTATTGATCTAACACAAATTTCATACGCTTCGTTCAGTCGAAAAATTTCATGGTCACAGCAAACTCATATTTCCCGTCTATGCTTTCAGAGCAATGCATCGCGTCTGACCGATTTCAGACGTACCGCTGACTCTCGAAAGGAGAAGAGGATGACCAAACCGTATGTTCGTCTTGATAAAAATGATGCTGCCGTTTTGCTTGTTGATCACCAGGCTGGTTTACTTTCCCTTGTACGGGATATTGAACCCGATAAGTTTAAAAATAACGTGCTGGCGCTGGGCGACTTAGCTAAATACTTCAACTTACCAACAATTCTTACTACCAGTTTTGAAACCGGCCCTAACGGCCCATTAGTTCCGGAACTGAAAGCACAGTTCCCTGATGCACCTTACATTGCTCGCCCGGGAAATATTAACGCCTGGGATAACGAAGATTTTGTGAAAGCGGTAAAAGCGACAGGTAAAAAACAATTGATTATCGCTGGTGTGGTAACCGAAGTTTGCGTTGCGTTCCCGGCACTTTCGGCAATTGAAGAAGGGTTTGATGTCTTTGTCGTGACTGACGCGTCAGGAACCTTTAACGAAATTACCCGGCACTCGGCGTGGGATCGAATGTCGCAAGCGGGTGCGCAATTGATGACATGGTTCGGCGTGGCGTGCGAGCTGCATCGCGACTGGCGTAATGATATTGAAGGACTGGCGACGTTGTTCTCTAACCATATTCCTGATTATCGTAATTTGATGACCAGTTATGACACGTTAACGAAGCAGAAATAAAAGAGAACCGGGGCCGAAACCCCGGTTGTTACTCATTAACTTGCGACGGCCATCCCCACGGTCATATGCAAACCATAGAATACGCCACGACCGATTAATTCCCCTGCCAGAAGCAGAATGAATGATACGGAAAGTAGCGGAACCGCAGGCTGATAACCTTTTAGCTGTGGTGCAATCCACAAGCACAGGGCAACAGCCAAAAGCACGATCCGCCAGGACATCAGCGCACCATAGTCCGGCACCAGCGCTGCGGCCTGCTGCACAGAGCTATGAATAGTCGCCAGCTCTGCGCCCTGCATCACTGACACCACGCCACTCACTACCAGGGCCAGTACAGAAATAGCTGGCAGCAGACGCATCGCCCAGCCATCGACGCCAGCCAGACTCAGTAACAGGTAACCCAGTAACGGGCCGCCCATGAACATCGTCAGGAAGAAGCCCATCGGTGTCCAGATACTGTACCAGGTGGGTACGGTATCGATGCTGTTATAGACACGCACCATCATCCAGACAAAGACTACGCCAAGAACCATCGTCACCACCAGCCACAGCGTACGCAATGCCGGTGACAGCTTTTTCAGCATTGCCAGTAACCAGCCGATGCCACCAACAGCAAAAAAGATCGAACCGCTGGCGATTTCGTTACTGAGTGCTGAAGCCCCTACCCGGTTGAGCGAGTTAAAAGCGCGCATCGGCGAACCAAGATGGAGCATAGAGGCGATAAAGCCAATACCCATCAGCACCCATAAGCCAAACATGCAGGCGATAACACGCTGCTGGGCTTCTGCTCGCAGGTCGCCTTTGAGCAGCGCCAAACCCAGAACGATAAAACCACCCGCCACACATTGCCCGAAGACCGTGAAGATCATCAGCGGCCATTCATGCCATCCACTTCCCATCTCACACCTCCTTCGGGTTTGCCAGATAGCCAGTGGTATCCCCGGTCGGGCGGCTGTTGGCATTGGGTTTGATCACAATATTCGGTTTGGTAAAGTGAGCTCGCGGCAACGGCGCAACCGCCGCCAGATCGCCATGTGTTTTACGTAGCTCGTCGATAGGGCCGAAATCCAGCGCCCGCAGCGGGCAAGATTCAACACAGATCGGCTTCTTTCCCTCCGCAACACGGTCATAACAACCATCGCATTTGGTCATATGGCCTTTCGTTTCGTTATATTGCGGTGCGCCATACGGGCAAGCCATATGGCAGTAGCGGCAGCCAATGCACACATCTTCATCGACCACAACAAAACCATCTTCACGTTTATGCATCGCACCGCTCGGGCAGACTTTAGTACAAGCCGGATCTTCGCAGTGGTTACATGAAATCGACAGATAGTAGGCAAACACGTTCTGATGCCAGACACCGTTATCTTCCTGCCAGTCACCGCCAGCATATTCATAAATGCGGCGGAAGCTGACTTCCGGCGTCAGATCTTTATAGTCTTTACAGGCCAGCTCGCAGGTTTTGCAACCGGTGCAACGGCTGGAATCAATAAAAAATCCATACTGGGTTGTCATCGGTTACTCCTTACACCTTTTCAACCTGAACCAGGTTTGTATGTGACGGATTCCCCTTAGCGAGAGGAGACGGACGTTGAGTGGTCAGTACGTTAATACAACCGCCCTTATCGACACGTTTTGCATCCGGGTCATACCAGGCACCTTCACCCAGTGCGACCACACCCGGCATCATTCGTGGCGTCACTTTTGCCTCAATGTGAACCTCACCACGGTCGTTAAAGATCCTGACCTTATCGCCGTTGTTGATACCGCGTTTTTGTGCATCAAGCGGGTTGATCCACATTTCCTGACGGCAAGCTGCTTTCAGTACATCAACGTTGCCGTAAGTTGAGTGAACGCGAGATTTGTAGTGGAAGCCAGTAAGCTGCAGCGGATATTGTTTGTTCAGCGGATCCTGATAACTTTCAAAGCCCGGCGTGTAGATCGGCAGTGGATCGATCACGTCGCCTTCTGGCAATTCCCAGGTCGCGGCAATGTCAGCCAGCGCCTGCGAATAAATCTCAATTTTACCCGATGGCGTGGTCAGCGGATTTGCCTGCGGATCTTCACGGAAAGCTTTATAAGCAACGTGATGCCCTTGTGGGTCGCGCTTTTTAAAGATCCCCTGCTTGCGGAACTCTTCAAACGTTGGCAGTTCAGGAATCGCTTCCCGCGACTGGGCATACAGATGCCGCATCCACTCTTCCTGTGTACGGCCTTCAGTAAACTGTTGCTCAACGCCAAGACGTTTTGCCAGTTCGCTGGTCATTTCATAGATGGTCTTACATTCAAAGCGCGGTTTAATCACCTGATCGTTGAAAATCACGTAAGACATATTCCCGCAGGATGCATCCAGTGCAAAGTCCATCTGTTCGGAAGCGGTGCAGTCAGGCAGCAGGATGTCAGCATATTTCGCTGATGAGGTCATGTGGCAGTCGATAACCACAATCAGCTCGCACTTCTTATCATCCTGAAGGATTTCATGGGTACGGTTGATTTCAGAATGCTGGTTAATCAGGCAGTTACCGGCATAGTTCCAGATCATTTTGATCGGCACATCCAGCTTATCTTTCCCGCGCACACCATCACGCAGCGCTGTCATTTCCGGGCCACGTTCAATGGCATCGGTCCACATAAACATCGAAATGCTGGTCTGGATCGGGTTTTCGAGGGTCGGCATACGGACAAAAGGTAAGCTGTATGAACCTTCACGCGCGCCGCTGTTCCCCCCGTTAATACCAACGTTACCGGTCAGAATCGCCAGCATCGAGATAGCACGGGTTGCGATTTCACCGTTAGCGTGACGCTGCGGGCCCCATCCCTGGCTGATAAACGCCGGTTTGGTACTACCGATTTCACGAGCCAATTTGATGATTTTGTCTGCCGGAACACCGGTGATTTGCGAGGCCCATTCCGGCGTTTTAGCCACGCCATCTGGCCCTTCACCCAGAATATAAGCTTTATAGTGACCATTTTTCGGCGCACTGGCTGGCAGTGTTTTCTCGTCGTAGCCAACGCAATATTTATCGAGGAATGCCTGATCCACCAGGTTTTCGGTGATCATGACATACGCCAGACCGTTAACCAGTGCGGCATCTGTTCCCGGACGAATAGGGATCCACTCATCTTCGCGCCCGGCACCGGTGTCGGTATAGCGCGGATCGATAATGATCATACGAGCATTGGATTTCTGACGAGCCTGCTCAAGGTAATAAGTCACCCCACCACCGCTCATTCGCGTTTCGCCAGGGTTATTACCAAACAGTACCACCAGCTTACTGTTTTCAATATCTGACGGGCTGTTACCATCCGCCCAGCCGCCATAGGTATAGTTCAAGCCTTCTGCAATTTGCGCGGAGGAGTAATCTCCATAATGGTTCAGATAACCGCCACAGCAGTTCATTAGCCGCGCGACCAGGGTATTTCCTGGTGGCCAAGAACGGGTCATGGTGCCGCCCAGCGTACCGGTACCATAGTTCAGATAGATAGACTCGTTGCCGTACTCTTTGATCAGGCGCTGCATATTGGTCGCGATGATGTCGTAGGCTTCTTCCCAGCTAATGCGCTCGAATTTGCCTTCACCGCGCGCCCCGACTCGTTTCATCGGATATTTCAGGCGGTCCGGATTGTAGACACGGCGACGCATGGAACGCCCACGCAGACAGGCGCGCACCTGGTGCAGGCCGTCATAGTTGTCATCGCCGGTATTATCCGTTTCAACATATTTAATTTCACCGTCCACAACGTGCATACGTAGCGGGCAGCGGCTACCACAGTTAACTGTACAGGCGCTCCAGATAACCTTTTCGTCTGACTTTGCCGGAAGGGCACTATCAACAGCGTGCGCAATCCGACTAAAAGGTAAGGTTAATGCGCTGCTGGCCATTGCCAGGCCGCCGATCGCTGTCGTTTTTACCAAACCACGGCGACTCACCTCAGCAGCCAATACCGCATCAGGGATTTTCGTTTTCATAATGGCTCACTCAAGCTTGCTCACGATTGATTCCAGTAACAAACCGTATTGTGTAATTATTTCTATAGCAGTTCGCTATATAGGCTTGTATACATCGAATGATTTGAAAATCAAAGAGATATGTAGATTTTCACTCGAAAGTAGTATTACGTGTAAGTGAGGAGTAATTATTGTTCGGTATCAAAGGGAGACAAAAAAAGCGCCCGAAGGCGCTTTTTAGATTCAGAAAAATTGGGTATTAGCCAATATATTCCAGTCCGTTCATATACGGACGCAGAACTTCCGGTACTTCGATACGACCATCAGCCTGCTGATAGTTTTCCATTACCGCAACCAGCGTACGACCAACAGCCAGACCAGAACCGTTCAGGGTATGAACCAGACGGGTTTTCTTGTCCGACTTGCTACGGCAACGTGCCTGCATACGACGCGCCTGGAAATCCCAAACGTTGGAGCAGGAAGAGATCTCGCGGTAGGTGTTCTGTGCCGGGATCCATACTTCCAGGTCGTAAGTTTTGCAAGCGCCAAAGCCCATGTCGCCGGTGCAAAGAATGATTTTACGGTACGGCAGGCCCAGCAACTGCAGGACTTTTTCCGCATGACCGGTCATCTCTTCCAGTGCCGCCATTGAGTCTTCCGGGCGCACGATCTGCACCATTTCAACTTTGTCGAACTGGTGCATGCGGATCAGACCACGGGTGTCACGACCATATGAACCTGCTTCAGAACGGAAACATGGGGTGTGGGCGGTCATCTTAATTGGCAGATCATCTTCATCGATGATTTCACCGCGTACCAGGTTGGTCAGCGGAACTTCTGCCGTTGGGATCAGTGCATAGTTACTGGTGTCTGCTTCTTCTTCCAGCGGACGAGTATGGAACAGATCGCCAGCAAATTTCGGCAGCTGACCCGTACCGTACAGCGTGTCCTGGTTAACCAGGTACGGAACATAGTTCTCACTGTAGCCATGCTGTTCGGTATGCAGATCCAGCATAAACTGCGACAGTGCGCGGTGCATGCGAGCAATCTGCCCTTTCATTACCACAAAGCGGGAACCAGTCAACTTAACTGCGGCTGCAAAGTCGAGGCCAGAGTGCATTTCACCCAGCGTCACATGGTCACGAACTTCAAAGTCAAACTCACGCGGGGTGCCCCAGCGGCTGACTTCAACGTTGTCATTTTCATCTTTACCTACCGGCACTTCATCTGCAGGCAAGTTAGGGATGGTTAGCGCGATATCGCGAATTTCAGCCTGTAAAGCATCCAGCTCGGCTTTTGCTGCATCCAGCTCTTCGCCCAGTTTGTTCACTTCCAGACGTAAAGGCTCGATATCTTCCCCGCGCGCTTTCGCCTGGCCAATGGATTTCGATCGGGAGTTACGCTCCGCTTGCAGGTTTTCCGTTTTGACCTGCAATACTTTACGACGCTCTTCAAGAGCGCCCAGCTTATCTACATCCAGCTTAAAGCCCCGGCGTGCCAGTTTTTCAGCGACTGCGTCTGGCTCATTACGCAGCAGATTGGGATCGAGCATGCTTATCCTGTGCTTATCGAATTAAATGGGAGATGTGGCCACAGCCTGCGACCACAGGGATACAGTAACAACATTACCGCAACGATAACATTAACGGTAGCGTTTTATGGGGCTATTTTGATCCTGTTCAGCCAGCCAGGCGAGCTTTTCGCCAATCTTGCCTTCAAGGCCCCTGTTTGTCGGGAAATAATAGCGTGTTTGTGCTATTTCCGGCGGGAAGTAAACCTCACCGGCAGCATAAGCGTTTGCTTCATCATGAGCATAACGATATTCCTGACCGTAGCCCATTTCCTTCATTAATTTTGTCGGCGCATTACGCAAATGAACCGGCACGTCATAATCCGGACGTTCGCGAGCATCGGCCAGCGCGGCTTTAAATGCGGTATAGACAGCGTTACTTTTTGGCGCGCAGGCCAGGTAAACAATCGCCTGAGCAATGGCACGTTCACCTTCAGCCGGACCAACTCGAGTAAAGCAATCCCAGGCCGCAATAGCCACCTGCATCGCCCGTGGGTCAGCATTACCCACATCTTCAGACGCAATCGCCAGGCAGCGACGCGCGACATATAACGGATCTCCACCGGCGGTAATAATTCGCGCATACCAGTACAGCGCCGCATCGGGTGCGCTCCCACGCACCGATTTATGCAGTGCAGAGATCAGATCGTAAAAGCGATCGCCTTTGTTATCAAAGCGGGCGCTACGCTCACCGGCGATTTCGGTCAGTAATTCAGGCTTCAGGACCCGCTTACCGCTATCATCGACTTCGGCCATATCCGCCATCATTTCCAGCGTATTTAACGCCCGGCGCGCGTCGCCATTCACCAGTTCAGCAATGGCGCGTCGTGTTTCATCTGGCAGAACAATATCCTGACCACCATAGCCACGGGTTTTGTCTTCCATCGCCTGAGTCAGTACTTGCTCAATATCCTCTGTACTGAGGGATTTCAGCAGATAGACACGGGCACGGGAAAGCAGCGCCGAATTAAGCTCAAATGACGGGTTTTCAGTGGTTGCACCAATAAAAGTGATGGTGCCGTCTTCAATATGTGGCAGAAACGCATCCTGCTGGCTTTTGTTGAAACGATGAACTTCGTCAACAAAAAGAATAGTGCGGCGACCAGCATTGCGGTTTTGCCGAGCGCGCTCGATCGCCTCGCGAATCTCTTTCACGCCAGAAGTAACGGCAGAAATACGTTCCACATCAGCGTTCGCATAGCGGGCAATCACTTCAGCGAGGGTTGTTTTGCCGGTACCCGGTGGCCCCCAGAGGATCATAGAATGCAAATGCCCGGCTTCGATAGCACGCGGCAACGGCTTCCCCGCAGCCAGCAAATGTTGCTGGCCGATATACTGTGCTAAATTTTCTGGCCGCATACGCGCGGCCAGAGGTTGAAAAGTATTATCCGAAAAATCGAGCGACAGATTGCTCACTCAGGTGCCTCTACTTACGTTGATCATCTACCGTGACGCCTTGCGGCGGGGTGAAGGTAAATTTCGCTGCATCCACAGCCCCATTTTGCTGGGATTTCAGTTGATAACTGCTGCGCTGATCGTCCTGCTCCACCGCGCTAAACTGATGGATTGTGCCATCACGCCCCACGTTAATGGTGAACTGCTTCAGATTGCCATTGCTGGCTTTCGGCGTCAGGACAAAGTCATCGCCATTCTGTTTGATATTGTACTGCTGCCAGTCGCTGGACTGGTTGCGGGCAATCAGCATAAACGGCGTATTACCGGTGGCATCTTTCAGCCAGGTTGCCGTAGCTTGCTCAACGAACGGGTTATAGAACCACAGTGTTTTACCGTCAGAAACCAGAATGCTTTCGTCAGGTTGAGTCATATGCCAGTTGAATAAGTTTGGACGTTTCACCCACAGATCGCCCTGACCTTCCTGCACCGCAGCGCCGCTACCGTCAGTCACTTTTTGTGTGAAGCTGGCGTGGAAGCTGCTGACTTTATCCAGGCGGCTTTTCAGATCGCTTGCGGCATCAGCCCAAACGCTGCTTGCTACTAAGCTTGAGAGTAATGCACAGGTGATGGCAATTTTTTTCATCATTATTCCTCAAATTACGTCACTCCCGACCGGGAGCTCCCTCTACTCTCTATTCCAGGCTAATAATCAGCTTGAGGAAAGAAGAAAATACTGAATTTTCAGTTACCAGATTGCCGGATGCGACGCTACCGCGCCTTATCCGGCCTACGATGCATTAATTAGTCAAACGGCGGTGGGGCCAGCACTTCACGATTACCGTTGTGCCCCTGTTCGCTGACAATCCCTTGCGCTTCCATCTGTTCGATAATACGCGCTGCACGGTTATAACCAATGCGGAACTGACGCTGTACGCCTGAAATTGACGCTTTGCGTTTTTCAGTGACAAACTGCACTGCCTGATCGAACAACGGATCCAGTTCTTCAGCGCCATCGAAACCACCCGCACCACCTTCGCTTTCGCTGTCGGAGGTGATGCCATCAACATATTGTGGGCGACCACGCGCTTTCCAGTCCTGTACTACGGCATGAACTTCCTGATCGCGAACAAAAGCACCGTGGACACGTACTGGCAGCGTGGAGTTCGGCCCAGAGTAGAGCATATCCCCCATACCCAGCAGGGATTCCGCGCCAGCCTGATCAAGAATGGTACGTGAGTCAATCTTACTGGATACGGTAAAGGCGATACGGGTCGGAATATTCGCTTTAATCAGACCAGTAATAACATCAACCGATGGACGTTGAGTTGCCAGTACGAGGTGGATACCCGCGGCACGGGCTTTTTGCGCCAGACGTGCTATCAGCTCTTCCACTTTTTTACCTACCGTCATCATCAGGTCGGCAAATTCGTCCACCAACACCACAATGTACGGTTCTTTTTTCAGCACCGGATGCTGGGCATCCATACTGTCACCCGGCTTCCAGTACGGGTCTGGAATCGGACGCATCATGCGATCGGCTTCAGCAATTTTTTCGTTATAACCCGCCAGATTACGCACACCCAGCGCAGACATCAGTTTATAACGACGCTCCATCTCGTTAACACACCAGCGCAGCGCGTTGGCGGCATCTTTCATATCAGTAACAACTTCCGTTAACAGATGCGGAATGCCTTCATAAACCGAAAGCTCCAGCATTTTCGGGTCGATCATGATGAAACGCACATCTTCTGGCTGTGCTTTATAAAGCATGCTCAGGATCATCGCGTTCACACCGACAGATTTACCGGAACCAGTAGTCCCCGCAACCAACAAGTGCGGCATCTTCGCCAGATCGGCAACCACCGGCTCACCGGCGATATCTTTACCCAGCACCACAGTTAATGGTGACGGATTATCGCGGAACTTCGCATTATCAAGCACTTCGCGCAGATAAACGGTTTGTCGTTTTTTATTCGGTAACTCCAGACCTACATAAGGTTTGCCAGGAATAACTTCAACGACACGCACCGCCACCGTCGAAAGTGAACGGGCAAGGTCACGAGACAAGTTAGAAATGCGCGCCGCTTTTACGCCCGGTGCCAGGTTTAATTCAAAGCGAGTGATAACCGGTCCCGGAGAGTAATTGACGACATCGGCTTTAATACGGAAATCAGCCAGACGCGCTTCCACCAGGCGCGCCATTTGTTCAAGCGCAAAGGTATCTACCGGCTCCACTTCGCTCGGCGGCGGTGTCAGCAAATCCAGAGAAGGCAGCGGCGTCGTCGGTTTATGCAACGGACGGCTGTCGCCATTGCGCATCAACAGTGGATGAAGCAGGGTATCCTGCGGCTGCGGCGCAACCGGTTGTTGTGGCTGCTGATACTGCGGCTGCGGCGCAATTGGCTGTTGCGGCTGCTGATATTGCTGCTGTGGTGCAACCGGCTGTTGTGGCTGCTGATACTGCGGCTGTGGTGCAACCGGCTGTTGCGGCTGCTGATATTGCGGCTGCTGTGCAACCAGTTGTTGCGGCTGCTGATATTGCTGCTGCGGCGCTACAGGTTGTTGTGGCTGCTGGTATTGCTGCTGCGGCGCTATCGGTTGTTGCGGCTGCTGGTATTGCTGCTGCGGCGCTATCGGTTGTTGCGGCTGCTGTACAGGTTCAACAATTGGCGTAAACAGCGGTTCGTGTGGCCCATCATCCAGCAAAGCTTTCATTGGCGAAAATTCGAAATCATCCAGCGAGAACGGATTCGCCCCAGCCGGTTGTTCGCCCGAATAACGTTGCTGTTGAGTTTGAGCAAACTGACGAGCCAGTTCTGCCTCTGCTGCAGCATCTGTATCTTCTGCGTTGACTGGCACATCATGTTGATACTGTTCGCCATAGCGTTGCTGCTGCGTCTGGGCGAACTGACGCGCCAGTTCATCCTGCTGCATCGCATCGATTTCATCATCGTTATAATGATCGCCGGAATCGTACTGATTGCGCTGGGCTTCACGGGCTTTTTCTTCTGCCGCACGCTGTGAGGGCAGCTTAATACCGTAAGACGCCAGTTCACGACGAGTTGGCACGCGGATGCGTTTCGGTCGTGGCAACTGCGGGCCAATCCCCTCTTTGACCTGCGGACGCGGTCCAGCGCTATTTGCCAGACTGAAAACTGGCGCGGCAACGGTTGCGGCAGCCCCCGTCGCCAGTGTCGCTTTTTTCACACCAGATGCCAGCGGAGAAACAGCAGCAGCGGCTTCCACTGGAGGTACTGCTGCAACAGAAGGTGCTTTCAGCGAAGATTTGATCGGTTCTGGTTCTTTAACCGGTTCAGGAATCGGTTGATACCAAGCCGCAAGTTGTTCACGTTCACGGGCACGCTTCTCTTCCACTTCTTCAAAATAGTAAAGCGGCGGACGTGCGGGTTTTGTCTCTTCTACAATGGGTTCAGGCTCCACAACAGGCTGCTGTTCAACGGGTTGCGGCTGTTGGTACAACGGCTCCTGAGCGGCTGGCTGCTGATAAGTTTGCTCAGTCTGGTATGTAGACTGTGGAGCAAAAGTAGATTGCTGCTCTTCGGCTTGCCAGGCGTTACCTGCCATCGATTGTTCTGGCGCAGGGGCGTAATACGGCTGTTGCGCAGACTGTTCCGCCGCAGTTGTGTAATACGGCTGCTGAACAGGTTGTTCCGCCGCAGGAGCGTAGTAAGGTTGTTGCACAGGTTGTTCCGCCGCAGGCGCATAATACGGCTGCTGTGGCTGTACAGGTTGTTGCAGCGGCTCATTATATTGCACTTCAGGCTGCGCATATTGTGGCTGCTGAGGGTAACCTTCCGGTGCAGGAGCAATAACCGGCTCTCCCGTTTGTGGCCCCGGTACAGGCTGCCAGGCTACTGTAGGTTGCGCAGGTGGAACATCAACAGAGGCAACTGGCGGCGTCTGAGTCACAGGTTCAACCGGTGCAGCCCAGCTTTGTGTCGCCGTGGTAGCAGCAGCTGCTACAGCAACAGGTTCGGTAATTGGCGCACCGTTTAATAATGGATCGTATTCGTCATATTCTGGCTGCGTTGCACGATTGCCCGAAAAGAGGACGTCGTCAGGGTCGGCAGCCACACCGCGTGCAGTGTAGGTAATCTCTTCTTCATCATCCATCCGCTTACCGGAGAACAACGCAGCATCTGTTTGCCGCCCCATCGGATTAATGAATTTTTCCGCCAGACGTTTACGACGCGCTAACGCGCCGCGAAGAATACGGGCACGGCGTGATTCATGCTGTTTGCCGTGATTTTCATCTTCATATTCTTCGTCGTCTTCATACTCATCTTCATCGACCCAGGTATCATCGCGACGAGTACGATTACTGGCGAAGGTGAGAATGTTTAAAATCCAGCCGCCGAGTTTTTCAGCAATGGTCACCCATGACCAACCGGTGAACAACGTCAGGCCCGCAGCCCAAACGCAGAGCAGCGCAATAGTTCCTCCGCTACTGTGTAGCAGTGGTTGTAGCGTAGTGCTTAGTAAGCTGCCGATGACGCCACCGGAGGCAAAATACCAGATATCGTCAGCGTTGATTGCCGCCAGACCACAAGAGGTAAGGATGAGCGCCAAAACGCCAATGATGCGTAGCGAAACGGCAAAATAATCAATGTATTCGTCACTGGACTGATGACGCCAGGCAAACCAACAGCCGCCGACGATAATGACGGGAATGGTGTAAGCCATCACGCCAAAAATAAAGAACAGCGTATCTGCCAGCCACGCACCGGGCATTCCACCTAAATTATGGATAGGCTCATGCCAGGCCGTTTGCGACCAGCTGGGGTCCGAAGGGTTAAAGCTTAGTAAGGCAGCCATCAACCAGACGGCAAACAGGACAATAAGGATCAGCAACGCCTCCAGAAGGCGGCGGCCGCTACTTAACTTTGTCAATGTGACTTCTTTGTCTTCAGTGTATTCCTGGCTCAAGAAAGGCTCTCCAGGTTACAGGCTTTTCCTGCCCGATGCTAAAACGGACAACAGTACCAGGTTACCCCAGTACTGTTGCTGTATGGATTAACAGGAGTGTAATCAAAATACGCCGATTTTGCACCTGTTCCGTGTTAGCGCGTCTTAATAACCAGACGATTACTCTGCTTGACTTCTTCCATAACAACGTATGTCCGCGTGTCATTGACGCCAGGCAGACGCAGCAGGGTTTCCCCTAGCAACTTACGGTAAGCCGACATATCCGGCACGCGTGTTTTCAACAGGTAGTCGAAATCACCGGATACTAAATGACACTCCTGAATTTCTTCAAGTTTTTGTACAGCGGTATTGAATTGTTCAAACACATCCGGTGCGCCACGATTCAGAGTAATCTCAACGAATACCAGAAGTGATGCATCCAGATAATGGGGGTTCAGCAGCGCTGTATAGCCCTGAATAAACCCTTGTCTTTCCAGCCGACGCACACGCTCAAGGCACGGCGTTGGGGAAAGTCCCACACGTTTAGAAAGCTCGACGTTAGAAATACGCCCATCCTTTTGCAACTCATTAAGAATGTTACGATCGATACGGTCGAGATCTTTGCCAGGGCGCTTCTTGCTATCTACCATTATTATTGTCTCTCTGTATTCCTTCCCTACTCCTGTCTGACCCTGAAACATCACTGTTCAGAGTCGCTACCCGTCACGATAGACCGAAATCATTAAGATTCACGGCGCGCAATGCCTGGTCTACGGTGAGAAGACCGTTGCCTGGTGGCAGCTATCGACATCACGAATGGCGTCTGTCCACGCCATACGTAGATTTCACTAGCACGGTAAACATGGTATTTACATGCATGGTTATGCGCATATAAGAATACTGTTTTTTTTCTTCCTCGAATGTTTTCGCAAAACACCAGGGGATTGTCAAAGCAAAACATCGATTTTTAGTACAACATGCCAGATATTCATTAACAGGGGCGTTTATTCATCATTTAATCGGCTTATAACGCGGGAAATTTAAGTAGCAGAGGTGATAATGCCGGAGGGAGTTTGACCTGCTTATCGATACTGCCGATTGCACAAATTGTTAACAAAATCGTCATACTCTTTTTTTACGTCTGTAAATTCCCTACAATCCTGCCCATTGTCTGCCAACAACTATGGGGATCTCATGGGCACGACCAAACACAGTAAACTGCTTATCCTGGGTTCAGGCCCGGCGGGATACACCGCTGCTGTCTACGCGGCGCGCGCCAACCTGCAACCTGTGCTGATTACCGGCATGGAAAAAGGCGGCCAACTGACCACCACCACGGAAGTGGAAAACTGGCCAGGCGATCCAAACGATCTGACCGGTCCGTTATTAATGGAGCGCATGCACGAACATGCCGCTAAATTTGAAACTGAAATCATTTTTGATCACATCAGCAAAGTAGATTTGCAGAATCGTCCGTTCCGTCTTACTGGCGATAGCGGCGAATACACTTGTGATGCGCTGATTATTGCCACTGGAGCTTCTGCTCGCTATCTCGGCCTGCCCTCTGAAGAAGCCTTTAAAGGGCGTGGAGTTTCTGCTTGTGCAACCTGCGACGGTTTCTTCTATCGCAACCAGAAAGTTGCGGTCATCGGCGGCGGCAATACCGCGGTTGAAGAGGCGCTGTATCTGTCTAACATCGCTTCGGAAGTGCATCTTATCCACCGTCGTGACAGTTTCCGTGCGGAAAAAATCCTCATTAAGCGTCTGATGGATAAAGTGGAAAACGGCAACATCATTCTGCACACCAACCGTACGCTGGAAGAAGTGACCGGCGATCAGATGGGCGTCACTGGCGTTCGTCTGCGCGATACACAAAACAGCGAAAACATCGAATCACTCGACGTTGCCGGTCTGTTTGTTGCTATCGGCCACAGCCCGAACACGGCTATTTTCGAAGGGCAGTTGGAACTGGAAAACGGCTACATCAAAGTGCAGTCGGGTATTCATGGTAATGCCACCCAGACCAGCATCCCTGGCGTCTTTGCCGCAGGCGACGTGATGGATCATATTTATCGCCAGGCCATTACATCTGCCGGTACAGGCTGCATGGCGGCACTTGATGCGGAACGCTACCTCGATGGTTTAGCTGACGCAAAATAATTTTACAAATCAGTAACAAAAGTAAAGAAGGCGACACCATGCGACTATGGGTCGCCTTTATTTTTTCCCCGTTGTAACATTGCTCTGCAAATAATTCTGATAACTCACCTGCTAAGCGTGCAATGAATAAATCCCGTCAAAAAGAGTTAACCCGCTGGTTAAAACAGCAAAGCGTCATCTCCCAACGTTGGCTGAATATTTCTCGTCTGCTGGGCTTTGTGAGCGGCATATTGATCATTGCCCAGGCCTGGTTCATGGCGCGAATTCTGCAACATATGATTATGGAGAATATTCCCCGTGAAGCCCTGCTGCTTCCCTTTACGTTACTGGTTCTGACCTTTGTACTGCGCGCATGGGTGGTCTGGTTACGAGAACGGGTGGGTTATCACGCCGGGCAGCATATCCGCTTTGCTATCCGACGTCAGGTTCTCGACCGTCTGCAACAAGCAGGGCCAGCGTGGATTCAGGGTAAACCGGCGGGGAGCTGGGCGACGTTGGTACTCGAGCAAATTGACGATATGCATGATTACTATGCACGCTACCTGCCGCAAATGGCGCTGGCAGTGTCGGTGCCGTTGCTGATTGTGGTGGCGATCTTCCCCTCTAACTGGGCTGCGGCGCTCATTCTGCTGGGCACTGCTCCGTTAATTCCGTTATTTATGGCGCTGGTTGGAATGGGGGCTGCCGATGCTAACCGACGCAACTTTCTCGCTCTTGCTCGCTTAAGTGGACATTTCCTCGATCGCCTGCGCGGCATGGAAACATTGCGTATTTTTGGTCGTGGCGAAGCTGAAATTGAAAGTATTCGTTCTGCTTCGGAAGATTTCCGCCAACGGACAATGGAAGTGTTACGGCTGGCGTTTTTATCCTCCGGCATTCTGGAATTCTTTACCTCGCTGTCGATTGCTCTGGTGGCGGTCTATTTTGGTTTCTCCTATCTCGGCGAGCTGGATTTTGGTCACTATGATACTGGTGTGACGCTGGCTGCGGGTTTTCTGGCCCTGATCCTTGCGCCGGAGTTTTTCCAGCCATTGCGCGATCTGGGTACGTTTTATCATGCTAAAGCCCAGGCTGTTGGCGCGGCGGACAGTCTGAAAACGTTTATGGAAACCCCGCTCGCCCATCCGCAGCGCGGTGAGGCTGAATTAACGTCGGCCGATCCGGTGACCATTGAGGCCGAGGATCTGTTTATCACGTCGCCGGAAGGTAAAACGCTGGCAGGTCCGTTGAATTTTACTTTGCCAGCAGGCCAACGAGCGGTGTTGGTTGGTCGTAGCGGTTCAGGTAAAAGCTCACTACTGAATGCGCTTTCCGGTTTTCTTTCATATCAGGGATCGCTACGAATCAACGGAATAGAATTACGTGATTTATCACCAGAATCATGGCGTAAGCATCTCTCCTGGGTTGGTCAAAATCCACAATTACCAGCAGCAACATTACGGGATAACGTACTGCTGGCACGACCTGATGCCAGCGAACAAGAGTTACAAACAGCACTGGATAACGCGTGGGTCTGTGAGTTTCTACCGCTCCTGCCACAAGGAGTTGATACGCCTGTTGGCGACCAGGCTGCCCGCCTTTCCGTAGGCCAGGCACAACGTGTGGCGGTGGCGCGTGCATTACTGAATCCCTGTTCGCTATTACTGTTGGATGAACCCGCAGCAAGCCTTGATGCTCACAGTGAACAGCGCGTAATGGAGGCGCTGAATGCCGCCTCTCTGCGCCAGACAACGTTAATGGTCACCCACCAGTTAGAAGATCTTGCTGACTGGGATGTCATTTGGGTAATGCAGGATGGTCAGATTATCGAGCAAGGACGTTACGCGGAATTAAGCGTGGCTAACGGTCCTTTTGCCACATTGCTGGCCCATCGTCAGGAGGAGATTTAAATGCGCGCTTTGCTACCCTATCTGGCTCTGTATAAACGTCATAAATGGATGTTAAGCCTTGGCATTGTGCTGGCAATTGTCACACTGCTCGCCAGTATCGGTCTGTTGACACTTTCCGGCTGGTTCCTCTCCGCCTCAGCAGTGGCGGGCGTTGCAGGACTGTACAGCTTCAACTATATGCTACCCGCTGCGGGCGTGCGTGGCGCAGCAATCACCCGTACTGCCGGGCGCTATTTTGAACGTCTGGTAAGTCACGACGCGACTTTCCGCGTGTTGCAGCATCTGCGCATTTACACCTTCAGCAAATTGCTCCCCCTCTCCCCAGCCGGACTGGCGCGCTATCGTCAGGGCGAATTGCTCAACCGCGTGGTGGCGGATGTTGATACGCTCGATCATCTTTACCTGCGCGTTATCTCGCCGCTGGTGGGCGCTTTTGTGGTGATTATGGTGGTGACAATCGGGTTAAGTTTCCTTGATTTCACCCTCGCCTTTACGCTGGGTGGCATTATGTTACTGACGCTTTTCCTGATGCCACCGCTGTTTTATCGTGCGGGAAAAAGCACCGGGCAAAATCTGACTCATCTTCGCGGGCAGTATCGCCAACAACTGACAGCCTGGCTGCAAGGGCAAGCTGAGCTGACCATTTTTGGTGCCAGCGATCGTTATCGCACGCAATTAGAGAATACTGAAATTCAGTGGCTGGAAGCGCAACGCCGTCAATCTGAACTGACAGCTTTGTCGCAAGCAATAATGCTGTTAATTGGCGCGTTAGCGGTGATCCTGATGCTGTGGATGGCGTCTGGCGGCGTTGGTGGCAATACTCAACCAGGCGCGTTAATTGCCCTGTTTGTCTTCTGTGCGTTAGCCGCGTTTGAAGCACTGGCACCAGTAACGGGTGCATTTCAGCATCTGGGGCAAGTCATTGCCTCTGCCGTACGGATCACTGATTTAACGGATCAAAAACCGGAAGTCACCTTCCCTGATAGCCAAACTCATGTTGCCGATCGTGTTTCGCTGACGTTACGGGATGTTCAGTTCACTTATCCGGAGCAATCCCAACAAGCACTGAAAGGGATTTCTCTTCAGGTAAACGCCGGAGAACATATGGCGATTCTCGGGCGAACCGGATGCGGTAAATCAACATTGTTACAACTGCTGACCCGCGCATGGGACCCGCAACAGGGCGAGATTTTACTTAACGATAGTCCCATAGCCAGCCTGAACGAAGCAACTCTGCGCCAGACCATCAGCGTTGTGCCACAGCGAGTGCATCTGTTTAGCGCCACGCTGCGTGATAATCTGTTACTCGCCTCGCCTGGCAGTAGTGATGAAGCTCTGGCGGAGATCTTGCGTCGAGTTGGTCTGGAGAAGCTGCTCGAGGATGCAGGTCTCAACAGTTGGTTAGGTGAAGGCGGACGCCAGCTCTCCGGTGGTGAACTGCGCCGTCTGGCTATCGCCCGTGCGCTGTTACATGATGCGCCACTGGTATTGCTGGATGAACCTACCGAAGGCTTAGATGCCACAACTGAAAGTCAGATCCTTGAATTACTTGCAGAAATGATGCGTGAGAAAACGGTGTTAATGGTCACCCATCGACTTCGCGGGCTCTCTCGTTTCCAGCAAATAATAGTGATGGACAACGGGCAAATTATTGAGCAAGGTACTCACGCAGAACTGCTTGCCCGACAGGGGCGTTATTACCAGTTTAAGCAGGGTTTGTAAGCTATTATTGAACGATCCGACTTGCGTGGGGTTTTGCGGTCATGCGCCTGGTTCAGCTTTCTCGCCATTCAATAGCCTTCCCTTCCCCGGAAGGCGCATTACGTGAGCCTAACGGCCTGCTGGCACTGGGGGGCGATCTTAGCCCTGCGCGCCTGTTAATGGCTTATCAGCGTGGTATTTTTCCGTGGTTTTCTCCAGGCGACCCCATCCTCTGGTGGTCGCCCGATCCTCGCGCGGTACTATGGCCTGAATCATTGCATATCAGCCGTAGTATGAAACGATTTCATAAACGCTCGCCCTATCGTGTCACGATGAATTACGCCTTTGGTCAGGTCATTGAAGGCTGTGCCAGCGATCGCGAAGAAGGAACCTGGATCACGCGTGGCGTGGTCGAAGCCTACCATCGCCTTCACGAACTCGGTCATGCCCACTCCATCGAAGTCTGGTGTGAAGATGAGCTTGTCGGCGGTATGTACGGCGTGGCCCAGGGAACGCTATTTTGTGGCGAGTCTATGTTCAGCCGGATGGAAAACGCGTCCAAAACAGCGCTACTGGTCTTCTGTGATGAATTTATCCGTCACGGTGGCAAACTTATCGACTGCCAGGTCCTTAACGATCACACAGCTTCGCTTGGTGCCTGCGAAATTCCCCGCCGGGATTATCTAAATTATCTCAATCAAATGCGCCTCGGACGATTGCCGAATAATTTCTGGGTACCACGGTGCTTGTTTTCACCACAAGAATGAATGTTTTCGGCACATTTCTCCCCAGAGTGTTATAATTGCGGTCGCAGAGTTGGTTACGCTCATTACCCCGCTGCCGATAAGGAATTTTTCGCGTCAGGTAACGCCCATCGTTTATCTCACCGCTCCCTTATACGTTGCGCTTTTGGTGCGGCTTAGCCGTGTGTTTTCGGAGTAATGTGCCGAACCTGTTTGTTGCGATTTAGCGCGCAAATCTTTACTTATTTACAGAACTTCGGCATTATCTTGCCGGTTCAAATTACGGTAGTGATACCCCAGAGGATTAGATGGCCAAAGAAGACAATATTGAAATGCAAGGTACCGTTCTTGAAACGTTGCCTAACACCATGTTCCGCGTAGAGTTAGAAAACGGTCACGTGGTTACTGCACACATCTCCGGTAAAATGCGTAAAAACTACATCCGCATCCTGACGGGCGACAAAGTGACTGTTGAGCTGACCCCGTACGACCTGAGCAAAGGCCGCATTGTCTTCCGTAGTCGCTGATTGTTTTACCGCCTGATGGGCGAAGAGAAAGAACGCGTAAAAGGTCGGTTTAACCGGCCTTTTTATTTTGTACGAAGAACGTTGGAAGTATAAGTACATAACTTGTCTCGATGTAGATATACTGCACAACTTGTTTACAGTATGAGCAAACGAGAATTGTCAGTAAAATTCTTCTTGACCGTTTTACTCCAACTCCCTATAGTAGCGCCCCGTTGCCCCCCATGAGGTCAGGCAGCAAAACAATTTGGTGAGGTGTCCGAGTGGCTGAAGGAGCACGCCTGGAAAGTGTGTATACGGCAACGTATCGGGGGTTCGAATCCCCCCCTCACCGCCATATTTGAAGAAGAGCTCGTACGAAAGTACGGGCTTTTTTTTCGCATTTTATCTGCCTGTACGGCAGTGAACGGTATAAAAATCGAGTTTTTCTTTCGGTTGGCTTTCTAAGCTGCCTGTACGGCAGTGAACTCAAATACTACACGTTTAGCTCGTTGTTAATAAAGAAAAATCATCTCATTTTCCTGCTGCCACCCTTTTTTATTCTTACCTTCCAGCACCATTAATTATCAACAACTTACCTTCACCTCCAAAAATAGGGTTTTCACCATTCCACCCTACAAATAAAAAGTCCGTAACCTCTTTCGAGATTACGGACTTCACCAACCTACCTAACAATTAGATTAATGCGCTGCTTCCGCCTTGTGCTTTTGTGCACTCTGAAATCCGTAAGTCAGCTCATTTTTCTCTTTATCCAGCGCAACCGTCACCTGACCGCCGTCCACCAGCGAACCAAACAACAGTTCGTTGGCGAGCGGTTTTTTCAGGTTGTCCTGGATGACACGCGCCATCGGACGTGCGCCCATTGCCCGGTCGTAACCTTTCTCGGCCAGCCAGTCACGCGCTTCCTGGCTCACTTCCAGAGAAACACCTTTCTGATCCAACTGAACCTGCAACTCGACGATGAATTTATCCACTACCTGATGGATCACGTCGGTGGAGAGATGATCGAACCAGATAATGTTGTCGAGACGGTTACGGAATTCCGGTGTAAAGATCTTCTTGATCTCTTCCATCGCATCGGTGCTGTTATCCTGGTGGATAAGACCAATGGATTTACGCTCAGTTTCCCGCACCCCGGCATTAGTGGTCATCACCAGCACCACGTTACGGAAGTCCGCTTTGCGTCCGTTGTTATCGGTCAGCGTACCGTTGTCCATCACCTGCAACAGAATATTGAACACGTCCGGGTGCGCTTTCTCGATTTCGTCCAGCAGCAGCACCGCATGAGGATGCTTGATGACCGCATCAGTCAGCAAACCGCCCTGATCAAAACCAACGTATCCCGGAGGCGCACCAATCAGACGGCTGACGGTATGGCGTTCCATATACTCGGACATATCAAAGCGCAGAAGCTCAATGCCCAAAGCTTTCGAAAGCTGTACCGTCACCTCTGTTTTCCCGACCCCGGTAGGGCCGGCAAACAGGAACGAACCGACTGGTTTATGTTCGTGACCTAAACCTGCACGCGCCATCTTAATGGCTTCAGTCAGCGCCTCAATGGCTTTATCCTGACCGAAGACCAGCATTTTCAGGCGATCGCTGAGGTTTTTCAGGGTATCGCGGTCACTCTGAGAAACACTCTTCTCTGGAATGCGCGCAATACGGGCCACCACGGACTCAATATCCGCCACATTAACGGTTTTCTTGCGTTTGCTTACCGGCATCAGGCGTGCGCGAGCGCCCGCTTCGTCGATAACGTCAATGGCTTTATCCGGCAGATGACGATCGTTAATGTATTTCACCGCCAGCTCTACCGCTGCACGCACCGCTTTTGCGGTATAACGCACGTCATGGTGCGCTTCGTACTTCGGTTTCAGGCCGTTGATGATCTGTACGGTTTCTTCGATCGACGGTTCAGTAATATCAATTTTCTGGAAGCGACGCGCCAGAGCACGGTCTTTCTCGAAAATGTTGCTGAACTCCTGATAGGTTGTCGAACCAATTACGCGAATTTTACCGCTTGAGAGCAACGGTTTGATCAGGTTAGCCGCATCAACCTGACCACCAGAGGCTGCACCCGCACCGATAATGGTGTGGATCTCATCAATAAACAGGATGCTGTTAGTGTCCTGCTCCAGCTGCTTGAGCAACGCTTTAAAACGTTTTTCAAAGTCGCCGCGATATTTTGTGCCCGCTAACAGAGAACCGATATCGAGAGAGTAAATCGTACAGTCAGCCATCACTTCCGGCACATCGCCCTGAACAATTCGCCAGGCAAGACCTTCCGCAATCGCGGTTTTGCCGACACCGGATTCCCCCACCAGCAGCGGGTTGTTTTTACGGCGACGGCAGAGAACCTGAATAGCACGCTCCAGCTCCTTCTCACGACCAATCAGTGGGTCGATTCCGCCCACACGCGCAAGCTGATTCAGGTTCGTCGTGAAATTCTCCATACGTTCCTCCCCACCAGCTTGTTCTTCGCTGTTTGGCTGGCTGCCAGGATCAGAAGACTGTGTCGGCTCGTCTTTACGCGTGCCATGAGAGATAAAGTTCACCACATCGAGACGGCTGACTTCATGTTTGCGCAACAGATATGCCGCCTGCGACTCCTGTTCGCTAAAGATAGCGACCAGAACGTTTGCACCGGTAACCTCATTGCGACCGGAGGACTGGACATGGAAGACCGCACGTTGCAGTACACGCTGAAAACTCAGCGTTGGCTGTGTGTCGCGCTCCTCTTCACTGGCAGGCAGAACGGGTGTGGTTTGTTCAATAAAGGCTTCCAGTTCCTGACGGAGCGCAACCAAATCCACGGAACACGCTTCCAGCGCCTCCCGGGCAGATGGGTTACTGAGCAGCGCCAGTAACAAGTGCTCGACGGTCATAAACTCATGACGGTGCTCGCGCGCTCTGGCGAAAGCCATATTTAAACTGAGTTCCAGTTCTTGATTGAGCATAGGCACCTCCCCCAATTTTTATGCCTGCATTCAGGCTTTTTCTAGCGTACACAGCAATGGATGCTCATTCTCCCTCGCGTACTTGTTCACCATCGCCACTTTGGTTTCTGCAACCTCGGCGGTAAAGACTCCGCAAATGGCCTTCCCCTGGTAGTGAACAGCGAGCATCAATTGCGTTGCACGTTCTACATCATAAGAAAAGAATTTTTGTAACACGTCAATAACAAACTCCATCGGAGTGTAATCATCATTGACTAATATCACTTTATACATAGATGGCGGTTTTAGCGCGTCGCGAACTTTTTCTTCCGCCAGTTGATCAAAGTCCAGCCAGTCGTTCGTTTTACCCATTGTCAGTTATCATCTTCGGTTACGGTTATCGGCAGAACGCCCTGCCGCTGACAAGAGCTTATTTGCCTGACCAATCTACTCCACATGATAGATAACTATCATCTATCGTTGGCATCAGCGACATCTGTCACATTCCTGTCAATAGCGTTAACTGCTTCAAATTTTTGATTCATACCTGCCCCCTGGCCCCTGTCAAATGCTTGACGGCTCGCCCTAATTCTCTAAATTGTATTTCTAGAGTTGGCGAGGTTTTGAACAGCCCCCTCTCTGACCCCGGTTTATTCCATCTTACTTGTATAAGATTTGCGAAGGATGTCGAAGCATGGAAAAGGGTACTGTTAAGTGGTTCAACAATGCCAAAGGGTTTGGTTTCATCTGCCCTGAAGGCGGCGGCGAAGATATTTTCGCTCATTATTCCACCATTCAGATGGATGGTTACAGAACGCTAAAAGCTGGACAATCCGTTCAGTTTGATGTCCACCAGGGGCCAAAAGGCAATCACGCCAGTGTTATTGTGCCCGTCGAAGTAGAAGCGGCAGTCGCATAGCTCTTCTGTCTCATTGTGTACATCCTACAGGCAAAATGCCAGCCCGATCGGCTGGCATTTTTATCTCAAAAATTACTCTCGTGCCAAAGCATCTACTGGATCCAGTCGTGCCGCATTTCGTGCGGGTAACCAGCCAAATAAAATCCCGGTGACCGTCGAGCAGAGAAACGCCAGCAGCAGTGCCAACGGTGAAAAACCGATCTCCCAACCGGGTAAGAAAAGCTGCAAGGTGAAAGCAATTAACAGTGACAGTGTTATTCCCAACGCACCGCCGACCAGACAAACCAGCACGGCTTCGATCAGAAACTGTTGCAAAACATCGCTTGCTCGCGCACCTACAGCCATGCGAATGCCAATTTCCCGCGTCCGCTCGGTCACTGACACCAGCATAATATTCATTACACCAATACCGCCCACCACCAGCGAAATCACCGCCACCAGCGTCAGAAACAGTTGTAAAGTACGTGTGGTCTTTTCAACGGTTTTCAAGACGCCGTCCATGTTCCAGGTAAAGAAATCCTTCTTACCGTGGCGCAGTGAAAGTAAACGCGTGAGTTGCTGTTCCGCCTCGGCGCTGTCAAAGCCCTCTTTCACCCTGACAGTAATAGAGTTCAGCCACGACTGGCCCATAACTCGCCCGGACATCGTGCTGTAAGGTAGCCAGACACGCAGCACTTTACTGCTACCAAACATCGACTGTTTTTCCTCTGCCACGCCGATGACTCTCGCTGGCATATTACCAACCAAGATAACCTCGCCAACCACATTTGCTTTATGGGGGAAAAGCTGACGGCGAGTATTGCTGTCGAGAACCACGACTTGCGCACGGCCATTCAGCTGTTCCTGATTAAAGGTATTCCCTTCGCTGAAGGTCATGCCATAGACATTGAAATAATCGCCGCTCACGCCATTGGCACTGGCAGCCACATCGACATTGTTATAACGCAGGCGCAGGTTTTGCGAGACGGCAGGTGTGGCTGAGGCGACCCACGGTTGTTTTTGGATGGCGATTAAGTCGTCGTACTTCAGCGCCTGCTGATATTGCGGATCGTCATCGCCAAAATCTTTCCCGGGATAGACATCAATAGTATTCGTACCAATAGAACGAATATCCGCCAGCACCATTTGTTTGGCGGCGTCGCCGACCACGACAATGGAAACCACCGACGCAATACCGATAATAATCCCCAGCATGGTCAGTAAAGTACGCATTTTATTCGCTGCCAGCGCCCGCCACGCCATCGTCAGCGCCTCGTTAAAACCGCTGACAAACTGCCGCCAGCCAGACGCCGTGTTGATAACAGGCTCCGTCCCGCCAGCAACATTCACTTTTTCAATGGCGGGAGGATTGCGCACAATTTCGCCGTCGCGAATTTCGATCACCCGCTCGGCCTGAGCAGCGACCTGCGGATCGTGGGTAACGATAATCACCGTATGCCCGCGATCGCGCAGCTGATGCAGGATCGCCATCACCTCTTCGCCAGAATGACTGTCCAGTGCGCCGGTTGGTTCATCGGCAAGAATTACCTGACCGCCGTTCATCAATGCCCGCGCGATGCTGACGCGCTGTTGCTGACCACCCGAAAGCTGTGCCGGGTAATACTCTGTACGGTCTTCCAGCCCCAGTCGTTGCAGTAACTCCTGGGCGCGAAGCAACCGCTGTTTCCGCTCAAGACCGGCATAGACGGCGGGTACTTCAACGTTCTGCTCGGCGGTTAAATGTGAAAGCAAATGGTAACGCTGGAAAATAAAGCCGAAGTGTTCGCGACGCAGTTGCGCCAGCGCATCGGCGTCCAGCATGGCAACATCCTGACCGGCGACGCGATAGGTGCCGCTGGTGGCCTTATCCAGGCAGCCGAGAATATTCATCAGGGTCGATTTACCGGAACCCGAAGCGCCGACAATCGCCACCATCTCACCAGCATAAATATCGAGGCTGATGCCCTTCAGCACCTCAACCTGCTCGTCACCGGCAGGATAGCTGCGACGAATATCCTTTAATTCGAGCAAGGGCGTCATTGTGCAGCTCCTGGTTTGGCCTCACCAATCACCACTTCATCGCCCGCTTCCAGCCCTTTGACAATCTCAACATCGGTATCGTTACGTGCGCCAATCGTCACTTCACGCTCGCGTGTTTCACCATTACGCAACAATTTGACTTTATAACGATTATCACCGACTGGATCGCCTAACGCCGACAGAGGGATCGTCAGCACATTTTTCACATCGGTGAGCTGAATATGCACTTGCGCGGTCATATCCAGCCGCAGCAAACCATTGGGGTTTGGAACTTCAAAACGGGCGTAATAGAAAATAGCGTCATTAACCTTTTCCGGCGTCGGTAGCACATCCTTGATTTGCCCCTCGTAGCGCGTCAGCGGATCGCCAAGCACTGTAAACCAGGCTTTTTGCCCCGGCTTCAGGTGAATTACATCCGCTTCAGAAACTTGCGCTTTTACCAGCATGGTACTCATATCTGCCAGCGTCAAAATGTTCGGTGCTTGTTGTGCGGCAATCACCGTCTGACCTTGCAGAGTGGTGATTTGCGTGACTTCCCCGGCCATCGGGGCAACGATGCGGGTGTAATCGAGATTGGTTTTAGCCGTATCGAGTGAGGCCTGATTGCGCTTGATTTGTGCGTCAATGGTGCCAATTTGCGCCTGTTTCACAGCCATCTCCGTCGCGGCGGTATCGAGATCCTGCTGTGAAACCGCCTGCGTTTGTGCAAGACGTTGCTGACGGGAATACGTCACCCGCGCCAGTTTCAGCTCCGCTTCCGCCTGCTGCCGCTGCGCGCGTAGCTCCATCAGCGTTGCTTCCACCTCCTTGATCTGGTTTTCAGCTTGTTCAGGATCAATAACCCCTAAAAGCTGGTCTTTTTTTACTTTATCGCCAATCGCCACCGACAGCGTTTTCAACTGACCGCTGACCTGCGCGCCCACATCAACCTTACGCAGCGCGTCCAGCTTTCCGGTCGCCAGCACGCTTTGCTGTAAATCACCGGGGCGCACAATCAGCGTCTGATAAGTCGGCACGGGTGCGTTAAGAATTCTCCATAACGTAATCAGCCCGGCAATGACTATCACCAGCGCAATAACGTAACGCTTCTTCACGGTTTTCCGCTTTTTCATAAATATTCTGAATACTCCATATGCCAATCCGGGTCATTAACTTCAACGAAATATCAACAAAACCCTAAAATTTACGTTAGTAATCACACTATTGATGTTTGGTTAAGATACGCCATGGTGAAATCGACGTTATGTATAACCATTGATTTCATGAATATGTCGCAGCTAACTGAACGGACCTTTACGCCATCTGAATCTCTCAGCAGCCTGTCACTTTTTCTTAGTCTGGCACGTGGACAGTGTCGGCCGGGTAAATTTTGGCATCGCCGTAGTTTTCGCCAGAAATTTTTGCTGCGCTCGTTGATTATGCCGCGTTTAAGCGTTGAGTGGATGAACGAACTTTCCCACTGGCCGAATCTCCATGTGTTGTTAACGCGCCAGCCGCGACTGCCTGTGCGTCTGCATCGCCCTTACCTTGCGGCGAATCTTAGCCGCAAGCAATTGCTGGAGGCGTTACGTTACCATTATGCATTGCTTCGTGCCTGCATGTCGGCAGAAGAATTCAGCTTATATTTGAATACTCCCGGGCTGCAACTGGCGAAGCTGGAAGGCAAAAACGGCGAGCAGTTCACACTTGAGCTGACCATGATGATCTCAATGGATAAAGAAGGTGACAGCACAATCCTGTTCCGCAACAGCGAAGGTATTCCTCTGGCAGAGATCACCTTTACTCTGTGTGAATACCAGGGGAAAAGAACAATGTTTATTGGCGGGCTGCAAGGTGCGAAATGGGAAATTCCACATCAGGAAATCCAGAATGCGACGAAAGCCTGCCACGGGCTATTTCCCAAACGTCTCGTGATGGAAGCGGCCTGTCTGTTTGCCCAACGTTTGCAGGTAGAGCAGATCATTGCCGTCAGCAATGAAACGCATATTTACCGCAGCCTGCGTTATCGCGATAAAGAGGGCAAGATCCATGCAGATTACAACGCTTTCTGGGAATCGGTTGGCGGCGTATGTGACGCTGAACGCCATTACCGCCTTCCGGCACAGATAGCACGAAAAGAGATTGCCGAAATCGCCAGTAAAAAACGGGCTGAATATCGTCGGCGCTATGAGATGCTCGACACTATTCAGCCACAAATGGCCACGATGTTTTGTAGTTAATCTGCCCGACCGCGCGCCAGCCACAGCACGCGTGAGAACATTTTTTTCAGCAGCGTCGGTACGGAGTCCACACCACGACGGCCGGCCTCCATTGCCACTTCAATGGCAAGATCGGGTTTGGAAGAGCGATGGATCGCTTTCGAGATAATTTTACGCAGATTCATCGGCACATTTTCCGGGATCTGCGCCACGCGGTGGAACACATCAGAAAATCCCTGGCGATACATAAAATGTTCCATATCCAGCGCCGGTAACGCCGTTAAATGTTCTCGTTCGGCTTCCCGATCGTTATTCAACAGGCTGCGTACCGTAGCGGCATACTTCTTCCCGGCTTCATCGCCATCGACCAGTACATGCCATTCAATCCCCATTCGACGGGCAAATTTAACCAGTGGCTTTAGCCCGGACTGGGCAAACTCAATGACCTTGATCCCTTCGGCATCAAAATGATGTCCACACTGACGCGCCAGTTCATTGATAACCCAGGTTTCCGTTTCGCCTTCCACCAGCAGCCAGCAGCGAGCAAACAGCGATGACGGACGGTTAAAACGAATGTGGAAAGAGATACGTCGGCTGTCTTCGGTACTCAAGCCACTCGGCCCCAGACGCCAGGCGGCAACGCGAGAGGACTCACGTACCAGACGGCAAACATGCTCTACCGGCGTTAACGAAAGCAACTCACCCGAGTTGGTGGTGGCAATGCGCTGCAATGGCAGAAGATTCAACAGATGCCAGGCAACTGAAAGCATAATAGGGTGTAAACGCGTTTCTGGATCTTCAATCAGCAATAATGGACGTGCGTCTTTATCCAGCCGCAATGTGCCTTTTGCCTGCAATAAAGTAGCAAACAGGCCGAGCAAAATAACCCGATACGAGCGCCCTCCAGGCCGGTCAATCATCCGGTTGATGATATCCAGATAGCGCCAGCTTCGTTGCTCATTACTGGCCCGCCGCCGCATTAAACGATATCGCGCTTGTCCAGCCCCCTGCTCAGAGAAATAATGCTCAAGCAGCTGCACCATTGCGGAAAGTCCCTGACGAATCTGTCCATCAGAGAGATTTTGCGGATGTGAGGATAATTCACGGGCGAGGAAATCGAGTTGGCGCGCGGTGACTTCCACATTAGGGACATTTGGCACCGTGCCGTTACGAATACGGCGCATAAAACGGGCATCACGCAAGCGCAGCACCGGCATTAAACGCACCAGATGGCGTGCCTGATCGTTAATATCCTCGACATCAATCGGATGTCCGTCTTTATCGAGAAAACTGCGGAGTGTCATCACACTGCCATCTTCCGCACTCTCCCCTTCCAGGCGATAAAAAATTCGATGATAACCATCGGTGCATGGCGTCCAGCATGCTTCCAACGGTCGATAGCGGCGTACCCGATGACGGCCTGGCAGCGATTCGCGGAAGGTCAAAATAATATGCAGATGATGTTCCCGCCCGTTGATATCTCCCGGCGGAAACCAGAAATCGTCGCGCTCAAAATGGTAGAGATCTGATTCTGGCGATAGCAGCAGGGTTAAGGCGTCCAGCAAGCTGGATTTACCCCACGCGTTCTCCCCAATCAGGACGTTGTTTTGTTCCAGCATCAACGATAAACGGTTGATACCGCGAAAACCCACAATTTCAACGCGCTCAAGAATCATATCCCCTCCAGAAATATGTGACTTATCCTTTACGCTGGCAGTATAACGGGAAAGGCCGTGCTAATACGTGATGACATCACATTTAAGCATGGCAAATGTCTGAAAAATGAGCGAATAATCGCGTTATACTCCCTCTTGCTGATAAGTCTGCAAAAACAACAAAATCAAATAATTAGCATGATAAATTATTTTTTATTACGCCTAAAGGATTAAATCTTTTGCTTGCACTACACTGTCAATCAGACAAATGACTATATGGGGCAACCCGCTGTTGCCCTAAATCAAATTTACTGGATTTATTTATCTGGTGAATGACTCGCCTTCGTTTTTAAAATAGCCGCGCATTATTTCCGTCGTCACTTTTTTACGACGCCCCTATAAAACGACCATATTTTTCACAGGGTCAATTTTTAATTGAGGTGGATATGTTCAGAAAATTAGCAGCTGAATGTTTTGGTACTTTCTGGCTTGTTTTTGGTGGCTGTGGTAGTGCCGTACTGGCCGCAGGCTTCCCGGAATTAGGCATTGGTTTTACCGGCGTAGCGCTGGCATTCGGTTTAACCGTTCTGACGATGGCCTTCGCTGTTGGTCATATTTCTGGTGGTCATTTTAACCCGGCGGTCACTATTGGCTTATGGGCTGGCGGACGTTTTCCGGCAAAAGAAGTCGTTGGCTACGTAATTGCCCAGGTTGTCGGCGGTATTGTTGCAGCGGCGCTGCTGTATTTAATTGCCAGTGGTAAAACGGGATTTGACGCGGCAGCCAGCGGTTTTGCTTCTAACGGTTATGGCGAGCATTCACCAGGCGGTTATTCCATGCTTTCCGCGCTGGTAGTTGAACTGGTATTGAGTGCAGGTTTCTTGCTGGTGATCCACGGCGCAACCGACAAATTCGCTCCGGCGGGTTTTGCACCAATTGCCATTGGTCTGGCATTAACGCTGATTCACTTAATCAGTATTCCGGTGACTAACACTTCCGTTAACCCGGCGCGCAGTACTGCGGTTGCCATCTTCCAGGGCGGCTGGGCGTTAGAACAACTGTGGTTCTTCTGGGTAGTGCCAATTATCGGCGGTATTATCGGTGGTCTGATTTACCGGACTCTGCTGGAAAAACGTAATTAATTAACGCAGAAGGCCTGGCGCAATGTCAGGCCTTTTTTAAATATATTGATTCATCTTCCTGTTGCGCTCCTTGATGTGTTAAGCCACATATAGTCACTGGCGCAGGGAGCGCGCAGGGGGCGGCCAATCGCCGCTAGCGCGGTCCCCTCATCTTATTCCTTTCGGCTATCGGGTACGGGCGCGAGGTAACATATATGGACGCTCCCGGAATGCAATGCATTCTTCAGTTATGTAATAAAACGGGTAGGTGCAGCCATATATCCGGTTTCTGATGGGATTTTTATCCCGAACCATGATGAAATCCGCCAGGCAGGTACCAATCATCCTCTACGGGCTAACTTGCCCTTGTTACCTCTCGGTGTATCCTGCCTGCGGTCTTACCTGTTTTGCCATCTTCTGAAGTCACCTGCACCTACCAGGACGTTAACTTTTTTTCAGCACCTCGTCAGATTGACTGACCTTGTGTCAGGCGAGCTGCCGAGGTTGATATTCAGTATTGTGTGACAACATTGACCACATGATCCTCGCTGTTTTTGCCGCCATGGCGACAACAGCTACATTGTAGTGCTTCCGCTCAAGGAGTCCCTGAAGCCAGGAATTCTCCTCAACCGCACCGTTTCGGTTGACCCAGGCGGTAAGTGCGCGTGCGCCGTGAACCAGCAGGTATCGGAAATATCCATCTCCACGTTTGCTGATCCCTCCAAGTTGCTGTTTCCCGCCGCTGGAATGTTCCTTTGGTGTCAGCCCCAGCCATGAAGCGAACTGCTTTGCGGTACTGAATTGTCGGGCATTACCCACTGCTGCTACCACATAAGTGGCCGTTAGCATGCCAACCCCCGGGATCTTGGCCATTCTCTGGCAGGCTTCCTGCGTTCTATACCAGGAGGCCAGAGCTTCTTCTACCTGTTTAACTTGTTCTTCAAGTTCCCGGATATGTTTAGACTGTCTGTAGATGCTGGTTCTGACAAAGGGAGATAAACCATTTTCGCCATCCTCCAGAATGGCTGGCAGCTCACGTGTTAAATGGCTTTGTCCGGCCGCAATCGTAATACCAAACTCAGCAAGTGTGGCTCTTAAACTATTGGCACAGGCAATCCGCTCACGGATAAGTATTCCCCGTTCAGTGTGTAACGCTAAAACGGCCTGCTGCTCTTCGGTTTTTATCTGAACAAAACGCATATTCGGGCGGGTTACCGCTTCGCAGATTGCTTCAGCATCTGCTGCATCCGTCTTGTTCGTTTTCACATAAGGCTTCACATACTGCGGAGGTATGAGTTTTACCTCATGACCATAGCGGGTGAATAATCGCGCAAAATAATGACTGGATGAGCAGGCTTCCATGCCAATCAGACAAGGTTCCAGTTGAATCACAAACTGAACAAACTTAGCCCGGGTGAGCTTTTTACGCAAAATAGTATGGCCTTCATGATCGACACCATGAAGCTGAAAAACGTTCTTTGCCAGGTCGATACCAAGAGTTGATACTTTCATGTGGACGCTCCTAATTTTTCAGGACGTATTGCAACGATCCAGTCTGGTACTTTGATACCGTAAAATCTGGAGCGTCCATCTCATTATCCCGGTAAAACGCGCCCTCAGCCCACATCCATGTGGGCTGCCCCGGCCTTCAGGGAACGCCTCGGCGATTTTGACGCCACCAACACCGGTGCGGTTTGTAATTAAAGCGCAAGAATATCTTTAAATGAAAATGAATACCCTACCGATCCTTATGCATAACATTTCCTTTTAATTGCAACTTTACTCGTCCTTCTGCTTTCAGTAGTGTGTCATCGCGCATTTCGAATCTTCTTTGCAAGGACTGGGTTTTCATGTTTTCTGGGCTGTTAATCATTCTGGTTCCCCTGATTGTGGGTTACCTCATTCCGCTTCGCCAAAAAGCTGCATTAAAGGTTATTAATCAGCTATTAAGCTGGATGGTTTACCTTATTCTCTTTTTTATGGGTATCAGTCTGGCGTTTCTCGATAACCTCGCCAGTAACCTGTTGGCGATTCTGCATTATTCCGCCGTCAGTATTACCGTTATTTTACTGTGTAATATTGCCGCCCTGATGTGGCTGGAGCGAGGCCTACCGTGGCGCAACCACCATCAGCAAGAAAAACTCCCGTCACGTATTGCGATGGCGCTGGAGTCCCTCAAGCTCTGCGGTGTGGTGGTGATTGGCTTTGCTATTGGCCTTAGCGGATTAGGTTTCTTACAACACGCTACGGAAGCCAGCGAATACACGTTAATTCTGCTACTTTTCCTCGTCGGTATTCAGTTGCGCAATAATGGCATGACCTTAAAGCAGATTGTCCTTAATCGCCGGGGAATGATTGTCGCTGTGGTGGTGGTGGCCAGTTCTTTAATTGGTGGTTTAATTAACGCCTTTATTCTTGATCTTCCCATCAATACCGCGCTGGCAATGGCTTCCGGTTTCGGCTGGTATTCTCTTTCCGGTATTTTATTGACCGAATCTTTTGGTCCGGTAATCGGGAGCGCGGCGTTTTTTAATGATTTGGCCCGTGAGCTGATTGCTATTATGTTGATCCCTGGGCTGATTCGCCGTAGCCGCTCGACTGCACTGGGCTTATGCGGTGCAACCTCGATGGATTTCACCCTGCCCGTTCTTCAACGTACTGGCGGGCTGGATATGGTCCCGGCGGCGATTGTTCACGGTTTTATTCTCAGCCTGTTAGTACCTATCCTCATCGCCTTTTTCTCCGCGTAATACCTCTCTGGCGGTAGATCCCTGCCGCCAAAATTGCGCTAAATCAATCTCCCTTAAAGTTGCATGAAAAATCCCTTTTATCCCCGTGTTAAGCGTCTTAATCTTAAACATGTATATTAAATATAACTTTAAAGGGTGTGATCATGTTTTGTGTGCAATGTGAACAAACTATCCGTACTCCGGCAGGAAACGGCTGCTCATACGCGCAGGGGATGTGTGGTAAAACGGCGGAAACCTCTGACCTTCAGGATTTACTCATCGCGGCGCTGCAAGGGCTTTCAGCCTGGGCGGTAAAAGCGCGTGAATACGGCATCATCAACCATGACGTTGACAGCTTCGCGCCGCGCGCATTTTTCTCAACCCTGACCAACGTTAACTTCGATTCTCCGCGTATTGTCGGCTACGCCCGTGAAGCAATTGCCCTGCGTGAGGCGCTGAAAGCACAGTGCCTGGTTGTAGATGCCAACGCCCACGTCGATAACCCGATGGCTGACCTGCAACTGGTGAGTGACGATCTCGGCGAGCTGCAACGTCAGGCGGCGGAATTTACTCCCAATAAAGATAAAGCGGCGATTGGCGAAAACATTCTCGGCCTGCGTCTGCTCTGCCTTTATGGCCTGAAAGGTGCTGCCGCCTATATGGAACACGCGCACGTTCTCGGTCAATATGACAACGATATTTACGCCCAGTACCATAAAATCATGGCATGGCTGGGTACCTGGCCTGCCGATATGAACGCACTTCTCGAGTGCTCCATGGAAATCGGCCAGATGAACTTCAAAGTGATGAGCATTCTGGACGCAGGCGAAACCGGTAAATACGGTCACCCGACGCCAACTCAGGTCAACGTCAAAGCAACGGCGGGTAAATGCATTCTGATTTCCGGTCACGATCTCAAAGATCTCTACAACTTGCTGGAACAGACCGAAGGCACGGGCGTTAATGTCTACACTCACGGCGAAATGCTGCCTGCCCACGGCTACCCGGAGCTGCGTAAATTCAAGCATCTGGTCGGTAACTACGGCAGCGGCTGGCAGAATCAGCAAGTAGAGTTCGCTCGTTTCCCTGGCCCCATCGTGATGACCTCGAACTGTATCATCGATCCAACCGTAGGGGCTTATGACGATCGTATCTGGACCCGCAGCATCGTTGGCTGGCCGGGTGTGCGTCATCTGGATGGTGATGATTTCTCAGCAGTTATTGCCCAGGCACAACAAATGGCGGGCTTCCCGTACAGCGAAATTCCGCACCTGATCACCGTGGGCTTTGGTCGTCAGACGCTGCTTGGCGCAGCCGATACGCTGATTGATCTGGTAAGCCGTGAAAAACTGCGTCATATCTTCCTGCTCGGTGGCTGTGACGGCGCACGCGGCGAGCGCCACTACTTCACCGATTTCGCCACCAGCGTGCCAGATGACTGCCTGATCCTGACTCTCGCCTGCGGTAAATATCGCTTTAACAAACTTGAGTTCGGCGATATCGAAGGTCTGCCGCGTCTGGTAGATGCTGGTCAATGTAACGATGCTTACTCAGCGATTATTCTGGCTGTCACTTTGGCAGAAAAACTGGGCTGCGGTGTCAACGATCTGCCGTTGTCGCTGGTACTCTCCTGGTTCGAACAAAAAGCGATTGTTATTCTGCTGACGCTGCTTTCTCTGGGCGTGAAAAATATCGTTACCGGCCCGACTGCACCTGGCTTCCTGACGCCAGACCTGCTGGCGGTGCTGAACGAGAAATTCGGCCTGCGTTCTATCACCACTGTTGAAGAAGACATGAAGCAACTGTTGAGCGCGTAAGGAGTTTGTCGATGACGATGCCAACCAATCAATGCCCGTGGCGGATGCAGGTTCATCATATTGCGCAAGAAACGCCGGATGTGTGGACGATTTCCCTGATTTGCCACGATTACTACCCATATCGCGCCGGGCAATATGCACTGGTCAGCGTGCGAAACTCAGCGGAAACGCTGCGTGCTTACACCATTTCCTCCACGCCAGGCGTGAGTGAATACATCACTCTGACCGTGCGGCGGATTGATGACGGTGTCGGTTCCCAGTGGCTGACCCGCGATGTAAAACGCGGTGACTACCTCTGGCTTTCGGACGCGATGGGGGAATTTACCTGCGACGATAAAGCAGACGATAAATTCCTGTTGCTGGCGGCCGGCTGCGGCGTCACGCCGATTATGTCGATGCGTCGCTGGCTGGCGAAAAACCGTCCGCAGGCTGATGTGCAGGTGATCTACAACGTGCGTACGCCGCAGGATGTCATTTTCGCGGATGAGTGGCGTAATTACCCGGTGACACTGGTGGCGGAAAATAATGTTACCGAGGGATTCGTTGCCGGACGCCTGACTCGCGAACTGCTGGCCCGCGTTCCTGATTTAGCCTCGCGTACTGTAATGACCTGTGGCCCGGCTCCGTATATGGATTGGGTAGAACAGGAAGTGAAAGCGCTCGGCGTGAAGCGTTTCTTTAAAGAGAAGTTCTTTACGCCAGTGGCGGAAGCAGCAACCAGCGGTCTGAAATTCACCAAACTGCAACCGGCGCAAGAATTTTACGCACCTGTTGGCACCACACTGCTGGAGGCTTTGGAAAGCAACAAAGTTCCGGTTGTCGCCGCCTGCCGTGCAGGTGTTTGCGGCTGCTGTAAGACGAAAGTAGTTTCCGGTGAATATACGGTGAGCAGCACGATGACGCTGACCGACGCCGAAATCGCAGAAGGTTATGTACTGGCCTGCTCCTGCCATCCGCAGGGGGATTTGGTTCTCGCATAATCGTATTATGCCCGATGATATACCTGTCATCGGGCAGTTTAACCGTTAGTGCCTCATTTTTCTCCCATCTCTTCCCCCTCCGTCAGATGAACTAAACTTGTTACCGTTATCACATTCAGGAGATGGAGAACCATGAAACAAACGGTTGCAGCTTATATCGCCAAAACACTCGAATCAGCAGGGGTAAAACGCATTTGGGGAGTCACGGGCGACTCTCTGAACGGTCTTAGCGACAGTCTTAATCGCATGGGCACCATAGAGTGGATGTCCACCCGTCATGAAGAAGTGGCGGCCTTTGCCGCTGGCGCTGAAGCCCAACTTAGCGGGGAACTGGCGGTCTGCGCCGGATCATGCGGACCTGGCAACCTGCACTTAATCAACGGTTTGTTCGATTGTCACCGTAATCACGTTCCGGTACTGGCAATTGCCGCTCATATCCCTTCCAGCGAAATTGGCAGCGGCTATTTCCAGGAAACCCACCCGCAAGAGTTATTCCGTGAATGTAGCCATTATTGCGAGCTGGTTTCCAGCCCGGAGCAGATCCCACAAGTGCTGGCGATTGCTATGCGTAAAGCGGTGCTAAACCGTGGCGTTTCGGTTGTCGTTTTACCGGGCGACGTGGCGCTAAAACCTGCACCGGAAGGGGCAACTACCCACTGGTATCACGCCCCCTTACCCGTTGTCACACCTGAAGAAGAAGAGTTACGCAAACTGGCGCAACTGCTGCGTTACTCAAGCAATATCGCCCTGATGTGCGGTAGCGGCTGCGCGGAGGCGCATAAAGAGCTCGTCGAGTTTGCCGGAAAAATTAAAGCGCCTATTGTTCATGCCCTGCGCGGTAAAGAACATGTCGAATACGATAATCCGTATGATGTCGGAATGACGGGATTAATCGGCTTCTCGTCAGGTTTTCATACCATGATGAACGCCGACACGTTAGTGCTGCTCGGCACCCAATTCCCCTACCGTGCGTTCTACCCGACCGATGCCAAAATTATTCAGATTGATATCAACCCGGCCAGCATCGGCGCACACAGTAAGGTGGATATGGCACTGGTCGGTGATATCAAATCGACTCTGCGTGCATTGCTGCCTTTAGTGGAAGAAAAAACCGATCGCAAATTTCTGGATAAAGCGCTGGAAGATTACCGCGATGCCCGCAAAGGGCTGGACGATTTAGCTAAACTGAGTGAGAAAGCCATTCACCCGCAATATCTGGCGCAGCAAATTAGCCATTTTGCTGCCGATGACGCCATTTTCACCTGTGATGTCGGCACACCAACGGTATGGGCGGCGCGTTATCTGAAAATGAACGGCAAGCGCCGCCTGTTAGGTTCGTTTAACCACGGTTCAATGGCCAACGCCATGCCGCAGGCGCTGGGTGCTCAGGCGACAGAGCCAGAACGTCAGGTGGTCGCCATGTGCGGTGATGGTGGTTTCAGTATGTTGATGGGCGATTTTCTCTCAGTGGTACAAATGAAGCTGCCAGTGAAAATTATCGTCTTTAACAACAGCGTGCTGGGCTTTGTAGCGATGGAGATGAAAGCCGGAGGCTACCTGACAGACGGCACCGAACTGCACGACACCAACTTTGCCCGTATCGCTGAAGCGTGCGGTATTACGGGCATCCGCGTAGAAAAAGCCGCTGAAGTCGATGAAGCCTTGCAACGCGCCTTTTCCATCGACGGCCCGGTGCTGGTGGATGTGGTAGTCGCGAAAGAAGAGTTAGCCATTCCGCCGCAGATCAAACTCGAACAGGCCAAAGGATTTAGCCTGTATATGTTGCGCGCAATCATCAGCGGACGCGGTGACGAAGTGATCGAACTAGCGAAAACGAACTGGCTAAGGTAAAAAGGGTGGCATTTCCTGTCATAAATAAGGACATGCCATGATTGATTTACGCAGTGATACCGTTACCCGACCGAGCCGCGCCATGCTCGAAGCAATGATGGCCGCCCCGGTTGGGGACGACGTTTACGGAGACGACCCTACCGTTAATGCTCTGCAGGACTATGCGGCAGAGCTTTCCGGGAAAGAAGCCGCCATTTTTCTGCCTACCGGCACTCAGGCCAACCTGGTCGCTCTGCTCAGTCACTGCGAACGCGGCGAAGAGTATATTGTCGGTCAGGCCGCGCATAACTATCTTTTTGAAGCCGGTGGCGCAGCGGTGCTGGGCAGTATTCAGCCGCAACCCATCGATGCTGACGCCGACGGTACGCTACCGCTGGATAAAGTCGCCATGAAAATCAAACCCGACGATATCCATTTCGCCCGCACCAAATTACTCAGTCTGGAAAACACCCACAATGGAAAAGTGCTGCCGCGGGAATACCTGAAAGAAGCATGGGAATTTACTCGCGAGCGCAATCTGGCACTGCATGTTGACGGTGCGCGCATCTTTAATGCCGTGGTGGCTTACGGCTGCGAACTGAAAGAGATCACGCAATATTGTGATTCGTTCACCATTTGTCTGTCGAAAGGTCTTGGTACGCCAGTCGGTTCATTACTTGTCGGTAATCGTGATTACATTAAACGCGCCATCCGCTGGCGGAAAATGACTGGCGGCGGGATGCGTCAATCCGGCATTCTGGCCGCCGCCGGAATGTATGCGCTGAAAAATAACGTTGCACGCTTGCAGGAAGACCACGATAACGCTGCCTGGATGGCGGAGCAACTGCGTGAAGCAGGCGCGGATGTGATGCGTCAGGACACCAATATGCTGTTTGTTCGCGTCGGACAAGAAAATGCTGCCGCGTTAGGCGAATACATGAAAGCGAGAAACGTACTGATTAACGCCTCGCCGATTGTCCGCCTGGTAACCCATCTTGATGTCTCGCGTGAACAACTGGCAGAAGTCGCAGCCCACTGGCGCGCTTTCCTGGCGCGTTAAGGAGAGAGACGTGCCGCAACGCATTTTAGTTCTCGGTGCCAGTGGCTACATTGGTCAGCATCTGGTGCACGCGCTTAGCCAACAAGGGCATCAGATCCTGGCGGCGGCACGTCACATCGACAGACTTGCAAAGCTGCAACTGGCAAACGTCAGTTGCCATAAAGTCGATCTCAGCTGGCCGGATAACCTTCCGGCCCTGTTGCAGAATATCAATACCGTCTATTTTCTGGTGCACAGCATGGGCGAAGGCGGTGATTTTATCGCTCAGGAACGCCAGGTAGCTCTTAACGTCCGCGATGCGCTGCGCGAAGCACCGGTTAAACAATTAATCTTTCTCAGTTCATTGCAGGCCCCGCCTCACGAGCAGTCGGACCATCTGCGCGCCCGTCAGGCTACGGCGGATATTCTTCGTGAAGCGGGTGTCCCAGTGACCGAATTGCGCGCCGGAATTATCGTTGGTGCAGGTTCAGCAGCGTTCGAAGTCATGCGCGATATGGTCTACAACCTGCCAGTGTTAACGCCGCCACGCTGGGTTCGTTCACGCACCACGCCCATCGCGCTGGAAAACTTGCTGCACTATCTGGTGGCGCTGTTAGATCATCCGGCCAGCGAACACCGCATCTTCGAAGCCGCCGGACCAGAGGTGCTCAGTTATCAACAACAGTTTGAACATTTTATGACGGTGAGCGGTAAGCGCCGCTGGTTAATCCCCATCCCCTTTCCCACCCGCTGGATTTCGGTGTGGTTTCTTAATGTGATTACCTCCGTACCGTCAACCACCGCCAAAGCGTTGATTCAGGGGCTGAAACATGATCTGCTGGCGGATGACACCGCGCTACGTGCACTCATTCCACAACAATTGATCGCTTTCGATGACGCGGTACGTCGCACCCTGAAAGAAGAAGAAAAACTGGTCAACTCCAGCGACTGGGGATACGACGCTCAGGCCTTTGCCCGCTGGCGACCGGAGTACGGTTATTTCGCCAAACAGGCGGGGTTTACCGTTAAAACGTCCGCCAGCCTTGCGGCTTTATGGCAGGTGGTGAATCAAATCGGCGGTAAAGAGCGTTATTTCTTTGGCAATATTTTGTGGCAAACCCGGGCGTTGATGGACCGCGCGATCGGTCATAAGCTGGCGAAAGGCCGCCCGGAGCGTGAATATTTGCAGACCGGAGATGCGGTGGATAGCTGGAAAGTGATTGTCGTTGAACCGGAAAAACAACTTACGCTGTTATTTGGCATGAAAGCGCCGGGGCTGGGACGACTGTGTTTTACCCTGGAAGATAAAGGTGACTATCGTACTATCGATGTTCGCGCATTCTGGCATCCGCACGGTATGCCGGGGCTGTTTTACTGGTTACTGATGATCCCCGCGCATCTGTTTATTTTTCGCGGAATGGCAAAACGAATCGCCAGACTGGCAGAACAAAGCACAGATTAATCGACAAAACCTGCGTTATTCTTTCACGTTTCCCATTGCATCAAGGGGGAAATCACGGAAGAATGCGCACGTCATTTTCTCAACAACAGTGGATTGATATGAAGGTACTGGTTACCGGCGCCACCAGCGGCTTAGGTCGAAACGCGGTAGAGTTTTTATGCCAGAAAGGCATCAGCGTGCGTGCGACCGGTCGCAACGAGGCAATGGGTAAATTGCTGGAAAAAATGGGCGCAGAGTTTGTTCCGGCGGATCTGACCGAGCTGGTCTCATCACAAGCTAAAGTGATGCTCGCAGGCATTGATACGTTGTGGCACTGCTCCAGCTTTACCTCTCCGTGGGGGACACAACAGGCTTTCGATCTGGCTAACGTTCGCGCCACTCGCCGTCTGGGTGAATGGGCTGTCGCCTGGGGAGTACGTAACTTTATTCATATCTCTTCCCCCTCCCTGTACTTCGATTATCACCACCATCGCGATATTAAAGAAGATTTTCGCCCTCACCGCTTCGCTAACGAGTTTGCCCGCAGCAAGGCGGCCAGCGAAGAAGTGATCAATATGCTTTCGCAGGCGAATCCACAAACACGCTTTACTATTTTACGCCCACAAAGTCTGTTCGGGCCGCACGATAAAGTCTTTATTCCCCGTCTGGCGCATATGATGCACCACTACGGCAGCATTCTGTTACCACACGGCGGCAGTGCGCTGGTCGATATGACGTACTATGAAAATGCCGTGCACGCCATGTGGCTGGCAAGTCAGGAAGCCTGCGATAAGCTGCCTTCCGGGCGAGCATATAACATTACCAACGGCGAGCATCGCACTCTACGCAGCATCGTGCAAAAACTGATCGACGAGTTGAATATTGATTGCCGTATTCGCTCGGTGCCTTACCCGATGCTGGACATGATCGCCCGCAGCATGGAGCGTTTAGGTCGCAAGTCAGCAAAAGAGCCGCCGCTGACCCACTACGGCGTCTCTAAGTTGAATTTTGACTTTACGCTGGATATGACGCGTGCACAGGAAGAATTAGGCTATCAGCCAGTCATCACTCTGGATGAAGGCATTGAGAAAACTGCTGCCTGGCTGCGCGACCACGGAAAACTGCCGCGCTAATCCTGCCCGTATTTCTCCAGCAACGCTTCGGCAATCGCCTGAGTTTCTGCATCCGCTTCGCCGTTGTATAACGTCGGGCGGAAATGCATCTGGAACGCCATAATCACGCGCCGCTGCTCGCGCGGTGTCATATCAGGTTTTACGTCATAACCATAGCGCGCCAACAGTTCCAGCAATGGCGCAGTATCTACTGGCGTGTGCGGCGCACGCCCGGCAAGGTAAAAGTTCACCCGCTGCGCATCTGGCCAGGCACCAATCCCCTGCTGCGCCAGTTGCTGCCAGGGGAATAACGGCCCCGGATCGTCTTTGCGCTGCGGCGCAATATCCGCATGCGCCACTACGTTTTCCGGCTTGATGTGATAACGGGCAATAATATCTTTCGCCAGCGGAATAAGCGCCTGAATCTGTGCCTGTTCAAACGGGGCAAAATATTTCACTCCGGATGATTTTTGCCAGCCTCGGTTTTCCAGCTCAATGCCAATAGAGGTGTCGTTAAGGCGTGTTGCCCCGCGCCAGGCGCTAATCCCCGCATGCCAGGCCAGTTCCTGTTCCGGCACCAGTTGCCAGATGCGCGGTTTACCGTTGTATCGCGGTGGCACAGCAGGAACCAGATAATGCGAGCTGACCTGTTTATCGGTCAGTGTCGCCAGCGAGCTATCAAAATCATCTGCGGTGTAGTGGATCACCAGCACTTTAATGCGCGGATACGCCGCCTGCGCCTGGCGTCGGGTATCAAGCTGATATCCCTCTTTCTCAACAATGCCTTTTTCGCCTGCACACCCTGCAAGTAACAAAGCAGCGGCGACCAACCAGAAGACTCTTCTCATCGACGCGTTTTCACCGCCGTTCCGCTGACGCTAACCATCAGCATACTGCCATTTTGCCCGACCGTTTCGTAGTCGATATCAATACCGACTACGGCATCAGCCCCCAACGCCCGCGCCTGCTCACCAAGTTCCTCAAAGGCAATCTCCCGCGCTTTACGCAATTCTTTTTCATAAGCCCCGGAGCGTCCGCCAACGATATCGCGGATACCGGCAAAGAAATCACGGAAAATATTGGCACCTAAAATCGCTTCGCCTGTCACCACACCGCAATATTCAACGATGGTCTGGCCTTCCAGAGTTGGGGTTGTAGAAAATTGCATGATCGATCTCCTTGTTTGCTAATCCTTCGATCTCAAAGCATTATCGGGCTGATATGCCATGTTGGGAAGAAGGTTTTGATCAGTTTAGGAAATCATCTCATTGTGTCAAAAACAAGCGCATATGCCTTTACGATTACCCGTCTCCTAACCCGATATTGGTTTCATTATGGGATAGCGCTGACCTGCTATATTATGTTGTACCTGCAACATTAATGAATGGGAAGAGTCACCTTATATTGTAAATTATTCCAAAATTTTTCCGCATCTTGAGGCTGAGGAATATACCTCTGAATTCTTGTTTGATCGGTCTCCGCAAAACATGAAAGTAATGTAACCTCAAGACTTCTATCATTAATATAAGCAAAGATCATTTTTGCAAATTCGTAAATAAATGCCCGATCCTGAGCGCTTAATAGCTTAATACAATATTTATTCTTTAGAGAGTAAAGGATTTCAATGAAAGCATCCGCTGCAACCTTTACGTTATTCCCAACGGTCATATTAAATATATCCCTTACACAGATAGAGTACAGTGATAGTAAACAACCATACAAATAATCATTTATTAATTCTTTTGTCCATTTTACTGGTAACCATGGTTTTATCTTGACATCATGCATACTACACTCATGAAAAAGACATTTATAGAGATTAACTCTTATCATATCAACACTGTAAAAATGGCAATGGACAAATTTTGAAGAATGAGCATTTACATTATTAATTTTAGTCGCTCTAAACGTAAAGTTACTGAATACGTTTTTCGTTAAATTACTATTTGTTATCTTAACATCACCTAAACTGCCGTTCTCAAAACAACATCCCTTCAATATACTTTCATTTACAAGAGAATGTGATAAATACAGATGATTTAAGTTTTTCTTCATTAAACCCACAGCATCAAAATGACTATATTTAATAAAACAACCATCATTGAGTAGCGTTTTTAGATTGACTAAATTACTATCATGTTCACGTGCCATAGTTGTGATAGGGGTTGGAAGAGACATGAAAACCTCTTCATTGACCATCAAGTGAATCATGCATTGCTTGCCTTTTGTCATATCCACACTTACACTACAAATATCGTTGTAATGCGATGAATGCATTTCCGGACACAGATTCAATACAATATTTTGAAAGGAGTAAAATCGTGTTAATACTTCCGAATAAGTAATTGGATTAAACTTAAGATCGTCATTAGCAAAACCAAGTGTTATTGTATGTTCTACATTTAGGTCAGGTTCAGGTGAGTCTTCAAGAGCAATATCATCACTGAAAATTTCACCTGATGTATTATCACTGTTACAAAAGGCGCTCATCAATGCAATGGTATTTATAACGGACTCTTTGTCGATATCCTCACTCATTGTATATCGCCTGCTATAATCATAGAAATGAATAAATGCGTCTTTTATAATTGTTATATATTGTTCCTTATTAAATACAATTCGATTGTATACTTTTTCAAAGATCGCATTCGCGATCTTACAACCAAGGGTATACCTATATAACAATGGATAAGAATCAATAGTAAAATTCTTCTCCAATTCACATTGCAGTTTATTTTCGTAATGCAGAGGAAAAAGAAATTCTTGTCTTTCCATTTTTCCGCTGACTTTATTTCGCACCCCAATGGTGATTCTTTCATTGCCAATTTTTATTTCAACTTCATTGTTTTGTGATGTACCAAGGTATGTTTTAGTACCAGTTTCGAAAGCACTACTAAAAAAAGAATTAAAATAATTATTTGCTGAATAAATAATGTTACCGAGCGACATATCATTTTTAATAGTTTCACTATCAGCATTTATTGCTAATACTAGATTCAAGTAGATGGTGTCCCATGTAGATAACTCATCCTTATGACTGGATTTTAATATGGTAAAAAATTCCCTCAGCGAGGCCATGAGATTATCACTTTGATTCGGTTGTGTGCTTAGAAATGATGACGATTGTTCAGAGACATTATTTATCATATAAAAATCACCCAAAAAAAACGATAACCCACTGTACTCCCTGTGCTTTATAAACATAAAGTCACAACACATTCTATATTCATATTAATTAATGGCGCATTAAAAAAATTATATTATTCTTAACTCAAATCCATTAGCTAAATAAGATTATATTCTTCACTCACAACCGTAACAAAAATAATATTATCGAAAGTTAAAGTTGGGACTATCAAATTTCGCTCATTTCAAACATACATTGTGATTTTTGCAATCATCTTAATCTTAGGGCCTATCATCATATGTTAAAATTTTGTCAATCATAGAAAAGAATCTTGGTCATCTATCATGCGTTATAAATGTGCAACTGGCTTCCTGCAGATGCTCTTGACTTCTACAGCAGGATTTATACCAGCGTTTCAGAACTATCATATTTACCTTAAATGATCATTTCAGTCTTATAACACGCTCAGCCTCACAAATGGTTTACACTGTCTATTGTTTGGGTAATTTAAGTAAGTCAGCTACGATCAACCTTGAATGGGGAGCCAGCAATGGACTTAAGCCTAATCGGGTCTTCAGATTGTTTCAGAATTGTATAAAAAACAATGTATTAAATAATCTGATTGTTTTTGGTCATAGTGTGACGCAGAAAGCAAGCCAATAAGGAAATGATTATGCGCTACCGTTCACTATCTCTACTTATTCCATGTGCACTGCTGCTGAGTGCCTGTACCACCGTCACGCCAGCTTATAAAGATAACGGCCCCCGCACCGGTTCCTGTGTCCAGGGTGGACCTGACAGCGTGGCTCAACAATTCTATGACTACCGCATTCAACATCGCAGCAATGACATTACCGCTCTGCGCCCCTATTTGAGTGACAAACTGGCAACCCTACTTAGCGATGCCAGCCGCGATAATAGTCATCGTGAATTGTTAAGCAGCGATCCGTTCTCCAGTCGAACCACCTTGCCAGACAGCGCCCACGTTGCCAGTGCATCTACTATCCCTAATCGTGATGCCCGTAACATTCCTTTGCGCGTGGATCTCAAACAGGGTGACCAGGGCTGGCAGGATGAAGTGTTAATGATTCAGGAAGGCCAGTGTTGGGTCATCGACGATGTGCGTTACTTAGGCGGTAGCGTTCATGCCACAGCAGGTACACTCCGTCAGTCAATCGAGAATCGCTAACGCCTTGATCAACCAATAACCCCCGTAAATTGTCCGGCATTTCGCGAGGAATGCCGACATTTATGCTCGCCGCCCACCGCCCCCGTTATTTTGTGCTATGTTTAGTGAATAATGCGCTTTGCTTTTAACTTTTAAAGCAGAAATATTGCATAATTATTCTGTCAAAGGTACTATCTTCGACCTCAATAGCTATCAGACTGCCAGTATACGAGTGTCAATGAGTATTCAATTAAACGGCATTAATTGCTTTTACGGCGCGCATCAGGCGCTGTTCGATATCACGCTGGATTGCCCACAGGGCGAAACGCTGGTGTTACTTGGCCCCAGTGGCGCGGGTAAAAGCTCGCTGCTGCGTGTACTCAATCTGCTTGAGATGCCGCGCTCCGGTACGCTCAACATTGCAGGCAACCATTTCGATTTCACCAAAACGCCCTCAGACAAAGCGATTCGCGATCTGCGTCGTAACGTCGGTATGGTGTTTCAACAATACAACCTGTGGCCGCACCTCACCGTGCAGCAAAACCTGATTGAAGCGCCCTGTCGTGTACTGGGGTTGAGTAAAGATCAGGCGCTGTCCCGTGCAGAAAAACTGCTGGAGCGTTTGCGTCTAAAACCTTATAGCGATCGTTATCCGCTGCATCTTTCTGGTGGTCAGCAGCAGCGTGTTGCTATCGCGCGTGCGCTGATGATGGAACCGCAGGTGCTGCTGTTCGATGAACCAACTGCCGCACTGGACCCGGAAATTACGGCGCAAATCGTCAGCATCATTCGTGAACTGGCAGAAACGAATATTACCCAGGTGATCGTCACCCACGAAGTAGAAGTGGCGCGTAAAACCGCCAGTCGTGTGGTGTATATGGAAAATGGTCACATCGTAGAACAAGGCGACGCGCGCTGCTTTACCGAGCCGCAAACCGAAGCATTTAAAAACTATCTCTCTCACTAAGATTCGGGATAACAACAATGAAAAAAGTTCTGATTGCCGCGTTAATTGCAGGTTTTAGTCTTTCCGCCACAGCTGCCGAAACTATTCGTTTTGCCACCGAAGCCTCCTATCCTCCGTTTGAATCAATGGATGCAAACAACCAGATCGTTGGTTTTGACGTCGACCTGGCGCAGGCATTGTGTAAAGAGATTGATGCGACCTGCACTTTCTCTAACCAGGCGTTTGACAGCCTGATCCCAAGCCTGAAATTCCGTCGCGTAGACGCAGTGATGGCTGGGATGGATATCACCCCGGAGCGTGAAAAGCAGGTGCTGTTTACCACGCCGTACTATGACAACTCTGCCCTGTTTGTGGGTCAACAAGGTAAATACACCAGCGTTGATCAGCTGAAAGGCAAAAAAGTCGGCGTTCAGAACGGGACGACGCACCAGAAATTCATTATGGATAAACATCCGGAAATCACCACGGTTCCTTATGATAGCTACCAGAACGCGAAACTCGATCTGCAAAACGGTCGTATCGACGGCGTTTTTGGTGACACCGCAGTGGTAACCGAATGGCTGAAAGATAACCCGAAACTGGCGGCTGTCGGCGACAAAGTGACCGATAAAGATTACTTCGGTACTGGCCTCGGCATCGCGGTACGTCAGGGCAACACTGAACTGCAGCAGAAATTCAACACTGCGCTGGAAAAAGTGAAGAAAGATGGCACTTACGAAACCATCTACAACAAATGGTTCCAGAAGTAATACCTGATGAATGAATTTTTTCCTTTAGCAAGCGCCGCCGGGATGACCGTCGGCCTTGCCGTTTGTGCATTGATTGTCGGACTGGCGCTGGCGATGTTCTTTGCGGTGTGGGAGTCAGCAAAATGGCGTCCTGTCGCGTGGGTAGGTTCAGCACTGGTGACGATTCTGCGCGGTCTGCCAGAAATTCTGGTGGTGCTGTTTATCTATTTTGGCTCCTCGCAGTTACTGCTGACGCTTTCGGATGGCTTCACCATCAATCTTGGGATCGTACAGATCCCGGTGCAGATGGACATTGAGAACTTCGACGTTAGCCCGTTCCTGTGTGGGGTTATCGCCCTGTCGCTACTGTATGCCGCCTATGCCTCGCAAACCCTGCGTGGCGCACTGAAAGCGGTGCCGGTGGGCCAGTGGGAATCCGGTCAGGCGCTGGGGCTGTCGAAATCGGCTATCTTTTTCCGCCTGGTGATGCCGCAGATGTGGCGTCATGCGCTGCCTGGTCTCGGTAACCAGTGGCTGGTACTGCTGAAAGATACCGCGCTGGTCAGTTTGATAAGTGTGAATGATTTAATGCTGCAAACTAAAAGCATTGCCACTCGTACTCAGGAGCCGTTTACCTGGTACATTGTGGCAGCAGCGATCTATCTGGTGATTACCCTGTTGAGTCAGTACATTCTCAAACGCATTGACCTGCGCGCGACACGTTTTGAGCGGAGGCCTGGCTGATGCTTGAGTATTTACCCGAACTAATGAAAGGGCTACATACCAGCCTGACGCTGACGATTGCCTCGCTGATTGTGGCGCTAATTCTGGCGTTGATTTTTACCATCATCCTGACGCTGAAAACGCCGGTACTGGTGTGGCTGGTGCGGGGCTATATCACGCTGTTTACCGGTACGCCGCTGCTGGTGCAGATCTTTCTGATTTACTACGGGCCGGGCCAGTTCCCGACGTTACAGGAATATCCGGCACTGTGGCATCTGTTATCAGAACCGTGGTTATGCGCGCTGATTGCATTGTCACTGAACAGTGCCGCGTATACTACGCAGCTGTTTTACGGTGCAATTCGTGCGATCCCGGAAGGCCAGTGGCAATCCTGTAGTGCCCTGGGGATGAGCAAAAAAGATACGCTGGCGATCCTGCTGCCGTATGCCTTTAAACGCTCACTCTCTTCTTATTCCAACGAAGTGGTGCTGGTGTTCAAAAGTACCTCTCTGGCTTACACCATTACGCTGATGGAAGTGATGGGATACAGCCAGTTGTTGTACGGGCGCACTTACGATGTCATGGTGTTCGGTGCGGCGGGGATTATTTACCTGGTCGTCAACGGCCTGCTGACACTGATGATGCGTTTGATCGAGCGCAAAGCGCTGGCGTTCGAGCGACGGAATTGACATGGCTGCATGCTGATGCCGGATGATTTGTAGGTCTGATAAGACGCGCCAGCGTCGCATCAGACACCAGCACGGTGCCTATGCCGGATGCGGCGTGTACGCCTTATCCGGCCTACATAGTGCATAGATTAATATAATAAAGACGGGCAACCCACTAAGTTGTCCGTCTTTTTTTATTCATTACGAATTATTTAATCATATTTATTGCATATAAATTCACTTAATGGCATTGTTATCTCATGCCGCAGACACGGCCAAAAATCATAAGATTGACAGACGGGAGTTCCATCATGAAAAAGTTAGTTCTTGCCGCTTTACTTTCATCCTGTGCATTCGGCGCTTCTGCCGCAGAGAAAATCAATTTCGGCGTATCAGCGACCTATCCTCCCTTTGAATCTATAGGTGCTAATAATGAGATTGTCGGCTTTGATATCGACCTGGCAAAAGCGTTATGCAAACAGATGCAGGCAGAATGTACTTTTACCAATCACGCTTTCGACAGCCTCATCCCGTCACTGAAATTCAGAAAATATGACGCCGTTATCTCCGGTATGGATATCACGCCGGAACGTAGCAAGCAGGTATCATTTACCACGCCCTACTACGAAAACTCAGCTGTTGTGATTGCCAAAAAAGATACCTACAAAACGTTTGCCGACCTGAAAGGCAAACGCATTGGGATGGAAAACGGTACAACGCACCAGAAATATATTCAGGATCAACACCCGGAAGTAAAAACTGTATCCTATGACAGTTATCAAAATGCCTTTATCGACCTGAAAAATGGTCGTATTGATGGGGTATTTGGTGACACAGCGGTGGTAAACGAATGGCTGAAAACCAATCCGCAACTGGGCGTTGCTACTGAGAAAGTGACCGACCCGCAGTACTTCGGCACCGGTCTGGGCATCGCTGTACGTCCGGATAATAAAGCCCTGCTGGAAAAACTGAATAACGCACTGGCAGCGATTAAAGCAGATGGTACGTATCAGAAAATCAATGACCAGTGGTTCCCGCAGTAATCGGGACTGATGACAAAAGTAAGATTGCCTGATGCGCTACGCTTATCAGGCCTACATTTACCCTGCAATGCATTGATTTAGCACGATTTTGTAGGCCGAACAAGGCGCTCACGCCGCATCCGACATGAACAACGCGCACCTTATCAGCAATCTGAAGCCGCACCTGCGGCTTTTTTATTGCTTCACCAACAGTGTCAGCACTTCATAGTGCGCGGTGTGCGGGAACATATCAAAAAGCTGTACCCGTTCAATACGATAACCTGACAGTTCGCGGATATCTTTGGCCATCGTTTGGGCGTTACAGCTGGAGTAGATGATAAAACGCGGTGCCATCGTTGAAAGATAATCACACAGCGGTTTACCAATGCCGCGGCGCGGCGGGTTAACCAGCACCAGCTCCGGCACCTCCCCCTGAGCGGTGGCAAACTGAGTGGAATCCAGCGCCTGAAATTGCAAACGCGTTAAGCCCAGTTCAGCGGCTGACTGCTTCGCACAGGCAATGGCCTCTGGCGCAATTTCGATCCCGGTTAACTGCATGTCAGGCGTCGCGCAGTGTAAACCAAAGCCGCCCACGCCACAGAACAGATCCCACATATGTTTAACCGGCAACTGTCGTACCCAGTCGCGCGCAGTAGCGTACAGCTGGCTGGCGACCACCGGATTAGTCTGGAAGAAACTTTGTGGACGGATCCACAGCGGCACATCGTTAAAACGCTCAGCCAGCGCCTGTTGTTCGCTCAGATAAATCTCCGTCTCCCCTTCCATAATCGCCATATGTACCGGCTGAATATTGACGGTAATAACTTTCAGCTGCGGCAGTTGTGCCTGTAACCACGGCAGCGCCTTACGCAGTTGTGCCAGCTTAGTGTCAGAACGCAGTACAAAGCGCAGCATCATGCCGCCATCACTTTGGCTTTCAGTCAGCAGAATGTATTTCAGTTCGCCACGCTTACGCGCCACGTTGTAGGGTGTTAACCCCGCACGGGCGATAAACGGTTTTAACGCCGCAAAAACGGGCGCAAATGAGGAGGGATAAAGCGGACAATCGCAAAGGTCTTCTGGTGTGCCGTCGCGATGCAGCATACCGAGCAGTGGTTTTTCAACGCTACCACTCACCACCATTTTGGCTTTATTACGAAACCCTTGCTCCGGGCCTGACACCGGCTCGCACCATTCCTCAACCGAAAAGTCGGCGAGCAGATTTTTAAGATCGGCGGTTTTAGCGGAGAGTTGCTCTGGAATCAGCTGCGTTATCCACTGACAGGAACGACAGCGACCCGCGTCGTAAAGTGCGCACTGCATACATTGACCTTCACATCATCAGGGGCGACGATTATACACATTATTGCAACTGGAAGAACCGCCGACTGGTCGAGGGAACGAACAGTAGCAACAGGATGAGCATATCCGGCAACTTCTGCAGCATCAGGCTATGGAAGATTTCACGTTTTGATTCACCGGGAATGCTGAACAGCTCCGGATAACCATACCCCAGCGAAGCCGCCCACAAATAACTGGCGGCCGTGATTTGTGTCAACAGATACAGCCAGCGCGCCCAGCGACGCCCTTTCACCAGTGAAAACGCACACCAGATCTCAATGAAAACCAGCACCAGGCTGCTTAAAAAGACCAGTGTTAAACTCCAGGTTTGTACGCTGCGATGAATGAACTCGCCAATACCGCGCACGCCCAGCGTATTGAAAATCATCAGCACGTCGAGGCCACGGATCATAATAATGGCGAGCGCCGCCACCTGCACCAGCGCAGGCACATTCAGGCGAGCATGAGATGAAGATGTTTTCTTAAAAAATCCCAACGTTTCGTCTTCCATGAAAACAATGCCGCGACATGCGCGGCATTATGTAGCCAGGTTGGCAAATTTTAGTGTCTTCAGCCACGTCTTGCACGCTGGATGTCGCGTATCCGCTGTTTTTCTGCGCGCGCCATCAGATACCAGGCGATAAATCCGACAATTCCGACCGCACCGAGGATCAATGTTGCCAGGGCGTTGATTTCCGGATTCACCCCCATCCGCACGCTGGAAAAGACCAGCATCGGTAACGTGGTGGCTCCCGGCCCGGAAACAAAGCTGGCGATAACCAGATCATCAAGCGACAAAGTAAAAGCCAGTAACCAGCCAGAAATGATCGCGGGCATGATCATCGGTAGCGTAATGACGAAAAACACTTTCAGCGGCGTCGCACCGAGATCCATCGCTGCTTCTTCAATGGAACGGTCCAGCTCCCGCAGACGCGACGAAATAACGACTGCCACATAAGCCGTACAGAAAGTGACATGCGCCAGCCAGATGGTGAGCATGCCTCGCTCCGCAGGCCAGCCGATGGCATGTGCAAGTGCGACGAATAACAACAACAGCGACAAGCCCGTGATCACATCCGGCATTACCAATGGCGCAGTGATCATAAAGGCAAAGCCATTTGATCCGCGAAACCGACCAAAGCGTACCAGTACCACTGCCGCAATCGTCCCGAGGATCGCCGCCGCCGTTGCCGCACAGGCAGCTATTGTCAGGCTTAAACCAACCGCACTCATCATCGCGTCATCGCGCAATAATTCGCCATACCAGCGCGTTGACCAGCCGGCCCACACCGTCACCAGCTTCGAGCTGTTGAATGAATAGATCACCAGCATCAGCATTGGCGCGTAGAGAAAGGTGAAGCCCAACAGCAAAATCACAATTCGCCAGGGCGAACGAACCACCGGTAAATTATTCATCCGTGTTCTCCCACGCTTTTTTGCTGATGCTTGTGGAACCACATTATCGGCACAATTAACAGCAACAACATGATGATCGCTACCGCCGAGGCCACCGGCCAGTCGCGGTTATTGAAAAACTCCTGCCACAGCACGCGCCCGATCATGATGCTGTCCGGGCCACCGAGCAGTTCAGGGATCACAAACTCGCCCACAGCCGGGATAAACACCAGCATCGATCCGGCAATAATCCCGCCTTTGGTCAGCGGCACGATCACAGTAAAGAACGTTTTCAGCGGTCGTGCACCGAGATCCAGTGCCGCTTCCACCAGCGAATAATCAATACGAATCAACGCGGTATAAATCGGCAGCACCATAAACGGTACATAGGCATAAACAATGCCGATATAAACAGCCAGGTTTGTATGCAGAATGGTCAGCGGCTGGTCGATAACTCCCAGCCATAGCAGAAAGTTATTCAGCACGCCGTTATTTTTTAATATTCCCATCCAGGCATAGACGCGGATCAGAAACGAGGTCCACGACGGCAGGATCACCAGCAGCAATAAGATATTGCGGGTCGAAGGCTTACTGTGCGCCACCGCCCACGCCAGCGGATAGCCGATCAGTAAACAACAAATTGTCGAAATCGCCGCCACCTGTAACGACTGGAGATATGCATCGAAATAGAGCGGATCGTCAGTCAGTTGCAGGAAATTACCAAGATTGAGGGTGATGGAAAGTTGCCCGTCAGCCCACTCCATCAGTTCGGTATAAGGTGGAATAGCGCGCGCCATCTCCGCCAGACTTATTTTAAAGACGATCAGAAATGGCAGCAGAAACAGTAAGATCAACCAGATATACGGCAACGCAATGACCAGTTTTCTCCCATGCTTCATTTGCAGCTGCGACAACCACAGCTTAAATCCGCCCGGCGGTTTCGACTGGGCAGCAGGTTCAAGTGTACTCATCTTTGCTCCTTAAACCGTCAGCACCACACAACTGTCCACTTCCCAGCACAAACGCACTTCGTCGCCCCAGGTCGGTAACCCTTTGCGATAACGATGGGCGTTTTGTAGCTGGGCGCTAATCATCTGCCCGCTTTTTAGACGAACGTGATAGACCGAAAGATCGCCGAGATAGGCAATGTGCATCACCTCCCCTACCGCGAAGTTACAACCATTGGCGGGCGGCTCCTCGCAGAGCATGATTTTTTCCGGACGCAGCGCCACATGCACCGGCACGTTATCGACCACCGAAGCATCTACATCAACTTTCAGTGGATGCACCAGCCCCGGCGAATAAAGCACCAGACCATCTTCCTGACGCTCTTTGAGTACACCTTCAAAGACGTTTACCGAACCGATAAATTCAGCGCTATAGCGGGTGGTCGGATGCTCGTAGATCTCTTCCGGCTCGCCAATCTGGACAAATTTCCCACGATTCATAATGGCAATACGCCCCGCCATGGTCATCGCCTCTTCCTGATCGTGGGTGACCATCACACAAGTCACACCAACGCGCTCCAGAATATCCACCACTTCAAGCTGCATCCGGTCACGCAGTTTTTTATCCAGCGCGCCCATCGGCTCGTCGAGCAGTAATAGTTTCGGACGTTTGGCGAGGCTTCGGGCCAGCGCCACACGCTGTCGCTGACCGCCGGAAAGCTGGTGCGGTTTGCGTTTGGCGAACTCCTGCATATGTACCAGGTCGAGCATCTCGTTGACCCGGCTGGCAATTTCTGCTTTCGGCAGTTTGTCCTGTTTCAGGCCAAAGGCGATGTTCTGCTCCACGGTCATATGCGGAAACAGCGCGTAAGATTGAAACATCATATTGATGGGACGCAGATAAGGCGGCACCTGTGACAAATCGACGCCATCAAGCATAATCTGCCCGGCAGAAGGTTGTTCGAAACCTGCCAGCATACGCAGTAGCGTGGACTTGCCACAGCCGGATGCGCCCAGCAGCGCGAAGATTTCGCCTTTATAGATGGTCAGGCTGACATCATCGACCGCATGCTGACCATCGTAAGATTTAGTCAGATTACGGATTTCTAATAGCGGCGTCAGCGCCTTACGGGTTTTCGCCTGGGGGCGAGGGATAGCGTCATTCACGGCTGCTCTCCGGCATTGAATGTGTGCAAGCGCACCCTGATGGTGCGAATTGCCGGCGGGTGTGGTGCGCCCGTCCGGCATCTACGGCTGCGGATTATTTTCCGCTCTTCACTTTGGTCCACGCGCGGGTGCGCACACGGTCGATTTTCGGATCCTGCACTTTCAGAGTGAACAGCTTCGCACGGACATCCGCAGGCGGGTAAATACCGGGGTTATCACGCACTTCCGCGCTTACCAGCGACGTAGCTTCTTTGTTCGCGTTGGCATAGAACACATGGTCAGAGATATGCGCTACGACATCCGGACGCAGCAGGTAATTCAGGAACTGATAAGCTTCGTCTTTATTTTTGGCATCCGCAGGCATGGCAAATACATCAAAGAATGCCATCGCCCCTTCTTTCGGAATCGAGAACGAGACATTCACGCCATTCTTTGCTTCCTTCGCGCGGTTTGACGCCTGCCAGACATCGCCCGCCCAGCCAATAGCGACGCAGATATCGCCGTTTGCCAGGTCGTTAATGTATTGAGATGAATGGAAATAACGAATGTTCGGGCGCAACTTTAACAGCAGATCGGTTGCCGGTCCGGTGTAATCATCTGCTTTAGTGCTGTTGGGATCTTTACCGAGATAATTCAGCACGGTAGCAAACACTTCTTCCGGTGCATCAAGGAAAGAGACGCCGCAGCTTTTCAGTTTTTCCAGATTTTCAGGTTTGAGGATCAAGTCCCAGCTATCGACGGGCGCGTTTTCGCCCAGCACCGCTTTAACTTTATCGACGTTATAACCAATCCCGGTCGTCGCCCACATATAGGGCATAGCAAATTTATTGTCGGGATCGTGTTTGGCGACCAACTTCAGCAGTTCCGGGTCGAGATTCTTCCACTCCGGCAATTTGCTTTTATCCAGCGGCTGGAAAACTCCCGCAGTCAACTGGCGCTCCAGAAAGCTGGCAGATGGAACCACCAGGTCAAAGCCGGTGCTCCCTGCCATTAATTTGCCTTCCAGTACTTCGTTAGAGTCGAAAACATCGTAGACGACTTTAATACCGGTTTCTTTTTCAAAATTGGCCACCGTGTCCGGGGCGATATAATCAGACCAGTTATAAATGTGGAGTGTTTTTTGTTCAGCCGCGAGCGTGCCGACAGAGACGGCCATCAGAGCACCCGCAACCAGACCCGATAGCCATTTTTTATTTAAGGCGGTCATATCTCTTTCCTTCTGAAAGTTCGTTAACAAACGAACAAAAGTTGTCACACTGAAAGATATGCAATATTCGTGCATATTTTTTATCGGCTCGGTGTAAGAAAAGAGAACTCTCTCCCGGCCAGCACTGCTCGCTATATAAAAGCATCGCAAGAATAACTTTAGCCAGGGTTTGAGACTATAGCTCGGATTAAAAAACGGTATTTAACAAATTTTTATGCGTATTTGCTCTATGTGATAAAGCCAAATCGGCACAAGGGAAGTGAAATAATCTTTAAGAAAAGGTTAAAAACAGCAGATAATTTTGCAGCACGCAGTCACTGCGGCAGCGACTGCGTACTCGAAAGGAGTTATCAGTGGAGGAAATAGTTTTCGGTAACGTTGTTTTGCCCTTCATCGTCAGTCGGTAACAGCAGTTGATGGGCATTAGCTTCAAGAATGACCATCGAAATCTGCTCTTCGCTCTGACGCACGAACCATGCAAACTGCTCATAGGTTACGCCCTGCATAACGGATAAAGACTGGCAAACCACCAGCTTTGGCAGATTATCATCCTGCATATCAAGAAATGCTTTCACGGTCAGCGAACTGGCATTGATGGCTGATAAATCCGCCGCCAGCGGCAATACGGCTGAAGGTCGGACTTCCGCCATGGCAGAAAACAGGATCGTGTTATCGATCAGATCGATTTTGGCATCAAAGACACCGTCGAAATTCTGCATATGGGGCAGATGCAGAGCCTGACAGTTATCACATTCAAAAAAACTCATCCCCAGGTCATCGAGCCATTGACGCAACGTATCCAGACCAGGAACGACCAGCGATGTCATAATTTTGTACAACCTCTTCCGATAAAAAGACCGGCACAGCTTACGCAAAAAGCGCAGGCAAAACCATGATCAGTAATGTGATTGCGACTAACCACCCGTTTTCAGGCAATATTCTGTCGTGGCGTGGCGTTCGATCCAACGGATCATTTTACTCGCGATGTCGATACCGGTGGTTTTTTCTATTCCTTCCAGCCCCGGCGACGCATTCACCTCCATCACCAATGGCCCGCGATTAGCACGCAGAATATCCACACCAGCAACGTCCAGCGCCATCGTTCGCGCGGCTTTTATCGCGATTTCACGCTCCTGTGGTGTGATACTGGCGACGCTTGCCGCGCCTCCACGATGCAAATTGGAACGAAAATCGCCCTCTTTCGCCCGCCGTTCAATCGCAGCGACCACTTCATCGCCAACAACCAGACAGCGGATATCGCACCCTTGCGCCTCTTTGATATATTCCTGCACCAAAATATGCGCGTTCAGACCGCGGAAAGCGTCAATCACGCTTTCCGCCGCCTGACGCGTCTCCGCCAGCACGACACCAATTCCCTGCGTACCTTCAACCAGCTTAACCACCAGCGGCGCACCACCGACCATGTCGATTAAATCGCTGGTATCATCCGGCGAATGCGCAATGCCCGTGACAGGCAGGTCGATGCCCTGACGCGCCAGCAGTTGCATGGAACGCAATTTGTCACGCGCCCGGGCAATGGCGACCGACTCATTGAGCGGATAGCTCCCCAGCATCTCGAACTGGCGCAGTGCCGCCGTCCCATAAAAGGTAATGGCGGTGCCAATACGCGGGATCACTGCGTCAAAATGGGGTAACTTGCGGCCTTTGTAGTGAATAGAAGACGCCGCAGGATTTATGTTCATGTAGCAAGAAAGCGGATCAAGAATTTCAACCAGGTGACCACGCTGTATAGCGGCTTCACGCAGCCGCTTACACGAATAGAGCGTTCCATCCCGGGACAATATGGCAATTTTCACCCTGCACCTCTCTGTCAGACCTGGTCAAAAGCCCGCGTATCATACATCGGCGTGGCGGTTTTAGCGCGTAGCCCAACCCTGTTTGTGCAAATAATCCAGTATAAATGGGCGGCTTTCTTTAATGATTGTTCGGCGGATATGATCGCTCCAGGTATCCCGGCGATTATTGCTGCCACGGGTGAGGTAATATTCCGCCAGCTGCTCGTCATACTGCGCCAGTGCGTCTTTATCCAGCGGTTGATAGCTGTTTTCATGCACCAAAATGGAAGCCGGTAAACGCGGCTTAAGATCCGGATTATCCGCAGGCCAGCCAAGGCACAGCCCAAACAGCGGCAGAACATGCTGCGGTAATTTCAGCAGTTCCGTCACCGCTTCAATATTATTGCGCAGGCCGCCGATATATACCCCGCCCAATCCCAGCGATTCCGCTGCGGTTAACGCATTCTGCGCCATCATTGCCGTATCAACGACACCGAGCAACAGTTGTTCCGCCAGGCCAAGTTGTGCATCCGGACAGATCTGTAAATGGCGGTTAAAGTCGGCACAGAACACCCAAAACTCCGCCGCTTTCGCTACGTGTTTTTGCCCGCCGGTCAGCGTCACCAGTTCATCACGTAACGCTTTGTCGGTAATGCGAATAATGCTACTGCACTGCAAAAAACTGGAACTGGACGTCGCACGGGCGCTGTTAATAATCGCCTCACGCTGCGCTTCGGAAATGGGTTCATCAGTGAAATGGCGAATGGAGCGATGGCCACAAATAAGTTCAATGGTTGGCGTCATTATCTTTTTCTCTTTCTGAACGTGAATATTGCGGTGGACGGTTCATCAGCTGTGGGGCAAGACGTTTTGCCACCTGAAGAATAACCACCACCGCAGCGGGAAGCATGAGCAAAACACCGAGAAAAATCATCAGAATCTGCACCTCTGGCCGAGAAAATGGCTCAGGCAGCGACAGGGAGCCGCTTACCGACAGCAGCGCCACCGCCAGCAACATCATTCCGATAAATTCCAGTATCAACACGCTTTTAGGCAATTTACCGATCGCGCGCATACGCTTCCCTCTGCAAAGTGAGCCTTCAGTCTAAAACTTTTCACTGTACTGTGTTTAACAGTTATAGCTTTTAGCAATTAATGCAACAGGTTAAACCTACTTTCAGCGAATACATTTTAGCGTGATCATTACAGGCATAAGTCTATGAGGAGAGAAACAATGCAAACCGTTATTTTTGGTCGTCCGGGTTGCCCTTACTGTGTGCGCGCAAAAGATCTGGCTGAGAAGTTGAGCAATGAACGCGATGATTTTCAGTATCAGTATATAGATATTCGTGCGGAAGGGATCACTAAAGAAGATCTACAACAAAAGGCAGGTAAACCCGTAGAAACCGTGCCGCAAATTTTTGTCGATCAGCAACATATCGGCGGCTATACCGATTTTGCTGCATGGGTGAAAGAGAATCTGGACGTCTGATCGTCTGATAAGCCCTCGTGTTGAGGGCTTCATTGATTTTTTCTGTGCTGTGATTTAAACAAACTGCTGATAAATAAGAAACACAATGCCCCCAACGCACACCAGAACACCGCACTTAATAACCATGCCAGCTCTTGCCAGAATGAGCGCGTTGGTGAAAAAAACAGCCGCATTATGAGCATCGAACAGGGTGCCGCCAGCATTGCGCCAAATAGAGGTTTCAGGACTTCTCTACGCTGTGAAAAGAAGCTGGCAACCGCTCCAGGAAGAATGAAAAACAGCAAGCCAATTTCAGGATGCCCGGCAGCCCGAAAAGCGCCTTTCATGTGCGTCGCCAGAAAAAGGCACACCACAATGAAGAGGACAAAACAGCAGATTGCCCCCGCCCAACGTTGTTTATGTTTCACTCGTTCCTCCTGACACTGCGTCTATCGAACACATTTTTCGCCAGTGTGGCGTTCAGTAAGATAAAGCCGCTTCGCATTCCATGCTAATATAGGCCAACGCAATTCATATAGCCGTTGATACCTAATGTGATTACACTAGTAAAATATATTGTTACTTTACTATCGTTTAGGTGCGCTGAATGAATCTGCGCCCTGAATTCTGGTAAAAAACATTATCGTAAATTACCATTTCTTTCAACAGCTTACTAGTAAACAAGAAGTTAGCCTCCGTGAATATAAACGTCGCCGAATTGTTAAATGGGAATTACATTCTGTTATTATTTGTGGTCCTCGCGCTTGGGCTATGTCTCGGAAAATTACGGCTTGGTTCGATCCAACTGGGTAATTCCATTGGCGTTTTAGTCGTATCGCTGTTATTAGGCCAACAACATTTCAGCATTAACACCGACGCGCTTAATCTTGGCTTTATGCTGTTTATTTTCTGCGTCGGGGTCGAAGCTGGACCGAACTTTTTTTCCATTTTTTTTCGCGATGGGAAAAATTACCTAATGTTAGCACTGGTGATGGTTGGCAGTGCGCTGGTGATCGCCTTAGGGTTAGGTAAGCTGTTTGGCTGGGATATTGGCCTGACGGCCGGTATGTTAGCAGGCTCTATGACCTCGACACCGGTTCTGGTCGGTGCTGGCGATACACTGCGTCATTCCGGCATGGAAAGCAGGCAGCTCTCACTGGCACTGGATAATCTGAGCCTCGGGTATGCCTTAACCTATTTAATTGGTCTGGTGAGTTTGATTGTTGGTGCGCGTTACTTGCCGAAATTGCAGCATCAGGACTTACAGACCAGCGCCCAGCAAATCGCCCGCGAACGTGGCCTGGACACAGATGCCAACCGTAAGGTTTATTTGCCGGTGATCCGCGCCTACCGCGTCGGCCCGGAGCTGGTAGCCTGGACCGACGGCAAAAATCTGCGTGAACTGGGTATTTATCGACAAACTGGCTGTTACATTGAACGTATTCGGCGTAACGGGATTCTGGCAAATCCAGACGGTGATGCCGTGCTGCAAATGGGCGATGAAATAGCGTTGGTAGGCTATCCCGACGCCCACGCCCGACTCGATCCCAGTTTCCGTAATGGCAAAGAAGTTTTTGATCGCGACCTCCTCGACATGCGTATCGTCACTGAAGAAGTGGTCGTTAAAAACCATAACGCTGTTGGCAAACGTCTCGCACAACTGAAGTTGACCGATCACGGTTGCTTCCTTAACCGCGTCATTCGTAGCCAGATTGAGATGCCGATTGATGACAACGTCGTGCTTAACAAAGGTGACGTTTTACAAGTCAGCGGCGATGCCCGTCGCGTAAAAACCATCGCCGATCGCATCGGCTTTATCTCGATTCACAGCCAGGTCACTGACTTGCTGGCATTCTGCGCCTTCTTTGTTATTGGGCTGATGATCGGGATGATCACCTTCCAGTTCAGCACATTCAGCTTCGGCATGGGGAACGCTGCCGGTTTGCTATTCGCCGGAATTATGCTGGGCTTTATGCGTGCTAACCATCCGACATTCGGTTACATTCCGCAGGGTGCGTTAAGTATGGTGAAAGAGTTCGGCTTGATGGTATTTATGGCAGGTGTTGGACTAAGCGCTGGTAGCGGTATTAATAACGGCCTGGGCGCAATTGGCGGTCAGATGTTGATTGCCGGATTGATTGTCAGTCTGGTGCCAGTGGTTATCTGCTTCCTGTTCGGTGCTTATGTATTGCGAATGAACCGCGCACTGTTGTTCGGCGCAATGATGGGCGCACGCACCTGCGCGCCGGCAATGGAGATCATCAGTGATACAGCTCGCAGTAATATCCCGGCGCTGGGCTATGCGGGCACTTACGCAATCGCCAACGTCCTGCTGACGCTGGCAGGGACAATCATCGTCATGGTATGGCCAGGATTAGGATAAAACTGAAGTTGCCCTGAAAATGAAATTTTTTTGCACAACCGCAGAACTTTTCCGCAGGGCATCAGTCTTAATTAGTGCCACTGCTTTTCTTTGATGTCCCCATTTTGTGGAGCCCATCAACCCCGCCATTTTGGTTCAAGGTTGGTGGGTTTTTTGTTATCTAAAATTTATCTACTACCCGGCAACCCTCTCAACCATCCTCAAAATCTCCTCGCGCGATAGCGGCTTACGGTCGGTGACAAAATGCAGCGTCATCCCCTCAATAAACGCATCAAGCGCGCGGGCGGTTCCGGGTTCAAACCATTGTTCGAGCGTTTGCTGACTGCGCTGCATCCAGTTTTGCATTACCGTTTTTAATAGCGGTTTTCGGCTAGCCAGCGCGTAGAGCTGGTACATCAGCTCCATGTTATCCGGCGTTGCAACCTGTGAGCTGTAGATCATATCGGTGATAGCCTGGCATGCGCCCGGAGCATCACTAACATCGCTAAAAAATGCCTGATATTGCCGGGACATGATCTCGGTAAAACTGCTGAACGCCTCCAGCAACAACTCATCAATCCCTGAAAAATAGTAGGTCATCGATCCTAATGGTACCCCGGCAAGGGTAGCGATTTTGCGGTGCGTAACGGCATGTATTCCGTAAAGTTTCACCGCCTCCAGTGTGGCCTGGATGATTTTTTCTCGCCGTTGCGGATCGTTAGCGCGACGCATGTCATTTCCTCTCTCTGCAATTGTGTACAAATGTACACAACCTTGCTAATGTTGTCTTCCCTCTTCTTATTTTGACGTGATCTATGACCGTAAATTCTTCACGTAATGCATTGAAACGCCGAACCTGGGCGCTGTTTATGTTCTTCTTTTTGCCGGGCCTGTTAATGGCGTCCTGGGCAACTCGTACACCTGCTATCCGCGATATTCTTTCTGTTTCGATCGCTGAAATGGGCGGAGTCCTCTTTGGTCTGTCGATCGGTTCAATGAGCGGTATTCTCTGCTCGGCGTGGTTAGTGAAACGCTTTGGGACGCGTAATGTCATCCTGGTCACGATGTCCTGCGCATTGATCGGGATGATGATATTAAGTCTGGCACTCTGGCTGACATCGCCCCTGCTCTTTGCCGTTGGTCTCGGCGTCTTTGGGGCAAGTTTTGGTTCTGCAGAAGTGGCGATAAACGTTGAAGGTGCCGCCGTTGAGCGAGAAATGAATAAGACGGTTTTGCCGATGATGCACGGTTTTTATAGCCTGGGCACGCTGGCAGGCGCTGGTGTCGGGATGGCACTGACGGCCTTTGGCGTTCCGGCAACGGTGCACATTTTATTGGCGGCGCTGGTAGGCATCGCGCCTATTTATATCGCCATTCAGGCAATCCCTGACGGTACGGGCAAAAATGCTGCCGATGGCACCCAGCATGGTGAAAAAGGCGTACCTTTTTATCGCGATATCCAGTTGCTGCTGATTGGTGTCGTGGTTCTGGCGATGGCCTTTGCCGAAGGTTCTGCCAACGACTGGTTACCCTTATTAATGGTTGACGGTCACGGTTTTAGCCCTACTTCCGGCTCGCTGATTTATGCCGGTTTTACCCTGGGGATGACTGTTGGACGCTTTACCGGCGGTTGGTTCATCGACCGTTATAGTCGCGTTGCCGTGGTTCGGGCCAGTGCACTGATGGGAGCGTTGGGTATTGGGCTGATTATTTTTGTCGATAGCGCCTGGGTCGCTGGGGTGTCTGTTGTACTTTGGGGACTGGGTGCCTCGCTGGGCTTCCCGCTGACCATTTCTGCCGCCAGCGATACCGGCCCCGATGCACCGACCCGCGTCAGCGTGGTAGCAACGACCGGTTATCTGGCTTTCCTCGTCGGGCCGCCGCTGCTGGGCTATCTCGGCGAACATTATGGATTACGTAGTGCAATGCTGGTTGTACTGGCGCTGGTTATTCTTGCGGCTATTGTCGCGAAAGCCGTCGCCAAACCCAATACCAAAACGCAGACGGCGATGGAGAATAGTTGATGAGCATTAAATTAATTGCGGTAGACATGGATGGTACTTTCTTAAGCGATCAAAAAACCTATAACCGTGAGCGGTTTATGGCTCAGTATCAGCAGATGAAAGCACAAGGCATTCGCTTTGTGGTCGCCAGCGGGAATCAATATTATCAGTTGATCTCTTTCTTCCCTGAAATTGCTAATGAAATTGCCTTTGTGGCTGAAAACGGCGGTTGGGTTGTAAGCGAAGGCAAAGATGTTTTTAATGGCGAGCTGTCGAAGGATGCGTTTGCTACTGTGGTGGAACATTTACTGACGCGCCCAGAAGTGGAAATTATTGCCTGCGGAAAAAATAGCGCCTATACCCTCAAAAAATATGACGATGCCATGAAAACGGTGGCGGAAATGTATTATCACCGTCTGGAATACGTCGATAACTTTGATAATTTAGAAGATATCTTCTTTAAGTTTGGCCTGAATCTTTCCGATGAACTGATTCCACAAGTGCAAAAAGCATTACATGAGACCATCGGCGATATTATGGTGCCGGTCCACACCGGCAACGGCAGCATCGATCTGATTATCCCCGGCGTACATAAAGCGAATGGCCTGCGCCAACTTCAGAAATTATGGGGAATAGACGACAGCGAAGTGGTGGTCTTCGGCGATGGTGGTAACGATATTGAGATGCTGCGTCAGGCAGGCTTTAGTTTTGCGATGGAAAATGCCGGCAGCGCGGTCGTCGCAGCGGCAAAATACCGGGCAGGCTCCAATAATCATGAAGGTGTACTGGATGTGATCGATAAAGTTCTTAAACACGAAGCGCCTTTTGATCAATAAAAACGGTAGCACGCCCGGCAACACAAAGCCTGAATGAAGGCTGCATAATTCGCAGAAATTAACCCGCTGCATTATTTCAGGCGAAATGATTATGAGAAATTGTCTACTGTTGGGCGCGCTTTTAATGGGCTTTACTGGTGTGGCGATGGCGCAAAGTGTCACCGTCGATGTGCCGAGTGGATACAAAGTGGTTGTGGTCCCTGATTCAGTCAGCGTTCCACAAGCAGTCAGCGTCGCGACTGTGCCGCAAACCGTCTATGTGGCTCCTGCGCCAGCTCCGGCTTACCGCCCGCATCCGTATGTTCGCCATCTTGCCAGCGTAGGTGAAGGGATGGTTATCGAACACCAGATTGATGACCATCACCATTAATTTGAAAATGCCTGATTGCTTTGCGCAACCAGGCATTTTTTTACCCTTCGTGCGAATTACCCATCTGTTTATCTTTTAAAAAGATAACCATCAGCAGCAGCCACAAAATCCCGTTGGCAAGGTTGAAGAGATTAAACAGGCCGTTGCCCCCATTCAGCCAGGCATGTTTGCTGATTTCAATACCGACGGTAAAAATAAGCATTTGCAACATTCCCATCGCCGCAGAAACCGTACCTTTACTCATATCGCTGGCAAACAGGGTCAATCGCACCAATCCCGCATTCGCCAGGCCAATACCGAAAGCATAAATACTTAACCCGGCGGTCATCCACAAATACGCGTGCGATGAGATAACCGTTGCCGCAGCAGCGACCAACAGGCCAATCATAATCGGCCAGCCGCCCATAATAATCAACGAACGTACGGTGCGGCGCGAGGTCAGACGCGCTAGCAGCAAGTTACCCGCAATTAATGCCCCGAAAATAGGCACTTGCAGCAAGCCATATTCATAGCTACTCAACTGCTCGCCGGTAATGATGATAATCGGCGACTGGGCGATCCACGCCAGCAACGGCAGGCTAACAAAACCCAGCGCCAGTGCCCCTGCCACAAAGCGACCGTTCTTCAGCACCAGCTTATAGTCACGACCGAGTTCTTTCAGCGACAGTTTCTCGCCTATACGCGTGGCGGTTTCAGGCATGGCGCGTTGCAGACCGAAAAAGGAGATCGCTGCCAATGAGGCAAACAAGACGAACATCCCTTCCCAGGGCAGCACATGGATCCACGCCGCGCCCACCAGCGGACCAAGTAGCGGAGCAATCAGCGCCACGTTCGCCATCAGCGCGGTGATCTTGATACAAACCGCCTCTTCGAAGGACTCCTGAATTGCGGCGTAACCCACAGCGCCAATGAAACAGAGGCTTATGCCCTGCAAGAAGCGCAACAGCGTGAATTGTTCAATGTTTTGCGCCAGTAATATCGCCAGACAAGTGATGATAAACCACACTACTCCCGCCAGCATCACCGGACGGCGACCAATACGATCCGACAGTGGTCCCAGCAGCCACTGTAAAAACATCCCGCCCGCCAGATACGCGGTCATCGAAGTAGGAACCCAATCAATGCCCGCCTGATATTGTTCCACCACGGCCAACATACCGGGTTGAATCATATCGTTGCCGATATAGGTTGAAAATTCGTAAAGCACCAGACAGAGAGGGAAAAGTAACGCCTGACGTCCAAGCCTGGCACCGGAAGCTAATCTATTTTGCATGCAATTTCTTCGCCAATAATAATCGCGCAAAGTTTAATAAAAGCGCAGCTAACGAGAAAGCGAATTTTGTAGCTGAAACTTCGGTTAAGCACATTCTTACATTATTGCGAGTATAGCTACGCTTTCTTTAAGTTTTATTTAACCTATGCTCGTTACAATCAGCCACCGTAAACAGGGCCGCTTGAGGGAAATAAGACGATGCCGCTTTACCCAGTTTAACCTGCACTTTATTCTCAACGACTTGCCTGTATTGGCTCCCTTTTAATCACTTTGCGTCGGGAAGTTATGCTGGAAAATTTGAATCTCTCTCTATTCTCTCTTATTAACGCGACGCCAGACTCGGCTCCGTGGATGATCTCGTTGGCGATTTTTATTGCTAAAGATTTGATTACCGTGGTGCCGCTGCTGGCCGCAGTACTTTGGTTGTGGGGGCTTACAGCACAACGGCAACTGGTGATAAAAATCGCTATCGCGCTGGCGGTCAGCCTGTTTGTGTCCTGGACGATGGGGCATCTTTTTCCGCACGACCGACCCTTTGTCGAGAATATCGGCTATAACTTCCTGCATCATGCGGCGGATGACTCATTCCCGAGCGATCATGGTACGGTAATTTTCACCTTTGCACTGGCATTTTTATGCTGGCATCGCCTGTGGTCCGGTTCCCTTTTAATGGTACTGGCTGTTGTCATTGCCTGGTCGCGCGTTTATCTTGGCGTGCACTGGCCGCTGGATATGCTCGGTGGATTGCTGGCAGGTATGATTGGCTGCCTTAGCGCTCAGATTATCTGGCAAGCGATGGGGCATAAACTCTATCAACGTCTGCAATCGTGGTATCGTTTCTGTTTTGCATTACCGATCCGCAAAGGCTGGGTGCGTGACTGATCTCTGCTAAAAAGTGTAGTATTGAGCGGCTCGCTTCAATAACTATTCAGAGGGATTATGGAAACACGTCGCGAAGAGCGTATCGGGCAGCTGCTGCAAGAATTAAAACGCAGCGATAAGTTACATCTTAAAGACGCCGCCGCCCTGCTTGGGGTTTCGGAGATGACGATTCGTCGCGATCTGAACAACCACAGTGCGCCCGTCGTTTTGCTCGGCGGCTATATTGTTCTGGAACCGCGCAGCGCCAGCCATTACCTGTTAAGCGATCAAAAATCCCGCCTGGTGGAAGAAAAACGCCGGGCGGCAAAACTGGCTGCGACGCTGGTAGAACCCGATCAGACCCTCTTTTTTGACTGTGGCACCACCACACCGTGGATTATTGAAGCGATTGATAATGAAATCCCTTTCACCGCCGTTTGTTATTCGCTAAATACCTTTCTGGCACTGAAAGAGAAACCTCATTGCCGCGCGTTTCTTTGCGGTGGTGAATTTCACGCCAGCAACGCCATTTTCAAACCCATCGATTTTCAGCAAACGCTGAATAATTTTTGCCCGGATATCGCTTTTTATTCCGCGGCGGGGGTGCATGTCAGTAAGGGCGCTACCTGTTTTAATCTTGAAGAGTTGCCGGTAAAACACTGGGCCATGTCGATGGCGCAAAAGCATGTGCTGGTTGTCGACCACAGTAAATTTGGCAAGGTGCGTCCGGCACGCATGGGTGACCTGAAACGCTTTGATATTGTAGTGAGCGATTGTTGCCCGGAAGATGAGTATGTGAAGTACGCGCAGACGCAGCGTATTAAGTTGATGTATTAACAACGAATAACCGGATGACGTTTCGCGCCATCCGGTTATCAGAAGATTAAGAGAACCAGCTGCCGAACCACTGATGGAATTTCATCATCACGAAATCCCACATCCGACCAAAGAATCCGCCCTCTTCCACATTTTCCATCACGATCAGCGGACGCTGCTCAATGGATTTACCGTTAAGCTGGAAATCAATGGTGCCGACAACCTGACCTTTTTTCAGCGGTGCGGTAAGCTGCGGTTCCGTTAACGTATAACTCGCTTTCAGGTTTTTCAGCTGCCCACGCGGTATGGTCACGGATCCCGCTTCGCCTGCCCCGAGATTCACTTCGCTCTTATCACCAAACCAGACGCGCTGAGTCACAAAGGTGGCATCAGGTTTAATTGGCGTCACGGTTTCAAAGAAGCGGAAACCCCAGGTCAATAATTTCTCAGACTCATTAAAACGGATACGGTCAGTTTTCGCCCCCAGCACTACGGAGATTAAACGCATATCGCCCTGGGTAGCCGAAGCAACCAGATTATATCCCGCGCCTGCCGTGGTTCCTGTCTTCATGCCATCAACATTCAGATTGCTGCTCCATAGCAGACGGTTACGGTTAGGCTGACGAATTTTGTTGAAGGTGAACTCTTTCTCTTTATGAATGGCGTACTCTTCTGGCACATCGTGGATCAATGCTTTACCCAGCAATGCCATATCGCGCGCGGTACTGAACTGCCCCGGCGCATCCAGACCGTGCACCGTCTGGAAGGTCGTGTTGGTCAGCCCCAGTTTTTTGGCATAACCATTCATCAAACCAATAAATGACTCCTGGCTCCCGGCAACGTAATCAGCCAGCGCAATACAGGCGTCATTACCGGACTGGATAATCACGCCTTTGTTCAAGTCTGCCACCGAAACCTGATCGCCTGGTTTGAGGAACATTACCGACGAACCACGCAGTGCCGGGTTTCCCGTCGCCCAGGCATCTTTACCGACCGTCACCATATCGGTGAGTTTAATCTTATCGGCCTTAAGCGCCTGCCCAACCACATAGCTGGTCATGATTTTAGTCAGGCTCGCGGGGTCCAGTTTCTCATCCGCATTGCCTTCTGCCAGCACTTTACCGCTGGCGTAATCCATTAAAATCCATGCACGCGCATCCACGCTCGGCGCTTCAACGGTTTGTTCCGCCGCGAATGCCGTTGGGGCAAAAAGGAATAAAAATGCAGAACCCGCTGCAAGACCACGAAGGAGAGAGGAGTATTGCGTCATAAATGCCACCCGAGTATCCATTCAAAAAAAATACGTTATATCACCGTATGATAAGTTCGGTGATTAATAACGCACACACAAACTTAAAGAAACCGTAAGTTGGTAAAGTTTTTAAAGTTTATGCAATATCCTGCCGCTTCGCTGCTTCTGCCGTCATTTTTTTGCCAGCTGTTGCTTAAAAGTTAACTTTACTTCACCATCAAAGTCCTGTTCAGCCTGTGGCTGCCTGTCGGAAAAGGGGTAAGTATGATTACGCTGTGGGGTCGGAATAATTCAACCAACGTAAAAAAAGTATTGCTGACGCTCGAAGAACTGGAACTACCTTATGAGCAAATTCTCGCGGGCCGTGAGTTTGGGGTAAACCACGATGCTGATTTTCTGGCGATGAACCCTAACGGGCTGGTGCCGTTGTTGCGTGACGACGAAAGTGATCTCATCCTTTGGGAATCAAATGCCATTGTCCGCTATCTGGCGGCACAGTATGGGCAAAACCGCCTGTGGATCGACTCACCGGCACGCCGTGCAGAAGCGGAAAAATGGATGGACTGGGCAAACCAGACGCTCAGTAATGCCCACCGCGGGATCCTGATGGGATTAGTCAGAACACCACCGGAAGAGCGCGATCAGGCCGCCATTGATGCCAGTTGCAAAGAGTGCGACGCCCTTTTTGCCCTGCTCGATGCGGAACTGGCAAAAGTAAAATGGTTCTCTGGCGACGAGTTTGGTGTGGGCGATATCGCTATCGCTCCGTTCATCTACAATTTGTTTAATGTTGGCCTGACCTGGACACCGCGTCCAAATCTGCAACGCTGGTATCAGCAACTCACTGAACGCCCCGCAGTGCGCAAAGTGGTGATGATCCCCGTTAGCTAATTGCGTGGGCTAACTTTAAGTAATTCCCCACTGGACTCGTCGGTGAGAACGTATAAATAACCGTCGGGTCCAGTACGAACATCACGAATTCGCTGCCCTCTGTCCGTTAAAATACGGCCATCTTCTGTCACTTTGTCGCCGTTGACGCTCATCACAATGACATCTTTATCTTTCAGCGCGCCAATAAATAATTTTTGCTGCCACTGGGGGAATTTATCGCTGTTATAGAAGGCCATGCCGCTCACGGCGGGCGAATCTTTCCAGTAAAAAATAGGTTGCTCGGTCCCGGCGACGATCTCCCCTTTCGCTTCCGGTATTTTAAAGCCTGAATAATTGATTCCCCAGGTTGCCAGCGGCCAGCCGTAGTTTTTGCCTTTTTGCGGGATATTAATTTCATCACCACCGCGTGGGCCATGTTCATTCAGCCACAGTGCATTACTCCACGGATTCATCGCCATTCCTTGCGGGTTACGAATACCATAAGACCAGATCTCGGCGCGTGCATCGGATCTCCTGGCAAAAGGATTATCATCCGGGATCTCGCCCTGGTCAGTAAGACGCACCAATTTGCCCTGTAATTTATCCAGATCCTGCGCCGTCGGGCGCTGATTGTTTTCGCCCAGAGCAATAAAAAGATAACCTTTACCGTCGAATACCAGCCGCCCGCCAAAATGGTTGCCGGTAGACAGTTTTGGCATCTGGCGAAAGACGGTGCGGAAGTCGGTCACTTTTGAGAGATCATCACTTAAGCGGCCATAACCCACAGCAGTTCCGGCTTTGCCATCATCGCCAACTTCGGAATAACTTAACCAGATGCGGCGCGACTGGGCAAAATCAGGCGCTAAAACCACGTCCAGCAGACCGCCCTGCCCGTGCGCCCAAACGTCCGGCACTCCGGAAAGCGGCGCAGATAATCCTTTTCCTGCTTGCCAGTGACGCAACTCGCCGCCGCGCAGAGTGATTAACATACCGTGATTATCGGGTAAAAAGGCCAGCGCCCAAGGGTGATCGAGTTTGTCTTGCAGTACTTCGACATTTACCGTTGCAGGAGCTGCCCAGAGAGCAGAAGAAAGACAGATAAGGGGCACAAGGAAAAAGGATTGTCTCTGCATAACGCCTCCAGATTGACTCTGGCTTAAAGCGTAGTCAGTGGAGGAGATAACAAATTCATTTTTACAAAAACTTAAACATGAAGGGGGAGACGCTTTCTCCCCCTTAGTTTTCAGGCCTTCTCAAGCATGGCGTGCTTCTGCAGGCTCTGGATACTCAGCGTTAAGCTCATCAGACAATTTTCAAGCTTATCGGCGTTGACGGTAATAACAGTCGGGCAATCATGGTGCCCACTCATCAAACATACTGCGGCTGTCGCTAATGCTTCTTCAGCATGATGAAGAGCACTCCACTCTTCCTGATCCAGATGAAGATTCAACCGCAGCGATTGATCGTGCAGTTCGCGATTCAGTTTAAAAAAGTTATCTCGTAGATGATTGCTTTCGCTGACGGACATGTATCCTTTTGCCTTCCTCAGTTGCACGTATGCGGCGAGGTCAACGCGTGCGTCGATCAACCGGTTCAGCAGGTCGATTCGCTGTCTGTCAACGAACATACTTCGCTCCTCCTCTTTCCAGCCTTGTTGCAATTAAATAGTATGGCTATTTTTTGAGCAAAATGCTGTCCAGGATCAATTCTTCACGCCGAATTAACAAAATTTACATTTCCTTCGCCTCCGCCAGCGAATGAGATTGCGATACAAATTTTATCCAGAACTCTGTAGAATCCCTGCCCTGACCTTTCCTGTAACTGAATATTTTTTAAGCTATGAGCAAAGTAACTCCCCAGCCGAAAATCGGCTTTGTTTCCCTTGGCTGTCCGAAAAACCTTGTCGATTCAGAGCGTATTCTCACCGAACTACGCACCGAAGGTTATGACGTGGTACCGAGCTATGACGATGCGGACATGGTGATCGTCAATACCTGCGGCTTTATTGACAGCGCGGTACAAGAATCACTGGAAGCCATTGGCGAAGCGTTGAATGAAAACGGCAAGGTAATTGTGACCGGTTGTCTGGGGGCGAAAGAAGATCAGATCCGCGAAGTCCACCCGAAAGTGCTGGAAATCACCGGGCCTCATAGCTATGAGCAGGTTCTGGAGCACGTTCATCACTACGTGCCAAAACCGAAACACAACCCGTTCCTGAGCCTGGTGCCAGAACAAGGTGTCAAACTGACGCCGCGTCATTATGCCTATCTGAAAATTTCTGAAGGCTGTAACCACCGCTGCACCTTCTGCATTATTCCGTCTATGCGCGGCGATCTGGTGAGCCGTCCGATTGGCGAAGTGTTAAGTGAAGCGAAACGACTGGTTGATGCGGGCGTTAAAGAGATTCTGGTGATCTCGCAGGATACTTCCGCCTATGGCGTCGATGTTAAACATCGTACTGGCTTCCACAACGGCGAGCCGGTAAAAACCAGCATGGTCAGCCTGTGTGAACAGTTATCGAAACTGGGGATCTGGACACGTCTGCACTACGTTTACCCTTATCCACACGTGGACGACGTCATCCCACTGATGGCGGAAGGCAAAATCCTGCCGTATCTGGATATCCCGTTGCAACACGCAAGCCCGCGCATTCTCAAACTGATGAAGCGTCCGGGTTCTGTAGATCGCCAACTGGCGCGCATCAAACAGTGGCGCGAAATCTGCCCGGAACTGACCCTGCGCTCAACCTTTATTGTCGGCTTCCCTGGCGAGACAGAAGAAGATTTCCAGATGCTACTCGATTTCCTGAAAGAAGCACGTCTGGATCGCGTTGGCTGCTTTAAATACAGCCCGGTTGAAGGCGCAGATGCCAATGCCCTGCCTGACCAGGTTCCGGAAGAAGTGAAAGAAGAACGCTGGAACCGTTTCATGCAGCTACAGCAGCAGATTTCCGCCGAGCGCCTGCAGGAGAAAGTGGGCCGTGAAATTCTGGTGATTATCGACGAAGTGGACGAAGAAGGTGCGATTGGCCGCAGCATGGCAGATGCACCAGAAATCGACGGCGCGGTTTATCTCAATGGTGAAACTAACGTTAAGCCGGGTGATATCTTGCGAGTGAAAGTCGAGCACGCCGATGAGTACGATTTGTGGGGTAGCCGGGTTTAATTAATTCAGGCAGGGCAACATCATTTGCCCTGCCTGCTAATAATGATTACTGCCAGCTAATCTGCGCCCTGCCGTTTTTCTTACTCTTATACAGCCGCTCATCCGCCAGCATTTTCAAACGTTCAACGGTGGTACATTCATTTGAATGCGCTACGCCGATACTGGTGCTCAAGTTAATACTCCCCACCTGGAAATGGACGATTTCTTTTAGAATCGATAGCAACTCCTCCAGCGTTCCGCCAGTATAAATCACCGCAAATTCGTCACCGCCGAAGCGGTAGACTTTACCTTTATCTACCGGGATTTGTGATTTAAGGATTTTCACCACTTTCATCAACACTTCATCGCCCAGCAAATGACCGAAGGTGTCGTTAATGTTTTTGAATTTATCGACATCAAAAAGACACAGATAGCCCCCTTTTTCCGGCAGGGCTTTTAAATCTTCATCAAAGGATTTTCTGCCCATTGCTTTGGTCAGGTCGTCCAGAAACGCCGAGTTATACATACTGTAGAGTTTTTTGACATCGGCAGCCGAGAAGAAAAGCCCACCGTCCAGGACGCGTTCAAAATGGTTATTAATAATGGCTTCTTTCTCCACAATGCCACGATTAATCACTCTGCGCACCAGATAAAGGCAGCTAGCACCCGATATCACTGCCACCAATGCAGCAAAGAAAATAATCAACATACATACCTGAAAATAAACGTCTTTTTTATACGAAAATACGTACAATCCGGTCGGCAAATAGGCGAAGTGCTCCATTGCTTCCGAAACGGTGAAGATGGCGTTTTTAGCATTATATTCATCACCGGTCACCGGTTTACCGTTCTTAAACAGAGAGAACATCAGGTTCTCGCTATCCATCGCCAGCGATTTTGACAGTAAAGAAAAACGCTCCAGACCAAGCAAAAATATCAGACTGCGATTGTGAGTTACCGGATAGAGGTAATAGACGAAGGTTTTACCGTCAAAAGAGATAAACCCTGTATTTTTGACATGTCGATACTTAACAACCTGCATAATATCTGCACAATAATTTTTCTCGAACTCCTTTACCTGAATACATTCGTCACTGGAAATCAGATAAGGACCGACATCGTACAAATAAGAGGGTGAAACCGAGTCGGCGTAAGCTGTGCGCAAGCCAACCAACAGCTGTTCCTCCGTGGGATTTAGCGTGTTGATGAGATCAATTGCCACGCTACGCCGATATTCAGCAATATTTGCCACCGCAAAAGCAGTATCAATAACGGACTGTTTCAGGCTATACACCCGTTCCTTTACCATTTGAGTGTAGATCCCGCAGGCAACTGCTGAAATCATGATAAAAATCAGCAGACTGACTGTAAGTACGAACTTATTGATTCTGGACATACGTAAACTACTCTTTTACTAATTTTCCACTTTTATCCCAGGCGGAGAACGGCATGGGTTTCTGGTACAGATACCCCTGAGCCTGAACACATCCTAATTTGATTAATTCGCGCGCAACGTCTTCGCTCTCTACGCCTTCCGCAATCACCGGGATCCGGTTATAGCGTGCCAGATCGAAAATAATGCGCACAATTTTCCCCGCAGTACCGAAAATATCGCCGGTAAATTGCGAGTCCACTTTTATACTGTCTGGATTAATTTCATAAAAACGTTTCAGGTTTGACAAACCGGTGCCAAAGTCATCAATCGATATCCGTACCCCTTGTTTACGCAGTTGTTCAATATTGAGATAAAAATGTTCATTAATTCGCTCGATCACAGTTTCAGTGATCTCAACACAGAGGCTGTTCGCCTTCAGGCCATTTTCTTTCATGATGGTGGTAAAACGCTCATGAAAGTGTGGTTCGTTTAACTGCCAGGGCGAAACATTAATATGCAGTAAGAAACCGTCCTTCAGCGACGCACGCTGACTAAAATGTCTGAATTCACCCATTGCCGTTTTAATAATCTGATAACCTAGCTCATTGATAAACCCGATATCTTCAGCAATGGTAATGAACTTCAGCGGTGAAATGATCCCCCGCTCCGCAGACACCCAACGGCACAACGCCTCCGCGCCCAGAATGGCGTGGGTGTTAATATCAACAATCGGTTGATAGACCAGGAATAGTTCGCCAATTTCCATTGCATGGCGAATATTACGCGCAATCCAGATATTCTCTTCTATTTCGTTGAGTTTCGCGTCATCACAGAAAATAAACTCTGAGAACATATGGTCACGGATGCTGGAAATCGCCAGTTTCAGTTTTTCTGCGTAACTCCAGGCGTTTTCTCCCTGCAAAGGTTCACAAATAGCAGACTTATGGATGCGCAGATTGCGGTAGCCAAAGCTGCTGTCAAAATCGTTTATCGTCGCTATCTTACGGGTAAACGTCTGGACATTTTCCCGGCACAGGAGTAAATAAAGATCGGCATTGAATGTCACGATATCGCAGCATTGCGCATATTTCTCGGCAATTCGCTGACACAATTTCCTGACGATTTTATTGCGTTCATCAACACCAAACACCGCTTCCACGGCTTCCAGACCACACAGTTTGATGATCCCCACAGCCAGATACTGATTATTGTTTGACTCAATAATCGCCATATTTTTAATAAAACCGCTTTCCTGATCGTAAGAGATCAGTGAGAGCAATTTATTTGACCGTTCAATTTCGGCATCTTTCATTTCCGCGATCGAATTTTTGATGCTGATAATCTCTTTCGCATCGCCTTCGCGAATTTTCAGAGCCTCGATTTGATCCGTTGAGTCGGGCAAAAATGCCAGCGTATTAACCAGCTCGGTCATTTCAGAAAATTGCCGACGGAACACACGAGTGGTCATTAAATAAACCACCAGCAATACGATAATAATGAAAGCAAACGGCAGATAAAAAAGTTTATCTGATGCGTTCAATAAATTACCGCCAGGATAATAAAAATAGATTTCGAATAATGCGTTGTTTGGCACCGCTGATGTTTTTTCGATATATTCAGTATCGACAGAATCAATAATATTATAATTGCCTTCGCTATTATAAATAATCAGTTTTTCACGAGCGAGTTGATTCTTGGCAATGATCTCATGGCCTTGTTTCAAAAATAGAACTTCATCATTAGCGCTGATTTGATCAAGATACTCGTTCAGATATCGCCAGTTTAAATCGACATGAATTTTATCCACCACTAACAAATCGTGATCTTTGCCGTTGATGCGTAGCGTAAAAGAGATACATTTTTTACCCGGACGATCAAAGCAATTGTATGCCGGATTCCAGCTGTTGTTAGAGTCATCTGAAGCCACAGACCACGGTCGTTTCGATGGGTTAAAATCGGCAAAAATAACCCGCCCTGACTCGTCGACAAGCGGTCCATTTACTTGTTCCTGATGATAAACAGCGATTTTATCATTTGCCCTCCGCGAAAAGAGATAATATTTATTATCATCAAGTACCAGTCCCACCGAGTCTAAAAATGGCATCATTTCCATTTTAAGGATCACAGCGCGTTGAATCTCCTCTGTATTTTTTAATAAATACAGTGAGTCCTTTAATGTCAGGGCCGAACGTTCAATATCTTTAAAGAAATAGCCAACGTTTTTCTGAATAAGTTCAAAGCGGCTATCGGCACGTTTTACCGCGCGTTCCGATACCAGTTGATAGTTAATGATGAAAAAAAGACCAATAAATGACAGCGCTGCCAATAAAAATAAAATTATCAACCTTATTTTTATCTTTTCGTATAAACTCAGCATGTTAATACATTTAACAAAATAACTATCTGAACGCCGTGCCGCTGCAAAAACAGTCCCTTGCTGCGGCTTTTTAACCAAATTACCCGATTCTACAAAATCAGCAGAAAGTTACAACACTTGCTTAGGGCAATAATTTCCTGTGAGGTGATTACCCTTTCAAGCAATATTCAAACGTAACTATCCTTTAATTTTCGGATCCAGCGCATCGCGTAAACCATCCCCCAGCAAATTGAACGCCAGTACGGTCAAAAAAATAGCCAGGGCCGGAAAAACAGCGACATGCGGCGCGATAACCATATCCGCTCGAGCCTCATTGAGCATCGCTCCCCACTCTGGTGTCGGCGGCTGCGCACCGAGGCCGAGAAATGACAGGCTGGCGGCAGAGATAATCGAGGTGCCGATGCGCATGGTGAAAAACACCACGATAGAAGAGACGGTCCCAGGCAAGATATGACGCAATAAAATGGTCATATCGCTGGCACCAATACTGCGTGCTGACTCAATAAAGGTTTGCCGTTTCAACACCAGCGTGTTGCCGCGCACCAGGCGGGCAAACGCGGGGATGGAAAAAATGGCAACGGCGATAATCACGTTAGCGATGCCGCTTCCCAACACCGCAACAACAGCGATGGCCAGCAAAATACCCGGGAAGGCAAACAGCACATCGCAAATGCGCATGATCAGCCGATCCCACCAGCCTTCATAATATCCCGCCAGCAAGCCCAGCAACGTCCCGATCGCCGCACCGATAAACACGGCAAACACGCCCGCCGCCAGCGAGATTTGCGCACCAACCAGGACACGGCTGAAAATGTCGCGTCCCAGTGAATCGACGCCAAACCAGTGCTGCAAAGAAGGTCCGTTATTCAGATTGTCATAATCGAAAAAATTTTCGGCGTCATAGGGGGCGATCCAGCGTGCAAAAATGGCCACCACAATCAATAAAATGACGAATAATGCGGCGGCCATCGCCATATGCTGATGGCGAAATCGTCGCCAGAATTCATGCCACGGTGTACGTACCTGGTCAGGTTTAACCAATGGCATGGCGTTTAACACCGCCTGACGTCGCCAGTTAAATAGTCGCATCCTTACTTGTACCTGATAGCCGGGTTAATGGCGGCATAAAGCACATCCACCACTAAGTTGATAAGAATAAATTCCAGCGAGAAAAGCAGAATTTCCGCCTGAATCACCGGGTAATCGCGCATTTCTACGGAGTCGACGAGTAAGCGTCCAAGTCCGGGCCAGTTGAAGACTTTCTCCACCACAATGGAACCACCGAGTAAAAAGCCAAACTGTAAGCCCATCATGGTCACTACCGGGATCATCGCATTGCGTAACCCGTGTTTGAGGATGACCCAGGTTTCGCTCACCCCTTTCGCCCTCGCGGTACGCATATAATCTTCGCTTAAGACGTCGACAAACGATGCGCGGGTAAAGCGCGCCATCACGGCTGCCACTGCCGCGCCGAGCGTCAAGGAGGGTAAAATGTAGTGCTGCCAACTGTCTGCTCCTACGGTGGGTAACCAGCCAAGTTCAACTGAGAAAACCTGAATCAACAGTATTCCTAACGCAAATGCCGGGAATGAAATCCCTGATACCGCGATAGTCATACTTAATCGATCCGGCCAACGGTTACGCCAGACAGCGGCGATAATACCAGCCCCCATGCCGAACAGCACCGCCCAGGTCATACTGGTAATAGTCAACCATAGAGTAGGCATGAAGCGGCTGGCAATCTCATTGGCAACGGGACGACGCGACACCATCGACAGGCCAAAATCGCCCTGTACGGCATTGGTGATATAGTGCCAGAACTGGTGATACAGTGGCTTATCCAACCCCAGTTGCTGACGCACCAGCTCGATGACCTGCGCATCGGCTTCTGGTCCGGCAATCAATCGCGCTGGATCGCCGGGCAGCATATGAACAAACAAAAACACCAGCACCGAGACGATAAACAGCGTCGGAATCAACCCCAGTAAGCGTTTGATAACGTAATTAAGCATTCCACTCCCTGCGTTGCTTATTGCAAATCCGCGTCTTCAAAGCTGAAACCGGTGTCTGGCATGATCCAAAAACCGGTCAGGTTTTTACTGTGTGCCGACACCAATTTTTCTACCACCAGCGGGATCCACGGCGACTCTTGCCAGATGATATCCTGCGCCGCCTTATATAAACGGGTCTTTTCTGCCGGATCATTAGTTTTCAGTGCCTGAGCCAGGAAGTCATCCACCTGTTTATTGCTGTAAAACGCGGTATTAAACAGCGTCGGTGGCCAGTTCTGCGAGGCAAACAGCGGCGATAGTGCCCAGTCAGCTTCGCCGGTTGAAGCCGACCAGCCAGTGTAGAACATCCGCACGCCGCTCTCTTTTTGCCCTTTACCTTCAACTTCTGCCGCCCGCTGCCCGGCATCCATCGCAGTCACCTGGGCTTTAATCCCCACCTGCGCTAACTGCTGCTGGGTAAATTGCAGCACTTTCTGCGCGGTGCTGTGGTTATGTGACGACCACAGCGTGGTGCTGAAACCGTTGGGATATCCCGCCTCTTTCAGTAATTCGCGCGCTTTCACTGGATCGTAAGGCCACGGTTTATAACTTTGCGCGTAGGCGATACTCGGCGGTACCACACCAGTAGCTGGCGTTGCATAGCCCGCGAAGGCTACTTTCACCAGCGCCGGGCGGTTAATGGCGTAATTCAGCGCCTCACGGACCTTCGGGTTATCGAACGGCTTTTGCGTCACGTTCATACTGATATAACGCTGCATAATTGACGGACTGGCCATCAACTCGATATTTTTGTTTTTCTCCAGCAGTGCGGCCTGCTCGTAGGGAATGGGGAAAGCAAACTGCGCTTCACCGGTTTGCAGCATTGCCGCACGGGTGTTGTTATCCGCCACCGGACGCCAGGTTATGCTGTCCAGTTTGGGCAATCCTGGCTGCCAGTACCCCGCGAATTTTTTCACCTTCACAAAATCGGTCTGATTCCAGGTATCCAGTTCATACGGTCCGGTGCCAACCGGATGAAAACCAATCTCCTTGCCATATTTTTCCAGCGCTGCCGGTGAAATCATCGCGGTCGCCGGATGGGCAAGAATATTAATAAACGCTGAAAACGGCTGTTTGAGGGTAATCTTTACCGTTGTCGGATCGATCGCTTCCGTTTTGGCAATATTCTTATACAGGTTATAGCGTTTAAGATGATTCGCCGGATCGCTGGCCCGGTCCAGATTCGCTTTTACCGCCGCTGCGTTGAAATCGGTGCCATCCTGGAATTTAATTCCTTCCCGCAGTTTCACGGTGTAAGTAAGGCCGTCAGCGGAAACGGTATAACTCTCCGCCAGCACGTTTTTCAGTTTCATCTCTTTATCGAGACCGAACAGCCCCTGGTAAAACGATTTCGCTACGGCCTGAGATAACGTGTCATTCGCGTCATATGGATCGAGCGTGGTGAAGTTCGATCCTACCGCCACCACCACATCTTTGGCAGCGAATGCACAAGATGCCATCAACGCTGTCGCAATGCTCAGCGCCACTAACCCACTACGGTGTACAGCTCTTGCCATTTTATTCTCCGCCTGAATGTTATCTACGCATGAATGCGTATTCTGATTGTGGTTGTGCGACGTAATGCCCCGGCCCGACGCATTGCAACGAGACGGCTGCAACCTCTTCACCACGCAGATGAATATTGCTGGGAAGATCGTCCGACAGCAGCACACGCTGCGGTCGTTGTCGGGACGGTTCAGCGACCGGAACTGCCGCCAGTAATTTACGCGTATAAGGATGCTGCGGGTTTTCAAAGACCGCGCGCCGTGGACCAATTTCAACAATTTGTCCGAGATACATCACCGCCACACGATGACTAATCCGCTCTACCACGGCCATATCGTGGGAGATAAACAGATACGCAATGCCGAAATCACGCTGGAGATCGAGCAACAAGTTGATAATCTGCCCGCGAATAGAAACATCCAGCGCCGAGACGGCTTCGTCGGCAATGATCACTTTTGGATTCAATGCCAACGCGCGAGCAATGCAGATGCGCTGGCGCTGACCGCCGGAAAACTCATGCGGGTAACGCCAGGCATGTTCAGGTAACAGGCCCACGCGCTCCAGCAACCACGCAACGCGTGCAGCCGCTTCTTTACCTGGCAATAAACCGTGTACGCGCAGCGGTTCGATAATCGAATCACCGATGGTCTGACGTGGGTCCAGCGAAGCGTAAGGGTCCTGAAAAATAAACTGAATATCGCGGCGCAATGCCTGAAGTTTACCGGATGACAAGGTATCGATTCGCTGACCGTTAAAGATAATTTCGCCGCCCTGCGATTCGACCAAGCGCAGCAACGCCCGCCCGGTAGTGGATTTACCGCTGCCAGACTCGCCCACCAGCGATAGCGTTTCGCCAGGCCAGAGATCAAAACTGACTTTCTCAACGGCATGCACTTCCCGCGTTACGCGATTCAACAAACCACTGCGCAAAGGGAAACGGGTGACCAGATTACGCACCCGTAAAACAGGTTCGCCATCCACCACCGTTTTCTGCTCGATGGGTGGCTCCTGTTTCGCTGGATGTTCAAGCGATATCAATGGGAAACGTCGTGGATAATCTAACCCTTTCATCGCACCAAGTTGCGGAACAGCAGCTAACAGCGCACGGGTATAAGGATGTTGCGGTGCATTAAAAATCTGTTCGACGCTACCCGTTTCCACCGCCTCGCCCTGATACATCACCAGTACCCGATCGGCAATCTCTGCCACCACACCCATATCGTGAGTGATAAAGATAACGCCCATCGACATCTCTTTTTGCAATACTTTGATTAATTGCAGGATTTGCGCCTGAATAGTGACATCCAGCGCGGTGGTTGGCTCATCGGCAATCAGCACCGCCGGGCGGCATGACAGTGCCATCGCAATCATCACTCGCTGGCGCATCCCGCCAGAGAGTTGATGCGGATAACGTGAAAGAATGGTTTGTGCCTCCGGAATGCGTACCTGATCCAGCATCCGCTTCGCCTCGACCATCGCTTCTTCACGACTGGCGTTCTGATGCAGACGAATAGATTCAGCAATCTGTTCACCCACAGTAAATACCGGGTTCAGCGATGTCATCGGCTCCTGAAATATCATCGCCATATCCGCACCGCGCACATGGCGCATTTGTGCAGCGCTCTGCTCGCTAAGTTCAATTACTTCGCGACTGCGCCGCTGCAACAGCATTTTATCACACTGCACTAAACCGCCCGCCTGTTCCAACAGGCGCATCAATGCCAGCGCAGTCACTGACTTACCGGAGCCGGATTCGCCAACAATTGCCAGCGTCTCACCACGTTGCAGGCTAAAAGAGAGATTGCGGACCGCAGCTATTTTCTGCTGCTCCTGCATAAAGGCAATATTCAGATTTTCAACCGCCAGCACATCACCGGCATCAAGTTCATCACTGTGTGGCAACGGTGTCCCCTTTTTCACGGTAGATACCGGTGGTTGGCGTATCGCCTGCGTAGCCCCAGGCGCGATACATTCCTTCGGTGTTAAACGGTAGCGCGACGTTACCTTCATGGTCGATAGCGATTAAGCCACCGCTACCGCCAAGCGCAGGGAGTTTTTCCATTACTACCCGCTCGCAGGCTTCCGCGAGACTTAATCCGCCGTAATCCATTAACGCGGCGATGTCATATGCCGCCAGCGCGCGGATGAAGACTTCGCCCGTGCCGGTACAAGAAACCGCCACACTGGCGTTATTGGCGTAGCATCCGGCGCCCACTAAGGGACTATCGCCAACTCGTCCGGGTAATTTATTGGTCATTCCGCCTGTGGACGTGGCTGCCGCCAGATTGCCGTCTAAATCCAACGCCACGGCCCCCACGGTGCCCATTTTCTGTTTTTCATCCAGTGGCGCACCGCTATGGTCGAGGACCATAGCCCCTTCCTCGCGCGCTGCCAGTAGTTGTTCATAGCGCAAAGGCGTGGAGAAAATCTCCGGCGAGACGCGCTCCATGCCATGAGCAAATGCAAAATTTTCTGCCCCTTCGCCAATCATCATCACATGCGGGCTTTGCTCCATCACCAGCCGGGCGGCAAGAACCGGATTACGCAGATGACTCACGCCCGCCACCGCACCGGCTTTCAGGGTGTTACCATCCATCACACAGGCGTCGAGTTCATGCGTTTCATCTCGCGTAAAGACTGCGCCAATTCCGGCGTTAAACAGTGGACACTCTTCCAGTAGACGCACCGTTTCCGTCACCACATCCAGCGCACTTTCGCCCGCTTCCAGCATTTTCTGCCCGGTTTCAACAATGGCAGACAGCGCCTCGATGTAGCGTAATTCCTGTTGCAGACTCATCTGCGCGCGGCTAATTGCACCTGCGCCACCATGAATTGCAATGACTGCTTTGCCCATAGTATTCGTCCATTAAGGGTGGCTCGCCACTTTTGCTATAAATATCAGAATTTTTATGAATTACTCATTCAATTTTTGAATATAGAAAGATGGATATGGCATGTAAAGGCAGGAGCCAGCGCTACGCCCGAGGTGGCATACAGTCTGTGGCGTTTTTCTGACATAATAGGCAAATTCGATTTTGCCTCCGCAGGAGTGTTTTCATGGAATTTACCACCGGATTGATGTCGCTCGACACCGCGCTTAATGAGATGCTTTCTCGCGTTACCCCACTGACCGCCCAGGAAACGCTGCCACTGGTACAGTGTTTTGGTCGTATTCTGGCGAGCGATGTCGTTTCGCCACTGGATGTCCCGGGGTTTGATAACTCCGCTATGGACGGCTACGCGGTGCGTTTAGCCGATATTGCCTCCGGGCAACCGCTGCCCGTTGCCGGTAAATCCTTTGCCGGTCAGCCGTACCATGGTGAATGGTCTGCGGGTACCTGCATTCGTATTATGACCGGTGCGCCGGTGCCGGAAGGCTGCGAAGCGGTGGTGATGCAGGAACAGACCGAACAGACTGACGCTGGCGTGCGTTTTACTGCTGAAGTGCGTAGCGGGCAAAATATTCGCCGTCGCGGTGAAGATATCTCTGCGGGTGCGGTTGTTTTCCCAGCGGGAACACGCCTGACTACCGCAGAGCTGCCAGTGATTGCTTCGCTGGGAATTGCCGACGTTCCGGTGATTCGTAAAGTGCGAGTAGCGCTGTTTTCCACCGGTGATGAACTCCAGTTGCCAGGCCAGCCGCTGGGCGACGGCCAAATCTACGATACCAACCGTCTCGCCGTGCACCTGATGTTAGAACAGCTGGGATGCGAGGTAATCAACTTAGGGATTATCCGCGACGATCCCCATGCCCTGCGCGCCGCTTTTATTGAAGCCGATAGCCAGGCGGATGTGGTGATCAGTTCCGGCGGTGTTTCAGTGGGTGAAGCGGATTACACCAAAACCATTCTTGAAGAGCTGGGGGAGATCGCCTTCTGGAAGCTGGCGATTAAACCAGGTAAACCGTTCGCGTTCGGTAAACTCAGCAATAGCTGGTTCTGCGGCCTGCCGGGCAACCCGGTTTCAGCAACGCTGACCTTCTATCAACTGGTACAGCCTTTGCTGGCAAAACTAAGCGGCAATACCGCCAGCGGCCTGCCCGCGCGCCAGCGTGTGCGCACGGCATCGCCTCTGAAGAAATCGCCAGGACGCCTTGATTTCCAGCGCGGCGTGCTGCAACGCAACGCCGATGGCGAACTGGAAGTGATGACCACCGGACATCAGGGTTCACATATATTTAGCTCCTTTAGCCTCGGCAACTGCTTTATCGTACTGGAGCGCGAGCGCGGCAATGTGGAAGTGGGCGAATGGGTGGAAGTAGAACCGTTTAACGCGTTGTTCGGAGGCCTGTAATGGCGGAACTCAGCGATCAGGAGATGCTGCGCTACAACCGGCAAATCATTCTGCGCGGTTTTGATTTTGACGGTCAGGAGGCGCTAAAAGATTCTCGTGTGCTGATCGTCGGGCTGGGTGGGCTCGGCTGCGCGGCCTCGCAATATCTGGCAAGCGCCGGTATCGGCAACCTGACGCTGCTCGACTTCGACACGGTTTCGCTTTCAAATCTGCAACGCCAGACACTGCATAGTGATGCCACGGTCGGGCAACCGAAGGTGGAATCCGCCCGAGACGCCCTGGCGCGGATCAATCCACATATCGCGATTACGCCGGTAAATGCGTTGCTTGATGACGCGGAGCTTGCTGCGTTGATTGCTGAACACAATCTGGTGCTCGACTGCACGGATAACGTTGCGGTACGTAATCAATTGAACGCTGGCTGTTTTGCCGCAAAGGTGCCGCTGGTTTCCGGGGCGGCAATTCGTATGGAAGGGCAAATCACGGTCTTCACTTATCAGGACGGCGAACCTTGCTACCGCTGCCTTAGCCGTTTGTTTGGCGAAAATGCGTTAACCTGCGTAGAAGCAGGCGTGATGGCACCCTTGATCGGGGTGATTGGTTCGTTGCAGGCAATGGAAGTGATCAAACTGCTGGCAGGTTATGGCAAACCTGCCAACGGAAAAATCGTGATGTACGATGCGATGACTTGCCAGTTTCGCGAAATGAAACTGATGCGTAATCCGGGGTGCGAGGTGTGCGGGCAGTAATTGCCACCTCCAGGTCTGATAAGACGCGGCAAGCATCGGTGCACTCCACCACGTCATCAGCAATTGATGAGGATGCAGAACGTCCGGTTAAATCGACGTTCTGCCAAAAGCCCCCTGCCAGTCCTGCTCAAACTTCGCCACGGCGGCATCAACTGCCGGATAGCTAATCATCTGCTGCGCCACATCCAGTGGCAGCGTGATTGATTCACATCCTGCCAGTAAGCAATCCAGCGCCTGACGCGGGGTTTTGAAACTCGCGGCTAACACTTTCGCCTGCGGCGCATGCATTTTCAATAACTGGTGCAAATCGGTCACAGTTTGAATACCGCTACCGCCCTGAGCATCAATTCGGTTGACGTAAGGCGCAACGTACTCCGCACCTGCCAGCGCCGACAGCAGCCCTTGTGCCGCGCCATACACTGCCGTACCCAGCGTCGGAATACCTTCTGCTTTTAACATTTTAATAGCAGCCAGCCCCTCGGCAGTCACCGGGACTTTCACCACGATATCTGCAATAATAGAATGCAGTTGACGTGCATCATTCACCATCCCTTCGGCAGTGGTAGCCATTACCTGGGCAAACAGACGCCCCTGACCGCCCATCGCTTCGTGAAGCTCCGGAAGTACAACGTCCAGCGGTTTTTTACCCGCGGCGATAATGCTTGGGTTAGTAGTCACACCCGCCAGCGGAAAAATACGTGACAGTGTCTTCACCGCAACAACGTCTGAAGTATCCAGATACAGTTCCATAACCATCCTCAAAATGTACTTTTTGTCTGAATGTAGACTATCACGGGAAAACTCTCTGAACTGTTGACGCACATCAATCTAACTTTCATTCGAAAGTATTTTAATGTTTGAACGAAACAGAGAGGCAACTATGATTTTCAATATTCAGCGCTACTCGACCCATGATGGCCCCGGTATCCGCACGGTCGTATTTCTTAAAGGCTGTTCGCTGGGCTGCCGATGGTGTCAGAACCCGGAAAGCCGCACCCGCACGCAGGATCTGCTGTATGACGCACGTCTGTGCCTGGAAGGCTGCGAGCTGTGCGCTAAGGCCGCGCCGGAAGCGATTGAGCGCGCGCTGAATGGTTTGCTTATTCATCGGGAAAAGTTAACCCCGGAGCATCTGACGGCGTTAACCGACTGCTGCCCGACACAGGCGTTAACCGTGTGTGGTGAAGTGAAAAGCGTTGAGGAGATCATGGCGACCGTTCTGCGCGACAAACCGTTTTACGATCGCAGCGGCGGCGGCTTAACGCTTTCCGGTGGTGAGCCGTTTATGCAGCCGGAAATGGCGATGGCGCTACTGCAAGCCAGCCACGAGGCTGGCATTCATACTGCGGTAGAAACCTGTCTGCATGTGCCGTGGAAATATATCGCCCCTTCTCTGCCCTATATCGATCTGTTTCTTGCCGATTTAAAACACGTTGCCGACGTGCCGTTTAAACAGTGGACCGACGGTAACGCCGCCAGAGTGCTGGATAACCTGAAAAAACTCGCAGCGGCGGGGAAAAAAATCATCATCCGCGTGCCGTTGATTCAGGGCTTTAATGCCGATGAAACCTCTGTGAAAGCCATTACCGATTTTGCCGCCGACGAGCTGCACGTCGGCGAAATTCATTTCCTGCCCTACCACACGCTGGGCATTAACAAATATCACTTACTTAATCTGCCCTATGACGCCCCGGAAAAACCGCTTGATGCGCCAGAACTGCTCGACTTTGCCCAGCAGTATGCCTGCCAGAAAGGGTTAACCGCGACCTTACGAGGATAACAACCATGACCACACTGAAACTGGACACGCTCAGCGACCGCATTAAAGCGCACAAAAATGCACTGGTGAATATTGTGAAACCGCCGGTCTGTACCGAGCGCGCGCAGCACTATACCGAGATGTATCAACAACATCTCGATAAGCCGATCCCGGTACGTCGCGCTCTGGCGCTGGCCCATCACCTGGCGAATCGCACTATTTGGATCAAGCACGATGAGTTGATCATCGGCAACCAGGCAAGCGAAGTTCGCGCCGCGCCGATCTTCCCGGAATATACCGTCTCCTGGATCGAAAAAGAGATTGATGATCTGGCGGATCGTCCGGGTGCAGGTTTTGCGGTGAGCGAAGAGAACAAACGCGTTCTGCATGAAGTGTGCCCGTGGTGGCGCGGTCAGACCGTACAGGATCGCTGCTATGGCATGTTTACCGATGAGCAAAAAGGCCTGCTGGCGACCGGTATCATTAAAGCGGAAGGTAATATGACCTCCGGCGATGCGCACCTGGCGGTCAATTTCCCGCTGTTGCTGGAAAAAGGGCTTGATGGTCTGCGCGAGAAAGTGGCGGAGCGCCGCTCGCGTATTAACCTGACCGTGCTGGAAGATCTGCACGGCGAGCAGTTCCTGAAAGCGATTGATATCGTGTTGGTGGCGGTCAGTGAACATATTGAACGTTTCGCTGCCCTGGCGCGTGAAATGGCCGCTACCGAACCCCGCGAAAGCCGTCGCGATGAACTGCTGGCGATGGCCGAAAACTGCGACCTTATCGCCCACCAGCCGCCGCAGACTTTCTGGCAGGCGCTGCAACTGTGCTACTTCATCCAGTTGATTTTGCAGATTGAATCTAACGGTCACTCGGTATCGTTTGGTCGTATGGACCAGTATCTCTACCCGTACTATCGCCGCGACGTTGAACTGAACCAGACGCTGGATCGCGAACACGCCATCGAGATGCTGCATAGCTGCTGGTTAAAATTGCTGGAAGTGAACAAGATCCGCTCCGGCTCACACTCAAAAGCCTCTGCGGGAAGTCCGCTGTATCAGAACGTCACCATTGGCGGGCAAAATCTGGTTGATGGTCAACCAATGGACGCGGTGAATCCACTCTCTTACGCGATCCTCGAATCCTGCGGTCGCCTGCGTTCCACTCAGCCTAACCTCAGCGTGCGTTACCATGCAGGAATGAGCAACGATTTCCTCGACGCCTGTGTGCAGGTGATCCGCTGCGGCTTCGGGATGCCGGCGTTCAACAACGACGAAATTGTCATCCCGGAATTTATTAAACTCGGTATTGAACCGCAGGACGCTTACGACTACGCAGCGATTGGTTGTATCGAAACCGCCGTCGGTGGCAAATGGGGCTATCGCTGCACCGGGATGAGCTTTATCAACTTCGCCCGCGTGATGCTGGCGGCGCTGGAAGGCGGTCGTGATGCCACCAGCGGCAAAGTGTTCCTGCCACAAGAAAAAGCGTTGTCAGCGGGTAACTTCAACAACTTCGATGAAGTGATGGACGCGTGGGACACGCAAATCCGTTACTACACCCGTAAATCAATCGAAATCGAATATGTCGTCGACACCATGCTGGAAGAGAACGTGCACGATATTCTCTGCTCGGCGCTGGTGGATGACTGTATTGAGCGAGCGAAAAGCATTAAACAAGGCGGCGCGAAGTATGACTGGGTTTCTGGCCTGCAGGTCGGCATTGCTAACCTCGGCAACAGCCTGGCGGCAGTGAAGAAACTGGTGTTTGAACAGGGCGCGATTGGTCAGCAACAACTGGCTGCCGCACTGGCGGATGACTTCGACGGCCTGACGCACGAGCAGTTGCGTCAGCGGCTGATTAACGGCGCGCCGAAGTACGGCAACGACGATGATACTGTCGATACGCTGCTGGCTCGCGCTTATCAAACCTATATCGACGAACTGAAGCAGTACCATAACCCGCGCTACGGTCGTGGTCCGATTGGCGGCAACTATTATGCGGGCACATCGTCTATCTCCGCTAACGTACCGTTTGGCGCGCAGACTATGGCAACGCCGGACGGACGTAAAGCACATACCCCGCTGGCAGAAGGCGCTAGTCCGGCCTCCGGTACTGACCATCTCGGCCCAACGGCGGTCATTGGCTCGGTGGGTAAACTGCCTACGGCAGCGATTCTCGGCGGCGTGTTGCTCAACCAGAAACTGAATCCGGCAACGCTGGAGAACGAATCTGACAAGCAGAAACTGATGATCCTGCTACGTACCTTCTTTGAGGTGCATAAAGGCTGGCATATTCAGTACAACATTGTTTCCCGCGAAACATTGCTGGAGGCGAAGAAACATCCGGATCAATACCGCGATCTGGTGGTACGCGTAGCGGGTTATTCCGCCTTCTTCACCGCGCTCTCTCCAGACGCACAGGACGATATCATCGCCCGTACCGAACACATGCTGTAATCCCCTCAGCCCGGCGGCGTCGTCGCCGGGCCAAATCATTCACATCATCAATTCCGCTCTCACTTTCATTCGAAATATAATTTGTGCTCTGCGTCACATTGTTATTACACTGTTACGGTTTCATTTTCGAGCCAGGAGCACACCTATGAGCGTAAAAGTTATCGTCACAGACATGGACGGTACTTTTCTTAACGACGCCAAAACGTACAACCAACCACGTTTTATGGCGCAGTATCAGGAACTTAAAAAGCGCGGCATTGAGTTCGTTGTCGCCAGCGGTAATCAGTATTACCAGCTTATTTCGTTCTTTCCTGAGCTAAAGGATGAGATCTCTTTTGTCGCGGAAAACGGCGCACTGGTTTACGAACATGGCAAGCAGTTGTTCCACGGCGAATTAACCCGACATGAATCGCGGATTGTTATTGGCGAATTGCTAAAAGATAAGCAACTCAATTTTGTCGCCTGCGGTCTGCAAAGTGCATATGTCAGCGAAAATGCCCCCGAAGCATTTGTCGCACTGATGGCAAAACACTACCATCGCCTGAAACCTGTAAAAGATTATCAGGAGATTGACGATGTGCTGTTTAAATTTTCGCTCAACCTGCCAGATGAGCAGATCCCCTTGGTCGTCGACAAACTGCACGTTGCGCTCGACGGCATTATGAAGCCGGTTACCAGTGGTTTTGGCTTTATCGACCTGATTATTCCTGGCCTGCATAAAGCGAATGGTATTTCGCGGTTACTGAAACGCTGGGATCTGTCACCGCAAAATGTGGTAGCGATTGGCGACAGCGGTAACGATGCGGAGATGCTGAAAATGGCGCGTTATTCCTTTGCGATGGGCAATGCTGCGGAAAACATTAAACAAATCTCCCGTTACGCTACCGATGATAATAATCATGAAGGCGCGCTGAATGTGATTCAGGCGGTGCTGGATAACACCGCTCCTTTCAATAAGTAACCTTTTCCCGGCCGGAGCAATCGTTCCGGCATCTCTCTTTTTTGCTCACTTTGTGCACTTACTCAAGATTTTCATCTTGCGTTAACTTATTTTTAACTTAAAGTATCAATCATAACTATTTTCACTTTCGAACGAAAGCTGTGAGGTTGATATGACTTTTACCTATGAGACACTGCCAACAGATGCGAAAACGGCTATCCGTAAGATGAAAGCGGAGCTGCGACAACAGATCGGCGATTTACAACAGGTCTTCGATAAACTCTCTGCAAAAATCGAAGCACGTGTAGCAGAAATAGACGCCCTCAAAGGGCAAGGATTACCGGTTTGGCCGGAAGTCCCATATAGCGACGTTGCAGCAGGTACAGTGAGTGAAGCCACGCGCAATGAAATTAAACGTCGCGGCTGTGCAGTAATTAAAGGCCATTTCCCCCGCGAACAGGCACTGGCATGGGATCGCGCAATGCTTGACTATCTTGATGCCAATCATTTTGATGATGTTTATAAAGGTCCCGGCGACAGCTTCTTTGGATCGCTGGAGGCATCTCGTCCTGAAATCTACCCTATTTACTGGTCGCAGGCACAAATGCAGGCGCGACAAAGTGACAATATGGCGGCGGTGCAATCTTTCCTTAACCGCCTGTGGAAGTCTGAAAGCAACGGCAGGCAGTGGTTTGATCCCGATATTAGCGTGATCTATCCGGACAGGATCCGCCGCCGCCCACCAGGCACGACGTCTAAAGGTCTGGGTGCACACACTGATTCTGGGGCGCTGGAACGTTGGTTATTACCCGCTTATCAGCGTGTTTTTGCCCATGTTTTCAACGGTAATGTCGACGATTACGATCCGTGGGATGCTGCATACCGTACTGATGTTGAAGAGTACACGGTGGATAACACCACAAAATGTTCGGTGTTCCGCACTTTTCAAGGCTGGACGGCGCTTTCCGATATGTTACCAGGACAGGGATTATTGCATGTGGTGCCAATCCCGGAAGCGATGGCGTATGTTTTATTGCGCCCACTGCTGGATGACGTACCGGACGATGAGTTGTGTGGGGTCGCTCCTGGCAAAGTTCTGCCCATTTCAGAGAAATGGCATCCACTACTGATTAAAGCACTCACTTCCATTCCAGCTATTACAGCGGGGGATTCCGTCTGGTGGCACTGCGACGTGATCCACTCCGTCGCACCGGTAAATAATCAACAAGGCTGGGGGAACGTGATGTATATCCCTGCCGCGCCGATGTGTGAGAAAAACCGGGCTTATGCGCATAACGTCAGGAAAGCACTGGAAAAAGGGGCATCACCGGGCGATTTCCCTCGAGAAGATTATGAAGCAAACTGGGATGGCCGATTTACGCTGGATGATCTGAACATTCACGGTAAGCGCGCGCTGGGCATGGATGTTTGAGAGGTGATGGATTAGTAGAAGTGAATTGATGTGAGGTTAAGAAAGCAGGTTCGGTGTTGCTCTGATTGCTGACAAAGTGCACTTTGTTCATGACGGATGCGGCGTTAACGCCTTATCCGGTCTACAAAGTCCTGAAAATTCAATATATTGCGGTACACTGTCAGGCCTGATAAGCGTAGCGCATCAGGCAATTTTGCATTTGTCATCAGTTTCAGTAGCCCTGACCCTATCAGGGCTACTGATAATAACTTACTCGATCCCTTTACTACGCAGGTAATCTTCGTAATTACCGCTAAAGTCGATCACGCGTTCCGGGGTGATTTCCAGAATGCGAGTCGCCAGCGAGCTTACAAACTCACGGTCGTGAGAAACAAAGATCAGCGTTCCCTGATACAATTCCAGCGCCATGTTCAGCGACTCGATAGATTCCATATCCAGGTGGTTGGTCGGTTCGTCCATGATCAGAATATTCGGCTTCTGCATCATTAACTTACCAAACAGCATCCGCCCTTTTTCTCCACCGGAAAGCACTTTCGCTGGCTTTTTGATGTCGTCCTGGCTGAACAGCAAACGACCGAGAATGCTGCGTACCGCCTGCTCGTCATCGCCTTCCTGCTTCCACTGACTCATCCATTCGAATACGGTCAGATCATTTTCGAACTCATATTCGTGGTCCTGGGCGTAGTAACCAATGCGCGCGTTTTCAGACCATTTTACGGTGCCGCTGTCCGGTTGCAGATCGCCCACCAGCGTTTTCAGCAGCGTTGATTTACCGACGCCGTTGGTACCCAGTACCGCCAGTTTTTCACCCACTTCCAGCAGCAGGTTGAGATTTTTAAACAGGGGACCGTTATCAAACCCCTTGGTCAGACCTTCCACTTCCAGCGCGTTACGGAACAGTTTCTTATCCTGTTCAAAACGGATGAACGGGTTCTGACGGCTGGAGGCTTTCACCTCTTCAAGTTTGATTTTATCAATCTGGCGTGCGCGCGAAGTTGCCTGGCGAGATTTCGAGGCGTTGGCACTAAAGCGGCTAACGAAAGATTGCAACTCAGCAATCTGCGCTTTCTTCTTGGCGTTATCAGCCAGCAGACGTTCACGCGCCTGAGTCGCCGCCGTCATGTACTCATCGTAGTTGCCCGGATAAACGCGCAGTTCACCGTAATCCAGATCCGCCATGTGGGTACAAACCATGTTAAGGAAGTGACGGTCGTGCGAGATGATGATCATGGTGCTGTCACGCTCGTTCAGCACCTGTTCCAGCCAACGAATGGTGTCGATGTCGAGGTTGTTGGTCGGTTCGTCGAGCAGGAGAATGTCCGGATCAGCAAACAGCGCCTGCGCCAGCAGCACACGCAGCTTCCAGCCAGGAGCAACTTCACTCATCGGGCCGTAGTGCTGTTCCACTGGAATTCCCACGCCAAGCAACAGTTCACCGGCGCGAGCTTCCGCAGAGTAACCGTCCATTTCGCCGTATTTCACTTCCAGATCGGCCACTTTATAGCCGTCTTCTTCACTCATTTCCGGCAAAGCATAGATGCGGTCACGCTCCTGCTTCACTTCCCACAACTCTTTATGCCCCATGATCACCGTATCCAGCACGGTGAACTCTTCAAAGGCAAACTGATCCTGACGCAGCTTACCAATGCGCTCATTGGGATCGAGGGAAACGTTACCCAACGTCGGCTCTAAGTCGCCGCCGAGGATCTTCATAAAGGTGGATTTACCACTACCGTTCGCGCCAATCAGGCCGTAACGGTTGCCGCCGCCAAACTTGACGGAAATGTTTTCAAACAACGGCTTACTGCCGAACTGCATGGTGACGTTACTGGAAACTAACACAGGCGTATCCTGAAAAGAGATATGACAAACCGCGTATTATGCCATAAGTCTGAAAGAAGATCCCGTCCCCCGCTTAAGGTCTACACTCTTCCCAAAGGCAAAAAATGTGATTTCGTACACATCTGATTTCACTGTGAGCTGGAATGAACTTATAATGCGCTTCCAATACTCTAATATTCTCAACCCAATGGCCTGCCAGGCACAAAATCTCGCTTAACATGAATATGAAATTGAAAACATTATTCGCAGCGGCCTTCGCTGTTGTCGGCTTTTGCAGTACCGCCTCTGCGGTAACTTATCCTCTGCCAACCGACGGGAGTCGCCTGGTTGGTCAGAATCAGGTGATCACAATTCCTGAAGGTAACACTCAGCCGCTGGAGTATTTTGCCGCCGAGTACCAGATGGGTCTTTCCAACATGATGGAAGCTAACCCGGGTGTGGATACCTTCCTGCCGAAAGGCGGTACTGTACTGAACATTCCGCAGCAGCTGATCCTGCCGGATACCGTTCATGAAGGCATTGTCATTAACAGCGCAGAGATGCGTCTCTATTACTATCCGAAAGGCAGCAACACCGTTATCGTGCTGCCCATCGGCATTGGTCAGTTAGGCAAAGACACGCCTATCAACTGGACCACCAAAGTTGAGCGTAAGAAAGCAGGCCCGACCTGGACGCCGACCGCCAAAATGCACGCAGAGTACCGCGCTGCGGGCGAACCGCTTCCGGCTGTCGTTCCGGCAGGTCCGGATAACCCGATGGGGCTGTATGCACTCTACATCGGTCGCCTGTACGCTATCCATGGCACCAACGCCAACTTCGGTATCGGTCTGCGTGTAAGTCATGGCTGTGTGCGTCTGCGTAACGAAGACATCAAATTTCTGTTCGAGAAAGTACCGGTCGGTACTCGCGTACAGTTTATTGATGAGCCGGTAAAAGCGACCACCGAGCCAGACGGCAGCCGTTATATTGAAGTCCATAACCCGCTGTCTACCACCGAAGCCCAGTTTGAAGGTCAGGAAATTGTGCCAATTACCCTGACGAAGAGCGTGCAGACAGTGACCGGTCAGCCAGATGTTGACCAGGTTGTTCTGGATGAAGCGATCAAAAATCGTTCCGGGATGCCGGTTCGTCTGAATTAATCGTCAAAACGTAAAACAGAGGCGGACTCATCATCCGCCTTTTTTATTTGCCAGACCCTACCAGGCCGGGAGCATAACGAATAAAACGTATCCCACCAGCGCCGCCCACAACAGCATCGGTATTGAATAGAGATGGAAACGCCACCAGATACGGCGATCGTTTGCCATCCGTAACGCAATCAAATTTGCCAGCGATCCGGGTAATAAACCAAAGCCACCCACGTTTACCGCCCATGCCAGTAATAAAGACGGTGGCACATAATTGAGGAGCAAAATCGTGCTCGGCACGTTACTGATCACCTGCGATAAACCAATCGCCGTTAACCATAATCCGGGTTCGGATAAATGACTCACGTTACTTAACACCCCCTGCAAAGCTGGCAGTTGGGTTAGTAAATGGACGTCGATAAACATCGCCATAAACACCAGCAGCAGCGTCCAGTCCACACTGAGCACCACGCGACGAGCCAGCAGCGCAAAGCCCGCCGCTACAATCACCAGTCCCCACAGCTCTTGTTTTAACTCCAGCGCCGTCAGAAAGACGATATACAGCCCCAGACAACTCCACACCAGCCGCGGTTTCCACTCAGGTGTTTGCGCCCCCGTATGATATTGCAGCGCCTTTCCAGGAAAACAACACCAGCACAGTAGCAGGAGTGTCAGCATCATTGCGCCAGCCAGCGGTGCCATTTGGGCAATAAACCCGGCAAACGAAAGACCAGAACGACCCCAGATAAGAATATTTTGCGGGTTGCCAATCGGCGTCAGTAGCGAACCCGCATTGACTGCCAGCGCCTCAAAAATAATCAGTCGATTAATCGGGATCTCACACAGTCTTTTTAGTGTGATTGTCAGCGGAACAACAATAAACAGCGCGACATCGTTGGTCAGAAATGTTGAAAGCAACGCCGCCGCCAGCACCATAAACATCGCCAGCCGTCGCTCCGTAGCAAAGCGGCGCACCATTTTGCGCCCCAGCACATCAAAATAACCGCTTAACTCCACACCTTTGGTCAGCAGCATCAGACCGCTTAAGGTGATGATGGTGTGCCAGTCGATAGCAGCAAGCCAGGATTTCGGTGCAAAGGGAACGAAAAAACTTAATCCGATGCCAACAAGAATTAATAACTGAAAAAAGCGATCGCCTTGCAGCGTGCGTAAAAAAGGCAGGCTCATTTGGCACCGTGTTTCTGGGTAAACAAACGAAAGGCATCCAGCGTCTCTTCACTGACATGGTGCTCCATGCCTTCCGCGTCGCGACGAGCGATTTCCGGGCTGACGCCCAACACCAACAAGAAATTTTCGACTATCTGATGTCGCTCGCGGCTTTCCTGCGCCAGCTTCTCTCCTTCTGCCGTTAAAAACACGCCACGCCAGGGGATCATTTCAATCAGCCCCATGGTTGCCAGTCGCTTAAGCATTTTAGCCACCGTCGGTTGCGAAACGCCCAGACGAGCAGCCATGTCCACCTGACGAGCTTCCCCCACTTCCCTGATCAAGTCAGAAATCAGCTCAACGTAATCATCAATAAGCTCGCGCCGGTGCGCCTCTCTGACCTGGCGGAACCCTTCAACGTGCTCTTCCACGTTCACTAACTGCGTCACTTTTTTTGCTGTTGGCGTACCTGCGCGACGACTCATTGTGCTTCCTCATTATGGTGACGCATACATAGCGTTCTCATTTCGTGCGCACATTGTAAACCAGAGTTGCGAAGGTACAAAAAATTAACGTTTTAGCAATAGCTATATAATATAGCCTGTGCTATATCTGTATGTAATGCAATCATCCCTCAAGGATCGACGGGATTAGCAAGTCAGGAGGTCTTATGAATGAGTTCAAGAGGTGTATGCGCGTGTTTAGTCATTCTCCCTTTAAAGTACGGTTAATGCTGCTCTCTATGTTGTGCGATATGGTCAACCACAAACCGCAGCAAGATAAACCTTCCGATAAATAGCGGCGTCGCGGTACGCCGCCTCACTCTTGTTTTCATACAGGTATAACGTGTTTGGCCTGAAAACCCCACTTTTTGTCGGATTTGCAATCCCCTTCGCAAAAGATTTGTTCGTCAGTAGTTGACCTTAACGGCTGCTCGCTCTATCTTCTTGCAGCCCTGCGTATATTGCGGCTCGCGGATGCGGACCCTTTTCCCCTCTTCACGCACTCTTGCAGGTATTGACCCTTGACGCCAGGGTAAGCACATGGCGTTTGTTACGATAGTGGCATATGAATTTAACCCTCAAAGAATCGCTTGTTACCCGTAGCCGGGTATTTAGCCCGTGGACTGCGTTCTACTTTTTACAGTCGCTATTAATTAACCTCGGCTTAGGTTACCCCTTCAGTTTGCTATACACCGCCGCATTTACGGCTATTTTGCTTTTGCTATGGCGAACATTGCCTCGCGTACAAAAAGTTCTGGTCGGTGTCAGTTCGCTGGTGGCAGCTTGTTATTTCCCTTTTGCTCAGGCCTACGGCGCGCCTAACTTCAATACATTGCTGGCATTGCACTCCACCAATATGGAAGAGTCGACCGAAATCCTGACGATTTTTCCGTGGTATAGCTACCTGGTCGGCTTATTTATTTTTGCACTCGGCGTAATAGCAATCAGGCGGAAAAAAGAGAGCGAAAAAGCGCGCTGGAATACCTTCGACAGCCTGTGTCTGGTATTCAGTGTGGCGACATTTTTTGTTGCTCCCATGCAAAACCTGGCCTGGGGCGGCGTATTTAAACTGAAAGATACTGGCTATCCGGTATTTCGTTTTGCTAAGGATGTCATCGTCAATAATAACGAGGTGATTGAAGAGCAAGAACGGATGGCAAAACTTTCCGGAATGAAAGATACCTGGACGGTCACTGCCGTTAAGCCGAAATATCAGACCTATGTGGTGGTGATCGGTGAAAGTGCGCGTCGCGATGCCCTCGGTGCCTTTGGCGGTCACTGGGATAATACCCCGTTTGCCAGCAGCGTTAACGGTTTGCTTTTTGCTGACTACATTGCTGCCAGTGGCTCCACGCAGAAATCGCTTGGCTTAACACTCAATCGCGTAGTCGATGGCAAACCACAGTTTCAGGATAACTTTGTCACCCTGGCAAATCGCGCGGGCTTTCAGACGTGGTGGTTTTCCAATCAGGGCCAAATCGGAGAATACGATACCGCCATCGCCAGCATCGCCAAACGGGCAGATGAAGTGTATTTCCTGAAAGACGGTAATTTTGAAGCAGATAAAAACACGAAAGACGAAGCGTTACTGGATATGACCGCTCAAGTGCTGGCGCAAGAACACTCGCAACCGCAACTGATTGTTTTACATCTGATGGGCTCACATCCGCAGGCCTGCGACCGGACACAAGGCAAATACGAAACCTTTGTGCAATCGAAAGAAACGTCATGCTATCTCTATACCATGACACAAACGGACGATTTGTTGCGTAAGCTGTACGACCAGTTACGCAATAGCGGCAGCAGCTTCTCGCTGGTTTACTTTGCGGACCACGGTCTGGCCTTTAAAGAACGCGGCAAAGACGTGCAATACCTTGCCCATGATGATAAGTATCAGCAAAATTTCCAGGTGCCTTTTATGGTCATTTCGAGCGACGATAAAGCGCATCGGGTGATTAAAGCCCGCCGTTCAGCCAATGACTTTTTAGGCTTTTTCTCGCAGTGGACGGGAATTAAAGCGAAGGAAATTAACATCAAATACCCGTTTATATCTGAGAAGAAAGCCGGGCCGATATACATCACCAACTTCCAGTTACAGAAGGTAGATTACAACCATCTCGCAACCGATATTTTCGACCCGAAACCTTAAAAACAAAAATCCGCCCCGAGAGGCGGATTTTTTATATCACCGAAGTGATTAGAAGCGGTAACCAACACCGGCAATCCAGGTGCCTACGTCAACGCTACGAATACGGCTCTGCTCGTAAGAGAAGTCCAGAGCAACGTTTTCCATCGGGTTAAACTGCAGACCTGCACCGTAGGAGAAACCGTAGTCGCTGGTGTCGTGTTTGTAGGTCGGGTATTCAGTGGTCTGGAATTTACCATAACCCACACCCACTACACCGTAGATGCTTGCCCAGTCGTTAATGCGGTAAGCCGGACCAGCAGTGATGCCGTAGTACTGGTTTTTGTTGTAGTCACCAGAGCTTGCAGTACGGCTTTTCTCGGTGTAAGTGAAAGAACCGATCACACCCAGCGGGCTGTTGTCTTCTTCATAGCGGTATTTCAGGTTGAAACCGCCCATTTTGTTCATTTGGCCCTGAGCGTCGCTCTGTGCGTAACCGCCAGTTACGGTAGAAGTCGCAGCTACGGAAGTACCTGCGGTGAAAGCCAGAACTGCGGCCAGTGCTGAAAGACATGCAATTTTTTTCATAACCACCTCAAATGTGATTCAAATAAGTCCTAAGTTTTAAATATATCAAAAATTAATGGGAAACTCTTCGCGATTTATGATGTCTAACGGGCCATTTCATGTAACAGAACGTTTCCATACACCGCTATCCATCTAAATTTAAATCACTTTTTCAGAGAACTGCGTAAGTATTACGCATGTATTCCCTGTCATTCATCCAGATTATTCCTAATCACCAGACTAATGATTCCATCAATCCTGGCGCATTTTAGTCAAAACGGGGGAAAATTTTTTCAACAAATGCTCAACCAGCATTGGGTATATCCAGTACACTCCACGCTTTACTTAGGTTTAGATATTTGTGGGAGAAAGGATGCCTGGTTCATTACGTAAAATGCCGGTCTGGTTACCAATAGTCATATTGCTCGTTGCCATGGCGTCTATTCAGGGTGGAGCCTCGTTAGCTAAGTCACTTTTTCCTCTGGTGGGCGCACCGGGTGTCACTGCGCTGCGTCTGGCATTAGGAACGCTGATCCTCATCGCGTTCTTTAAGCCATGGCGACTGCGCTTTGCCAAAGAGCAGCGGTTACCGCTGTTGTTTTACGGCGTTTCGCTGGGTGGGATGAATTATCTTTTTTATCTTTCTATTCAGACAGTACCGCTGGGTATTGCGGTGGCGCTGGAGTTCACCGGACCACTGGCGGTGGCGCTGTTCTCTTCTCGTCGCCCGGTAGATTTCGTCTGGGTTGTGCTGGCGGTTCTTGGTCTGTGGTTCCTGCTACCGCTGGGGCAAGACGTTTCCCATGTCGATTTAACCGGCTGTGCGCTGGCACTGGGAGCAGGGGCTTGTTGGGCTATTTACATTTTAAGTGGGCAACGCGCAGGAGCGGAACATGGCCCTGCGACGGTGGCAATTGGTTCGTTGATTGCAGCGTTAATTTTCGTGCCAATTGGAGCGCTTCAGGCTGGTGAAGCACTCTGGCACTGGTCGGTTATTCCATTGGGTCTGGCTGTCGCTATTCTCTCGACCGCTCTGCCTTATTCGCTGGAAATGATTGCCCTCACCCGTTTGCCAACGCGGACATTTGGTACGCTGATGAGCATGGAACCGGCGCTGGCTGCCGTTTCCGGGATGATTTTCCTCGGAGAAACATTGACACCCATACAGCTGCTGGCGCTCGGCGCTATCATCGCCGCTTCAATGGGTTCTACGCTGACAGTACGCAAAGAGAGCAAAATAAAAGAATTAGACATTAATTAAATTTACATTTCTGCATGGTTATGCATAACCATGCAGAATTTCTCGCTACTTTTCCTCCACACCGTCTTTATATATCGAATTATGCAAAAGCATATTTATTCCGAAAATTCCTGGCGAGCCAATAAATAAGAATTGTTCTTATCAATATATCTAACTCATTGAATTTTTATTAGTTTTGTTTTTCACGCTTGTTACCACTATTAGTGTGATAGGAACAGCCAGAATAGCGGAACACATAGCCGGTGCTATACTTAGTCTCGTTAATTACTGGGACATAACATCAAGAGGATATGAAATTATGAGTACCGCTAAATTAGTTAAATCAAAAGCGACCAATCTGCTTTATACCCGCAACGATGTCTCTGACAGCGAGAAAAAAGCAACAGTAGAGTTGCTGAATCGCCAGGTTATCCAGTTTATTGATCTTTCTTTGATTACCAAACAAGCGCACTGGAACATGCGCGGCGCTAACTTCATTGCCGTACATGAAATGCTGGATGGCTTCCGCACCGCACTGATCGATCATCTGGATACCATGGCAGAACGTGCAGTGCAGCTGGGCGGTGTAGCTCTGGGGACCACTCAAGTTATCAACAGCAAAACCCCGCTGAAAAGTTACCCGCTGGACATCCACAACGTTCAGGATCACCTGAAAGAACTGGCTGACCGTTACGCAATCGTCGCTAATGACGTACGCAAAGCGATTGGTGAAGCGAAAGATGACGACACCGCAGATATCCTGACCGCCGCGTCTCGCGACCTGGATAAATTCCTGTGGTTTATCGAGTCTAACATCGAATAAATCCATCGCTGATGGTGGAGAACTTTAGTACCCGATAAAAGCGGCTTCCTGACAGGAGGCCGTTTTGTTTTGCAGCCCACCTCAACGCACTTATTTAGTGCATCCATCTGCTATCTCCAGCTGATTAAGTAAATTTTTTGTATCCACATCATCACACAATCGTTACATAAAGATTGTTTTTTCATCAGGTTTTACGCTAAATAATCACTGTGTTGAGTGCACAATTTTAGCGCACCAGTTTGGTGCCCCAGAATGGTGCATCTTCAGGGTATTGCCCTATAAATCGTGCATCACGTTTTTACCGCATCTCGATAAATCAATGAGTTGCAAAACTGGCACGATTTTTTCATATATGTGAATGTCACGCAGGGGATCGTCCCGTGGATAGAAAAAAGGAAATGCTATGAAGTCTGTATTAAAAGTTTCACTGGCTGCACTGACCCTGGCTTTTGCGGTTTCTTCTCATGCCGCGGATAAAAAATTAGTTGTCGCGACGGATACCGCCTTCGTTCCGTTTGAATTTAAACAGGGCGATAAATACGTGGGCTTTGACGTTGATCTGTGGGCTGCCATCGCTAAAGAGCTGAAGCTGGATTACGAACTGAAGCCGATGGATTTCAGTGGGATCATTCCGGCACTGCAAACCAAAAACGTCGATCTGGCGCTGGCGGGCATCACCATTACCGACGAGCGTAAAAAAGCGATCGATTTTTCTGACGGCTACTACAAAAGCGGCCTGTTAGTGATGGTGAAAGCTAACAATAACGATGTGAAAAGCGTGAAAGATCTCGACGGGAAAGTGGTTGCTGTGAAGAGCGGCACTGGCTCCGTTGATTACGCGAAAGCAAACATCAAAACTAAAGATCTGCGTCAGTTCCCGAACATCGATAACGCCTATATGGAACTGGGCACCAACCGCGCAGATGCCGTTCTGCACGATACGCCAAACATTCTGTACTTCATCAAAACCGCCGGTAACGGTCAGTTCAAAGCGGTAGGTGACTCTCTGGAAGCACAGCAATACGGTATTGCGTTCCCGAAAGGTAGCGACGAGCTGCGTGACAAAGTCAACGGCGCATTGAAAACCCTGCGCGAGAACGGAACTTACAACGAAATCTACAAAAAATGGTTCGGTACTGAACCGAAATAATAATGCTACGCCTGTAAAGCGCACTGGCAGTCCCCTCTCCCCTCTGGGGAGGGGGGGTTGGGTAAGGGGCGCAAACCCGCTCCGACGCAATTAATTACCCTAACTTTGATTATTTACACCACGGTAACAGGAACAACATATGCAGTTTGACTGGAGTGCCATCTGGCCTGCCATTCCGCTTCTGATTGAAGGTGCCAAAATGACCCTGTGGATTTCGGTCCTCGGTCTGGCTGGCGGCCTGGTGATCGGATTGCTGGCAGGTTTTGCACGCACCTTCGGTGGTTGGATAGCCAACCACGTCGCGCTGGTCTTTATTGAAGTGATCCGCGGCACACCTATCGTCGTCCAGGTGATGTTTATCTACTTTGCCCTGCCGATGGCGTTTAACGACTTACGCATCGACCCGTTTACTGCGGCGGTGGTCACCATCATGATCAACTCCGGCGCGTACATTGCAGAAATCACGCGTGGTGCGGTGCTGTCTATTCACAAAGGTTTTCGTGAAGCAGGACTGGCGCTCGGTCTTTCACGTTGGGAAACCATTCGCTACGTCATTTTACCGCTGGCACTGCGTCGTATGCTGCCGCCGCTGGGTAACCAGTGGATCATCAGCATTAAAGACACCTCGCTGTTTATTGTTATCGGCGTGGCGGAACTGACCCGTCAGGGGCAAGAAATTATTGCCGGTAACTTCCGCGCCCTTGAGATCTGGAGCGCCGTGGCGGTGTTCTATCTGATTATTACCCTGGTGCTGAGCTTTATTCTGCGTCGTCTGGAAAGAAGGATGAAAATCCTGTGATTGAATTTAAAAACGTCTCCAAGCATTTTGGTCCAACCCAGGTGCTGCACAATATCGATTTGAACATTGCCCAGGGCGAAGTCGTGGTGATTATCGGGCCGTCCGGTTCCGGTAAATCTACCCTGCTGCGTTGCATCAACAAACTGGAAGAAATCACCTCCGGCGATCTGATTGTCGATGGCCTGAAGGTTAACGATCCGAAAGTTGACGAGCGCCTGATTCGCCAGGAAGCGGGTATGGTGTTCCAGCAGTTTTACCTCTTCCCGCATCTGACGGCGCTGGAAAACGTGATGTTTGGTCCGCTACGCGTGCGTGGCGCGAACAAAGAAGAGGCGGAAAAACTGGCGCGTGAGCTGCTTGCGAAAGTCGGTCTGGCAGAACGTGCACATCACTACCCTTCCGAACTTTCTGGTGGTCAACAGCAGCGTGTGGCGATCGCCCGCGCGCTGGCGGTGAAGCCGAAAATGATGCTGTTTGATGAACCGACTTCCGCTCTTGACCCGGAACTGCGCCATGAAGTGCTGAAGGTTATGCAGGATCTGGCTGAAGAAGGGATGACGATGGTGATCGTGACCCACGAAATCGGTTTTGCCGAGAAAGTCGCTTCGCGCCTTATCTTTATCGACAAAGGCCGGATTGCGGAAGATGGCGACCCGCAGGTGTTGATCAAGAACCCGCCGAGCCAGCGCTTGCAGGAATTTTTGCAGCACGTCTCTTAACTTCTCAGCCTCCCTTTCCCCCGAAAGGGAGGCACACCAGATTCCTCTCATTTAAAATCGCCCCTCCCCCAGCATCTATACTTATCTTTTTGCTCTGTTTTCTCACTGGAGGAGTCATGCGGTGGATCCTGTTCATCCTCTTCTGCTTGCTGGGCGCACCTGCCCACGCGGTATCCATACCCGGCGTTACAACCACAACGACAACGGACTCAACGACTGAACCGGCCCCGGAACCGGATATCGAACAAAAAAAAGCGGCCTATGGCGCACTGGCGGATGTGCTGGATAACGACACCTCACGTAAAGAGTTGATCGACCAGTTGCGCACCGTCGCCGCGACGCCCCCAGCAGAACCCGTACCAAAGATCGTGCCGCCGACGCTGGTTGAAGAGCAAACCGTGCTGCAAAAGGTCACCGAAGTCAGCCGCCATTATGGTGAAGCCCTTTCTGCCCGCTTCGGACAACTTTATCGCAATATCACCGGCTCCCCGCATAAGCCGTTTAATCCAAAAACCTTCAGCAATGCGTTGACCCATTTTTCAATGTTAGCGGTATTAGTGTTTGGTTTTTACTGGCTGATTCGCCTGTGCGCACTGCCGCTGTATCGAAAAATGGGCCAGTGGGCGCGGCAAAAAAATCGTGAACGCAGTAACTGGTTGCAGCTTCCGGCGATGATTATCGGGGCGTTTATTATCGACCTGCTGTTACTGGCACTGACATTATTTGTCGGCCAGGTCTTAAGCGACAACCTGAATGCGGGCAGTCGCACCATCGCTTTCCAACAAAGTTTGTTTCTCAACGCCTTTGCCCTGATTGAATTTTTCAAAGCCGTACTACGCCTGATTTTTTGCCCCAACGTGGCGGAGCTGCGCCCGTTCACGATTCAGGACGAAAGCGCCCGTTACTGGAGTCGTCGCCTGAGCTGGTTAAGCAGCCTGATTGGCTATGGCCTGATTGTGGCCGTGCCGATTATCTCTAATCAGGTGAATGTGCAAATCGGTGCGCTAGCGAACGTCATCATTATGCTATGCATGACGGTCTGGGCGTTGTACCTGATCTTTCGTAATAAAAAAGAGATTACCCAGCATTTGCTCAACTTCGCGGAGCATTCGCTGGCCTTTTTCAGCCTGTTTATTCGCGCTTTTGCGCTGGTGTGGCACTGGTTGGCAAGCGCCTATTTTATCGTGCTGTTTTTCTTTTCGTTGTTCGATCCGGGCAACAGCCTGAAATTTATGATGGGTGCAACGGTACGCAGCCTGGCGATTATTGGTATCGCCGCGTTTGTTTCCGGTATGTTTTCCCGCTGGCTGGCGAAAACCATCACTCTCTCGCCACATACTCAGCGTAATTATCCGGAACTGCAAAAACGGCTGAACGGCTGGCTGTCGGCGGCACTGAAAACGGCGCGTATTCTGACCGTCTGCGTGGCGGTGATGTTGCTGTTGAGCGCATGGGGATTGTTCGATTTCTGGAACTGGCTGCAAAACGGCGCGGGGCAGAAAACCGTAGATATCCTGATCCGTATCGCACTCATCCTTTTCTTCTCGGCGGTTGGCTGGACGGTGCTCGCCAGTTTGATCGAAAACCGGCTGGCTTCGGATATTCATGGCCGCCCGCTACCGAGCGCCCGCACGCGTACTCTGCTGACGCTGTTTCGCAACGCGCTGGCGGTGATTATCAGTACCATCACCATCATGATTGTGTTGTCAGAAATCGGCGTTAATATCGCGCCATTGCTGGCAGGTGCCGGTGCATTGGGGCTGGCTATCTCTTTTGGTTCGCAAACGCTGGTGAAAGATATCATCACCGGCGTGTTTATACAGTTTGAAAACGGCATGAACACTGGAGATTTGGTGACTATCGGGCCGCTGACCGGCACTGTGGAACGGATGTCGATTCGCTCCGTGGGAGTGCGTCAGGATACCGGGGCGTATCACATCATTCCGTGGTCTTCGATTACCACCTTTGCTAACTTTGTCCGCGGCATTGGTTCGGTAGTGGCAAATTACGATGTTGATCGCCATGAAGATGCTGATAAAGCCAATCAGGCACTGAAAGAGGCGGTAGCGGAATTAATGGAAAACGAAGAAATTCGCGGGTTGATTATCGGTGAACCGAACTTTGCCGGGATTGTCGGCTTAAGCAATACCGCGTTTACACTGCGTGTTTCATTCACCACGCTGCCTCTCAAACAGTGGACGGTCCGCTTTGCCCTCGACAGCCAGGTGAAAAAGCATTTCGACCTGGCTGGTGTTCGCGCGCCGGTACAGACTTATCAGGTGCTGCCCGCTCCGGGCGCGGCCCCGGCTGAACCGCTGCCACCGGGAGAACCAACGCTTTAACGCTGGCGATTGACAAAACGACGGCGTTGCTCGTCGTTCATAAAGGTCCAGGCAATAAAGCGACTCTGCTTTTGCCCCTGGGCCATCTCTTTTTTAACCACTTTCACCGCGCCCACGTCCGTCAGAGCACGATACAACGGCGGTAAGTTTTCGCCACGAGATACCAGTGAGGTAAACCACATCACCTGCTTCGCGAAGCCTTTGCTCTCTTCAATCATCTTTTTGATAAAAGCCACTTCACCGCCTTCACACCACAACTCCTGTTGCTGACCACCAAAGTTCAATGCATCGTCTTTGTTCAGCCCCAGATTACGCCGTTTACGCTCACTACCCGCCCGTGCCGCAGCGGCGGAATCGTGGAATGGCGGGTTACACAAGGTCGCGTCGTATTGCTCGTTTTTGTGGATAATACCGTTAAAAATCGCCCCGCTCTCTTTTTGCCGACGCAGACGAATGGCGCGATTAAGCCCCGGATTAGCGCTGATGATCGCCTGCGCGCTGCTTAACGCCTGGCTGCTGGTTTCACTACCGGTAAAACGCCAGCCATATTCATGTACGCCAATCAGCGGGTAAATACAGTTCGCACCAACGCCGATATCCAGAATGCTGGCATTAGCTGGAATTGTTCCGCTTGCTTCAGCCAGTAAATCGGCAAGGTGATGAATGTAATCTGCCCGACCTGGCACTGGCGGGCAGAGAAAACCGTCCGGGATATCCCAGTTCGCTACGGCGTAAAAATGGGCCAGCAACGCCTTATTGAGCGCCTTCACCGCCAGCGGATTGGCAAAGTCTACGCTTTGCTCCCCGGCAGGTGTAAGCGTGAGGAATTGCCTGAGTTCAGAATTGACCTGACAAAGCGTGGCAAGATCGTAGCGGCTGTGATGACGGTTGCGCGGATGCAACCCCGGTTTCTGGGCGGACATAGCATTCTCCTTTAAGCAGCGGCGTAAGATACCCGCATAACGCGACAGGGTAAATATCTGGCGTCGTGTATCATGCGCAAAATATGCCACTTATCTTGTTACCCCATCAATTCATCATAAAAATCAGCATCATGCATGTCATTGATTTGTCTTATTTTGTAAAAATATATCGTTCAAAAAACAAGCACATCTCTGTCAATTTTTTGCGTCATTTTCATCGTCCAGGCGACCTACACTTATCAGGCACTACCCGTTGTATTTATGAGGATGTCATTATGAAAAAGTGCCTCACACTACTGATTGCCACCGTCCTGAGCGGAATCTCTCTCACGGCTTATGCCGCACAACCAATGAGTAACCTGGACAGCGGTCAGCTACGGCCCGCCGGTACCGTTTCGGCAACTGGCGCATCAAATCTAAGCGATCTGGAGGATAAACTGGCAGAAAAAGCGCGCGAACAAGGCGCGAAAGGTTATGTCATTAATTCCGCAGGCGGAAATGACCAGATGTTCGGTACTGCAACCATCTACAAATAACCCCACCAACGTAACTGCATTCGCCTCTGGATGCAGTTTTCGCCTGTTTTGTAATCAAAAAACATCAAATATGAACGCAATGTAAATAAATGTATTTCTTTTTCGCGCAATGGGTGATAGAAAATCGAGCCAAGTGATAATGCTTATCAAAATTATTATCACTTGCACGAACACTATCACGGGATTAACAGTGGCATCGCATCCGCAGAGAGGCTTTCTCGTGACAGTGAAAATTTCAACATATAAGAAAAAGTCACCTGCAAAATGGAAAACAATCGCAATTTCCCTGCCAGACAATTTCATTCGCTCACGTTCTTTGCCGGTCTTTGTATTGGTATTACGCCTGTGGCACAGGCACTCGCCGCCGAAGGGCAAACTAACGCGGATGACACGCTGGTTGTCGAAGCATCAACGCCTTCGCTTTATGCACCACAACAATCTGCCGATCCGAAATTCTCGCGTCCGGTAGCGGATACGACCCGCACGATGACGGTGATTTCTGAACAAGTGATTAAAGATCAGGGCGCAACCAACCTTACCGATGCGCTCAAAAACGTCCCCGGAGTGGGTGCGTTTTTTGCTGGTGAGAACGGTAACTCCACCACTGGCGACGCCATTTATATGCGCGGTGCCGATACTTCTAACAGTATTTATATTGATGGGATTCGCGATATCGGCAGCGTCTCACGCGACACCTTCAATACCGAACAGGTCGAAGTGATTAAAGGGCCGTCCGGCACCGACTACGGGCGCAGCGCGCCGACGGGCTCGATCAATATGATCAGCAAGCAGCCGCGCAATGATTCAGGCATTGACGCTTCCGCCAGTATTGGCAGCGCCTGGTTCCGCCGCGGCACGCTGGACGTCAATCAGGTCATTGGTGATACCACCGCGGTGCGCCTGAATGTGATGGGTGAAAAAACGCACGATGCCGGACGCGACAAAGTTAAAAATGAGCGTTACGGCGTCGCCCCTTCTGTAGCTTTTGGCCTTGGCACAGCGAATCGTTTGTATCTTAATTATCTGCATGTCACCCAGCACAACATGCCAGACGGCGGCATTCCGACCATCGGTTTGCCGGGCTATTCTGCCCCATCTGCGGGAACGGCGGCCCTGAATCATTCCGGAAAAGTTGATACGCATAACTTTTACGGCACGGATTCCGATTACGACGATTCGACCACCGACACCGCTACCATGCGTTTTGAGCACGACATTAGCGAGAACACCACTATTCGCAACACTACGCGTTGGTCGCGCGTGAAGCAGGATTACCTGATGACGGCGATTATGGGCGGGGCGTCGAATATTACCCAGCCCACCAGCAATGTGGATAGCTGGACCTGGTCCCGTATTGCGAATACTAAAGATGTGAGTAATAAAATTCTCACCAACCAGACCAACCTGACCTCGACGTTCTATACCGGCTCTATCGGTCATGATGTCAGTACCGGCGTGGAATTTACCCGTGAAACACAAACCAACTACGGCGTTAATCCGCTGACGTTACCCGCGGTGAATATTTATCATCCTGACAGCAGCATTCATCCTGGCGGCCTGACGCGCAACGGCGCAAACGCCAATGGTCAGACGGACACCTTCGCAATTTATGCTTTCGATACGCTGCAAATCACCCGTGATTTTGAGTTGAACGGCGGGATCCGTCTGGATAATTATCATACTGAATATGACAGTGCCACCGCCTGCGGCGGCAGTGGCCGAGGTGCCGTTACCTGCCCAGCTGGCGTGGCGAAAGGTTCTCCGGTCACCACTGTTGACACCGCCAAGTCTGGCAATCTGGTGAACTGGAAAGCCGGGGCGCTGTATCACCTGACGGAAAACGGCAATGTCTATATTAACTATGCCGTTTCCCAACAGCCGCCGGGCGGAAACAACTTCGCCCTTGCGCAGTCTGGCAGCGGTAACAGTGCCAACCGTACCGATTTTAAACCGCAAAAAGCCAACACCAGCGAGATTGGCACCAAATGGCAGGTTCTGGATAAACGCCTGTTGCTCACCGCCGCGCTGTTCCGTACTGATATCGAAAATGAAGTTGAGCAAAATGATGACGGAACTTACTCGCAATACGGTAAGAAACGCGTCGAAGGCTATGAGATATCCGTGGCCGGGAATATCACTCCCGCGTGGCAGGTGATTGGCGGCTATACCCAGCAAAAAGCAACCATCAAAAACGGCAAAGATGTTGCCCAGGATGGCTCCTCATCGCTGCCGTATACCCCGGAGCACGCCTTTACCTTATGGAGCCAGTATCAGGCAACCGATGATATTTCCGTTGGTGCGGGCGCACGCTATATCGGCAGTATGCATAAAGGTTCTGACGGCGCGGTGGGAACGCCAGCGTTTACCGAAGGTTATTGGGTCGCCGACGCTAAACTGGGGTATCGGGTTAATCGCAATCTCGACTTCCAGCTAAACGTCTACAACCTGTTTGATACCGATTACGTCGCCTCAATCAACAAGAGCGGCTACCGTTATCACCCGGGCGAGCCAAGAACCTTCTTGCTCACGGCCAATATGCATTTCTGATTCAGATGTGGGGCGCAGGCCCCACTTTTTGGAGAACTTGTATGATGTACCACATTCCCGGCGTGCTATCGCCAAAGGACGTCGCCCGGTTTCGCGAACAACTGGAACAAGCCGAATGGGTGGATGGACGCGTCACCACCGGCGCACAAGGTGCGCAAGTTAAGAACAATCAACAGGTAGACACCCGCAGCACGTTATACGCCGCCCTGCAAAATGAGGTGCTGAACGCGGTTAACCAACATGCATTGTTCTTTGCCGCTGCCTTGCCGCGTACCCTTTCCACGCCGCTGTTTAATCGTTATCAGAACAATGAAACTTACGGTTTTCATGTGGATGGCGCAGTACGCAGTCACCCACAAAACGGCTGGATGCGCACTGACCTTTCTGCCACGCTGTTTTTAAGCGATCCAGAAAGCTACGACGGCGGCGAACTGGTCGTTAATGACACCTTCGGACAACATCGGGTAAAACTCCCGGCAGGCGATCTGGTGTTGTACCCTTCCAGCAGCCTGCACTGCGTGACACCCGTAACCCGCGGCGTACGAGTGGCATCATTTATGTGGATCCAGTCGATGATCCGCGATGATAAAAAGCGCGCCATGCTGTTCGAACTGGACACCAATATTCAGTCGCTGAAAAGCCGACATGGCGAAAGTGAAGAGATCCTGTCGCTGCTCAATCTTTATCATAATCTGCTGCGGGAATGGTCGGAGATCTGACGCTTGAACTGCCCGAGTTCGCCCCTATATTAGCTACACTTAACTGTACAAGTATTGATATGGGGAGGACGATATGGCATCCGGTTGGGCTAACGATGACGCCGTCAACGAACAGATCAACAGTACAATTGAAGATGCGATTGCCCACGCTCGGGGTGAAATTCCGCGTGGCGAAAGCCTGTATGAATGTGAAGAGTGCGGAGCCCCCATCCCGCAGGCCCGTCGGGAAGCCATTCCTGGCGTGCGCTTATGCATTCATTGCCAGCAGGAGAAAGATTTACAAAAACCAGCTTATACAGGGTATAATCGCAGAGGTTCGAAAGACAGCCAGTTACGTTAACTGCAACTGTCGGGATGTATAGTGAGTATAATTTGTATTTTGCGTGGCATTCCGTGCCTTTAACGCTGCCGTGACTGCCACGCTGCATAAAACACGTCCATAAGTACAACAAATAAATGGTTTATCAGTATGTTAGATATCAATCAATTTATTTGAACAAGGCGGTCAATTCTCTTCGATTTTATCTCTCGTAAAAAAACGTGATACTCATCACATCGACGAAACAACGTCACTTATACAAAAATCACCTGCGAGAGATTAATTATGAAAACTATCAATACTGTTGTTGCTGCTATGGCTCTTTCAACTCTGTCCTTTGGCGTGTTCGCGGCGGAACCGGTAACGGCATCCCAGGCACAGAACATGAATAAAATCGGCGTGGTTTCTGCCGATGGTGCATCCACCCTCGATGCCCTGGAAGCGAAACTGGCTGAGAAAGCTGCGGCTGCTGGTGCCAGCGGATACAGCATCACTTCTGCCACCAACAACAATAAATTAAGCGGAACTGCGGTTATCTATAAGTAATTCGTAGGCCGGATAAGGCGTTCACGCCGCATCCGGCAACAGGTGCCTGATGCGACGCTACAGCATCTTATCAGGCCTACAAAATCCGAACCATTGGACGGATAAGGCGTTGACGCTACGTCCAGCAAAAGTATTTCCCTGTCTGTTTGCCGACAGACGCATATGCTCTAACCCTCATTGATCCTATGTTACCCTTGTTTGCCCGTCCGTCACTGGACGGGCTTTTTTTTAGCTGGCTAACTGCTGAAAGAAAGCCTGCAACACCTCTTCCGGCATACCAATCTGCCGTGCCGCATCACAAATGGCCTGCCAGCTTCCCGCATCCAATGGAATCCCCTGCTCCTGCCGTTCGCGACGCGTGTTAACTTCCCACTCGCCCGGTAGCAAAATCGGCTTATCGTCATCATGCGGCGAGGCTTTCACCCACTCGGCAAAGGCTTCGGTCTGCGCGCTACAATCCGGCGCGCCGAACAGTTCCGGGTTGATGATGATAGTGGTCATGCAGTTAAGAATGGCATCGGGACTGGTTTGTAACGTTTCCTGATGCGTCGTTTTACCGCCGGAAAGCGCCCCACCAAGAATTTCACACATCGCTGCAAGGGCGTAGCCTTTATGTTCGGCAAAGGTCAACAGCGAACCCAACGGCGACTCCTGCATTACCGCCGGATTTGTTGTCGGTACGCCGTTAACGTCAATCAGACAGCCTGGCGGCACGGGTACGCCTTTATGCCAGGCGACGCGAGTTTTCCCAAATGCGATGGCGCTGGTGGCGTAATCGAGCAACAGCGGGAAATTATCTTTACGTGGGAAAACCACACAGAACGGGTTGGTGCCAAAGCGGCTGTCGCGGCCGTGGAACGGCGCGACCATTGGAATACCCACCACGCTAACAAAGTGGATAGAGACAAACCCCGCCGCCGCGCACTGTTCTGCCCAGTAACCAATACGACCGATGTGATGCGAGTTATGCAGCGCCACGGCGGCTATGCCGTGCTGATGCGCTTTCTCAATCCCCAGCGCCATCGCTTCGTGTGCCGCGACCTGACCAAATGCGCGATCGCCATCAAGCGTAACCACCGCGCCCGCTTCTTTAACGATTTTGGCATGGTGGTTAATTTGCAGATGCCCCTGACTCCAGGAACGCACATAGCTTGGGATCATGCCAATACCATGTGAATCATGCCCTGCCAGGTTTGCCGCGATTAAATGATCGGCAACTAATTTCGCTTCTTGTTCCTCGCTACCCATCTGACGAAATACAGCCTGAATAAAACTGTGCAGCGTCTGAGCATCAAAGCGATGACCACTTTCCATGATTAACTCCTGTTTATGTTATGTGTTTGTTGTTTTTTTATGCTGCACGCCGGGCGCGGGAAGGTCAATAAAGATGCAGGAATTTCATATTGCGGTGGGGTAAAAGCCGGATGACATGGATCATCCGGCTGAGAAAGAAATTAAAATGCCTGATGAACGCGCGCCAGGGCGTCGCTAATAGTTGCCGCTTCACCTGTTGCCACCAGGCAGCAAGCCATCTGGATTTTCAGCGATTCGGGAATCGGCTCGCTGCCAGCCAGACAACGCTCAATCCACTGCACCGTGGTTTCCGGGTCTTTTGCTTGTGGCAGTCGCTCGCTGCCAGCAGAGTCTTGTTTTTCATACAGCACCCGCATTCCTTCGCGGTCAATGAGATTGATCTGCGGGCAGCGCTGCGGATTAGCATACACTTCACCTTCAGTACCATGCATTAGTAGCGCTCGCCCGCCGATATCGCTAAAGAACTTCGCGACGCGTCCAATGTATTCCGGATGCGAAACGCTGGAAAGACGCAGCGCCTCACCTTCGGCAAATGGTGTTGCCAGTTTCGCCAGGGTATGCGCACTGTTACGCACGCCCATCCGCCAGCGCATCGCCAGTTGTTTTTCCAGCGGCGGGCAAAACGCGCCGACTGGCATAAACACCGGTTGATGTTCGTCGAGCTTCGCCTGCGCCTGCCCGCCGTGCAACGTTGGCGCAATACCCATCAGTTCGAAAATGGTTTCTGTCAGCACGCGAGTTGGATCTTCGCTAACCCCGTGAACCACCACAGGAAAACCGAGTTTGTGCAGCAGAATCGCCAACAACGGCGTCAGGTTGGCCTGTTTACGCGCGCCGTTGTAACTAGGGATGACAATCGGCATCGGCTTGCTAACAGGCGGCGTCAGTTTGATGGTGTGATTTTGCATGGCTTCGTAAAAGCCGAGCATCTCTGCTTCCCCTTCCCCTTTGATACGCAGCGCAATCAATACGCCGCCCAACTCAAGGTCAGGGACTTCACCATTGAGCATATGGGCATACAGACCGCGCGCAGTATCCCGGTCTAAATCGCGCGCGTGGTTTTTCCCGCGCCCGATCTCTTTAATGATTTTGCGATAGTCCATTTACGACTCCTTACCTGACTCACATCATTAACGCCGCCGACGGCGTGGGGATTTCGTTTTTTCTTTCTTTTTAACTATACCTTCAGGGACTTCCGGTTGCTCTATCGGAAATACCGGTAATGCATCCAGTAGCCGCTTGCCGTAGTTTTTGGTGAGCAAGCGTTTATCGTAAATCACCACTTCGCCCCAGCAACCGTGGCTTCGAATCAGTCGCCCAACCTGCTGAATCAGGTTAAACGAGGCGCTCGGCAGGCTTTGCACCTCAAACGGATAGCGGTTGAGGCTTTTCAGCCATTCCCCTTCGGTGATCACCACTGGGCTGTCGATGGGCGGAAAAGCGATTTTGTGGATATGCACCTGGCTTAACAGATCACCTTTCAAATCAAGCCCTTCGGCAAATGACTGTAAACCCACCAGCACGCTGCGCTCACCGTTGGCGACGCGTTTGCGGTGCAGTTCAACTAAACGGTAACGCGGCTGATCGCCCTGCACCAGCAACATCAGGCGTAAATCCGTCACATAGTCGAGAAATCGCTGCATTGCCCGTCCGCTGGCAAACAGCACCAACATACCGAGATGTTTTTTGCTCTCCACCTGTTCACGGAAAAAGGCCGCCATTTCGGCAATGTGCTGTTCTTCGTTGTCGATGGAAGGCTCAAAGCGCATCCGGGGAATAACAATTTTGCCCTGTTCGCAGTGGTTAAAGGGCGAATCCAGCGCCACAAAGCGGTCACCCGCTTTCTCTTTCAGCCCGCTCATCTCCTGCAAACGCGAAAAACTGTTCAGCGAACGCAAGGTTGCGGAGGTAACAATAATGTGCGGAATACTGCGCCACAGCAGCCTTTCCAGTTGGTCGCTAACACGAATACCCACGCAGTGAAACCAGAGATGCAGCTGCCCTTCGCGCTCTTCCCGCGTCGCCCATTTGGTCACCGGCGCACCGGAAGATTGCGCCAGAGAAGCCAGCCGCCAGAGTTTGCTTTGCGCCTCGAACATCCCCAACGCGCGGTTCATCTGCAAAATCAACCGATGCAGGCGTACAATGTCATGGCTGCCGGTTTTCTCACTTAAATCGTTGAGAAATAACTCCGCCAGACCACGCAGCATCTCGGTGAGCTTTGCCAGCCGCTGACAGATTTCCAGCACTTCCTCAGGCAGTTCCCCCATTGCAAAACGGTGCTCCGCCTCCTGACCGGCTGGCATGTAGAGATTGAGAATGTTGTTTAACGAAGCGATAAGCTCATACAACTCTTCACTATGCGCATTCAAACGTTCAGGGATTGCCAGCGGTGGGATCGTCTTCGGGCGAAACTGCTCCATACAGGTAGCAACAAGCTTCGTAAACAAGTCCAGCTGCAGCCGATACCACGGCGCGGTAATTTCGGCGCTCATCTCCAGCGCATCCCGTGCCACATCAGGCAGGTGATGGCCTTCGTCCAGCACCAGCAGTAAATTTTTCGGGTCAGGCAATACCGCTTCGCTTTCCATCGCCGCCATCACCAGCGCATGGTTTGCCACCACCACTTCCGCTTCCTGAATCTCCCGACGAGCAACAAAAAACGGGCATTCACGATAGTAGTAACAGTTGCGGTTGAGGCAGCTGGCTTTGTCGGTACTTAAACGACGCCAGAGATCATCATCAATGGCGATATCCGTATGATCGCGCAGACCATCCCATTTATAAGTGTCGAGATCGCCCTTCAACTTTGCACAACGCTTTTGCTCTTCCTGATTGTTCGGCGTCAGCTCGTCGTCAAGAAACGCCAGCAGATCCTGTTGCGTGGGTTCAGTACTGGCGAGCGCCGTCAGATTACGCGGGCAAACGTAGCGCCCACGCCCGAAAGCAGCGGTGAATTTAAGATCGGGAATGATCTTTTTCAGCAGCGGTAAATCTTTGCTGTAGATCTGATCCTGCAATGCCACGTTGGCGGTACTCACCACCAGCGTTTTTTGCTCTTCGCGGGCAATGGCGATGCCGGGGATCAAATAGGAGAGCGTTTTCCCAACGCCGGTGGGTGCTTCAATCGCCAGATGCCGCCCTTCTTCTCCGGCCAGCGTTTTGGCGACGTCCGCAATCATCTGCCGCTGCGGCGCACGGGGAATAAAGTCGGGGATCTGTTCCTGAAGCGCCTTATACCAGGCGGCAATTTGCGCTTTAAGCGCGGCGGTTAATGCCATGAGAAAACCTGAAATACTGTATAAACAGCCAATATTGTGGCATTTTTCGGTTTTCAGCGGTAATGGTTTTTCTGTTTCTGGAAAGCGGCTCGCAAACACGCCCTCACACAATATAGTTGATTGAAAGTTCGACGGCACGGTGAGCGCCAGTCTTCAGGGCAGAAAACAGCAAGTGATACCTCATTTCGTGGTTACACTTGCCGCCGTCATCGCTTCGCAGGAACCGGTATTGCCCGCCCTGGCCTGAGCCAGGGCCATCAATGCCATTATCCTGTTGGGATCTTTACAGCCATGCGTCTGGCGTCCACTCGGATAAAACTTTAGAAAAACGATATTGTGCGTAGCGGACCATATCACGATATAACGAACTTATACGCAGCTGGTTGGCCTCTTCATTAGACAGATTATTGAAATCAAGCAATACCGCTTTGTATGTATTAAAAGTTTGACTGCTTATCATATTTTCATCTAAAGAGTGAGCTTTAGCCAATAAAGCAAATGCATAACGTTTTAAAATTTTTGACGCATCAGGAATACCGTAAAAGACATTACTGTGAGAAATATTTGCAAATACGGCAGACAGACAAAAAAATATTTTAGACTTATCACTTTCACTGGCCTCTTTGAGATCCAGCATCGTTAATAGATTAGTGTAATGTTTTTCTTTCAAAGTATGCTGTTGCCATTGGTCTGAATCGGTCATCAAAGAGGAAAATAATGATTTAAATTCTGTCGGTTGATTATCCGATTCTGGCACAAAGTCTGTTTTTCGCATTATTGCTGACATAAATACATCACGAATATAACCTTTCAATCCAAGAGCATTGAGAATCAATTGGTGTTTCTTATTTTTCTGCGCATATTCCCATCCTTTTGCAAATAAAGGAAATGCACACGTACAAATCGTTTCTGGATCATCTCTGACAACTTCATGGGTATCCTGCAAAGATGGATAAATAGAGTAATTATTCCAGATGGTCTTTTTCTTAACTTCTGGCTCAAGCATTGAGATTAACGCCTGGTGCGATAAGCGCATTACTCGCCCGGAGTTATCGGATGATAACAGGATATAACATTTATTATTTTTATCTAACAATCCTTGCTGCTCATTGAAATTCAATTTTATTTCTGCAGTAACGAATTGTTTTATTTCAGGTAATACCTGATAATTGTGATAAAGGTCAAATGCTAAGTTTTTCTCTTCAACACTTCTGTTTTCAAAAAGCAAATCAATAAATTGAATAAATCTATAATTTTCAGAAACCATCAACTCTGGTCTCTTTAAAAAGAGAGCATGGAAAAAGTTAATTATTTCCGCATCGTTACTCAGATTTTTATTTCTGAAGTAGCACAGATACGTATCCAATGCGCGCATAACAAGTTCATGATCGCTATTAAGTGGGGATTTTAATAGTTTTGCTATTATGGACGATGGGAATGCTACCATGTCCCGCAGCGTGAAGAGTTCCATGCCATCAGTTAATTGCGTTAGCAAATCTTTTACTGTTTTTATGTTATCAGTATTATCATTGAAAGATTCGTCTGCCAGAGACTCTAGTTTTTCTATCATCCCCCCGATTACAAATATATCTTTTTCGCTCTCCACGTCATGATTAGACATATCATCGACGATATCTTTAACTTTACTATCACTTTCATATAGTTTTTCTCTCACAATATTATTAGCGTTTACTGCAGAAGTCGCATCATAATAGGATGGCGGAATAATAACAGAGAATTCGTTAGTGAATATAGAATGATATGCAAGATTATCATCATTCAATTTCTCACCAACGTTAAGCGAATTAATATCCCTCAGAATATGCGTCTCAATCTGACTGTCAAAAAGACTTTTAGAAAAACCACTACCTTCAGTCAGTTCAATTTTCATCCTGAGTATTTTATTTTTGAGGTCAGAAAATGTATTTACATAAGGAATAAAAACATCTGATGAATTAGAGTTATTTTTCTTTCCATTAATATTATCTATTCTGACGGTGATCCCTTTCTCATCACGATGAATTGCATTATTCATATTTATAGAGATCACATTTTCATGTCTGGATTGCCCGGTTTTAATCGTCATATTGATATCATTTGCGCTGATCTCCGAAATCTCACTGACGAATTTTTTAAATGCATTATAGCGCTGGTGGCCAGCATTAAATTTGCCAAATGAAACATAATATGCGAAGTGTTCAAGGAAACCATGTAATTCCAGTAAATTAACCGGGTCAGAACCCTGCACCATATTTAATAACATCGTCGCATAACCATTGCATTTTGAACAATCCATACACCGCTCCTTTGCACATGAATGATCTGCGGATCATAAGCCTGGCAAAATAGGGAATCTTACAGAAATCGCTCATTTTTAACTTTTCGCACAGTAAACTCAGGATAACCTGGTTATGAAAGTTTGCTGCTGCACCGCTCTAAACAGACTGGCGATCAATCTTTCTATCAATAAGCAGAAATGAGCGATTTTTGATAGTTTATTGGAAATGCTAAAGATATACGGTAATGAAACGACTGCACACTTTATTTTGCTTAGGGAGATAGTCGGATACACTATAGACAATGAAAATAATAAAATCAGGGACAGAATCAAGCTAATACTAAATCACATATCTCATAATAATTTTCCAGATGATGAACAAACACTTTATGCAATAGCATGTTTATTCCAGACTTTCCCAAAATTTGTTTATGAATATCAACCAATGTTATTAACAATAAGTGAAATTGCAAGAAGAAATAATTTCATTGCCATTTTAAATACACTAGATAGATCATAAAGCAAATTTATTAAAAACAATAAAATCAGACATGACATGCATGTCTGACCGTGTTACCTGAATAAAGGGCAAAAGCCTGTGATACTCTTTTGCCCTTACATGGTATTACTGCGCAGCGGCAGGTTTACGCGGACGGCGGCGACGTTGTTGTTCGCCTGCCGGTTTGGCATCGCCGAGACGACGAGACGGTTTTTCTGCGGGCTTCGCGTTACCAGACTTCGCACCACTTTCCGCACGGCGTGGTTGCTGTTGACCGCGACCACCGCCTTGTCCACGACCGCCTCCACGTTGCTGGCGACCGTTCTGTATCGGTTCGGCCTTGATTGACGGGTCCGGCTCATAACCCGGAATCGCAATGCGTGGAATCTCTTTTTTCAGCAGTTTTTCGATATCACGCAGAAGTTTGTGTTCATCCACACACACCAGAGATAACGCTTCACCAGTTGCCGCTGCACGACCGGTACGCCCGATACGGTGGACGTAATCTTCCGGTACGTTTGGCAGTTCATAGTTGACGACGTGCGGCAACTCTTCGATATCCAGACCGCGTGCAGCGATGTCAGTTGCCACCAGAACACGAATATCGCCCGATTTAAAATCGGCCAGCGCACGAGTACGCGCACCTTGCGATTTATTACCGTGGATCGCCGCACTGCGGATACCATCTTTATTGAGCTGTTCAGCCAGATGGTTAGCACCGTGTTTGGTACGGGTAAACACCAGCACCTGCTGCCAGTTCCCTTTACCAATCATGTGCGACAGTAATTCGCGTTTACGTTTCTTATCGACAAAGTGAACGTGCTGGGTCACCTGATCAGACGCGGTATTGCGGCGTGCCACTTCAATTTCCAGTGGGTTATGCAGCAGTTTTTCCGCCAGGTTTTTAATATCGTCTGAGAAAGTGGCGGAGAACAACAGGTTCTGGCGCTTCGCTGGCAGCTTAGTCAACACACGACGGATATCGTGGATAAAGCCCATGTCGAGCATACGGTCAGCTTCATCGAGGACCAGGATTTCTATCTGGTCCAGCTTCACTGCATTCTGATGTTCCAGGTCCAGCAGACGTCCCGGCGTTGCCACCAGCACATCAACGCCGCCACGCAGCTTCATCATCTGCGGGTTAATGCTCACACCGCCAAATACGACCAGCGAACGAATGTTCAGGTATTTGCTGTAATCACGGACGTTTTCGCCAATCTGTGCAGCCAGTTCACGGGTTGGAGTAAGAATGAGCGCACGGACCGGACGACGCCCTTTGGCGTGCGGCTGGCGGGTAATCAAATGTTGCAACAGGGGCAGCGTAAAGCCTGCCGTTTTGCCAGTGCCGGTCTGGGCGCTAGCCATCAGGTCGCGGCCTTCAAGCACCGCTGGGATCGCCTGCTGCTGAATAGGGGTGGGTTCACGGTAACCTTGCTCGGCAACGGCGCGCAGGATATCAGGGCTTAAACCCAAAGAATCGAAAGACATAACTACTCCGAACCGCCCCGACCGTTACCGGTGTAGTTTTCAGGGAGATACTGAAAAGGAAAATGACAAAAACCACAATGTCATGAGGGGGCGGAGTGTAGCAGTTTTTGTGACCCAGCGCATAAATTATCCCTGTGACTGGCGTAGCTAAAATTCTTAGCCATACTGGACAACTCCAGGATGGAGACATAATCTTAATCAATCATTTGATTAAGAATGGACTGTGCGATGAATAATCCTGCCATGACAATCAAGGGTGAACAGGCGAAAAATCAGCTGATTGCTGCCGCACTGGCGCAGTTTGGCGAATATGGAATGAACGCCACCACCCGCGAGATAGCCGCCCAGGCCGGGCAGAATATCGCTGCCATCACCTATTACTTCGGTTCGAAAGAAGATTTATATCTCGCCTGCGCCCAATGGATTGCCGATTTCATTGGCGAGCAGTTCCGTCCGCACGCTGAAGAAGCCGAACGCTTGTTCGCACAACCACAGCCGGATCGCGCAGCTATTCGTGAACTGATCCTTCGTGCCTGCAGGAACATGATTAAGCTGCTCACCCAGGATGACACCGTCAACCTCAGCAAGTTTATCTCCCGTGAGCAACTCTCTCCTACGGCAGCCTACCACCTGGTGCATGAACAGGTGATTAGCCCGCTACACAGCCACCTTACACGCCTGATTGCCGCCTGGACCGGCTGCGACGCCAACGACACCCGCATGATCCTCCATACCCATGCGTTGATTGGCGAGATTCTGGCGTTTCGTCTTGGCAAAGAAACTATTTTGTTACGTACCGGCTGGACCGCGTTCGATGAAGAAAAGACCGAACTGATCAACCAGACGGTGACCTGTCATATCGACCTGATTTTGCAAGGATTATCGCAAAGGAGTTTGTAGTGATGAAAAAACCTGTCGTGATCGGACTGGCGGTAGTGGTACTTGCCGCCGTGGTTGCCGGAGGCTACTGGTGGTATCAAAGCCGCCAGGATAACGGCCTGACGTTATATGGCAACGTGGATATTCGCACCGTGAATCTTAGCTTCCGTGTCGGTGGTCGCGTTGAGTCGCTGGCCGTGGACGAAGGTGATGCGATTAAAGCGGGCCAGGTGCTGGGTGAACTGGATCATAAGCCGTATGAAATTGCCCTGATGCAGGCAAAAGCGGGTGTTTCGGTGGCACAGGCGCAGTATGACCTGATGCTTGCCGGGTATCGCGATGAAGAAATCGCTCAGGCCGCCGCCGCCGTAAAACAGGCGCAGGCCGCATATGACTATGCGCAGAACTTCTACAACCGCCAGCAAGGGTTGTGGAAAAGTCGCACTATTTCGGCAAACGACCTGGAAAATGCCCGCTCCTCGCGCGACCAGGCGCAGGCAACGCTGAAATCAGCACAGGATAAATTGCGTCAGTATCGCTCCGGTAATCGTGAACAGGACATCGCCCAGGCGAAAGCCAGTCTCGAACAGGCGCAGGCGCAACTGGCGCAGGCGGAGCTGAATTTACAGGACTCAACGTTAATAGCACCGTCTGATGGCACGCTGTTAACCCGCGCGGTAGAGCCTGGCACGGTGCTCAATGAAGGTGGCACAGTCTTTACCGTCTCACTGACACGTCCGGTGTGGGTACGTGCTTATGTTGATGAACGTAATCTCGACCAGGCCCAGCCGGGGCGCAAAGTGCTGCTTTATACCGACGGTCGCCCGGACAAACCGTATCACGGGCAGATTGGTTTCGTTTCGCCTACCGCTGAATTTACCCCGAAAACTGTCGAAACGCCGGATCTGCGTACCGACCTCGTCTATCGCCTGCGTATTGTGGTGACCGACGCCGATGATGCCTTACGCCAGGGAATGCCGGTGACGGTGCAATTCGGTAACGAGGCAGGACATGAATGATGCCGTTATTACGCTGAACGGTCTGGAAAAACGCTTTCCGGGCATGGACAAGCCCGCCGTCGCGCCGCTCGACTGTACCATTCATGCTGGTTATGTAACGGGGCTGGTGGGGCCGGATGGCGCAGGTAAAACCACACTGATGCGCATGCTGGCGGGATTACTGAAACCCGATAGCGGCAGCGCCACGGTGATTGGCTTTGATCCGATCAAAAACGACGGCGCGCTGCACGCCGTTCTCGGCTATATGCCGCAGAAATTCGGCCTGTATGAAGATCTCACGGTGATGGAGAACCTCAATCTGTACGCGGATTTGCGCAGCGTCACCGGTGAAGCGCGGAAGCAGACTTTTGCTCGCCTGCTGGAGTTTACATCTCTTGGCCCGTTTACCGGACGTCTGGCGGGCAAGCTCTCCGGTGGGATGAAACAAAAACTCGGTCTGGCCTGTACCCTGGTGGGCGAACCGAAAGTGTTGCTGCTCGATGAACCCGGCGTCGGCGTTGACCCTATCTCACGGCGCGAACTGTGGCAGATGGTGCATGAGCTGGCGGGCGAAGGAATGTTAATTCTCTGGAGCACCTCGTATCTCGACGAAGCCGAACAGTGCCGTGACGTGTTGCTGATGAACGAAGGCGAGTTGCTGTATCAGGGAGAACCGACGGCCCTGACACAAACCATGGCCGGACGTAGCTTTCTGATGACCAGCCCGCACGAGGGCAACCGCAAATTGTTGCAACGCGCCTTGAAACTGCCACAGGTGAGCGACGGCATGATTCAGGGGAAATCGGTACGTCTGATCCTCAAAAAAGAGGCCACACCAGACGATATTCGCCATGCCGACGGAATGCCGGAAATCAATATCAACGAAACCACGCCCCGCTTTGAAGATGCGTTTATTGATTTGCTGGGCGGTGCCGGAACCTCAGAATCACCGCTGGGCGCAATATTGCATACGGTGGAAGGTACGCCTGACGAGACGGTGATCGAAGCGAAAGAACTGACCAAGAAATTTGGTGATTTTGCCGCCACCGATCACGTCAACTTTGCCGTTAAACGTGGAGAGATTTTTGGTCTGCTCGGGCCAAACGGCGCAGGGAAATCGACCACCTTTAAGATGATGTGCGGTTTGCTGGTGCCAACATCCGGCCAGGCGCTGGTGCTGGGAATGGATCTGAAAGAGAGTTCCGGTAAAGCACGCCAGCATCTCGGCTATATGGCGCAAAAGTTTTCGCTCTATGGCAACCTGACGGTCGAACAGAATTTACGCTTTTTTTCTGGTGTGTATGGCTTACGCGGGCGGGCGCAGAACGAAAAAATCGCCCGTATGAGCGAGGCGTTTGGCCTGAAAAGTATCGCCTCCCACGCGACCGATGAACTGCCATTAGGTTTTAAACAGCGTCTGGCGCTGGCCTGTTCGCTAATGCATGAACCGGACATTCTGTTTCTCGACGAACCGACTTCCGGCGTTGATCCCCTCACCCGCCGTGAATTTTGGTTGCATATCAACAGCATGGTAGAGAAAGGCGTCACGGTAATGGTCACCACCCACTTTATGGATGAAGCAGAATATTGTGACCGCATCGGCCTGGTGTATCGTGGGAAATTAATCGCCAGCGGCACGCCAGATGATTTGAAAGCGCAGTCGGCCAACGACGAGCAACCCGATCCCACAATGGAGCAGGCCTTTATTCAGTTGATCCACGACTGGGATAAGGAGCATGGCAATGAGTAATCCGATCCTGTCCTGGCGTCGCGTGCGGGCGCTGTGCGTCAAAGAGACGCGGCAGATCGTTCGCGATCCGAGTAGCTGGCTGATTGCAGTGGTGATCCCACTGTTGCTGCTGTTTATATTTGGCTACGGCATTAACCTCGACTCCAGCAAGCTGCGGGTTGGGATTTTGCTGGAACAGCGTAGCGAAGCGGCGCTGGATTTCACCCATACCATGACCGGTTCGCCCTACATCGACGCCACCATCAGCGATAACCGTCAGGAATTGATCGCCAAAATGCAGGCGGGAAAAATTCGTGGCCTGGTGGTGATTCCGGTGGATTTCGCCGAACAGATGGAGCGCGCCAACGCTACCGCGCCGATTCAGGTGATCACCGACGGCAGTGAGCCGAATACCGCTAACTTTGTGCAAGGTTATGTCGAAGGGATCTGGCAGATCTGGCAAATGCAGCGGGCAGAGGACAACGGGCAGACTTTTGAACCACTTATCGACGTCCAGACTCGCTACTGGTTTAACCCGGCGGCGATTAGCCAGCACTTTATTATCCCCGGTGCGGTAACCATCATCATGACGGTTATCGGCGCGATTCTCACCTCGCTGGTGGTGGCGCGAGAATGGGAACGCGGCACCATGGAGGCGTTACTCTCTACGGAGATAACCCGCACGGAACTGTTGCTGTGTAAGCTGATCCCTTATTACTTCCTTGGGATGCTGGCGATGTTGCTGTGTATGCTGGTGTCGGTGTTTATTCTCGGCGTGCCGTATCGCGGGTCACTGCTGATTCTGTTTTTTATCTCCAGCCTGTTTTTGCTCAGTACTCTGGGGATGGGGCTGTTGATTTCCACGATTACCCGCAACCAGTTCAATGCCGCTCAGGTCGCCCTGAACGCCGCGTTTCTGCCGTCGATTATGCTTTCCGGCTTTATTTTTCAGATAGACAGTATGCCCGCGGTGATCCGCGCGGTGACGTACATTATTCCCGCACGTTATTTCGTCAGTACCCTGCAAAGCCTGTTCCTCGCCGGGAATATTCCAGTGGTGCTGGTGGTGAACGTGCTGTTTTTGATCGCTTCGGCGGTGATGTTTATCGGCCTGACGTGGCTGAAAACCAAACGTCGGCTGGATTAGGGAGAAGAGCATGTTTCATCGCTTATGGACGTTAATCCGCAAAGAGTTGCAGTCGCTGCTGCGCGAACCGCAAACCCGCGCGATTCTGATTTTGCCCGTGCTGATTCAGGTGATTCTGTTCCCGTTCGCCGCCACGCTGGAAGTGACTAACGCCACCATCGCCATCTACGATGAAGATAACGGCGAGCATTCGGTGGAGCTGACCCAACGTTTTGCCCGCGCCAGCGCCTTTACCCATGTGCTGCTACTGAAAAGCCCACAGGAGATCCGCCCAACCATCGACACGCAAAAGGCGTTATTGTTGGTGCGTTTCCCGGCTGACTTCTCACGCAAACTGGATACCTTCCAGACCGCGCCATTGCAGTTGATCCTCGACGGACGCAACTCCAACAGTGCGCAAATTGCCGCCAACTACCTGCAACAGATTGTCAAAAATTATCAGCAGGAGCTGCTGGAAGGAAAACCGAAACCCAACAACAGCGAGCTGGTGGTACGCAACTGGTATAACCCGAATCTCGACTACAAATGGTTTGTGGTGCCGTCGCTGATCGCCATGATCACCACTATCGGCGTAATGATCGTCACTTCACTTTCCGTCGCCCGCGAACGTGAACAGGGTACGCTCGATCAGTTACTGGTTTCTCCCCTCACCACCTGGCAGATATTTATCGGCAAAGCCGTACCTGCGTTAATTGTCGCCACGTTTCAGGCAACCATTGTGCTGGCGATTGGTATCTGGGCGTATCAAATCCCCTTCGCCGGATCGCTGGCGCTGTTCTACTTTACGATGGTAATTTACGGTTTATCGCTGGTGGGATTCGGTCTGTTGATTTCATCACTCTGTTCAACACAACAGCAGGCGTTTATCGGCGTGTTTGTCTTTATGATGCCCGCCATTCTCCTTTCCGGTTACGTTTCGCCAGTGGAGAACATGCCGGTGTGGCTGCAAAACCTGACGTGGATTAACCCTATCCGCCACTTTACGGACATTACCAAGCAGATTTATTTGAAGGATGCGAGTCTGGATATTGTGTGGAATAGTTTGTGGCCGCTACTGGTGATAACGGCCACGACAGGGTCAGCGGCGTACGCGATGTTTAGACGTAAGGTGATGTAACTTCTTATCTTTCGCCAGTAAAGACACTACTGCCGGGCCAGCAAGGATCGCCAGCCCTGCAATCGCCAGCAAAAAGTTGTTTTCCAGTACGCGGGATAACAGCCACAGCACAATCAGCGCTGCGCCAAAATACCAGGTTGTGGTCAGTTCTTCCAGCACGTCTGCCACCTCACGCCAGCGTTGCTCGGGGTGGCGCTGAAACACCAGCATCATCACTACCGTGACACAATACAGTGCGCATAATCCTACGCCAACGTGAACCAGAGTTTTACTCATCCAGCCCACCACCAGCAGCGCCACTACCAGTAAATGCAACATAATCTGCCAGCAACTTAGACCCGTTGCGACACGAACACGTTGTTGCCACTTCATGGCTTCTCTCCTGAAGAATTTATCTCTACTTACTCAGAGTACCGAACTTTACGGAAAATTCCGTAAGACCGCACCTTTTTGTGACGCCGACTACACTATTTCAATGAGATAAGAGGCAAAGACAGGAAAATTATGCCCGTTCAAACACAACAATTTTCGTTCAAGGTGCTCACCATCAATATTCACAAAGGCTTTACCGCGTTTAACCGACGCTTCATTTTGCCGGAACTTCGCGACGCCGTGCGTACCGTCAGCGCCGATATTGTTTGCCTGCAGGAAGTGATGGGCGCGCACGAAGTTCATCCGCTGCATGTGGAAAACTGGCCCGATACCTCGCACTACGAGTTTCTCGCTGACACTATGTGGAGCGATTTTGCCTACGGTCGCAATGCGGTGTACCCGGAAGGGCATCATGGAAACGCCGTACTATCGCGCTATCCCATTGAACATTATGAGAATCGTGATGTTTCGATCGATGGTGCAGAAAAGCGCGGCGTGCTCTACTGCCGTATTGTGCCGCCGATGACCGGAAAAGCGATTCATGTGATGTGCGTACATCTGGGCCTGCGTGAAGCGCACCGTCAGGCGCAGCTTGCGATGCTCGCTGAATGGGTGAATGAGCTGCCGGACGGCGAACCGGTATTAGTGGCAGGTGATTTCAACGACTGGCGGCAAAAAGCCAATCATCCCTTAAAAGTGCAGGCCGGGCTGGATGAGATATTTACCCGCGCCCACGGACGCCCGGCGCGCACGTTTCCGGTGCAATTTCCTCTACTACGTCTGGACAGGATCTATGTCAAAAATGCCAGCGCCAGCGCGCCAACTGCGTTGCCGCTGCGGACATGGCGACACCTTTCTGATCATGCCCCTTTAAGTGCGGAGATTCATTTATGAAATGTAGCTGGCGCGAAGGCAATAAGATCCAGTTGCTGGAAAACGGCGAGCAATATTATCCCGCGGTGTTTAAGGCGATTGGCGAGGCGCAAGAACGCATCATTCTTGAAACGTTTATCTGGTTTGAGGATGACGTCGGCAAACAGCTGCATGCGGCGCTACTGTCAGCAGCGCAACGCGGGGTAAAAGCGGAAGTCTTGCTGGATGGCTACGGTTCACCGGATCTCAGCGATGAGTTTGTCAATGAACTGACTGCGGCTGGCGTGGTATTTCGTTATTACGATCCCCGCCCTCGCCTGTTCGGTATGCGTACTAATGTATTCCGCCGGATGCATCGCAAAATTGTGGTGATCGACGCACGTATCGCCTTTATTGGTGGGCTGAATTACTCCGCCGAGCATATGTCCAGCTACGGTCCAGAGGCTAAACAGGATTACGCAGTGCGCCTTGAAGGGCCGATTGTCGAAGATATTCTCCAGTTTGAACTGGAAAACCTGCCAGGACACAGCGCAGCACGACGCTGGTGGCGACGTCATCACAAAGCGGAAGAAAACCGCCAGCCGGGAGAAGCGCAGGTATTATTGGTTTGGCGCGATAACGAAGAACATCGTGATGATATCGAACGCCACTATCTGAAAATGCTCACTCAGGCGCGTCGGGAAGTGATTATCGCCAACGCCTACTTCTTTCCTGGCTATCGATTTTTGCACGCCTTACGTAAAGCGGCACGGCGCGGGGTGCGGATCAAGCTGATCATTCAGGGCGAACCGGATATGCCCATTGTCAGAGTCGGCGCGCGTTTACTGTACAACTATCTGGTTAAAGGCGGCGTTCAGGTATTTGAGTACCGCCGCCGCCCGCTCCACGGTAAAGTGGCATTGATGGACGATCACTGGGCGACGGTAGGGTCCAGTAATCTCGATCCGCTCAGTTTGTCGCTGAATCTCGAAGCAAACGTCATCATCCACGATCGTAATTTTAACCAGACGCTACGCGATAATCTGAACGGCATCATCGCCGCCGACTGTCAACAGGTGGATGAATCCATGCTGCCGAAACGCACCTGGTGGAACCTGACCAAAAGCGTGCTGGCATTCCATTTTTTACGCCACTTCCCGGCGCTGGTGGGCTGGCTTCCGGCGCACACGCCGCGTCTGGCGCAAGTTGATCCCCCCGCACAACCGACAATGGAAACGCAGGATCGGGTAGAAACTGAAAATACGGGGGTGAAATCCTGATGAGTAAATCACGCCCGCGCTGGCGCTTAGCAAAGAAGATCCTCACCTGGCTGTTTTTTATCGCGGTGATTGTGTTGCTGGTGGTCTACGCCAAAAAAGTGGACTGGGAAGAGGTCTGGAAGGTCATCCGCGACTACAATCGCGTTGCGTTGCTCAGTGCGATTGGGCTGGTGGTCGTCAGCTATCTGATATATGGCTGCTATGATCTGCTCGCCCGCTTCTACTGCGGTCATAAACTGGCAAAACGCCAGGTCATGCTGGTGTCGTTTATCTGTTACGCCTTCAACCTGACGCTCAGTACCTGGGTCGGCGGCATTGGTATGCGCTATCGTTTGTACTCCCGACTGGGGTTACCGGGCAGCACTATTACGCGGATTTTTTCGCTCAGTATTACCACCAACTGGATGGGATATATTTTGCTAGCGGGGATTATCTTTACCGCAGGCGTGGTGGAGCTGCCGGATCACTGGTATGTCGATCAAACTACGCTGCGTATTCTCGGCATTGGCTTACTGATGATTATCGCGGTTTATTTGTGGTTTTGCGCTTTCGCGAAGCACCGCCATATGACCATCAAAGGGCAGAAGCTGGTGCTACCCTCATGGAAATTCGCCCTCGCCCAGATGCTGATTTCCAGCGTTAACTGGATGGTCATGGGGGCGATTATCTGGCTGTTACTTGGTCAAAGCGTGAACTATTTCTTTGTACTGGGCGTGTTGCTGGTTAGTAGTATTGCTGGCGTCATCGTGCATATTCCGGCGGGAATTGGTGTACTGGAAGCGGTGTTTATTGCGCTACTGGCAGGTGAACATACATCAAAAGGAACGATTATCGCCGCCCTGCTCGCTTACCGTGTTCTGTATTACTTTATCCCACTGCTGCTGGCGCTGATCTGTTACCTGTTACTGGAAAGCCAGGCGAAGAAGCTACGAGCGAAAAATGAAGCGGCGATGTGAAGTTCAGTTAAGTTCTTTTGGTTTAAGTTCGGGATGCTGTTTATAGATGGGGTTCATGATATCGATTAACATGCGCCCCATAATTTCCCCGACGGCGGAACTATAAATATTAAGCTCAGATTCATCGCAAGCTTGCTGAACATATAATACTGATGCATCTAATTGAGAACCAATATTGAGCATTAATGCGCTGATATCTGCTGCCAGAGTCTTATCTTTGAACATTTTATAAACCTTTTCAATTTCTAAACATAAAAGATACTGCATGTTCCATTTTATTACCTACGGGATAATTATCTTTTATTGCATATGTAAAATCACTTGTTTTGGTTATTAAATTTTTTAAAGCATCATCAAGATACTCAGGAACCAATGACTCAATATCTTCAAGAACACAACCAAGATCAATTATCTCTATTAGCTCTTTATCACAATTATTTTTGTGTAAAACCCTGGAAATAAAAGGTCTGAAAACTAAGAGTTCAGATTCATCTATAGTTATCGTGCCTTCTTTCAAGGAATGTAACACTCCTGAAAGCAGTATAGCCATAAATTTATCCACATATTTATTATCGATGGTGTAAACTAATTGCATACTATTCCTTATGACTTTCGCAACCATTGTCTGACGTTGAGCAACTCAAAAACCATTACAACAATTGACCAAAAGAAGCAGACAAAATCAAAGTAAAGCATTAATGCCCCAGCAATGACACAATGCTTCAACGTCCAGGGTTCATCGCTATATAACTTGCGCACATAAAGCTTCAGTACATTTAATTTCATTAAGACAATATATGACCATAATAATACAAAGAAAAAACTCATTACCCAAAGATACAAACTATTCAACAAGACGAAATTAGAAACAAAAGAAATACTCCAACCGCCCCCAAATAATAATAAAACAAACCAACGTGAGACCATATTGATACTAAAACTCAAAGCCAGCAGTGTACTAAGAAAGAACATTGCCCCACCGATGCCCAATAATAGCCTGACAAACGCAATCGAAAAAAGGCTTGCAATAAATATTGAGAATAGACTGATTATGGAAAAATAAACAATACATATTGTTAATGTGTTTATTTTCTCAATTTTAGTCCTTAATCCGTATCCAAAAATAAGAAGCAAGACAACGGCTAAAAAGAATGGTGCGGTATGTTGATGCGTTGCGGTAATGTTATAATAGTCTGCTATCCATGCAAATCCTGCAGTTACCCATAAACCAACCGCTGTTATCAACCAGATACAGGCCATCATTCTGGTCATTAAAGGCTGTTTTTTCATTAAACCTGTCATTGTGATTTTTCCATAAATCATGACTACCACTGAAACCGTGAATGCCTTTGCCAGACAAGCGTTATAGCTATAGCGGCAAGAATCCCAAAGAAGCCGATAAAATAGTAATAGAGTGTTAATGCACCTATAAAAGCACAACGAACCGGACTCCATAATTCTTCACTATGGCTTTTTCCTGTCAGTTCAAGGAGCTTATTTCGTCCATGCGAGATAATGCCTGACCATAAGACAATCATTAAGCAACTTATTACCCAAACAGGCCGTTCACTCATTAATGCGGTATTCACGATGATCACTAGGGCCAACCCTGTCAACGTCATCATAATGATGAAACGGTGAGAACCAGGATCAACATTAAATAATAAACTGGCCAGCATACTGATTAAAAACATCGCGCCCGCAGTGCTGAACACAAGGATAATGGCAGATACAGGAGCTAAAATAGCAACGACAATCGCCACCAAAGAGATTAAAAACAGATACATTACGCCTGCGATGGCGGCATTTATCTTGTTGATATCTTTACTTAAGCCATACATACAAAGTAATAATAATCCTATGACAACATACATTGGTGGTGAATCATATTTGGTTGCCGTAATTTCGAGATAATTAGCTATCCAGGCCAGTCCTGCGGTTGCCGCCAAACCGACAGCGGTAATGAGCCATATGGCATTTAATATCCTGGCCTCGTACTGAAAATCATTAGTTATGTTTTTTGATGAGTACGATTTCATTATTTTTATATCCTTAAGTTGAATATCAATATCTATTGCAATTAACGCAAAAAACTCATCAATTCACGCTACCACACTAAACCATTAATAAAGTCAAGAACCGTTACAGCAAGTCTAAAAAGGACGCTTAGGATACTGAAATAGAGTGTTATTGCCCCTACAACAATACAGCGAAGAACACCTGAAAATTCAGAGTTGTCGGCAACACGGATCAAATCTTCCAGTGTTGTTGCTTCACAGGCAGCCGTAACGCCCCAGATAACGACAGTCAAAATACTCGCTAACCATACGGAAAAACTGCTGGTAAGAATCAGGTTAACAACAAAAGCAATACTCAAACCACAGAAGATATATAAACATAACTGTCTTACTGGTGGGATAACCCTATTAATACAACAGCATATTAGCGCCATAGCGGCAAACATCCCTCCCGTAATTCCCATTACCCTCGCTATGCTCGAAAAGGTAAAAAGTCTGGAGAAGAGAAAGCCATTAAGTAGGATTATTAGCAGATAGACCAGACATGCGCCTGATGCCTCGAGCCTTTTCAGGGCATCGTTTAACCAGAAACCAATTATTATCAGCGCAGATAAAGCGAAGACAAACGCGCCTGGAGATTCTAGTGAAGCAACCCAATGCAAGTGCTGAAATATCCAGGCACAGCCTGCCGTAGCCCATACTCCAGCAGCTGTTAACCACCAAATGAGGAACAGCATTTTGCTGAGCGAAGCGCTTTTTTGCTGTAATTGAGTAGCAGTGGATCGTCTGTTCAAATGCGTTATCTGCCCCTGAAATTGCGTAGTGGACATAGTCTGGCATTTGCGGCGATTCAGTTCTCATGTAAATGAGCGGAATAGTCTTTATAAAATCCGAAAAAAATCCCGACACATGGCCGGGATATTGATGGTGAAAAAGAATTAACGGCGGTTGCCGAAGATCCGCAGCAACATCAGGAACAGGTTGATGAAGTCCAGATATAAGGTTAACGCGCCAAGAATGGAATATTTGCGCAGGTTCGACGTGTCGCGGGTATCAATCTGCTCACCCATATTTTTCAGTTTCTGCGTGTCATACGCCGTCAATCCGACAAAGACAATCACGCCGATGTAGGTAACTGCCCACATCAACGCTTCGCTTTTCAGCCAGAAGTTCACCAGCGATGCCAGCACAATGCCGATCAACGCCATAAACAACATATTGCCGAAGCCACTTAAATCACGTTTGGTGGTGTAACCGTACAGGCTCATTGCGCCGAACATCCCGGCAGTAACGACGAAAGTACTGGCAATCGAGGCGGCGGTATAGACAATGAAAATACTGGAAAGCGTCAGACCCGTCAGCGCCGAATAAAGCATAAAGAGCATGGTCGTTACACTTGCGCTCAGCTTTTGAATCATCGCTGATAACACAATAACCAGTGCTAATTGCGCGATGATCAGACCGATTAAAAAAACACGGTTAGTGAACAATAGCTCCATCACGGCCGCAGAATTAGCCGCATACCAGGCAACAAATGCGGTCAGCAACAAGCCAACGGTCATCCAGCCATAGACTTGCACCATATAAGTTTGCAAGCCAGCCCGGGGTTGTACAATTGAATCAGAACGTGGGAATCTGTCCATGACGATCTCCTGAAGATATAAGGAATATCTTAAGGATACTGCAAAATGATGAGGCTGTGCATCGACGCAGCGTAAACGCATATACTGAGCGGTGAAATTGCCGGACGCAGCGGTGCCTTATCCGGCTAACAAAAAACTACCAGCGTTTTGCTGCCTGCTGATCGCTCTCCCGAGCTTCAACCCAGCGGTCGCCTTCCGGCGTGGCTTCGCGCTTCCAGAACGGTGCGCGGGTTTTGAGATAATCCATAATAAACTGCCCGGCTTCAAACGCACTGCTGCGATGCGCACTGGTGACACCGACAAAAACGATTTCATCGCCCGGCCATAATTCCCCAATGCGGTGAATCACCGTGACGCGCCCCAGCGGCCAGCGGTTACGCGCTTCATCGACAATTTCTGCCAGTGCTTTTTCAGTCATCCCCGGATAGTGTTCGAGGGTTAATGCTTTGACGCTGTCGCCAAGGTTATGGTTGCGCACCTTACCGGTAAAGGTGACTACCGCACCGTCTTCATCACGCTCCGCCAGCCACGGATACTCTTCTCCTACGCTGAATGGCTGCGGGCCGACAACAATTTTGGTTTCTGCCATCTTAACCTCCGGTTACCGGCGGGAAGAAAGCCACTTCGTCGCCGTCAGTCAGCGGATGGTCAAAACTCACCAGCGTCTGGTTGACGGCAGCCAGCAATTTGCCATCTTCCAGCGCCAGCGCCCAGCGATCGCTCTGCGCAGCCAGATGTTGGCGTAACGCTTCAACGGTTGGGAAATCCGCAGCCACTTCGCTTGCATCTGTTCCCACCAACTCGCGCACCTGGGCGAAAAAAAGAACTTTAATCATCCGCTTCCACCTTAAAGTCACCTGACTTGCCGCCGCTCTTCGCCAGCAAACGTACCGGACCAATTACCATATCTTTTTGCACCGCTTTGCACATGTCATAAATGGTCAGCGCCGCCACGGAGGCCGCGGTTAACGCTTCCATTTCAACGCCGGTTTTCCCGGTCAGGCGGCATAAGGTTTCTATACGCACCCGATTGTGCTCCGGCTCGGCCTGCAAATTGACTTCAACTTTACTGAGCATCAGCGGATGACACAGCGGGATCAAATCCCATGTGCGTTTTGCTGCCTGAATACCGGCGATACGCGCAGTGGCAAATACGTCGCCTTTGTGGTGGCGACCATCAATAATCATCGCCAGCGTCTCGCTGCGCATGGTGACAAAGGCTTCGGCGCGTGCTTCACGCACGGTTTCCGCTTTGGCGGAGACATCCACCATGTGCGCTTCGCCAGCGGCGTTGATATGGGTCAGTTGCGACATACTTATTTCTTCAAATGTGGATGGAAATTACACGGACGCGTACGGGCATCCAGCTGCGGCGCGATGATATTTTCCCATGCGGTACGGCACGCTTTGGTCGAACCCGGCATGGCGAAAATCAGCGTTTTGTTAGCGACGCCCGCTACCGCACGAGATTGCAACGTTGAGGTGCCAATCTCTTCGAACGACAACATCCGGAACACTTCACCAAAACCTTCAACTTCACGGTCGAACAGCGGCAGCAGTGCTTCAGGGGCCTGATCGCCTTCGGTCAGGCCAGTACCACCCGTAATCAACACCACTTGTACATCGTCGCTGGCGATCCACGCAGATACCTGAGCACGAATCGCATAGCGGTTTTCTTTCACAATGGCTTTATCGACAACGTGATGACCCGCGTCCTGCGCCGAGTCGCGCAGATAGTGACCGGAGGTATCGTCTTCTTCGCCGCGACGATTAGAAACCGTAAGAATAGCAATACGGGTCGGGATAAATTCAGTGCTTACCTGACTCATCTGATCTCTCCTTTTGACGTTTTAGCCGCCAATGTACGATAAGTTTTGCGTAATACCGGTGTTATTTTGATGCAGGAAATGGGTCTGTTTTTTCTCCCGCAGCGCCGCTGAAATACGTGCTTCCAGCGCCTGTTGCTGGGTATCGTCTTCCAGTAAATCGCGCAGGTTAACGCCGCCTTCACCGAACAGGCAGAGATGGAGTTTACCAATGGAGGAGACGCGCAGGCGGTTGCAAGTGGCGCAGAAGTCTTTTTCATACGGCATGATAAGGCCAATTTCTCCGGCGTAATCCGGATGACAAAAGACTTGCGCGGGACCGTCGCTGCGTTGACGTAATTGGTGGATCCAACCGCGACGCAGTAGCTCGTCACGCAGAACCTGCCCAGAGATATGATGCTTGCGGAAAAGCTCGCTGCCCTCGCCCGTTTCCATCAGTTCGATGAAACGCAGCTGGATGGGGCGATGCTGGATCCAGTTCAGAAAGGTGTCGAGTTGGTGATGATTAACATCACGCATCAGCACGGTATTGACTTTGACCTTCTCAAAACCGGCCTCAAATGCAGCATCGATCCCTGCCATGACCTGATTGAATTTATCCTGTCCGGTAATAGCATAAAACTGGCGAGCGTCGAGGCTATCGACACTAACGTTGATACCAGTAAGACCAGCATCACGCCAGTTCGCTACATCGCGTTCCAGACGGTAACCATTGGTGGTGACCGCTATCTGGCGAATAGCGTCGTTTTCTCGCACAGCGGCGATGATATCGGTAAAGTCGCGACGCAAAGACGGCTCTCCGCCCGTCAGACGGACTTTTTCGGTGCCCAGACTGGCGAAGGCGCGCGTAACCCGGCGAATTTCATCGACGGTCAGAAAGCCTTTATTGGTGACGCCGCTCGGTTTGTAGCCATCCGGCAGGCAGTAGGTGCAACGGAAGTTGCACACATCGGTAATCGACAGGCGCAAGTAGTAAAACTTACGCGCAAATGCATCAGTCAGTTGTGAAGCCATGTACACCTTTCCAGATACGGGAGGCGAAGTCATTTCTTCCTTCGCCCTGGTGGCAATCTTTGTAAGCATTGTCACGGCCAAAGCACCGTATCAGTTGACCCAGGTGCAGAGGCTAGAGTGTTTAGTGGTTAAGCCGATACTAGCGTGTAAACAGGATTTTTACCATCCACACTTTCGCTATATAATCATATATATAGCGTCATGATCGTGCTATTTCGCTACAGAATAAGGGAAAATAGCGGTTTTACTTTGATATACATCATCACGGATGCATAGCGTACATCGTCCTTTAGAGGTAGAAGAAAATAGTTTGTATCCTCAATATTGGCAGGTTAATTGCTGTTTCCCCGCAATTTGCGCTACTGTAGCGCGGAAAATCTGACTCCAGGAAACTATAATGCGCAATCGTACGTTGGCTGACCTTGATCGTGTCGTTGCTCTCGGCGGAGGGCATGGACTGGGACGCGTTCTCTCATCACTTTCGTCTTTGGGTTCTCGTTTAACGGGTATCGTGACCACCACGGATAACGGTGGTTCAACGGGGCGTATTCGCCGCTCAGAAGGTGGAATTGCCTGGGGCGATATGCGCAATTGCCTTAACCAGTTGATAACGGAACCCAGCGTCGCTTCCGCAATGTTTGAATATCGTTTCGGCGGTAATGGCGAACTTTCCGGGCACAACCTTGGAAACCTGATGTTGAAGGCACTGGATCACCTTAGCGTGCGGCCTCTTGAAGCGATTAATCTGATTCGCAATCTGTTGAAAGTGGACGCACATTTGATTCCGATGTCGGAGCATCCTGTTGATTTAATGGCGATTGACGATCAGGGGCATGAAGTATACGGCGAGGTCAATATTGACCAGCTCACTGCGCCGATACAGGAGCTACTCTTAACCCCCAACGTACCTGCCACACGTGAAGCGGTGCTGGCGATTAATGAGGCGGATCTGATCATTATTGGGCCAGGGAGTTTTTATACTAGTCTTATGCCCATTCTGCTGCTCAAGGAAATGGCTCAGGCATTACGCCGAACGCCTGCCCCGATGGTGTATATCGGTAATTTGGGGCGAGAATTAAGCCTGCCTGCTGCAAATCTCAAGCTGGAAAATAAGCTGGCGATTATGGAGCAGTATGTTGGTAAAAAAGTGATTGATGCGGTAGTTGTTGGACCGAAAGCTGATGTATCCGCAGTTAACAACAGAATTGTGATTCAGGAAGTACTGGAGGCCAGCGATATTCCTTATCGTCATGACCGCCAGTTGCTGCATAACGCACTGGAAAAGGCATTACAGGCACTAGGTTAAGCGCCTGTGCCGGGGGCAGAAAAATACGACTGTGACTATGGCGTTTTAAATTATAGAAGGCCATAGTCACCTTTTTTTGGCACAACCCCATTGTTAGCAGCTCATTTATCTTTCCACTTTCTGGAATTTAGTTTTGCTTCTTGATGTTTCTTGTGCCATGACTATTCTAATAATGTTATAATCCCCATGCTTTGGGAGCCACCGAATCTAAATATTTATCAATATGATGAGAACGAGTATAATCTGCTATATTTTTTGATAAAATAGCCGTGCAATTTAAACCAGAGCCTAATCCCAGTAGTACCGTTAACCAGTTATCCAGAGCTTCAGATTCAACAATCGAGTTTTCCAGTTCATATGCTTTTAGTAAAAGAGCAGCAGAGTAAATTCTGAGGATTTGCGGAGAATTGTATTCCGTTCCTAAACTTGAAGCTGAAGAATATCTTGCGAACACGACAGCAAAACTTATCAGAAGCATTGCTTGTTCCGTTTTATTTGCATTTTCCATTCTGCAAGCCTTCATTAAATCTTTATAATGGTTTCCCTTAATATTTAAACAAGACTTATACTTCAATAGTTCGCTAACATTCTTTTTTTGTTTTATCTTTTTATTTTTACTTAACATTTCGTAACCCGCACCTTCTATAGATTGCGCCTGCAATGAGTAATTATCTATGAGTTTCATAAGAGGCGCAAAAATTTCATTTAATTTTATTTGTTCATCAATACCATCCATTTTGGTTTGAGAACAACAACTTTGTGATGCAGTGACAAATGGTTCGTATAGATCACCAAGCTGAAGGATTTTGAGATAATTTTTTAATAAAATATTATGTTGTGACCGTTTCCATGGGTAGGAAAACACTGGGAATTCGGTCATCAATACGGTATTAAGATTAATATCTGCAAGCGAGCACACTTGTTCTGGTGCTGCATATAGATAAAAATGGTCCCAGTCCTTATTTTTAATAGTGGTATCCAACATTTTATTTAAGGCATTAGATGAAAGACGCATTGCACGATTATTTTGCTGTGCTGAAAACAATACGTACCAAGCATCATCATGATCTTGTTGTTTACGCCATTCCGAGAAGTCTGGATAATCATTTCCTTCAGTATAAGGTTTAACATCCTTATGTTGTAAATATGTTTTATAAATATTATATGCTTTTTCTGCCAATATATTATTTTTACTTTTTAGTGCCAGGTCAGTCATCATTACATATGCAGTACTAAATGATAACATTAATGTAGGTTGTTCTGTAAAGCGATCTAAATAATAATTAATCCTCTCTTCACTAAGATTAAACAAAAAAGAAGAAGAGATACAGCAATCAACTGTAATTAATGACAAAATAAAGTTATCAAATATATTTATATCATCATTTTGCAATATATCATTTAATCCCTCTGGTGGTCTGTTAGACGTATAGTATTTTGCTAAGCAATTAATTTCTGATACATCCTTTTTTAATTTTGCAAGGTCATAGATACAATTTTTTGTACTCAGTTCGTTGGCGAGGATTTTTTTTATTTCAGGCATTGAATCTTCAGAGATATCTTCAAAGATTTGATAAATTTTCTGGATATGTTCTTTTGCTTTACATATATCAACCCTGATTAAATCTTGTAATGGAGGAGTATCGTCAAAGAAAAATTTCCGCATAGATCCCGTATGCATTTTTATTATTTTCGCTTCACGCAACACTATATTTTTTAAAATACAAGTACTAAAGTCACCTCTCTCTATAGTTGCGTATTCAAAATTTACCCCCGACATATTCGTACCAGCAACATCACAGGAAAATAAAGTGGCATTCTTGAATGAACTATTTTCAAACTGTGCGCCATTCAATATGGCATACTCCATATAACATCCTGAAAAATCTGCACAACCCTTGGCTTCTGTTAGATCTGTCCTTACAAAACTAGCACCGCTCAATTTGCAATCCATGAGTGTTGCTCTCTTCATATTAGCATCATTAAAATTAACGTTAGAAAAATTTGATTCACCGAATTCAGTATCTTCAAAATTGAGCCTCGAAAAATCAAAGCGCCCATTGGGATCCTGCAAAATAATTAGTTGTCGAGTTCTGACTGGTTTATCTCCAATAAAATAAGTTGTTGTCATCACACTGTCTGAAAATTCTATCTTGCACTTAAAAAGCTCATGCATGTGCGGAGGACAAAAATTTTTCAGGGTCAAAAACTCATTACGTTCTTTATTATATTCTTTTTTTCATCGGTAAGGTAAGGTGATAAAAACAATCCATAGCGAGAATGGATATCATTATACATTCTACTTAAAAAATCTTTTTTCGTTTCGAAACCCAAAATGAATCGCAGCACATCAAAAAGCCGCTCCCATTTACTCATATAAAAAGTATGGTCATTGTCAGCAAGAAGCAATTGCTCTGCGCGCTTTTCATCAATTTCAAAAGATGACTGTCGATGATTAACTGATAACATCATGCTGCCTCCATCAGATAAACAATTAATTGCTGCAGTCTTCCTGAATACAGTTTATTTACTATCAAAAATCGCTCATTTCAAATAGGCTTGTTCCCGATTACACAAATAAAAGCATATTATTTATTAACTTTTAAATAATTACACCTATAATTATAACAATTAATATATATGCATTATCATTATATTAAACTTAAGATAATTGAGATAAAGAGTATTGTCGTTAATATAAATTGAGTCCATTGGATAAACTTGACTCATGTTATGTCTTGCGTAGAAGGATCTAAACACACTTAACTTCGAACTTTCATTAACACATTAATTTTGTCCGACTAAATGAGCGATTTTTGATAGAAAAATATCTTTACTTGTTTAAAAAATTACTCAATTTGATAACAAACGATTGAGTAAGTAAGTACCCTCAAAAAGCAACGATTATCTTATTATGCGGCGAATTTAGTACTTTAACATTAAAAGGAAATAATTATGCACCCTAGATTTTTTACATCATGCACTCCCCGTCTTCCGGAAAGATTTCCAGAAAAATGCCCCCCAAAAGTTTTGCATTCATGGTTTGATAATGGCGCAAAAAAATTTAATGAGGAATTTGCACGCTGGAAAGAGCTCGGGCGTGAAAATGATTTCAATAATCAGCTTATAAGTTCATATATAAATAATAATATCAGCACCTACCAGAATATATCAAATGGTTTACATAATAATATTAATACAATACATGATTTATTAATTGAAAACACATCAAGAATGCCGCTTTCGGAAAGTTTAGACACATTATTAGTTATGGGACAGTTATTTGAAAGTGAATATAACAGAATATTCGCAAATATACCTTTGTTTGCAAACCTCTTTAAAGCAGCCCTAATACAATATATAACAAACAATAACACACTACTAATTGAAATATATAAAAACGCTCTAAATAAAATTCATAATAAAGAGGCCATAAGTTTCATTATTCAGAATATTTTTACTCAATCGATAGATGATCCCTGCTTTTACGAACCGTGCAATTTACATTTTTTACTTGATATCGCTAACAATTATGTCTTTTCTTTTAAAAAAGAGATGTTATTATCAGAACCACACTTACAAAACTCATTCCTGGAAATAATCAATCATTTTAATAATGATGAAGACAAAATAAGAGGTATTATTTTATTTATTTCTTATCTTGAAAATCTAGCTATTAAAATCAAGATTAACTTAAAGGATTTCCTGGAGAAGCTAAGATTTTCTAATATAAAAATTAAGATTGAACTCTATACCCATTTATTCAAAGCATTACCTGAAATAAAAGGGAGCGATATTATATCACTATATTTTACTATTGAATCAGCCTATAAAGAAGATATGCCAAAACAATTAACTGAACTATTAAATTTAGTTACAAACATTCCTGACATTGAAGATAAATTTCAATTCATAACTAAATTGGGTCATGCCTACTGCCTCTCCGGAATTAATCTTTCAGATTACTCAACCTTTCTTTTAAAATTATTTCAGGATACTAAAGTAAACAGATTATGTGATTATTATAAGTTAAGAGTTCCTGGTGAACCAGAGTATCAACTTAGAATACCTTTAGATGGGTTGACATTTCAAATGCTTAGTGAACTGTACAGAGTATCGCCAGAAAACGTTTTCATTTTCGATGAACTTTTTCGAGAAATGATTGATTTCAGCACATTCGAAGGACGAGTGAGTTATTACAACACCATACTTTATTTAATAAACCAGAATACCGAAAGCATCAATAAAATAAATCTATTTAGCCATTTGATTAAACGTCTTCCATTATGTAATTTCAAAACTCAAGACTTTGAAACAAGATTAATACTTGCATTGCCTGAGTTAACAATCGAGCATGTGAATAAAACCGTATTAGAATATTTAAACGAGCTTACTGATATGTACAAAAGAAAACCATATTTAATTCTCACTGACCATGATAAATATTTTAGCTTTATCAAATATGCATTTAACAATGGAAATATTAAGATATCAAATGCCTTGATTGACGTCATAGAGAAAATAAATACAGAAAATCCTACTTCCCAGAGAACAAAAAGAAATCTTTCTGTATTAACGCAACCATTCAAAACATGCCAAATTTTATGAATAACGTAAATAAGTAATGAGTTTTAGTTTAGCACATCAACGTACCAGAGCCGCTTGCAACTCTGGTACGCTTCCTTTTTCACCAGTGTAACTGCACTATGCATGTTAACTGCTTTTGAACATAACAAGCGAAACCGAGCATTTTCCCATCTCCAACATCACGAAGCCGCAATGAACAACTCACGTAGCTGATGCAACTGGTCACGAATTTGCGCCGCTTCTTCGAACTCCAGATTTTGCGCGTGTTGCATCATCAGCCCTTCCAGTTCATGGATTTTCTGCTGCAACGCCTTCGGCGACATATCCATCGGCACATTATCCGGCTCAACAATCGGTCGTGATTTTCCTCTGCCCTTCGCTTTGGTTTTGGCAATGTTCTGCCCCAGCGCCAGGATATCGACCACTTTCTTGTTTAATCCTTGTGGCGTAATGCCGTGCTCTTCGTTGTAGCGTTGCTGTTTCTCGCGGCGACGTTCGGTTTCGCCAATCGCTTTCGCCATTGATGGGGTGATCTTATCGCCGTAGAGAATCGCTTTACCGTTAACGTTACGTGCCGCACGACCAATGGTCTGGATCAACGAACGTTCAGAACGCAGGAAGCCTTCTTTGTCGGCGTCGAGGATCGCCACCAGCGAAACTTCCGGCATATCCAGACCTTCGCGCAGTAAGTTGATCCCTACCAGCACGTCGAACTCACCCAGACGCAAGTCGCGGATGATTTCCATGCGCTCGACGGTATCGATATCTGAGTGAAGATAACGCACACGCTCGCCGTGTTCTTCGAGATATTCCGTAAGATCTTCCGCCATCCGCTTAGTCAATGTTGTGACCAGTACACGCTCGTTAATTGCCGCTCGCTGGCGAATCTCCGAAAGAAGATCATCAACCTGTGTTGCCACCGGTCGCACTTCGATAATCGGGTCAAGCAATCCGGTTGGACGTACGACCTGATCCACCACATCACCACCGGATTTTTCCAGCTCGTAATTACCCGGCGTCGCCGAAACATAGATGGTTTGTGGCGCTAATGCTTCGAACTCTTCAAACTTCAGCGGACGGTTATCCAGCGCTGATGGTAGGCGGAAACCGTACTCCACCAGCGTCTCTTTACGCGCCCGGTCACCGCGATACATGCCGCCAATTTGTGGAATGGTGACGTGAGATTCATCGACGACCAGCAACCCATCGGCAGGCAGGTAATCAAACAGCGTCGGCGGTGGCTCACCTGGTCCACGGCCGGAGAGGAAGCGTGAGTAGTTTTCAATGCCCGAGCAATATCCCAGTTCGTTCATCATCTCCAGGTCAAACTGGGTTCGCTGAGTCAGCCGCTGCTCTTCCAGAAGTTTGTTGTTCTCTAACAGCACTTTGCGTCTGGCGGCCAGTTCTTCTTTGATCTCTTCCATCGCCTGTACGATGCGCTCGCGCGGCGTGACGTAGTGCGTTTTCGGGTAGATGGTAAAACGTGGAATAGTAGAAACAATCTGCCCGGTTAGCGGGTCAAATAACGACAATCGTTCAACTTCCTCATCAAACAGCTCCACGCGAAGTGCAATGTCATCCGATTCTGCCGGGAAGATATCAATCACCTCGCCACGAACGCGGAAAGTGCCACGCTGGAAGGCTTGATCATTCCGGGTGTATTGCAGCTCCGCCAGTCGACGCAGGATCGCGCGCTGATCGATAATCATACCGACCGTAAGATGGAGCATCATCTTGAGATATAAATCAGGATCGCCCAGACCATAAATCGCGGAAACCGATGCCACCACAACCACATCACGCCGCTCCAGCATCGCTTTGGTGGCGGACAAACGCATCTGCTCGATATGTTCGTTTACCGAGGCATCTTTCTCAATGAAGGTGTCGGAACTCGGTACATAGGCTTCCGGCTGATAATAGTCGTAGTAGGAGACGAAATATTCCACCGCGTTTTCCGGGAAGAACTCTTTCATTTCGCCGTACAGCTGGGCCGCCAGCGTTTTGTTGGGCGCCAGTACCATGGTTGGGCGCTGAAGGTCAGCAATGACATTGGCAATGGTGAAGGTTTTCCCGGAGCCAGTTACACCGAGTAACGTCTGGTGCGCCAGGCCATCTTCCAGCCCCTCTTCGAGACGTCGAATCGCCTCTGGCTGATCGCCAGAAGGTTTAAAAGCGGAATTCAGTTTGAACGGTTTACTCATGAGTCGCTACCTGAAGGAGTTGGGCGGGCAGGTATGTAATTTTACTCGTCGTACTTAATTATGCCAACAAATTATACTGGATAAAAAAACAGTTTCTCACCATAATATTTCTGTTACAACGTAAACTCAGCTGTCAATCATGAGCAAAATTTACTCTGTGGCGAGATAAAACTCCGGCCTTACGGGGTTATCCCCAAAGCAACGGCTTTTTTAACATTTGTCAAGATGAGTGATGACAGTTTTATGGCAAGAGATGCCTCTTCAGTGACTGCCATTGCAATTATCTAACCAGTTAAAAAATAAAAGATATTTCTTTGAGCCGTCTTTAACGCCAATTCGCGTGCAAGCCGCGTATTCTCTCGCTTGCCTCGTGTTTTCTAACTCTAATACACATGGTTATCCACAGGAATAGTGGATAACTGTCTGCAGCCCCTATCCCCCGCCGCCTGGGCAATTCCCACATTCACCGCATGATGCGGAAGTAAAATTTTTTTCGTGATTATTTTAGAATTTAATTGGTTAAATTGCAGTCAACCGAAGACGCGATCTCGCTCGCAATTTAACCAAATACAGGATGACTACAACAAGGCAAGATTTATGTACTTTCCGGTTGCCGCATTTTCTGGATTTTCTGCAAGCCAGGGAATTTCACCCAGCAGCGGCGCGGGAAGCATGCGGGTGAGCGTGGTCATATATTCAGCGTGACGTTTTCCAGGAGGCGTGACATTATTCGCCACCCAACCCGCCAGAGTCAGTCCGGCGTGTTGTATTGCCTGTGCCGTCAACATCGCGTGATTAATACAGCCGAGTTTCACACCAACTACCAGTATCACCGGCAGTTGTTCCTGTGTTACCCAATCCGCAAAAGTGAAAGTGTCAGAAAGCGGCGTAAACCAGCCGCCAGCACCTTCCACTAACACCCAGTCAGCCTGTTGTTCAAGCGCGCGTAATCCGTCGCTCATTACCAATGATTCTATCGGCCTGCCCTCTTGCGCGCTGATGATGTGCGGTGAAGTGGGTTCTGCGAAGGTGTAAGGATTTACCGTTGCGTAATCCAGCTGCAGGCTGCTGTTGTGCTGTAACGCCAGCGCGTCACTATTACGTAAGCCTTCCGGGGTCTTTTCGCTGCCAGAGGCGACAGGTTTATAACCTGCCGTCCGATAACCTGCTGCCTTCGCGGCTTGTAAAAGTGCACAACTGGCGACAGTTTTCCCCACTTCGGTATCCGTTCCGGTGACAAAATAACGTTTACTCACGAGCAATCACTCCCAAAAAAAGATGATACGTCAGAGGATATCGCCCCTGTTGTTGCGGCCAGGCCAGTTGCAATCGCTGCAACTGCGAACGCGTTAATATTCGTGGGTAGCGCCCTTCATGAAGATGCGTTGCACCGATGCCTTTCAGCGAACGCATGGCACTGAGCGCATCATCAAACCAAAGCGTGATGGGCAGAATATGGTGTTGATAATTAACGCCGTTCAGCGACTGTTCGATTTCATCTGGCGGTAAAAAGCGATTAGCATGCGGGCGCTCGTCCACCGCCTGCCACGCCTGATGCAGTTCGGGGAGCGATCCCTGCACCAGCGTGGTAAACGCGACCACGCCTCCGGGGCGCACCACGCGATACAGCTCGCGAAGTGCCGTGGATAAATTACCGCACCACTGCACCGCGAGATTGCTCCATGCAAGATCGAAGGTTGCAGTCGCTAACGGCAGGGATTCGATATCTCCCGCCAGATAATGGTCTGCGGCATCCTTCTGGCGTGCCTGAACAAGCATTGGCGGCGAGAGATCTAACGCTGTCACCTGCGCGTGACGTTCCCGCCAGTGGCGACTCATCCAGCCAGGTCCACAACCCGCATCCAGTACGTGGGTGTATTTACGCTGTGGGAGCATTGCCAGTAAGACGTCAGCACTCTGGCGCTGTAGATCCGCATGTTGCTCATAATGTGCGGCTGCCCGACCAAATGCCGCAGCAATGGCTTGTTTATTAACCGTTGCCATGCAGCACCTCCAGCAGACGGTCGATATCCTGCATTTCATGCGCGGCGGTTAGCGTTAAGCGCAGTCGCGCAGTACCAGCGGGTACGGTTGGCGGGCGAATCGCCGTGACCCAGCAGCCTTGCTGGCGCAGTTTTTCTGCCAGTTGTAACGCACGGCTGTTATCACCGACAATCAATGGCTGGATGGCGCTGTATGAATCAGCAAGCGTAAACGGCAAATCCTGTACTCCGGCACGAAAACGCGTAATGAGTGCCGCCAGTTTTTCGCGCCGTGCATCACCCTCATCACTGCGAATGACCGCCAGCGACGCACGTAATGCCTGCGCCTGAGCGGGCGGCATACTGGTGCTGTAAATAAGATGGCGGGCAAATTGCAGTAGATAATCCGCCACCGTATCGGAGCAAAGCACCGCTGCCCCGCTGACGCCAAATCCTTTGCCAAAAGTCACCACCAGCAATTCTGGTTTTACCTGCTGTTGCCAGCAGCTACCGCGCCCCTGTTCACCGATAACACCCGTGCCGTGGGCATCATCGACCATCAACCAGCCATTGTGCTGTTGCGTTACCTGCTGGATTTCCACCAGTGGCGCACTATCGCCGTCCATGCTGAACACGCCTTCTGTCACCACCAGTTGCTGCCCCGGACAGGGGGAAGCAAGCAGTCGCGCCAGATGAGCGACATCGTTATGGGTAAAACGGCGAAGCTGCGACGGGCTTAAACTGGCAGCTTCCAGCAATGAGGCGTGACTCAGCCGATCGGCAACAATACGGTCCTCTTTCGCCGTCATCGCGGTAATGACTGCCTGGTTAGCGGCAAAACCAGAGATAAACAGCAGCGCCCGCGAATAGCCCAGCCACTCGGCCAGTTCTTCTTCCAGCGCCTGATGCGCCACGCTATAACCGCTGACGTGACCGGAACCGCCGCTACCGACGCCAAATTGCTCCGCACCCTGCTTCCATGCACGGATGATGTGCGGATGATGACTTAAACCTAAATAATCGTTACTGGAAAAGTTCAGATACTGGCATTCATCCGCCACCAGCCAGCGTCCGGCCCCTTGCGCCACCGGATAACGGCGACGCAGGGCATCGGCAGCACGCCGCGCATCGAGCGCCGCGTTGATTTTCTCCTGCCAGCTCATAGTGCTGCCGCGTTGTAATATTCGTCAGTGTCCGGGGTCATCAGCGCCTGTTCAAGACGTTGCTGTTGTTCGTTATCGCCCGCCAGCACTGCGGTTTGCTGCGGATTTAACCCCAGTTTGCGGAACAGTTGCAGGTCTTTATCTTCTTCCGGATTCGGCGTGGTCAGCAATTTGCAACCGTAGAAAATCGAGTTTGCGCCAGCCATAAAGCACATCGCCTGAGTCTGTTCGTTCATCTGCTCGCGTCCGGCAGAAAGGCGCACGTAAGAGGTCGGCATCATGATCCGCGCGACTGCAATAGTGCGAATAAAATCAAAGGCATCGACATCATCGTTATCCGCCAGCGGCGTGCCTTTCACCTTCACCAGCATGTTGATTGGTACGCTTTCCGGCGGCGTCGGCAGGTTTGCCAGTTGTAGCAATAATCCGGCGCGATCTTTGACCGTTTCGCCTAAGCCAACAATGCCACCTGAACAGACTTTGATCCCGGCATCGCGCACTTTTTCCAGCGTATCGAGACGTTCCTGATAAGTGCGTGTTGTGATGATATTGCCGTAAAACTCCGGCGAGGTGTCGAGGTTGTGGTTGTAATAATCCAGCCCGGCATTCGCGAGGCGCTGCGCCTGAGATTCGCTCAACGTGCCCAGCGTCATACACGCCTCCAGGCCCATCGCTTTTACCCCCTGCACCATCTGTTCCAGGTACGGCATATCGCGTTCGTGAGGATTCTTCCACGCCGCGCCCATGCAAAAACGCGTCGATCCCGCTGCTTTCGCTTTGCGCGCCGACTCCAATACCTGTTCAACTTCCATCAACCGCTCAGCTTCCAGTCCGGTTTTATAACGCGAGCTTTGCGGGCAGTATTTGCAATCTTCCGGACAAGCTCCGGTTTTAATCGACAGCAAAGTGCTGACCTGGACCTGACGAGGATCGAAATGCTGACGATGCACCTGCTGCGCTTCAAACAGCAGATCCAACAACGGTTTTTCAAATAATTCTGTGACTTGCGACAAAGTCCAGCGTGGGCGGTGAGCCATGGGGCTTCTCCAAAACATGTTTTTTGTTGTTAATTCGGTGTAGACTTGTAAACCTAAATCTTTTCAATTTGGTTTACAAGTCGATTATGACAACGGACGATCTTGCCTTTGACCAACGCCATATCTGGCACCCATACACATCCATGACCTCCCCGCTACCGGTTTATCCGGTGGCGAGCGCCGAAGGTTGCGAGCTGATTTTGTCTGACGGCAGACGCCTGATTGACGGTATGTCGTCCTGGTGGGCGGCAATCCACGGCTACAACCACCCGCAGCTCAATGCGGTAATGAAGTCGCAAATTGATGCCATGTCGCATGTGATGTTTGGCGGTATCACCCATGCGCCCGCCATCGAGCTGTGCCGCAAACTGGTGGCAATGACGCCGCAACCGCTGGAGTGCGTTTTTCTCGCGGACTCTGGTTCCGTAGCGGTGGAAGTGGCGATGAAAATGGCGTTGCAGTACTGGCAAGCCAAAGGCGAAGCGCGCCAGCGTTTTCTGACCTTCCGCAATGGTTATCATGGCGATACCTTTGGCGCGATGTCGGTGTGCGATCCAGACAACTCAATGCACAGCCTGTGGAAAGGCTATCTGCCAGAAAACCTGTTTGCTCCCGCGCCGCAAAGCCGCATGGATGGCGAATGGGATGAACGCGATATGGTGGGCTTCGCACGTCTGATGGCGGCGCATCGTCATGAAATCGCGGCGGTGATCATTGAACCGATTGTTCAGGGCGCTGGCGGAATGCGCATGTACCATCCGGAATGGTTAAAACGAATCCGCAAAATGTGCGATCGTGAAGGTATCTTGCTGATTGCTGACGAGATAGCCACCGGTTTTGGTCGTACCGGCAAACTGTTTGCCTGCGAACATGCGGGGATCGCGCCGGACATTTTGTGCCTCGGTAAAGCCTTAACCGGCGGTACGATGACCCTTTCCGCCACGCTCACTACACGCGAGGTGGCTGAAACTATCAGCAACGGCGAAGCCGGATGCTTTATGCACGGGCCAACCTTTATGGGCAATCCACTGGCCTGCGCGGCAGCAAACGCCAGCCTGGCCATTATCGAATCTGGCGACTGGCAGCAGCAGGTAGCGACTATTGAAGTACAACTGCGCGAGCAACTGGCTCCTGCCCGTGACGCCGAAATGGTTGCCGATGTGCGCGTGCTGGGAGCGATTGGCGTGGTCGAAACCACTCGTCCGGTGAATATGGCGGCGCTGCAAAAATTCTTTGTCGAACAGGGTGTCTGGATCCGGCCTTTTGGCAAACTGATTTACCTGATGCCGCCCTATATTATTAGCCCGCAACAGTTGCTGCGCCTGACCACAGCGGTTGACCGCGCGGTACAGGATGAAACATTTTTTTGCCAATAACGGGAAGTCAGCGTGAGGGTTTCTGGCTACACTTTCTGCAAACTAGAAAGGAGGGTTCATGAAACTCATCAGTAATGATTTACGCGATGGCGATAAATTGCCGCATCGTCATGTCTTTAACGGCATGGGTTACGATGGCGATAATATTTCACCGCATCTGGCGTGGGATGATGTTCCTGCGGGAACGAAAAGTTTTGTTGTCACCTGCTACGACCCGGATGCGCCAACCGGCTCCGGCTGGTGGCACTGGGTAGTTGTTAATTTACCCGCTGATACCCGCGTATTACCGCAAGGGTTTGGATCTGGTCTGGTAGCAATGCCAGACGGCGTTTTGCAGACGCGTACCGACTTTGGTAAAACCGGGTACGATGGTGCAGCGCCGCCGAAAGGCGAAACCCATCGCTACATTTTTACCGTTCACGCGCTGGATGTAGAACGTATTGATGTCGATGAAGGTGCCAGCGGCGCGATGGTCGGGTTTAACGTTCATTTCCACTCTCTGGCAAGCGCCTCGATTACTGCGATGTTTAGTTAATCACTCTGCCAGATGGCGCAATGCCATCTGGTATCACTTAAAGGTATTAAAAACAACTTTTTGTCTTTTTACCTTCCCGTTTCGCTCAAGTTAGTATAAAAAAGCAGGCTTCAACGGATTCATTTTTCTATTTCATAGCCCGGAGCAACCTGTGAACACATTTTCAGTTTCCCGTCTGGCGCTGGCATTGGCTTTTGGCGTGACGCTGACCGCCTGTAGCTCAACACCGCCCGATCAACGTCCTTCTGATCAAACCGCGCCTGGCACCTCTTCTCGCCCGATTCTGTCGGCAAAAGAAGCGCAGAATTTCGATGCTCAACACTATTTTGCGTCCCTGACGCCAGGTGCTGCAGCGTGGAATCCTTCCCCGATTACCCTGCCTGCGCAACCTGACTTTGTTGTCGGCCCGGCGGGTACTCCAGGTGTAACGCATACCACGATTCAGGCGGCGGTAGATGCGGCAATTATCAAGCGCACCAATAAGCGCCAGTATATTGCCGTGATGCCTGGTGAATATCAGGGAACGGTGTATGTCCCTGCCGCTCCGGGTGGAATTACTCTGTACGGTACAGGTGAAAAACCGATTGATGTGAAGATTGGGCTTTCCCTTGATGGGGGCATGAGTCCTGCCGACTGGCGTCACGACGTCAACCCGCGCGGCAAATATATGCCAGGTAAACCAGCGTGGTATATGTACGATAGCTGCCAGAGCAAACGCAGCGACAGTATCGGCGTTCTCTGCTCTGCGGTCTTCTGGTCACAAAACAATGGCCTGCAACTGCAAAACCTGACCATCGAAAACACGCTGGGTGATAGCGTAGATGCGGGTAACCATCCGGCGGTGGCACTGCGTACTGATGGCGACAAAGTGCAGATCAATAACGTCAACATTCTCGGTCGTCAGAATACATTCTTTGTCACCAACAGTGGTGTGCAAAACCGTCTGGAAACCAACCGTCAGCCGCGTACTCTGGTGACGAATAGCTATATTGAAGGGGATGTGGATATCGTTTCTGGTCGCGGCGCAGTGGTGTTCGATAATACCGAATTCCGCGTGGTGAACTCACGTACTCAGCAAGAAGCGTATGTGTTTGCACCGGCTACGCTGTCTAACATCTATTACGGTTTCCTCGCCGTAAACAGCCGCTTCAATGCTTCCGGTGATGGCGTGGCGCAACTGGGCCGCTCGCTGGATGTTGATGACAATACCAACGGTCAGGTGGTGATCCGTGATAGCGCCATCAACGAAGGTTTTAACACGGCGAAACCGTGGGCCGATGCGGTGATTTCCAATCGTCCATTTGCGGGTAATACCGGCAGCGTTGATGATAATGACGAAGTACAGCGTAATCTGAATGACACTAACTACAACCGCATGTGGGAATACAATAACCGCGGCGTGGGTAGCAAAGTGGTTGCAGAGGCGAAGAAGTAAAAGCGATTAACTTTTTGCCGGATGCGGCGTAAACGCCTTATCCGGCCTATAGTTCGATGCGATTCGTAGGTCAGATAAGATACGTCAGCATCGCATCCGACAATAAGTGCCGGATGCGGCGTAAACGCCTTATCCGGTCTACGGTTCGATGCGATTCGTAGGTCGGATAAGATGCGTCAGCATCGCATCCGACAATAAGTGCCGGATGCGACCTACATTCACATGGCTCTTTTTACATCTGACGGTTTTTATTGAAGTTAATCAAACTACCCGCCTTGATAATCTCGCGCTCTTCAGCAGTCAGACTTTCCATATAGAGCGTAATCTCTGTTACCGGCGCATCTTCATGGATCACATAACCTTTAAACGTCGTCCCCGGATTATCCAGCGCCGCTTTAATGCCAGGGATGTAAATGTAATCGCCCACTTCAAAGTTCGGTGCTTCCGCCATTTGCAGCGGTAACATCCCCCAGTTGATGACGTTAGAACGGTAGCGTTTAGTCGCGTATTCCTCGGCAATATTCGCCAGACCGCCAATCACACGCTGGCAGCTCGCCGCCTGCTCACGCGCAGAACCATCGCCTGGTTTCACCGCATAGACCATGCTGCCAATTTCAGTTTGCAGCGGATCAATATGCTCCTGACCAGCAATCTGCTTAATGCGCGCAAACACCTCTGTCAGCTCGCTGACATTGCCCGCCAGACGCTGATTTTCCAGCTCGGCAGTCGCTTTACTTCTGCCAACATAGCCCGGATCACGGCGTGACAGGGTAAACTCCGCCAAACCAATCGGATTTGAACGATAAGAAGAGGTTTCACCGGAAGGAATCAATTCGTCGGTGGTGGTCACTTCGTCGAGGATCTTCGAGCACACTTTGAGGACGATATTGTCAGTCAGCGCCCCCAATTCCGGCCAGTCTTTGATGTTCGGTCCGTAGATCAGCGATTGCTGGGTCGCCCCTTTCACAAAGCCCTGATAGACGCGATTTTTATACGGCGTGACATCGAAGGCATACTCCGGCACGATGTCCCAGCAGTCCAATTCACTTGCAGAGGTTAAATAACCACCGTTTGCGGCTGTTGCAGCGATAGAACGAGCGTCCATCAACGCCACCGCTGACATCTGCCCATTGGCTGGCTTAGAGCCTTCGCGGTTCGGGAAGTTACGCGTGGTGTGGCGAATACTCAAACCGTTGTTGATTGGCGTATCGCCCGCGCCAAAGCATGGGCCGCAGAACGCGGTTCTGATGATTGCGCCTGCGCCAATCAAATCTGCTACCACGCCTTTTTTGGCTAAATCCATAAACACCGGCTGTGATGACGGATAAACCGCCAGCGAGAAGGTGTCATTGCCACAGGATTGACCGCGCAGTGCATTCGCCGCCGCGATGACGTTTTCGTAGTTACCGCCAGAACAGCCCGCGATAATCCCCTGCTGCACTTTCAGGCGACCATTTTCCACTTTATCCAGCAGCGAGAGTTTGGCTTTCCCGTGCGCCACGCGCTCGGACTCAATTTCAATCTCACGCAGAATGTCAGTCAGGTTCTGGTTCAGCATGTCGATTTCATACACGTTGCTCGGGTGGAACGGCAGCGCAATCATTGGTTTGATGGCACTCAAATCAACGCTGATGCAGCCATCGTAGTACGCCATCGGTTGAGGGTTAAGCTGACAATAATCCTGGCCGCGACCGTGCAGCGCCAGCCAGTTATGAACTTCTTCATCAGTTTGCCAGACAGAACTTAAACAGGTCGTTTCAGTGGTCATCACGTCAACGCTGTTACGGAAATCGGTAGAGAGCGCTGCAACACCGGGCCCCACGAATTCCATCACTTTGTTTTTGACGTAGCCGTTTTTGAACACGGCACCAATGATAGCCAGCGCCACATCCTGCGGCCCCACATACGGCGCAGGTTTTCCGGTCAAATGCACCGCAACAACTCCCGGATAGTCGATATCCCAGGTGTCATTAAGCAGCTGTTTTACCAACTCACCGCCACCCTCACCGACTGCCATTGTCCCTAATGCACCGTAACGGGTGTGGCTGTCTGACCCGAGGATCATTTTGCCGCCTCCTGCCATCATCTCACGCATATATTGATGGATGACCGCAATATGCGGAGGCACAAAAATACCGCCATAACGCTGCGCTGCCGATAAACCAAAAACATGGTCATCACCGTTAATGGTGCCGCCGACGGCACAGAGTGAGTTATGGCAGTTGGTCAGCACATACGGCAGCGGGAAACGTTCCATACCGGACGCTTTAGCGGTCTGTACAATACCAACAAAGGTAATATCGTGAGAGGCTAATGAATCAAACTTAATTTTAAGTTTATCCATATTTCCGGACGTATTATGAGAAGAGAGAATAGACCAGGCAATAGTGCCTTTTTTTGCTTCTTCTTTTTTAATTTCGCCGGTGAAATGTTCTTCGGCAATTATTTCGTTATTACTGGCGAGAAAAACGCCTTTTTCAGATAACTTGATCATCAAATGCTCCAGATATCTGCGCACCGTTAAGTGCGCAGAAAGATAATAAATGGATATACTCTAAATAATTCGAGTTGCAGGAAAGCGACAAGCGAGTGAATCCCCAGTCACTTACATAAGTAAGTGACTGGGGTGAGCGAACGCAGACGCAGCACATGCAACTTGAAGTATGACGAGTATATTTACAGCATGTTCCAGCCGATCAGCATATTCCACCACCACACGCCGAGGGTGATATGTACCAGGAAGGTTAATATCGTCAGTACCGCACCGACCAACCACCAGGATTTAATATCGTTATAGCCTACGCCGAAGATGACCGGACCTGCCGCACCGCCATAGTGAGTAACCATGCCGCCATAGGAGTTGGAGAAAAGCAGCGCCAGCGCAGTTAACATTAACGGTGCGCCGGAGACGTTCGCCAGCATGGCAAATACCGGTAACATGGCAACGATATAGGCACTACCGGAAGCAAAGAAATAACGCACGATGATGCTAAGGAAAATAATAACGAAGAAAGCTACGTTACCATGGCCGTCAAATGCCAGGTTATTTTTAAAGACTTCAGCTAACCATTCGAAGAATTTAACTTTCGATAATAAGGAGCTTAAGCCGATAATACCGCCGTACCAGATTAAGGTATTCCAGCCGCCTTTATTTTTCACCACGTCTTCCCAGGTAACGATCCCCAGCAGCAGCATGGTCGCCATAACAACGATTGCCACAGTGGATTCATCTACCCCGAGCGTTTTACTGAAAATCCAGCCCAACAGCGCCAGCACAAAGACACCGAGCAGCATTTTTTCGCGGATTTTCATCGGCCCCAGTTCAGCAAGGCCCGCTTTGGCGATGGTTTTGTTATCCACTTTCTTAATTTCTGGCGGATACATGGTGTAAATCACCAGCGGAGTGACCAGTAGCATAATGATGCCCGGCAATCCAGCAGCCAGCGCCCATCCACCCCAACTAATTTGTAGGTGCAGAATATCATTGATCATTTTCAGCGCCAGAATGTTCCCCGCCATTGCGGTAAAGAACATATAGCTGGTGGTTTTAGTGACCATGTAAATGGACATCATCAGATAATGTCCAACACGACGTGGGCTTTTTTCAGGTTCTGACCCCAAAGCCACCGCCACGCTGTTGATGATCGGTAACACAATGCCGCCCGCACGCGCGGTGTTAGACGGTGTTGCCGGAGCCAGTACCAGATCGAGGAATACCGTAACGTAACCCAGCCCCAGGGTAGTGCTACCAATTTTGCCAATCAATAAATAGGCAATACGTTTACCTAACCCTGTGGTCACAAATGCGGCGCTTAAGGTAAACGCCGAGAACACCAGCCAGGTGGTACCTGAAGAGTAACCGCTTAATACGGCGGTAGTCTTAAATGCACCATCGGATAAATTACCGACCACCACCATTGAGGCAGCAACGGCAATTAACAGTACGACAGGTTCCGGGAAAGGCTTGATAACCAGCCCGACGATTGCTGCCAGGTAAATACCAAAAAGCACCCACGCCAGTTCGCTTAATCCTGCCGGAGCTGGCATAAAGCCAATAATACATGGGATCGCTAATATCAGAATTAGCTTCCATAACGATTTTTTATTCATTTAAAATCCTGTTCTTTCTGTATGACTTATACAGAAGTCCTTTGTTAATTGCCCTTATCACGACAACGACCTTTTCAGGGAAGATAAACTTCACCGGAAAATATTTTTCTGGTCGTCCGAATAACAGATGCGCGTAAGGTTGTGGCATCCTGACCTTCATTGCTTAAATGAACGTCGAGCGCACCACTGGGATGTTCAATATTGATATTGCCATATCCTACAGAAGGGACGATTTGTCGGGTGACGGTGCCTTCCAATGCACAGCTACTGGAAATGGCAATAGCACCGGTTATCGCCAGCGCACGATGGCAGGAGTGCGGCATAAAATAACGCACATTAATTGCCCCGCCTTTCTGTGCTGGAGAAATAAGCACAGGCTTAGGGATAACCATATTACTGACATCACCTAAGCCCATTGCTTTACCCGCTTGTAGGCGGATAGATTCAATGCGGGCTAATAATTTTTTGTCGGCATCCAGTTCCGTCGGTAATTCATAGCCTGTTTTTCCCAGATATTCAGCCGGAATAATGACGACTGGCATCGCCATATCGATACAGGTCACCGGGACATCGTCAAAATAATCGATCTGATTATCAGTCGGAAAAACTTTTCCGGTTTTTGTTCCGGCGGCATTCAGGAAAGTGAGCGCAACTGGTGCGGCAGTACCCGGTACACCGTCAATCCTGGCACTACCTTCATATTCGACAACACCATTTGGCGTTTGCACATCAGCTTCGATGAATGTACCAGTATTAACGTTGCGGATACGTACGCGGGTAACTGGCGAAGTCGCTGTAATCAAACCATTTTCAATGGCGAATGCCCCAACGCCAGACAGCATATTGCCGCAGTTAGGTGTAGTGTCGACACGTTGCTCATGGACGATAACCTGAGCAAACAGATAATCGACGTCAGCACGCGGATCGCTGGAACGGCTAATTATGGCGACTTTACTGGTCAGTGGATTACCGCCGCCAATACCGTCAATTTCCAGATCGTTACCGGAACCCATAATTGCCATCAATATTTTATCGCGCTGCGTTTGATCTTCGGGTAGATGTTCCGCTAACAGGAACGCGCCCCTCGAGGTTCCACCTCGCATCATCACGCAGGGTATTTTTTTCATAATAATGCCCTCAATTTAAAAACATAACTTATTGCGATATGGTTACATTAAGGGCAAAGCATCTCTAATGACTTTAGCTCAACGATTAATAACATTTTTTCATTAATTTAAGTTGGCTAAATGCAGTTAAAATTTTTAACGGCCAGTCACCCAAAATCGTCGCTTCCATTTTCTGGAGTAATAATGAAGCATGAATTATCAAGTATGAAGGCATTTGTCATACTGGCAGAGTCCAGTTCATTTAACAATGCCGCTAAATTACTCAATATTACGCAACCTGCATTAACGCGAAGAATAAAAAAGATGGAAGAGGATTTACATATTCAACTATTTGAGCGTACAACTCGCAAGGTTACGTTAACAAAAGCAGGAAAAAGGTTGCTCCCGGAGGCGCGGGAATTAATAAAGAAATTCGATGAAACGCTTTTTAATATTCGTGATATGAATGCTTATCATCGTGGTATGGTGACGTTAGCGTGTATTCCGACCGCAGTATTTTATTTTTTACCACTGGCAATCGGTAAATTTAATGAGCTGTATCCCAATATTAAAGTGCGGATTCTGGAACAAGGCACGAATAATTGCATGGAATCGGTGCTGTGTAACGAATCAGACTTTGGCATAAACATGAACAACGTCACAAATTCATCCATTGATTTTACCCCACTGGTCAACGAGCCGTTTGTGCTGGCCTGTCGGCGTGACCACCCATTAGCCAAAAAGCAGCTTGTAGAATGGCAGGAGTTAGTAGGTTACAAAATGATTGGCGTACGCTCCTCCAGCGGCAACCGACTGCTGATAGAACAGCAACTGGCCGACAAGCCCTGGAAGCTGGATTGGTTTTACGAAGTGCGTCATCTTTCGACGTCGTTAGGACTGGTAGAGGCGGGACTGGGGATTTCGGCGCTTCCTGGTCTGGCAATGCCCCATGCGCCCTATTCTTCGATTATTGGTATCCCGCTGGTGGAACCCGTTATACGTCGGACATTGGGGATTATTCGCCGCAAAGATGCCGTACTTTCTCCGGCAGCAGAACGCTTTTTTGCCTTGCTGATTAATTTGTGGACTGACGATAAAGACAACTTGTGGACCAATATCGTCGAACGCCAAAGACATGCGTTACAGGAGATAGGTTAATACACCGGCGCAGGAGAGACTGCGCCGGGTGAATCAGCGGTTAGTGTGCGTTCACCACTACCCACATTGGCCCCTGCCCGACCGCATAGCGGCCTTTTTCATGCAGTAGCCCCTGCTCGCCAACAATTTCGTATACCGAGATGTGGTGAGATTTTTGCCCGGCGGCAATCAGATACTTGCCGCTGTGATCAACATTAAAGCCGCGCGGCTGGGTTTCAGTTGGCTGGAAGCCCTCTTTACTCAACACGCTGCCATCTTCCGAAACGCTGAAGACAGTAATCAGGCTGGCAGTACGGTCACAGGCATATAAGTGACGCCCATCCGGGGTGATATGAATATCAGCCGCCCAACGGGTGTCGGAGAAGTTTTCCGGCATCATATCCAGCGTCTGGACACATTCGATATTGCCGTGCGGATCTTTCAGTTCCCAGACATCCACTGAGCTGTTTAACTCATTGACGCAATACGCATATTGTTCGTTTGGATGGAATACCATATGACGCGGGCCGGCCCCTTCAACGGTAGTCACTTCCGCAGGGTCCTGCGCCACCAGATGACCATCATCGCTGACCGTAAACAGGCAAATGCGATCCTGCTTTAATGCCGGAACCCACAACGTACGGTTGTCCGGTGAGATATTGGCGGAATGGCAACCGTCCAGCCCCTCGACCACATCGACAACGCCCACTGGCAGGCCATCTTCCAGACGCGTTACGCTCACGTTACCCGCATTGTAAGAACCTACAAAGACAAACTGCCCCTGGTGATCGGTGGAAATATGCGTCGGACTACCCGGCAGCGCAGACTCTGCGGCAAAGGTCAGTGCGCCATCGTCCGGGGCGATACGATACGCCAGGACGCGAAACTCAGGGCGAACACCAACATAGAGATAACGTTTGTCCGGGCTGACCACCATCGGCTGCACCTGCCCCGGCACATCGACAACCTGTGTCAGCGTCAGTGCGCCTTCATGATTCAGGTTCCAGACGTGAATTTGCTGGCTCTCAGGGCTGGCGATATAAACTGTTTGCTTCATGAATGCTCCTTTGCATTTAGCAACTGACTGTAACAGCTAAAATTAGTCGCTTTTGGCGGTGAATGCTGAATTAAAACGCAGAATTTTGTCCGATAGTGGTATCGGTGTACCATTCGCGCAGACGAAAATTCTTAACCTTAATCTGGAATACGCCATGACCACACGCGTGATTGCACTCGACTTAGACGGCACCTTATTGACCCCGAAAAAAACCTTGCTTCCTTCATCGATAGAAGCCCTGGCCCGCGCTCGCGAAGCAGGCTATCAATTAATCATCGTCACGGGCCGCCATCACGTCGCTATTCATCCTTTTTATCAGGCGCTGGCGCTGGATACACCTGCTATTTGCTGTAATGGCACCTATTTGTATGATTATCATGCAAAAACAGTGCTTGAAGCCGATCCAATGCCCGTTAATAAAGCCCTGCAACTCATTGAGATGCTGAATGAACACCACATTCACGGTCTGATGTATGTGGATGATGCAATGGTCTATGAGCACCCGACCGGGCATGTCATTCGCACGTCTAACTGGGCGCAAACCCTGCCGCCGGAACAGCGTCCGACCTTTACCCAGGTTGCTTCACTGGCCGAGACAGCGCAGGAAGTTAACGCAGTATGGAAGTTCGCCCTGACACACGATGACCTGCCGCAATTGCAGCAATTTGGTAAGCATGTTGAACATGAATTGGGACTGGAGTGTGAATGGTCCTGGCACGATCAGGTTGATATTGCCCGCGGTGGTAACAGCAAAGGTAAACGCCTGACGAAATGGGTTGAGGCGCAAGGCTGGTCGATGGAAAACGTCGTCGCATTCGGCGATAATTTTAATGATATCAGTATGCTGGAAGCCGCTGGTACAGGCGTGGCGATGGGCAACGCTGATGACGCAGTAAAAGCGCGTGCCAACATTGTGATTGGTGATAACACCACCGACAGCATTGCCCAGTTCATTTATAGCCACCTGATTTAATCAGGCGGTTATCGAGACACTTTTAATTTGCGCGTACAGCCACAGGCCTGGTTTGATCGCCAGTTCATCCCTGGCCCACGGGCTGATACGCGCCCACAGCGTTTTACCGCCGACTTCCAGCTCCACTTCCACCTGGCCGTTGTCGTCATAACTATTAACAACTTTTGCCCGCAATACGTTACGAATGCTGGTTTGCTGCGGCGGTTGTAAAACCAGAGAAACATCGGAAGCCTGAATGCGGATACGTAGCGCAGCTTGCAGCGGTTCGTCCAGCTTATTGACCCACAAATGCTGATCGCCCAGCGCCAGCGCGGTCATCGCGTAATGCGGATGATGCTCAAGCACCGTTACTTTCAGAATGCTACTTTGTTGCTCTTTCGGCAGCCACGGATTCATCACGCTACTGCCCCACACTTCCTCCAGCGCGCCAAAGGCTTTCACCTGACCGTTTTCCAGTACCATCACTCGGTCTGCCAGATGGAGGATCTCATCCAGCGAATGGCTGACATAGAGCATCGGAATGTTGATTTCCCGCGTCAACCGTTGCAGATAAGGCAATAGCTCGCGTTTTCGCGGAAGATCCAGCGAGGCCAGTGGTTCATCCAGCAATAATAATTCCGGTGCCGTCAGCAATGCCCGGCCAATTGCCACACGCTGTTTTTCGCCTCCGGACAGGCTGCCCGGTAAACGCTCAAGCAACGGTTCAATGCCTAAAAGCGTCACCAGCTTATCGAACTGATCGACCATGCTTTTCGCCATGCCGTAGCGCAAATTGCCACGCACTTTATAATGCGGAAACAGCCGCGCATCCTGAAACACATAGCCTACGCGACGCTTTTCTGGCGTCAGGCAGATACCTTTATCGGCGTCATTTAGTACCCGACCATTGAGGACAATCCGCCCTTTTTGTGGACGTGTCAGCCCACTGATGGCGTTAATCAGCGAGGTTTTTCCGGCACCAGAGACGCCAAAGATAGCAGTGATACCATTGGCGGGCAGCGTTTCATTAATGGTCAGGCAATGGTTGCCCAACGTCTGGGAAAAATTCAGTTCCAACATGATTAGCGCCCCGCCCTTTCACGGCTGATTCTGGCCAGCCATTCTGAAATCAACAGGGAGATCATCGCCAGCGCAATAGAAATAATACACAGTCTCGCCGCGCCACTTTCCCCGCCGGGAGTCTGGATCAGGGTATACATGGCAGAAGGAATGGTTCGCGTTTCACCAGGAATGTTAGAAACAAAGGTTATGGTTGCACCAAACTCACCGAGCGAACGAGCGAATGCCAGTACCGTACCGACGATAATTCCCGGTAAGGTCAGCGGTAACGTGATAGTAAAGAACACGCGCCAGCGCCCTGCCCCCAATGTTCTTGCGGCCTGTTCCAGTTTGACATCAACCCCTTCCAGCGCCAGACGAATTGCCCGCACCATCAACGGAAACGACATCACGGCGGCAGCGAGAACCGCGCCACGCCAGCTAAAGGCGAAGGTAATGCCAAACCAGTCATACAGACGTTCACCGATAAATCCGCGCCGTCCCATCGAAACTAATAACAAGTAACCGACGACCACGGGCGGTAACACCAGCGGTAGATGCAGTACGCTGTCGAGCAGAGCTTTGCCCGGAAATGTGCAACGCACCAGTAACCAGGCAAAAAAGATCCCAAACGGCAGGCTAAACAGCACAGCCAGGGAAGAAACTTTCAGGCTTAATAAAACCGCCTGCCATTCTGGATCGGTCAGTATCATTACTTGGTTGTAAATCCGTAGCGTTTAAAAATTTCCGCAGCCTGCGGTCCCTTCAGATAATCATAAAATGCTTTTACTGTCGCATTGTTATGTCCTTCCACAACAGCAACCGGATATTCCAATTTTTTATGTGAATCTTCCGGGAAGGTGGCAACCACTTTTACCCCTTTGCTGGCAACAGCGTCAGAACCGTAAACAATACCCAGCGGCGCTTCATTGCGTTCGACCAACGCCAGCGCGCCACGAACATCTTCCGCCGGAGCCAGTTTCGGGGAGAGCGTATCCCATGCGCCCAGTTTTTGCAGTGCTTCTTTTGCATAAATGCCAGCGGGAACATGTTCCGGATCACCAACCGCCAGGCGACCGCCATTCAGCAGCGAAGTCCAGTTGGTTTTGCTGTCAATGGAGAAATCTTTCTGCTCGCTGGCTTTCGGTGCTACAACAACCAGGCTATTACCGAGTAGAGTCTGACGCGAGGCCGTATCGATCGCTTTTTTATCAACCGCATAATCCATCCATTTCTGATCGGCAGAAATAAACAGATCCGCAGGCGCACCCGCTTCAATCTGACGGGCCAGGGTAGAAGACGAGGCGAAAGAAGAGACGACATCTACGCCTTTCTCTTTTTTATACTGCGTAGCGATGTCCTGCATTGCGTTAGTCAGTGATGCGGCGGCGAACACCGTGATTTTTCCTTCATCTGCCAGTACATTGCCAGCAACAGCGAAAGAGAATGCCGCCCCGGCAAACAAGTTCAACCATTTACGAGCCATTGGTAACCCCTTAATGTGACGTTATGTAGGCGACAATATAACGGCAAGTTCAGAATTTTCCCAGCAGTTATTGCTAACCTTTGTGAGGTTGATGAAAAAAATATCGGCAGGAAAAGCAGGAAGTTGAGAAAAAGAAAATGCCCGACTAAGCGGGCATTCAGGGAATCAATGATTTTGTCCGGGCTGGTCTTTTTTACCAACACCAGAAAAGATGTTGAATACTTCACCAAGACCGTAAATCAGACCCAGGATGATGGCCATCACGACAGGTACCATGATTACGGCGAATACCAGACTTTTTAATAACTCTAACATGGTCAACTCCAGATATAGTCATGAGACTATTCTAACCGCTAAGCACAGAAAAGCACTCCCCTTTTGTGCGGTCAGCTTTGCGTGGCGTTCGTTTTCCGTCACAATAAGACTTTTGCCAGGACATTGTTATGCAGGCCGAAATCCTTCTCACCCTTAAGCTCCAACAAAAATTATTCGCCGACCCGCGCCGCATTTCGTTACTAAAACACATTGCGCTTTCCGGTTCCATTAGCCAGGGAGCGAAAGATGCCGGTATCAGCTATAAAAGCGCCTGGGATGCCATTAACGAGATGAATCAGTTAAGTGAGCATATTCTGGTTGAGCGCGCAACAGGCGGTAAAGGTGGCGGCGGCGCAGTACTGACCCGCTATGGTCAGCGACTGATTCAGCTCTATGATTTACTGGCGCAAATCCAGCAAAAAGCCTTTGATGTGTTAAGTGACGATGACGCCTTGCCGCTGAACAGCCTGCTGGCCGCGATCTCACGTTTTTCACTGCAGACCAGTGCCCGTAACCAGTGGTTTGGCACCATCACCGCCCGCGATCATGATGACATTCAACAACATGTTGATGTCTTACTGGCCGATGGCAAAACACGCCTTAAAGTCGCGATTACCGCACAAAGTGGCGCACGTCTGGGACTGGATGAAGGCAAAGAAGTGTTGATTCTGCTGAAAGCGCCGTGGGTGAACATTACTCAGGATGACACTGTCGCCCAGGGTGCCGACAACCAATTGCCGGGCATTATTCGTCATATAGAGCGCGGTGCAGAACAGTGCGAAGTATTAATGGCGTTACCTGACGGGCAAACTCTGTGCGCCACGGTGCCGGTAAATGAAGCAGCTTCTCTTGAACAAGGGCAGAATGCCACGGCTTACTTTAACGCCGACAGCGTGATTATCGCTACGCTTTGCTAAGCGTGTTGACAATTTGTTATGAAACACGTATCCCTGTCAGTAATCGCTGCAAAAAATGGGATATAAAATGTCATCGTTGCAAATTTTGCAAGGCACGTTTCGTCTTAGCGACACAAAAACGCTGCAATTGTCTCAGCTAACGTTAAACGCGGGTGATAGTTGGGCGTTTGTCGGTTCGAATGGAAGCGGGAAGTCGGCGCTGGCCCGCGCGCTAGCGGGGGAACTTCCGCTTTTGAAAGGTGAACGACAAAGTCAGTTTTCCCACATCACTCGTCTCTCCTTCGAGCAATTGCAAAAGCTCGTCAGCGACGAATGGCAACGGAATAACACCGATATGCTCGGCCCTGGCGAAGATGACACCGGACGCACTACGGCTGAAATCATTCAGGATGAAATTAAGGATGCACAGCGTTGTGCGCAGTTGGCGCAGCAGTTCGGCATTACCGCCCTTCTCGACCGACGCTTTAAATACCTTTCCACTGGCGAGACGCGAAAAACCCTGCTGTGTCAGGCGCTGATGTCGGAGCCAGACTTGTTGATTCTTGATGAGCCGTTCGATGGCCTGGATGTTGCCTCACGTCAGCAGCTGGCTGAGCTGCTCGCCTCGTTACATCAGTCCGGTATTACCCTGGTACTGGTGCTCAATCGCTTCGATGAGATCCCGGAATTTGTCCAGTTTGCTGGCGTGCTGGCGGATTGCACGTTAGCGGAAACTGGCGCTAAAGAGGAACTGCTCCAACAAGCACTCGTCGCGCAACTGGCGCATAGCGAACAGCTTGAAGGTGTGCAACTGCCGGAGCCAGATGAACCTTCAGCACGTCACGCCTTACCCGCCAACGAACCGCGCATTGTGCTGAACAACGGCGTGGTTTCTTATAACGATCGCCCCATTCTTAATAACCTTAGCTGGCAGGTGAATCCAGGCGAGCACTGGCAAATTGTCGGGCCAAATGGCGCGGGAAAATCGACGCTATTAAGCCTGATTACAGGCGATCATCCGCAAGGTTACAGCAACGATTTAACACTTTTCGGACGACGTCGCGGCAGCGGCGAAACCATCTGGGATATCAAAAAGCATATCGGTTACGTCAGCAGTAGTTTGCATCTGGATTACCGGGTCAGCACTACCGTGCGTAATGTGATCCTTTCTGGCTATTTTGATTCGATTGGCATTTATCAGGCCGTTTCAGATCGCCAGCAAAAACTGGTGCAGCAGTGGCTGGATATTCTCGGCATTGATAAACGCACGGCTGACGCGCCTTTCCATAGTCTTTCCTGGGGACAGCAGCGTCTGGCGCTGATCGTTCGCGCACTGGTGAAGCATCCGACTTTGCTTATTCTTGATGAACCTTTACAGGGCCTTGATCCACTCAATCGCCAGCTTATCCGCCGTTTTGTTGATGTGCTGATTAGCGAAGGTGAAACGCAATTATTGTTTGTTTCACACCACGCCGAAGATGCGCCCGCCTGTATTTCCCATCGTCTTGAGTTCGTGCCGGACGGTGACCTCTATCGTTATGCGCTGACAAAAATAAACTGAGTCGGTAATGCTGACTGTACCGGAGGCGGCCTTAGCGCCCTCTCCGGCCTAAAGTTCGACACATCCAGGCATGAAACCGCGACTTTTTTCAGATAAAAAGCGCAATCATTCATAAACCCTCTGTTTTATAATCACTTAATCGTGCATAAAGAACGGCTAAATTCTTGTGTAAACGATTCCACTAATTTATTCCATGTCACACTTTTCGCATCTTTGTTATGCTATGGTTATTTCATACCATAAGCCTAATGGAGCGAATTATGAGAGTTCTGGTTACCGGTGGTAGCGGTTACATTGGAAGTCATACCTGTGTGCAATTACTGCAAAACGGTCATGATGTCATCATTCTTGATAACCTCTGTAACAGTAAGCGCAGCGTACTGCCTGTTATCGAGCGTTTAGGCGGCAAACATCCAACGTTTGTTGAAGGCGATATCCGTAACGAAGCGTTGATGACCGAGATCCTGCACGATCACGCTATCGACACCGTGATCCACTTCGCCGGGTTGAAAGCCGTTGGCGAATCGGTACAAAAACCGCTGGAATATTACGACAACAATGTCAACGGTACTCTGCGCCTGATTAGCGCCATGCGCGCCGCTGACGTCAAAAACTTTATCTTTAGCTCCTCCGCCACCGTTTATGGCGATCAGCCCAAAATTCCATATGTTGAAAGCTTCCCGACCGGCACACCGCAAAGCCCTTACGGCAAAAGCAAGCTGATGGTGGAACAGATCCTCACCGATCTGCAAAAAGCCCAGCCGGACTGGAGCATTGCCCTGCTGCGCTACTTCAACCCAGTTGGCGCGCATCCGTCGGGCGATATGGGCGAAGATCCGCAAGGCATTCCGAATAACCTGATGCCATACATCGCCCAGGTTGCTGTAGGCCGTCGCGACTCGCTGGCGATTTTTGGTAACGATTATCCGACCGAAGACGGTACTGGCGTGCGCGATTACATCCACGTAATGGATCTGGCGGACGGTCACGTCGTGGCGATGGAAAAACTGGCGAACAAGCCAGGCGTACACATCTACAACCTCGGCGCTGGCGTAGGCAGCAGCGTGCTGGACGTGGTGAATGCCTTCAGCAAAGCCTGCGGCAAACCGGTTAATTATCATTTTGCACCGCGTCGCGAGGGCGACCTTCCGGCCTACTGGGCGGACGCCAGCAAAGCCGACCGTGAACTGAACTGGCGCGTAACGCGCACACTCGATGAAATGGCGCAGGACACCTGGCACTGGCAGTCACGCCATCCACAGGGATATCCCGATTAAGGAACGACCATGACGCAATTTAATCCCGTTGATCATCCACATCGCCGCTACAACCCGCTCACCGGGCAATGGATTCTGGTTTCACCGCACCGCGCTAAGCGCCCCTGGCAGGGGGCGCAGGAAACGCCAGCCAAACAGGTGTTACCTGCGCACGATCCAGATTGCTTCCTCTGCGCAGGTAATGTGCGGGTGACAGGCGATAAAAACCCCGATTACACCGGGACTTACGTTTTCACTAATGACTTTGCGGCCTTGATGTCTGACACGCCAGATGCGCCAGAAAGCAACGATCCGCTGATGCGTTGTCAGAGCGCGCGCGGTACCAGCCGGGTGATCTGCTTTTCACCGGATCACAGTAAAACGCTGCCAGAACTCAGCGTTGCGGCATTGACGGAAATCGTCAAAACCTGGCAGGAGCAAACCGCAGAACTGGGGAAAACATACCCGTGGGTGCAGGTCTTTGAAAACAAAGGCGCGGCGATGGGCTGCTCTAACCCGCATCCGCACGGACAGATTTGGGCAAATAGCTTCCTGCCTAACGAAGCTGAGCGCGAAGATCGCCTGCAAAAAGAATATTTTGCCGGGCAAAAATCGCCAATGCTGGTGGATTATGTTCAGCGCGAGCTGGCAGACGGTAGCCGTACCGTTGTCGAAACCGAACACTGGTTAGCCGTTGTGCCTTACTGGGCTGCCTGGCCGTTCGAAACGCTACTGCTGCCCAAAGCCCACGTTTTGCGGATCACCGATTTGACCGACGCCCAACGCAGCGATTTGGCGCTGGCGTTGAAAAAGCTGACCAGCCGTTATGACAACCTCTTCCAGTGCTCCTTCCCCTACTCTATGGGCTGGCACGGCGCGCCATTTAATGACGAAGAGAATCAACACTGGCAGCTGCACGCGCACTTTTATCCGCCTCTGTTGCGCTCCGCCACCGTACGTAAATTTATGGTTGGTTATGAAATGCTGGCAGAGACCCAGCGAGACCTGACCGCAGAACAGGCAGCAGAGCGTTTGCGCGCAGTCAGCGATATCCATTTTCGCGAATCCGGAGTGTAAGAAATGAGTCTGAAAGAAAAAACACAATCTCTGTTTGCCAACGCATTTGGCTACCCTGCCACTCACACCATTCAGGCGCCTGGCCGCGTGAATTTGATTGGTGAACACACCGACTACAACGACGGTTTCGTTCTGCCCTGCGCGATTGATTATCAAACTGTGATCAGTTGTGCACCACGCGATGACCGTAAAGTTCGCGTGATGGCAGCCGATTATGAAAATCAGCTTGACGAGTTTTCCCTTGATGCGCCTATTGTCGCACATGAAAACTATCAATGGGCTAACTACGTCCGTGGCGTAGTGAAACATCTGCAACTGCGTAACAACAACTTTGGCGGTGTGGACATGGTGATCAGCGGCAATGTGCCGCAGGGTGCGGGGTTAAGTTCTTCCGCTTCACTGGAAGTCGCGGTCGGAACCGTATTGCAGCAACTTTATCATCTGCCGCTGGACGGCGCACAAATCGCACTTAACGGCCAGGAAGCAGAAAACCAGTTTGTTGGCTGTAACTGTGGGATCATGGATCAGCTGATTTCCGCGCTCGGCAAAAAAGATCATGCCTTGCTGATCGATTGCCGCTCACTGGGCACCAAAGCGGTTTCCATGCCCAAAAGTGTGGCTATCGTCATCATCAACAGTAACTTCAAACGTACCCTGGTTGGCAGCGAATACAACACCCGTCGTGAACAGTGCGAAACCGGCGCGCGTTTCTTCCAGCAGCCAGCCCTGCGCGATGTCACTATTGAGGAGTTCAACGCTGTTGCACATGAACTGGACCCTATCGTGGCGAAACGCGTGCGTCATATCCTGACTGAAAACGCCCGTACCGTTGAAGCAGCCAGCGCACTGGAGCAAGGCGACCTGAAACGTATGGGCGAGTTGATGGCGGAGTCTCATGCTTCTATGCGCGATGATTTCGAAATCACCGTGCCGCAAATTGACACTCTGGTAGAAATCGTCAAAGCTGTGATTGGCGACAAAGGTGGCGTACGCATGACCGGCGGCGGATTTGGCGGCTGTATCGTCGCGCTGATCCCGGAAGAGCTGGTGCCTGCCGTACAGCAAGCTGTCGCTGAACAATATGAAGCAAAAACAGGTATTAAAGAGACTTTTTACGTTTGTAAACCATCACAAGGAGCAGGACAGTGCTGAACGAAACTCCCGCACTGGCACCCGATGGTCAGCCGTACCGACTGTTAACTTTGCGTAACAACGCAGGGATGGTAGTCACGCTGATGGACTGGGGTGCGACTTTACTTTCCGCCCGTATTCCGCTTTCCGATGGCAGCGTCCGCGAGGCGCTGCTTGGCTGCGCCAGCCCGGAATGCTATCAGGATCAGGCCGCGTTTCTGGGGGCCTCTATTGGTCGTTATGCCAACCGCATCGCCAATAGCCGTTATACCTTTGACGGTGAAACCGTAACGCTTTCGCCAAGTCAGGGCGTCAACCAGCTGCACGGCGGCCCGGAAGGGTTCGACAAACGTCGCTGGCAGATTGTGAATCAGAACGATCGTCAGGTGCTATTTGCCCTGAGTTCAGAAGATGGCGATCAGGGCTTTCCGGGGAATCTCGGCGCGACAGTGCAGTATCGTCTGACCGACGATAACCGTATCTCCATTACTTATCGCGCCACAGTTGATAAACCTTGCCCGGTGAATATGACTAATCACGTCTATTTCAACCTCGACGGCGAGCAGTCTGACGTGCGCAATCACAAGTTGCAGATTCTGGCGGACGAATATCTACCGGTTGATGAAGGCGGCATTCCGCACGACGGTCTGAAATCTGTCGCCGGAACATCTTTTGATTTCCGCAGCGCCAAAATCATCGCCAGTGAGTTTCTTGCCGACGACGATCAGCGCAAAGTGAAAGGTTACGATCATGCGTTCTTGTTACAGGCTAAAGGTGATGGCAAGAAAGTGGCGGCGCATGTCTGGTCAGCAGATGAAAAATTGCAACTGAAGGTCTACACCACCGCTCCGGCTCTGCAATTTTACTCCGGCAACTTCCTTGGTGGCACGCCGTCACGGGGAACTGAACCTTACGCCGACTGGCAGGGCCTGGCGCTGGAAAGCGAGTTCCTGCCGGACAGCCCAAACCACCCTGAATGGCCGCAACCGGACTGCTTCCTGCGTCCTGGCGAAGAGTATTCCAGCCTGACGGAATATCAGTTTATTGCTGAATAACTTTAAGCCCTCGTCATGAGGGCTTTATCCTTATATTGCTCAAATCACCAGCAAACACCGACATATTTGCAACTCAATATTCACAACAACCTTACACTGCGACACTATTTTCGCTATGGTTATGCGTAAGCATTGCTGTTGCTTCGTCACGGCAATATAATGAGAATTATTATCATTAAAAGATGATTTGAGGAGTAAGTATATGGCTGTAACTAAGCTGGTTCTGGTTCGTCATGGCGAAAGTCAGTGGAACAAAGAAAACCGTTTCACCGGTTGGTACGACGTGGATCTGTCTGAGAAAGGCGTAAGCGAAGCAAAAGCAGCTGGTAAGCTGCTGAAAGAGGAAGGTTACAGCTTTGATTTTGCTTACACCTCTGTGCTGAAACGCGCTATCCATACCCTGTGGAATGTGCTGGACGAACTGGATCAGGCATGGCTGCCCGTTGAGAAATCCTGGAAACTGAACGAACGTCACTACGGTGCGTTGCAGGGTCTGAACAAAGCAGAAACTGCTGAAAAGTATGGCGACGAGCAGGTGAAACAGTGGCGTCGTGGTTTTGCGGTAACTCCGCCGGAACTGACTAAAGATGATGAGCGTTATCCGGGCCACGATCCACGTTACGCGAAGCTGAGCGAGAAAGAGCTGCCACTGACGGAAAGCCTGGCGCTGACCATTGACCGCGTGATCCCTTACTGGAATGAAACTATTCTGCCGCGAATGAAGAGCGGTGAGCGCGTGATCATCGCCGCACACGGTAACTCGTTACGTGCGCTGGTGAAATATCTCGATAATATGAGCGAAGAAGAGATTCTTGAGCTGAATATCCCGACCGGCGTGCCACTGGTTTATGAATTCGACGAGAATTTCAAACCGCTGAAACGCTATTATCTGGGTAATGCTGACGAGATCGCGGCGAAAGCAGCGGCCGTTGCTAACCAGGGTAAAGCGAAGTAAACGTCATTCGCTTAAAAATGAGAAAGCCGACTGCAAATGAGTCGGCTTTTTTATCGCTAACAATGGAGCACATTGCCTGATGCGACGCTGCGCGTCTTGTCAGGCCTACGGTGATTCATCAGATACGCCACTGTGACGGCGCATCCGACAATTAAACTTTACCCGCGACGCGCTTTTACTGCATTCGCCAGTTGACGTAACAGAGCATCGGTATCTTCCCAGCCAATGCAGGCATCGGTGATGCTCTTGCCATAGGCCAGCGGTTCCCCACTCTCGAGGCTCTGATTGCCTTCCACCAGATGGCTTTCCACCATCACGCCAATAATGGCCTTTTCGCCACCGGCAATCTGCTGGCAAACGTCAGCACAAACATCCATCTGCTTTTTGAATTGTTTCGACGAGTTAGCATGGCTGAAATCGATCATCACCTGTGCTGGCAGGCCTGCTTTGTTCAGCCCTTCTTTCACTTCAGCAACGTGCTTCGCGCTGTAGTTAGGCTCTTTACCGCCGCGCAGAATGATATGGCAATCGCCGTTACCGCTGGTATTCACAATCGCCGAATGCCCCCATTTCGTTACGGACAGGAAGCAGTGCGGCGCACCGGCGGCATTAATAGCATCGATAGCCACTTTAATCGTACCGTCGGTGCCATTTTTGAAGCCGACCGGACAAGAAAGCCCTGATGCCAGTTCGCGGTGCACCTGCGATTCCGTGGTACGTGCGCCAATTGCGCCCCAGCTCATCAGGTCAGCGAGATATTGTGGGGTGATCATATCCAGGAATTCACCCGCCGCTGGCAGACCGCTGTCGTTAATATCGAGCAGCAATTTGCGGGCAATACGCAGACCGTCGTTGATCTGGAAGCTGTTATCCATATGCGGATCGTTAATCAGCCCTTTCCAGCCCACCGTGGTACGCGGCTTTTCAAAATAGACGCGCATCACGATTTCCAGCTCATCTTTTAGCTCTTCACGTAGCGCCAGCAAGCGAGTGGCATACTCTTTAGCCGCGACGGGATCATGAATAGAACACGGACCAATCACCACCAACAGGCGATCATCATTACCTTTCAGGATCTTATGGATCGCTTTTCGGGCATGGGCGACCGTATTCGCGGCATTTTCAGTAGCAGGGAATTTTTCCAGCAATGCGACAGGAGGAAGTAACTCTTTGATTTCTTTGATTCGTAAATCGTCGTTCTGATAATTCATGTCTGTTCCAGTGTTGCCATACTTATCTTAGTGAATGCAATACTTCCAATCTATATCTTCCATCAGAATGTGTAAACGGGGTTTTACACTATGAACGGATTAATCCTGGAATTAGCAAGAAAAACGCCAGATTGTCGCGAAAAACGAGATCTCTCCTACAATTTCTAACTGTAACTCCTTTGTTTGTTAATTATTTCAAGATTCTCTTCTGGGTATCTTTGCCTGGCTGAAATCTTAAACAATTACTTTGTATTCACCTGCAAATGCACTGTTGGAAGAGGTTATCCGACATAACGACCATAACAGGAGCATCCTATGAAAATGACAAAACTGGCCACACTATTTCTGACTGCCACTCTAAGCCTTGCCAGCGGTGCCGCACTGGCTGCCGATAGCGGAGCGCAAAGCAATAACGGCCAGGCAAACGCCGCAGCTGATGCGGGCCAGGTAGCCCCTGACGCCCGTGAAAATGTCGCGCCAAATAACGTCGACAATAACGGGGTAAATACCGGTTCTGGCGGCACAATGCTGCATCCGGATGGTTCTTCAATGAACAATGACGGCATGACCAAAGATGAAGAGCACAAGAACACCATGTGCAAAGATGGTCGCTGCCCGGATATCAATAAAAAAGTCCAAACCGGTGATGGCATCAACAATGATGTCGATACCAAAACCGACGGTACCACGCAGTAACCCTGCGAAATAGCCAATAATGGGAGAGCGGAGTCTCTCCCTTTTAATTTTTTCCCTTCTAAAAGCAGTATGATGTCATAAAGTTAAGTGAGAATAATTAAGGGATGACTCGTCATGGCGCACTCACACTCACACACTTCCTCACACCTGCCAGAAGATAATAATGCTCGTCGCTTGTTGTATGCTTTCGGCGTGACTGCCGGGTTTATGCTCGTAGAAGTCATTGGTGGTTTTCTTTCCGGTTCTCTGGCATTGCTGGCCGATGCGGGTCATATGTTGACCGATACTGCCGCCCTGCTTTTCGCCCTACTCGCAGTGCAATTTTCCCGTCGTCCTCCCACCATTCGCCACACTTTCGGTTGGCTAAGATTGACCACGCTCGCGGCGTTTGTGAATGCCATCGCCCTGGTGGTGATTACTATTTTGATTGTCTGGGAGGCGATAGAACGCTTCCGCACGCCTCGTCCGGTCGAGGGTGGCATGATGATGGCAATTGCCGTGGCTGGGCTACTGGCAAATATACTTTCTTTCTGGTTACTTCATCACGGCAGCGAAGAGAAAAACCTCAACGTGCGAGCAGCGGCACTGCATGTCCTCGGGGACCTTCTGGGTTCGGTTGGAGCTATTATTGCCGCGTTGATTATTATCTGGACCGGCTGGACACCTGCTGACCCCATTCTCTCAATACTGGTGTCGCTTCTGGTTCTGCGTAGCGCGTGGCGACTGTTGAAAGATAGCGTGAATGAATTACTTGAAGGTGCACCGGTATCGCTGGATATCGCCGAACTGAAGCGTCGTATGTGCCGGGAAATCCCGGAAGTCCGCAATGTGCACCATGTACATGTTTGGATGGTGGGTGAAAAGCCAGTGATGACACTGCATGTACAGGTGATCCCGCCACACGATCACGACGCGTTGTTGGATCAGATCCAACATTATCTGATGGATCACTATCAGATTGCACACGCCACCATCCAGATGGAATATCAACCTTGTCATGGGCCAGAGTGCCACCTGAACGAAGGCGTGTCTGGCCACTCGCATCATCACCATTAATGGGACAGCGCGCGTGAACCTCTTTCGCGTGCGCTGTTGATCCACATCCGGCTGCCGTTGAGGGCAATAAAGGTCAGGATGATGTACTCCAGAGACATGGCGTAAACGCCCTGAAGTGCAAAAATAACGACGCTAATCACGTTAATAATCACCCACAATAGCCAGTTTTCCACATACTTACGCGTCATCAGAATCATTGCCACGATAGATAACACCATCATGCATGAATCCCAGAACGGGAAAGCGTCCGGCTGTAGTTCAGGCATCGCAACCTGTAATCCTAATGCTTGCATGATCATGACTGCCACGCGGGTCAAAAATGCAAACACCGGATTGATAAATACCGTCATCAGACCAATCGAAACAACGCAAACCGCCAACCAGCTGAGCGCCTTCGGCAATGGCAACCAGCGAATTTTCAACTCCGCCTCGTTCTGACTGGTTTGTCGCGACCACGCATACCAACCGTAAATATTCGCGGCAAAGAAAAACACCTGTAATAGCAGGCTGGCATACAGCTGAATCTGAAAGAAAATAATGCCAAACAAGGTGACGTTGATCAGGCCAAAGAAGTAGTTGCTGATCTTCTCCAGACTGGCAAGGCCAATACACAGCAACCCGGCGATCGTGCCTACCGCTTCGATCCATGAGAGATCATAACCGCCTGCTCCTATTGGTATATGTACCAGGATATTCTGTACACTAAAAAAATCCATCTTTCCCCCAAAGCGTAACGTGACGCCTTATTATTAGTTATCCACGTAGTGTAGCCGCAAAATCCAGCATACGATTGAGCGGCACCAGCGCCTTCTCTCGCAGCTTTTTCTCAACATGAACCTCGTGATTGCTTCCTTCCTGTTCTAATGCCTCTGCGATGGCCTGAAGGCCATTCATGGCCATCCACGGACAATGCGCGCAGCTGCGGCAGGTTGCGCCCTCACCCGCGGTTGGTGCTTCCAGTAACTCTTTATCTGGCACCGCCTGCTGCATTTTGTAGAAAATACCCCGATCGGTTGCCACGATAAGTCGCTGATGTGGCAATGTTTTCGCAGCAGCGATCAGTTGACTGGTGGAACCGACCGCATCCGCCATATCTACAATAGCTTGCGGTGATTCTGGATGCACCAGTATGGCAGCATCCGGGTATTCTTCTTGCAAGCGGGTTAACGCCTGAGTCTTAAACTCATCATGCACAATGCAGGCACCCTGCCAGCATAAAATGTCTGCTCCCGTCTGTTTTTGCACGTAACGCCCCAGATGTTTGTCGGGTGCCCAGATGATTTTTTCACCCAAACTATCCAGATGATCAATAAGTTCGACGGCAATGCTTGAAGTTACCACCCAATCTGCGCGCGCTTTTACCGCAGCAGAAGTGTTGGCGTAGACGACGACAGTACGATCGGGATGGGCATCGCAAAATGCGTTAAATTCTTCAACAGGGCAGCCGAGATCCAGTGAACATTCAGCCTGAAGTGTCGGCATCAGAATTGTTTTTTCCGGACTGAGAATTTTGGCGGTTTCTCCCATAAATCTCACCCCAGCGACTAACAACGTAGAAGCGGGATGCTTTGCACCGAAGCGCGCCATTTCCAGAGAATCAGAAATACAGCCACCGGTTTCTTCTGCCAGTTGTTGAATTTCGGGATCGGTATAGTAGTGGGCAACCATCACCGCATTACGTTCTTTTAGCAGACGTTTTATCTTCTCGCGGTAATACGCTTTTTCATCAATGCTTAACAGCGTCGGCTTCGGGGGGAAAGGATAAATCGCCGCTTCAGGATCAAACATCACGCTCATCTTACCATCTCGTTTTACAGGCTTAACATTAAAACCGACATAAGCGTGATATTCGCTATTATCGGCATGATTTGTTTTATATGCTAAACAAGATAGTCGAATGGTGGGGAAAAGTCACTCGAAATACGTATGAGATGACGAATGCCACACTTTGCGTCTTATTCCTCCGACGTAGAGTCGTTTACGCAGCAAGCGCGGAGTATGTCATCAGGGTCAAGAATTGAAATTGAGAGATGCCTGAATAGCAAAAAAGCGCCTTTAGGGCGCTTTTTTACATTGGTGGGTCGTGCAGGATTCGAACCTGCGACCAATTGATTAAAAGTCAACTGCTCTACCAACTGAGCTAACGACCCCTTGCGGGATTATGCTGCTTTAATCATTCAGGATGGTGGGTCGTGCAGGATGACTCGACTTCGTCTCGCCCTTCGGGCCGTTGCTGACGCAACGTTATCCTTCACATTCTCTACCAGTAACCACCTTTAAATTGGTGGGTCGTGCAGGATTCGAACCTGCGACCAATTGATTAAAAGTCAACTGCTCTACCAACTGAGCTAACGACCCATACGGGTGTTACCTGAATGATTTCTACTCGGGACCAATCTTTAATATTGGTGGATCGTGCAGGATGACTCGCTTCGCTCGCCCTACGGGCCGTTGCTGGCGCAACGTTATCCTTCACGCTTAACATCTGAGTTTGATGTTAAAACTGGTGGGTCGTGCAGGATTCGAACCTGCGACCAATTGATTAAAAGTCAACTGCTCTACCAACTGAGCTAACGACCCGAGTGGTGGGTGATGACGGGATCGAACCGCCGACCCCCTCCTTGTAAGGGAGGTGCTCTCCCAGCTGAGCTAATCACCCGATACTGCGCTGGATACTACAAACTACTTCCACCGAACCCACTGCATTAGTGGTGGGTCGTGCAGGATTCGAACCTGCGACCAATTGATTAAAAGTCAACTGCTCTACCAACTGAGCTAACGACCCGGTGGTGGGTGATGACGGGATCGAACCGCCGACCCCCTCCTTGTAAGGGAGGTGCTCTCCCAGCTGAGCTAATCACCCGATACTACGCTGGATACTACAACTAACTAGGTTAGTGGTGGGTCGTGCAGGATGACTCGACTTCGTCTCGCCCTTCGGGCCGTTGCTGACGCAACGTTATCCTTCACGTTTTACTACCGCTTCCACCTTAGCGATTGGTGGGTCGTGCAGGATTCGAACCTGCGACCAATTGATTAAAAGTCAACTGCTCTACCAACTGAGCTAACGACCCACTTTTTCGTTGCTTTCGGTTTGTTTGATATCCCGTGGCAACGGCGGCATATATTACTGATTTCAGACTTGAGCGCAACAAAAATTTCGATGCAGATCACTCAACTGCTTATGATTCGCACGACACGACCAGAAATAATGCGACTTCTGGTCGTGTGTTATGCATTACATCGCGTTCAGACGTTTTTGCGCCTGTTTTGCGCCATCAGTCCCAGGGTATTTACTGATAACCTGCTGATATACAGCTTTCGCTTTTGCGGTGTCACCTTTGTCCTGCATGATGACGCCGACTTTAAACATCGCATCCGCAGCTTTCGGTGACTTCGGATAGTTTTTCACTACCGAAGCAAAATAGTACGCCGCATCATCTTTTTTACCCTTGTTGTAGTTTAACTGACCCAGCCAATAATTGGCGTTTGGCAGATAAGTTGAATCAGGGTAATTTTTGATGAAATTCTGAAATGCCACCATTGCGTCATCCTGGCGGGATTTATCCTGCACCAGCGCAATAGCTGCATTGTAATCCGTGTTTGCATCACCGCTTTTCACCGGCGCGCCAGCATTCGCAGTACCAGCATCAGCTGTCGGCGTCGTTGATGCCGCCGCACCGCTTTGATCGCCGCTGGTTGATTGCGCCGCTGCACCACCGCTGCTGAGGCTATCGATCTGCAACAGGATCTGCTTTTGCCGCTCCACGACCTGATTCAGTTGATACTGATTTTCCTGAATCTGACCACGCAGGGAATCAATATCGGATTGATTATCAGAGAGTTGTTGCTGGAGTTGGGTTAAAAGCTGGCTGTGAGCATTAGAAATACGCTCAAGTTGAGTGACGCGGTCTTCGACCGAGCCTGAGCCGACACTACTGATTGGTGCCTGAGCAAAAGCGGCCCAGGGGGCCGCTATACCAACCAGTAACGACAGACTCAATAGTTGATGTCTGAAGTTACTGCTCATGCAATTCTCTTAGTAAACCAGTACCGCACGACGGTTTTTGGAGTATGCCGCTTCGTCATGACCCAGTACTGCAGGTTTTTCTTTACCGTAAGAAACGATGGAGATCTGGTCTGCAGAAACGCCTTTACCCTGCAGGTACATCTTAACGGCGTTCGCACGACGTTCACCCAGGGAGATGTTGTATTCCGGAGTACCACGTTCGTCCGCGTGACCTTCTACGGTGACTTTGTAAGACGGGTTGCTACGCAGGAAGTTTGCGTGTGCATCCAGCATTTGAGCGAAGTCAGAACGGATATCGTACTTGTCCAGATCGAAGTAAACGATGTTGTTCTGCTGCAGCTGTTGCATTTGCAGACGAGCCTGCTCTTCGGAAGACATGTTGCCATTGCCGCCGTTCGCATCCATACCAGTGCCGGCACCCAGCATGCCTTCGCTGCCGTCATTGCTGGCGTTCTTGTTGGAAGAACATGCCGCAATTGCCATAACAGGCAGAGCAATCATCAGCCCTTTCAGCACTTTGTTCAGTTGCATTTCAATGATTCCTTTACTATTCAATTAATTATTATCACAGATACGGCGACCAGGCAGGGAATTTGACCTGTCCATCAGTTGCCGGAAGACGCGCTTTGAAACGCCCATCTGTAGAAACCAAATTCAGCACGGATCCCATCCCCTGAGAAGAGCTGTAGATTACCATAGTGCCGTTAGGTGCCAGACTTGGCGTTTCATCCAGGAACGTGGACGACAGAACTTGTACGCCTCCCGTTGCCAGATCTTGTTTGGCAATGTGCTGCTGCCCACCATTGGAGCTGACCATTACCATAAATTTACCGTCGCTGCTGACATCCGCATCCTGGTTCTGCGAACCTTCCCAGGTAATACGTTGTGGCGCACCGCCGTTGATATTCACTTTATAAACCTGCGGACGACCGGCCTGGTCAGAAGTAAATGCCAGGTTCTGGCTGTCCGGGAACCAGGTCGGTTCGGTATTGTTACTGCGACCATCAGTCACCTGGCGGATCTGACCAGAAGCCAAATCCATTACGTACAGGTTCAGGCTACCGGTTTTCGACAAGGCGAATGCCAGTTTGCTGCCGTCTGGCGAGAATGCAGGTGCACCGTTGTGACGCGGGAATGAAGCCACCTGACGTACAGCGCCATTTGCCAGCGTTTGGATGACCAGCGCGGAACGACCGCTTTCGAAGGTCACATAAGCCAGTTTAGAACCGTCTGGTGACCACGCCGGAGACATCAGCGGCTGCGGAGAACGGTGAACGACAAACTGGTTGTAACCGTCATAGTCAGATACGCGCAGTTCATACGGGAACTGACCGCCGTTGGTCTGAACAACGTAGGCAATACGGGTACGGAACGCACCTTTAATGCCGGTCAGTTTTTCAAACACTTCGTCACTGGCGGTATGACCAGCATAACGCAGCCACTGCTTGTTCACTTTGTACGAGTTCTGAGCAAGTACAGTACCCGGTGCGCCGCCAGTGTCCACAAGTTGATAAGCAACATTGTAAGAGCCGTCCGGATTCGGAGTGACCTGGCCGACAACCACAGCGTCAATACCCAGCGCAGACCATGCAGCTGGTTGAACTTCCTGCGCACTACCCGGCTGCTGTGGCAGACGAGCGCGATCTAATGGATTAAATTTACCGCTGTTACGCAAGTCAGCAGCAACGATGCCGCCAATATCTTCAGGTGCTGCACCAGGACCCGCCCACTGGAAAGGAACAACGCCAATAGGACGACCGGAATCTACACCGCTGTCGATCACAATGCGGACTTCAGCATGCAGAACTGATGCCCACAGTATGAGAAAACCAAATGCTACTCGTAATGCCTGCTTCATCATATCTCCCTTATCTGGACCGATGGCCCACGATAATTTAGCAGAATGTTAACAAACTAAAATACACAAAACTACCAGAACCCCGTGGCAACCGGTGTCTGATGTTGACCGTCGGAACAGTCAGCATCGCGATTACGGTTTGAAGTCCAATGGCGCGTTTTTGAACACTTCATATACTGCCTGGCTTGGTGGTTTCGGGATCTTCGCAAGTTTAGCTGCTGCCAACGCAGCCTGACAAAGTGCGGGATCGCCACCTTCAGGTTTGATATCCAGTAACATACCATCGGGTGCCAGTTTTATGCGCAGCGTACAGGTCTTGCCTGCATAGGACGATGCGTCATAGAACTTACTTTCGATAGCAGATTTAATCTGCCCGGCATAGTTATTGATATCGGCCCCTGATGCGCCATTGTTTTTAGTATTACCACTCCCGGCAGGCGAAGCATTGTTCCCTTTCGCCCCTCCCCCCGTTTTCGGTGCATTCTTACCAGAGCTTAGCTCACCGAAAATATCATCTGCCTCTGCGGCAGCTTTTGCTGCAGCGGCTTTTTCAGCTGCAGCTTTTGCCGCTGCCGCTTTTTTGTCTGCGGCGGCTTTTTCTGCCGCTGCTTTCTTATCAGCTGCTGCCTTTTCAGCAGCCGCTTTTTCTGCTGCTTTTTTGTCGGCTGCAGCTTTCTCTGCCGCTGCTTTCTTATCAGCTGCAGCCTTTTCAGCAGCCGCTTTCTTCTCAGCTTCTGCCTTGGTTTTTTCAGCAGCTTCAGTTGCCGCTTTTTTTCTTGCTTCAGCTGCAGCTGCTTCTGCCGCTTCCGCTTTCTTCTTCAGCGCCGCAGCGGCTGCTTCGGCTTTTTTCTGCGCTTCGGCTGCGGCTTTGGCGGCTTCTGCTTCTGCTTTTTTCTTCGCGTCTGCAGCCGCTTTCTTCGCTGCTTCTTCCGCAGCTTTTGCATCCGCTTCAGCCTTCGCTTTAGCATCTGCCGCCGCTTTCGCTGCCGCCTCTTCCGCTTGCTTCTGCTTTAACTCGGCCTGTTTTGCGGCTTCTTCAGCCTGCTTTTTCTGCTCCTGAGCCGCTAACCGCTCTTTCTCAAGTTGCTTCAGGCGTTCCTGTTCAGCCGCTTGTTTCTCACGCAGTTCTTCCGCAGCCTGCTGTTCCTTCATCTTGCGCTGCTCATCAGAACGCTTCGCGCTTGATTCCTGGCTTTGCATGCGTTTGTACTGCTCAACTACCGCACCTGAATCAACCATTACAGCGTCGATGGACGAACCACCGCCGCCTCCGGCTGAAGCTTCTATATTCTCATCGAACGAACTCCAGATCAGCGCCGCAAATAAGATGACATGCAGCACTGCTGAAATAATTATCGCCCGCTTGAGCTTGTCGTTTTGTTCGGTTGCCTTTGACACTCTCGGTTTCCAAAAACTGTTCGCCTGTTACCCGCTCTCTTTCAAGCTAGGGAAACGCAGATGTTTAGATAGGCTGCGTCATTAAACCAACCGATTTCACACCCGCACTATGTAACAAGTTCAGTGCTTTAATTATTTCATCGTAAGGCACATCTTTTGCGCCACCGATCAGAAAGACCGTTTTCGGGTTGGCCTTGAAACGGCTGGACACTTCCGCCACCACCTGCTCTGGTGGTAAACGCTCCAGGCGATCTTTCTCAACCACCACGGTGTACTGACCAATACCAGACACTTCAACAATCACTGGCGGATTATCGTTACTGCTCACCGCCTGTGATTCAGTAGCGTCTGGCAGATCGACCTCCACGCTCTGGGTGATGATGGGCGCTGTCGCCATAAAGATCAGCAACAGCACCAGCAGTACGTCCAGCAACGGTACAATGTTGATTTCGGACTTGGGATCGCGACGACCTCGTCCACGCGCTCTGGCCATGGCTTACCCCTTGTTGCTCTCGCTAACGGTAAACGCCTGGCGGTGCAGAATCGCGGTAAACTCTTCCATAAAGTTGTCGTAATTCAGTTCCAGTTTGTTTACGCGCTGGTTGAGGCGGTTATAAGCCATTACCGCCGGAATTGCGGCGAACAGACCAATTGCCGTCGCAATCAACGCTTCTGCGATACCGGGCGCAACCATTTGCAGTGTTGCTTGTTTTACCGCCCCGAGGGCGATAAAGGCGTGCATGATCCCCCAGACCGTACCAAACAGACCAATATACGGGCTGATGGAGCCAACCGTACCGAGGAACGGAATGTGCGTTTCCAGATTTTCAAGTTCACGGTTCATGGAAATACGCATCGCTCGCGACGCCCCTTCCACTACGGCTTCCGGCGCATGGCTATTGGCACGATGTAGGCGCACAAACTCTTTGAACCCGCTGTAAAAGATTTGTTCCGAACCGGTCAGATTATCCCGTTTCCCCTGGCTCTCTTGATAGAGGCGAGAAAGTTCGATTCCAGACCAGAATTTATCTTCAAACGCTTCGGCTTCGCGCGCCGCTGCGTTAAGAATACGGGTCCGCTGGATAATAATGGCCCAGGATGCGATTGAAAAACCAATCAAAATCAACATGATAAGTTTAACCAGAAGGCTAGCCTTCAGGAACAAATCAAGGATATTCATGTCAGTCACTGCTTAAACTCCGCGACAATAGACTTGGGAAGCGCACGAGGCTTCATTTTGAGTGGGTCAACGCAAACAACCAGAACCTCTGCTTCATTCAGCAAAGTATTCTCGGCGTTGACAATACGTTGCGTGAAAACCAAAGAGGTGCCACGCATTGATGTTATTTCAGTCTGTATTTCGAGCATATCGTCGAGCCGCGCAGGTGCATAATATTCCACCGTCATTTTACGCACCACAAAGGCAACGCGTTCAGCCATCAGCGCCTGCTGACTGAAGTGATGATGACGCAGCATCTCTGTGCGTGCTCTTTCATAAAAAGCGACGTAACTGGCGTGGTACACCACACCACCGGCATCGGTATCTTCATAGTAGACGCGAACCGGCCATCGAAACAGCGTTGTATTCACTTTACATCCCGGTAATGCAACAAAAGTTAGAGCTTTTAAACGCTGCTACTATACGCGTGCGATTGAGGTTTGGGAATGAGGGCAAGTTAAGGGAGCGTAAAAATTTATGGGCCTGAAGCGGCCCATAAATTTTTAAAGAGAATTCTGATTTAAAAGAAGAAGAAAATCAGCCCGACAATGAGAACAATATCGGCAAGCAAAGGGCAAAAAATCCCTTGCCAGAGAACCTTCTGCGGACGAAAGCCCACGCCGTGAATAACACCAGCACAGACGGCCCACATCAGCAATAAACCATGCCAGATTTCCAGTTCACTGGTCTTCGCGGCGAAACGTGACGGGTCCCAAAACATACATCCTGCTAACAGAAGCGCCATCACGAAGGAAAGCGCCCGCAGGGGGCGCTTGTCCATTACCGCATACAAGGTTGCGATAATCTTACTCATCAGATGTCTTCTTGACCGGCTTTGCCTGATTCGACGTGCTCAAGCGCCAGCGCGGTGATTACCCCAAACGAACAGGCAAGAAGCGTTCCCAGAATCCATGCGAAATACCACATTTTTAGCTCCTTACTTAGTACAGAGAGTGGGTGTTACGTTCAATATCTTCTTTGGTGATACGACCGAACATTTTCCAGTAGCACCAGGCGGTGTAGAGCAGAATGATCGGTACCAGAACCACCGCAACCCAGGTCATGACGTTAAGCGTCAGCTGGCTGGAAGTTGCATCCCACATTGTCAGACTTGCGTTCATCATGGTGCTGGACGGCATCACAAACGGGAACATTGCAATACCGGCAGTCAGGATGATGCAGGCCAGCGTCAGGGAGGAGAACACAAACGCCCACGCCGCTTTATCCATACGTGCAGTCAGAATGGTCAGCAGAGGCAGAACCACACCCAGTACCGGAATAGCCCACAGAATCGGCGTGTTGTTGAAGTTCACCAACCATGCGCCAGCTTCACGAACCACTTCTTTATTCAGTGGGTTAGATGCCGCGTAATGGTCCATTGTTGATTTCACAACATAACCATCGATACCGTACATCACCCATACGCCAGCCAGTGCGAAGCAGACCAGTGTCACCAGTGCCGCCACCTGAGCCGTTGCACGGGTACGCAGGTGCAGTTCGCCCACGGTACGCATCTGCAGATAGGTTGCGCCCTGAGTAATGATCATCCCTACGCTCACCACGCCAGCCAGCAGGCCGAACGGGTTAAGCAGCTGGAAGAAGTTACCGGTGTAGTACAGACGCAGATATTCATCCACGTTGAACGGTACGCCCTGCAACAGGTTACCAAACGCCACGCCAATCACCAGCGGCGGAACGAAGCTACCAATGAAGATGCCCCAGTCCCACATGTTACGCCAGCGGGTTTCTTCAATCTTGGAGCGGTAGTCAAAACCGACCGGACGGAAGAACAGAGACGCCAGCACGAGGATCATCGCGACATAGAAGCCGGAGAACGCAGCGGCATAGACCATCGGCCAGGCAGCAAACAGAGCGCCACCCGCAGTGATCAGCCATACCTGGTTACCGTCCCAGTGTGGTGCGATGGAGTTAATCATAATTCGACGCTCGGTGTCGTTACGACCGAGGAAACGGGTGAGCATGCCCACCCCCATGTCGAAACCGTCAGTGACTGCAAAACCAATCAGCAGAACGCCAACCAGCAGCCACCAGATAAAACGCAATACTTCATAATCGATCATTTGACGACTCCTGTCTTAGCGTGCCGGCTGAGTAGTCGTGGAAGACTGCTCAAAGTGATAGCGACCGGTTTTCAGGCTGCTTGGGCCGAGGCGTGCAAACTTGAACATTAAGAACAATTCTGCCACCAGGAACAGGGTATACAGGCCACAAATCAGCACCATCGAGAAGATGAGGTCGCCTGCGGTCAGTGACGAGTTCGCTACAGCTGTCGGCAGCACTTCACCGATAGCCCAAGGTTGGCGACCATATTCAGCCACGAACCAGCCCGCTTCTACAGCAATCCACGGCAGCGGAATACCGTACAGTGCAGCGCGCAGCAGCCATTTTTTCTCGCCAATACGGTTGCGGATGACACTCCAGAAAGAGAGCGCGATGATTGCCAGCAGCAGGAAGCCACACGCCACCATGATACGGAACGCGAAGTACAGCGGCGCTACACGTGGAATGGAGTCTTTGGTTGCCTGTTGAATCTGCGCTTCAGTTGCATCCGCCACGTTTGGCGTATAGCGTTTCAGCAGCAGACCGTAACCGAGGTCTTTCTTCATGCTATTGAACTGGTCACGAACCGCCTGGTCAGTAGAACCAGAACGCAGTTGCTCGAGCAGAGAGTACGCCTTCATCCCGTTACGGATGCGTTCTTCATGCTGCACCATCAGCTCTTTCAGGCCGATAACCGGGGTATCCACGGAACGCGTTGCAATGATGCCCAGCGCGTAAGGGATCTGGATCGCAAATTTGTTCGTCTCCTCTTCCTGATCAGGAATGCCGAACAGAGTAAAGGCAGCAGGTGCAGGTTGCGTTTCCCACTCGGCTTCAATAGCAGCCAGTTTGGTTTTCTGCACGTCGCCCATTTCATAACCAGATTCATCACCCAGAACAATAACAGACAGAACGGCAGCCATACCGAAGCTGGCAGCGATAGCAAAGGAGCGTTTAGCGAAGGCGAAGTCACGACCTTTCAGCATATACCATGCGCTGATACCGAGGATGAACATCGCGCCAGTCACATAACCAGACGCTACCGTGTGAACGAATTTCACCTGAGCAACCGGGTTAAGCACCAGCTCGGAGAAACTCACCATCTCCATACGCATAGTTTCAAAGTTGAAATCGGATGCGATTGGGTTTTGCATCCAGCCGTTCGCAACCAGAATCCACAGTGCGGACAGGTTTGAACCAAGCGCCACCAGCCAGGTGACACACATATGCTGAACTTTACCCAGACGATCCCAACCGAAGAAGAACAGACCTACAAAGGTGGATTCGAGGAAGAAGGCCATCAGACCTTCGATTGCCAGCGGCGCACCGAAGATATCCCCTACATAGTGGGAATAGTAAGACCAGTTAGTCCCGAACTGGAACTCCATGGTCAGACCGGTTGCCACACCCAGAGCGAAGTTGATACCAAACAACTTGCCCCAGAACTTGGTCATATCTTTATAAATCTGTTTGCCGGAAAGGACGTAGACCGTTTCCATAATGGCCAGCAGGAACGCCATACCGAGCGTCAGTGGCACAAAAAGGAAGTGGTACATCGCGGTCAAGGCAAACTGTAAGCGCGACAGTTCGACTATATCTAACATCATGACTCCTTGCTCATCGCATGAAGACTCCGAGAGTGAACCCCGTTAGAAAGGGTCACACGCATGCCCCAATACAAAATTATTTGCTCGCCTCTATCGCTGCCTTTTCCTCAAAAGTGGAAAAGACAATGATAAAAAGTTACAAATATGTTAATGAATAAACCAAATTGATCCCGTAATTATATTACGCCGCAAAATCCTTACAATAAACAGGTTTTTATTGAGCAAATTTGCATTTTTCGACAGTGATCAATTTATAGCGAAATTGTCACGACCTCACCAATTTGATCTACGACAATTTATCGTGTTTTGCAGATTTTTTTCAAGAATTAAAAATTGATTTATATCAAAACCAATCAAATATGTTAATTATGTATAAACCATAGACCATTGGTAATTTTATTGTTAATTTATTGTGAAATATTTATGTAACACAATTATTACAATAAAAAGACATAGATAAAAAACCAGTGTTTTATTTAACAGAATCGCCTTATCAACTTTTTATAATACCAATTGATTAGAGTAGCCAATTTGTTGCTATTTTACATAACATATTTTTATCAAAGTTAATTGATTGTTGCCTTTATGAGCATCGCCGTAAGACCGCCATGTTATTGTTTCATTTGTAATAATCACCAATAAGTATCGATGAGAGAGATATCGCTTAACAGAGGCGACTGTGTCTGCATGAACACAGGCAACTTTCGCCTGATAAACGAAAAATGAGCGATTTTTGCAAGTTAGTTTTTCTATAGCCGGGTACGCTGAGCGCCTCGCTTGATTACAATGAGGTTGCTGCCATGGGTCTTGATAATATAGGTTCTGTTGTCAATCGCTTCTCTGGTTGGCCATCAAATGATCCTCTAAAAACAGATAACGAATCAATGACATCACCCGTGACTGTGCAGGTAATAAAGTTGATTGCCGCCATCCTTGACCCACATCGGATAGTCGTTGGTATCGATACACTTTATACAACGCAGCGCAAAACATTTACCTCAGAGGGTCAACAACTCATTGAATCAGCATTGAAAACACTTAATGTGATGAATTTAAATAACCTGGAAACAGATCGCGATGAGGAGGGTAACTATCTGGCTTTTGGATATAACGTTGACACTCCTGACAGAATAACCGTTTCTGCTTATAATGAAAAAAAACCTTTCTGTTATGGCCAATGTCTTTTAATACAGGATGAAGAACCAGATTTATTTAACCTGGTAAAAATTAAAACCTTTGAAGCCAGGCATAATTATGTTTCTAAATTGATGAGCGATCCGGAATTTATGTTTAAATTCAGTTATAGCGCCCAACAAAATAGATTAGAACCTCATCTTCTGGTTCCCACTTATTTCCCTCTGAAAACAAACCAACCGGTTACGCTAGAGGATGTACTGATACTTTATCGTTTCTTTAAAATGAATGGCGATTTTAATATATTAACATCAGATGAATACATGAGTATCATGACACCTCTGATGAAGTGTGAGCGTAGTGTCCACGACCATAACAGGTATGTGACGGGCAAAGATGCTCTTCTTCTGGACAATCCTCCGTCTGGTAACCAGATATATTTCCATATTTCCCCTGACGAATCAGCAACACTTGTCCTTTATTTTTCAGACAATAACCTTGAATCCTTCGTCTTTGAAAATGATATTCCGAGCCAGTATCGACATTTCAAAATGTTTACCAATTTAGCACTAGTTATTGATCAGTTAACCGACGCCAATCAAATACTTTAATTTTCTATACAGCCCTGTGTAAAATATTGCTAAACAGTGCCCGGGGTTGATTTTTATTCCTCACGGTGATATTTAAATCATGACACCATCTCAGCTCTCTTTTAATACTCTTCCTGTCAATGTAACATGCACTTCAGAGATAACAGTAAACACACAAAAATTCTCTGACATCCTCTACTCAGTGGGGTATTCCCTAAAGGATCTGGCTTATCTGAGCAGATGTCTGGCATCATTACACCCGACACTCGCCAAAAACATTTATGAAACGGAAAATCTCAGCGATCAAAAATTACTTTATATAGATTGCCGTAGTACAAATGAAATCAAGATAAATATCTTTTTGGGTCAAAAAAGAGAGGAATTAATCGAAATTAGTTCTGATACAATCATTTTTTCGATACTGTCTTCATTGATTGACTCCACCATTTCTAAATTTCAACACCAAAACCTCGTTAACGGTTCAGTAAATCCTGACCTATTGTATGAGGATTGTACTGATTAAATCCCTCCTGTCGCGAAAAATGGCCTGCGTTATTGCCAGACGTAATAAAACTTTTGATTAACGTTACTCGTACTGGTAGCACCTTCATGTACTTTTCTTTTTTACGAAAAATCAAAAGAGCTAACAAAGGTCATTCTTCGCATGGATCATTAATTATTTGTTATTTTCAACATTATTTTTACATTAAGCATATATGAATTGCAGTGAAATTCGACTTAACTTTTATGAAATGCATTTACTCATGGCTAAAGCCACGTCACAAAAATGCAAATTAGAAGTTGATCACAATTATCTCAATACATCAAATCAAGTTAATTTTAAAAATTTAACATTCATGACATTAGTTGACATAACACGCTGAATTAAAATGAGAATTTAAAAACACACTTTAAACAATCATTTCCCGAAAGACATTTTGAAAATAGATCAATTGCAACATTACGGTCAGATAAAGACACTCCTCTGATATTAAACCTGTGCCGTTATGAACGGCCATAAATACGACGTGTGTAACTTAATTTACTCTCTGTCTTACAAAGGATTACCCATGAAGAAAGCAACACTTGTGATTGGCGTTATTGGCGCGGACTGCCATGCAGTAGGCAATAAAGTTCTGGACCGCGTTTTTAGCAACCATGACTTCAGAGTCATTAATCTGGGCGTAATGGTCAGCCAGGACGAATATATTGATGCTGCCATTGAAACTGGCGCTGACGCGATTGTCGTCTCCTCTATCTATGGGCATGGCGATATCGATTGTCTGGGCATGCGCGAACGCTGCATCGAGCGTGGGCTGGGTAACATCCTGCTCTATGTGGGCGGTAACCTGGTGGTCGGAAAACATGACTTCGCTGACGTGGAAACCAAGTTCAAAGAGATGGGATTTGATCGCGTCTTCGCCCCAAGTCATGACTTAGAAGATGTCTGCCAGCTGATGGCCCGCGATATCAACCAACGTCATGGCGTTGAAACTCGCATTCTTGAAGAGGCAATCTGATGCAAATCGTCTCTGTCGATATTGGATCGACGTGGACCAAAGCAGCCCTCTTCACCCGGGAGGGGGACGCGTTAACGTTGGTTAACCACGTTCTGACCCCAACCACCATCCATCATCTGGCAGAGGGATTTTTCTCCAGCCTTAAACAGGTGTTAAACGTAGATAATGCCCTCCCCCTGTTAAACCGCGGTGAGGTTGCATTGAAGTATTCCTCCTCTGCCAAAGGTGGGCTGGCGGTTGCCGCAATGGGATTGGTGCCTTCTATCACCCTGGAAACCGCGAAAGTAACCGCTCACTCTGCGGGTGCTAAAATTGTGCAATATTACGCCTACAAGCTGAACCGCCGTGATATCCAGGCACTGGAAGAAACGCAGCCCGATATTCTCTTGTTCACCGGCGGCACCGACGGCGGAGAAGAAAGCTACGGACTGAATAACGCCCGTGTGCTGGCAGAATCCAAACTCGACTGCGCCATTATTTATGCCGGAAACCGGGATATTCAGGACAAGGTGCAGGAGATCCTCGGGCATAAAGACCTGACCATCGTCGACAACGTTCTGCCCGATCTTGACCATCCGAACCCTTTAGCTGCACGCCAGGCTATCTGCGACATATTCCTTAAACGCATCGTTAAAGGGAAAGGGCTGGATGTCATTGTTGATAAAACAGGCGAAGAACCAATGCCGACACCATGGACGGTCTTTGAACTGGTTAAGGCAATCAGTAACGTCGATCACAGCTGGAAAGAGTTCATGCTGATCGACATGGGCGGCGCAACCACCGATGTCTATTCCGCCTGTGCCAACACGCTCTCGCCCGACACTGTTTTACATGGCGTACCGGAACCCTTCGTAAAACGGACGGTGGAAGGCGATCTGGGAATGCGCGTCTCGGCAATGGTGGTTGGTGAAAGTGCGAAAGAGTTAGTCAGTGTGAATTTTGCTCAGCAACCCGCACAGTTGGACGCTTTTTATCATTACCTCCGTCATCTAGTCGCTCATCCCGACTACTTACCCGCGAATGCAGATGAAAAATATTTCGATACCGTCCTGGCCGGACTGTGTGTGGGTTATGCCACGGAAAGACATGCGGGCACCAAAAAAGAGGTCTGCACCTGCGTCGGCAATGTCGATTTACAGATGGGACGTGACCTGACAACCGTGCGTAAAGTCGTGGGTTCCGGCGGATGGCTCTCGCGTGCCAGTCAGTTCGATATGCATCACTGGTTGAAATACCGCGAGTTAAACGACGACGGTAAACGCATTCTCTTACCGACCGAATTTGAATATTACCGCGATTCCCGGGGGCTATTACCACTGCTGGCAAACGTCGCCAGAGTCGATCCGCTGGCCGCCGCGCGCACCAGTATTCAATGCTTAACCCTATAACAATTAAGGCTGCAATCAATGGAACTTCGAAATAAGAAATTAACCCATGACGAATTCATGACCGAGCGGCAACAGGTATTGAAAACCTGGGAAACCGGCAAGGATGTTGAAAACTTTGAAGATGGCGTTAAATACCAACAAACCATTCCTGAGCATAAACGCTTCTCTCTTGCCCTGCTGAAAGCAGACAAGGAAGGTAAAACCCTTAGCCAACCGCGCGCAGGCGTGGCGCTGATGGACGAACACATCGAACTACTGAAAACACTACAAAAAGAGTGCGATCTGCTGCCGAGCACTATCGATGCATATACCCGTCTGAATCGGTACGAAGAAGCGGCTGTAGGGATTAAAAAATCCATCGAAGCCGGAACCTCTAAACTGAACGGTTTACCGGTAGTTAACCACGGCGTCGCAGCTTGCCGTCGCCTCACCGAAACTCTGCAAAAACCGCTACAGATCCGCCACGGCACGCCAGATGCGCGTTTGCTGGCTGAAATCTCGATGGCCAGCGGCTTTACCAGTTATGAAGGCGGCGGCATTTCCTACAATATTCCGTATGCCAAGCGCGTAACGCTGGAAAAATCGATCCGCGACTGGCAGTACTGCGACCGTTTAATGGGGATGTATGAAGAACACGGGATCCGCATCAACCGCGAACCGTTTGGCCCACTAACGGGTACGCTGATCCCGCCGTTTATCTCGCACTCTATCGCGATAATCGAAGGATTACTGGCACTGGAACAGGGTGTGAAATCTATTACCGTTGGTTATGGACAGGTCGGCAGCCTGACGCAGGATGTCGCGGCGATCCAGTCTCTGCGTGAACTTGCACACGAATACTTTCAGAGCTATGGCTATACCGACTATGAATTAAGTACCGTATTTCACCAGTGGATGGGCGGCTTTCCGGAAGACGAATCGAAAGCGTTCGCCATTATCTCCTGGGGTGCAGCCGTCGCGGGGATGTCTGGTGCCACCAAAGTCATCACCAAAAGTCCGCACGAAGCCTGGGGCATCCCGACTGCTGCTGCCAACATTCAGGGGCTAAAAGCCTCCCGCCAGATGCTCAACATGGTCAACGAGCAGAAATTCCCGCCGTGCCCGGCGGTTGAACTAGAAATTGAACTGATTAAGAGCGAGGTTCGCGCGGTACTGAACAAAGTGTTCGAACTGGGCAATGGTGATATTGCGCGCGGTACGGTGCTGGCATTTGAAGCGGGCGTACTGGATGTGCCGTTTGCGCCAGCCGCCTGCAACGCAGGCAAAATTCTTCCGGTCCGTGACAACACCGGCGCGATTCGCGTACTGGAGGCCGGAGCCGTTCCATTGCCAAAAGATATTCTCGACCTCCACCACGATTACGTTGCTGAACGCGCGCGCTTTGAAGGACGCCAACCGACATTCCAGATGGTTGTAGATGACATCAATGCTGTATCCCACAGTAAATTAATAGGAAGACCATAATGAAAATAAAACAGGCCCTTTTTACCGCTGGCTACTCCTCATTCTATTTCGATGATCAGCAGGCGATAAAAAACGGAGCGGGTCACGACGGCTTTTTTTATACCGGAGAGCCGGTAACACAGGGGTTTAACGCCGTACGTCAGGCCGGGGAGTGCGTTTCGGTTCAGTTGATTCTGGAAAACGGTGCGGTCGCCGTAGGCGACTGTGCTGCCGTACAGTATTCCGGGGCAGGCGGTCGCGATCCACTGTTCCTCGCAGAGCACTTTATTCCGTTCCTCAACGACCATATCAAGCCATTACTGGTAGGCCGCGATGTGGATGCTTTCCTGCCGAATGCCCGTTTCTTCGACAAATTGCGTATTGACGGCAACTTGCTGCATACCGCCGTACGTTACGGATTATCACAGGCGCTGCTTGATGCTACCGCGCTGGCAACCGGCCGTCTAAAAACTGAAGTGGTCTGTGATGAATGGCAGTTGCCACGCGTGGCGGAATCCATTCCATTATTTGGTCAGAGCGGCGACGATCGATATATCGCCGTCGATAAGATGATCCTTAAGGGCATCGACGTGCTGCCCCATGCGCTGATTAATAACGTCGAAGAGAAGCTGGGCTTTAAAGGTGAAAAACTGCGCGAATATGTCCGCTGGTTGTCGGATCGCATTCTGAGCAAGCGCACCAGCGCACGCTACTACCCAACCCTGCACATCGATGTATACGGCACTATCGGTCTGATCTTCGATATGGATCCGCTTCGCTGTGCGCAATACATCGCCAGCCTGGAAAAAGAAGCGCAAGGCCTGCCGCTCTACATTGAAGGGCCGGTCGATGCCGGTAACAAGCCCGATCAAATTCGCCTGCTGACCGCGATTACCAAAGAGCTGACGCGCCTCGGTTCCGGCGTGAAAATTGTGGCCGATGAATGGTGTAACACCTACCAGGATATTGTTGATTTCACTGATGCCGCCAGTTGCCACATGGTGCAAATCAAAACCCCGGATCTGGGCAGTATTCACAACATCGTCGATGCAGTTCTTTATTGCAACAGCCACAGCATGGAAGCGTACCAGGGCGGCACCTGCAATGAAACTGATGTCAGTGCCCGCACCTGTGTCCACGTCGCCCTTGCTGCTCGCCCCATGCGTATGCTGGTAAAACCAGGGATGGGCTTTGACGAAGGCCTCGATATCGTCTTCAACGAAATGAATCGTACTATCGCGCTGTTGCAGGCTAAGGATTAACAAATGGCTCGTTCTTTTAAAGTCTTATCGCCAACGGCAATCCTCGGGTATGGATTCCCGGAAGAGAGCTTCCGCAAAGCGATGGCAGAATCGCCCGATCTGATCGCCGTTGATGCAGGCTCTTCCGATCCTGGCCCCCACTACCTCGGGGCGGGCAAACCGTTTACCGATCGCGCAGGGGTCAAGCGCGATCTACGCTATATGATCACCGCAGGCGTGCAAAATAATATACCGGTAGTGATCGGAACGGCCGGCGGTTCTGGTGCCGCTCCACACCTGGAGTGGTGCCGAGAAATAATTCATGAGATTGCCCGGGAAGAGCACCTCGCGTTCTCGATGGCGCTGATCCCGGCAGACGTTGACAAAGCCATCGTCCACCAGGCGCTGGATAACGGCAAAATCACGGCGCTGGATTTTGTCCCGCCGTTAACCCACGACGCGATTGACGAAAGTACGTATATCGTCGCGCAAATGGGCATCGAACCCTTCCAGCAGGCGCTGAAAGAAGGCGCGCAAGTGGTGCTGGGCGGGCGCGCTTACGACCCGGCCTGCTTTGCTGCGCTACCGATCATGCAAGGCTTTGATGAAGGTCTGGCGCTGCATTGTGGGAAAATCCTTGAATGCGCGGCAATCGCCGCAACGCCCGGCTCAGGCTCTGACTGTGCGATGGGCATCATTGATGACAACGGCTTTACGCTGAAGACATTTAATCCGAAGCGTAAATTTACCGAAACGTCAGCGGCTGCACACACACTGTATGAGAAATCCGATCCCTACTTCCTGCCAGGACCTGGCGGCGTGTTGAACCTGAAAGGCTGCACATTTAAAGCGGTCAATGACGGCGAAGTGTACGTCAGCGGTTCTAAGCATGAAGAAACGCCGTATGCCCTGAAACTGGAAGGTGCGCGACGGGTGGGCTTCCGCTGTCTGACCATCGCAGGAACGCGCGACCCGATCATGATCGCCGGGATCGATAAAATCATCGATGAAGTCAAAACCAGCGTTTCGCGTAACCTGTCGCTCGACGATGACAGCATTCGCATCAATTTCCACCTGTACGGCAAAAACGGGGTGATGGGCGACCATGAACCGATGCAAACTGCCGGGCATGAGCTGGGGATTGTCCTTGATGTAGTTGCACCGACCCAGGATATTGCCAACAGCGTTTGCTCGCTGGTGCGCTCTACCATGCTGCACTACGGCTATGAAAACCGCATCGCTACCGCAGGCAACCTGGCGTTCCCGTTCTCCCCTTCTGATATCCAGGGCGGGCCGGTATACGAATTTTCCATATATCACCTGATTGAAGCCAACGACGCTCTGCGTTTTGATTTCCATATTGAACAGGTGACGCCAGAAGGAGTTCAGGCATGAAACAGTCAATTGTCTCACTGGCGCAAGTCATTCGTTCGAAAAATGCCGGACCTTACGAACTGGTTTTAGATATTTTATTTAAAACGAAAGAAAACTATGAGCGAGTAAAATCATCAGGGCAATTAACCCCAGAACTGATTGCGCGCTTATATCATGTTGAACCTGACTTTATTCATCGTATTGTCTGGTTTGATCCTTCTAACGCAGTAAAAATTGTCATGCCACGAGATATTATCTCCGGGAATGTAGGTGACAATGATGTCTATGGCGCACAGCAACATGCACCTTTATTAAATATGAGTTTCGATTTGTAAAAATCCGAACACTTTTAGCCAACTGACATCCCGTCACTTATTGTAGCTCAACACTTCAGCTATTTGTAAGGTTGTTATAGCAGGTAGATGCCTGAATCTCTATTCAGGCATCCACTTCTCCTGATTCTGATTTATCGCCGTGCACCTGATGGAGGAAAAAATGAAGAAAATAAGTTTAACCACGATGATTCTTTTGGCACTGGTACTTGGAATGATTATCGGCGTAGTGCTCAATAACACTGCTTCACCGGAAACAGCAAAACTCTATGCGCAAGAAATATCGATATTCACGACGATTTTCTTACGACTGATAAAAATGATTATCGCTCCGTTAGTGGTCTCTACCCTGGTGGTAGGTATTGCTAAAATGGGCGATGCCAAAGCCCTTGGTCGTATTTTTTCTAAAACACTCTTTTTATTTATTTGCGCCTCATTGCTGTCAATTGCCTTAGGCTTGATAACGGTAAATTTCTTCATGCCAGGCACAGGAATTAATTTTGTTGCACACGGTGCCGAAACCACCGGAGTGGTCGCGTCAGAACCCTTTACACTAAAAGTATTTATTTCGCATGCTTTCCCCACCAGCATTGTCGATGCCATGGCGCACAATGAAATTTTGCAAATCGTGGTGTTCTCAATTTTCCTCGGCTGTAGCCTGACGGCGATTGGTGAGAAAGGCAGCGCCATCGTTCACGCCTTAGATTCGCTGGCACATGCCATGTTAAAGCTCACTGGCTACGTCATGCTCTTCGCTCCCCTGACCGTATTCGCCGCTATTTCAGCATTGATTGCTGAACGAGGACTGGCAGTTATGGTGAGCGCCGGGATCTTTATGGGTGAATTTTATTTCACCATGTTATTACTTTGGGTGCTGCTTATCGGTCTGGCCATCGTTTATGTCGGCCCCTGCATCAGACGCCTGACCCGCGCCCTTTCAGAACCCGCCCTGCTGGCATTTACCACATCCAGTTCTGAAGCTGCTTTTCCGGGAACGCTTGAAAAACTGGAGCAATTTGGCGTTTCCCCCAAAATTGCCAGCTTTGTCTTACCCATTGGCTACTCATTTAATCTCGTTGGATCAATGGCCTACTGCTCCTTCGCCACAGTTTTCATCGCCCAAGCCTGCAATATCCATTTATCCATCGGTGAGCAAATCACCATGCTGTTGATCCTGATGTTGACCTCGAAAGGAATGGCTGGCGTACCACGCGCCTCAATGGTGGTTATCGCCGCCACGCTCAACCAGTTCAATATTCCGGAAGCGGGGCTGATCTTGCTGATGGGCGTTGATCCGTTCCTTGATATGGGGCGTTCCGCGACAAACGTCATGAGCAACGCAATGGGCGCTGCGATGGTGAGTCGGTGGGAAGGCGAACATTTCGGCGAGGGTTGTCGGGGTAAAGCATTAAAACCCAATGAATCGAACGTTGCTCTGCCCTGAGGGGGATCTTAAGCAATCAGAAGCCAATGACTACGCATTTTTATAAGCCGGATCATGAAGTTAGACGGCAATTAAGTAACACTAACGTTTAAGGTGAAAAGTGAAATATGTCCAAACCATTTATCTGGCAAGAACCGTTTCTACAAAATAAAGACGGTACAGAATATACATTAATTAGCGATCAACATATTACAGTAACGGAATTAGACGGCGAAGAAGTGATAAAAATCGCTCCTGAAGCATTAACGCTGCTTGCCCGGCAGGCATTTTATGAAGCCTCTTTTTTCTTACGTTCCGCTCATTTGCAACAGGTCGCCAGCATTCTTAACGATCCGCAGGCCAGTAGTAATGATAAATACGTTGCGTTGCAGTTATTACGTAATGCTGAAGTCTCAGCAAAAGGGGTATTACCCAACTGTCAGGATACCGGCACCGCAACTATTGTTGCCAGTAAAGGGCAACAGATATGGACGGGAGGTAACGACGCTGAAGCCTTAAGCAAAGGCATTTACAGTACTTTCCAGGAAAATAATCTGCGCTTTTCACAAAATGCGCCGCTGGATATGTATACCGAAGTCAATACGCAAACCAATCTTCCGGCGCAGATTGATATCAGCGCAGTCGCTGGTAATGAGTACCATTTTCTCTGTGTTAATAAAGGGGGCGGCTCCGCCAATAAAGCCGCACTTTATCAGGAAACCAAATCCTTATTGCAACCAGAAAAACTGACCGCATTTTTAATCGAAAAAATGAAATCGCTGGGCACCGCTGCCTGCCCGCCTTACCACATCGCCTTTGTCGTCGGAGGGCTTTCAGCCGATCAAACCTTAAAAGTTGCCAAGCTGGCTTCTACGAAATATTACGACAATTTGCCCACCAGCGGAAACGAGCAGGGACAAGCATTCCGTGATATTGAGCTGGAAAAAGCGTTGCTCGAAGCCAGTCAGCAATTTGGTATTGGTGCGCAATTTGGGGGTAAATATTTCGCTCATGATATTCGCGTCATTCGTCTGCCGCGTCACGGTGGCTCCTGCCCGATAGCTATGGCGCTCTCCTGTTCTGCCGATCGCAATATCAAAGCAAAAATTAACAAGCACGGTATCTGGCTGGAAAAACTCGAACACAATCCGGGGCAATATATTCCAGCCTCATTGCGGGAAGAAAATCACGCGCAACATGTACACCTGGATCTAAACCGTCCGTTGCGTGACGTGATGCAGGATCTCGCCAGATTACCGGTAGGTACCCGCGTGTCGTTAAGTGGTCCCATCGTAGTGGCGCGCGATATCGCCCACGCAAAAATAAAAGCGCGGCTGGATAGCGGCGAATCGATGCCGGATTACCTGAAGCATCATATTGTCTATTACGCTGGCCCGGCGAAAACACCGGAGAACATGGCCTGCGGTTCACTGGGTCCAACCACGGGCGGTCGAATGGACGGTTATGTCGAAACCTTCCAGGCGGCTGGCGGCAGTCTGGTAATGTTATCGAAAGGTAACCGCAGCCAGCAGGTCACCGATGCCTGTCACAAACATGGCGGCTTCAATCTGGGAAGTATTGGCGGTGCAGCTGCGTTACTGGCGCAAGAATATGTCAAAAGTCTGCGTTGCCTGGAATACCCGGAGCTGGGTATGGAAGCGGTGTGGATGATGGAAGTGGAAAATCTGCCCGCATTCATCCTGGTCGATGATAAAGGCAATAATTTCTTTAGTCAGTTTGAGCAGCAACACCGCTGCGCCAGTTGCCCTGCGGGACATTAAGGAAAATGAATGGAAGCGCGAATTTCAACTGAACGGCATGTGCAGCGCCAGCAGAAATTGAAGGAACAGGTCGATACGCGCGTCGCGGCGGCGATAGAGAAAAAAGGGATCTTGATTGTTTTCACCGGCAACGGCAAAGGGAAATCCACTGCCGCGTTTGGTACTGTGACGCGCGCGGTGGGTCATGGCAAAACGGTGGGGGTTGCGCAGTACATCAAGGGGCAATGGGACAACGGCGAATACAACCTTCTCCAGCCGCTGGGGGTTGAGTTTCATATTATGGGAACCGGTTTTACCTGGGAGACTCAGAACCGGCAAGCGGATATCGACGCGGCGAAAGAGGTCTGGTCGGAAAGCAAACGGATGCTGGCTGACAAGCGTTACGACTTAGTGGTGCTTGATGAGCTGACCTATATGCTGGCTTACCATTATCTGGACACCGAAGAAGTGATCACTTCTCTGCAAAACCGCCCGGCACAACAAAGTGTCATTGTCACCGGACGCAGTTGCCACAGTCAGATATTAAAAATGGCGGATACGGTCAGCGAAATCCGCCCCGTCAAACATGCTTTTGATAACGGCATTCAGGCGCAGCCGGGTATCGACTGGTAATAACTGCGCCTGGCATCCCGCCAGGCGCAGGTTTTACATCTCCTGCGGTACGACCGATTTCGCCAGCAACCATTCACGAAATTGCTGCAAGTGCGGCGAGTCAGACTTCTCTTCCTGCCACGTCATAATAAAACGATTACCGGTACGAATAGGCACATCACAGGGAATCACCATATCGCCACTATCCAAATCATGTTGAATAGCGAACCGTGGTAACAGCGCCACGCCGAGATTAGAGCGCACGGCGGCAATCAGCATTGAAAGCAAATCGAAACGTGGTCCGTTATTGACCAGCGGACTGCTAACGCCAGATAGGGCAAACCACTCTTCCCAGCCAGTAATACGGGTGCTTTGATGCAGAAGTGGTAACTCAGTAAGCAGTTCTGCCACTGACAGTTTTTGATCGGACATTGCAAGCAAACTGCCGCTGCATACCGGCAAAATCTCCTCTTCAAAGAGATATTCTACTTCCGCCCAGGGCGCGCAAAAATTTTCGCGCATAATGACAGCATCGTACTCCCGATTAAGAAAATCGCCGTTATTAGCTAAAGAATGAATATTAACAATAATATCGGGATGTAACTTTGTGAATTCATGTAAATTTGGGATTAACCAGTGGGTACTAAACGTAGGATTAACGGCAAGTTCAATAACCTGAACCGTAGGCTGCCAGGTCATAATCGTATTGGTATCGCGTTCCAGCTTATTTAATGTTTCTTTTACTATCCCCAGGTAATACTTCCCTGCATCATTAAGAAAAATGCGTTTTTTAGAGTGTGAAAATAACGGAGTATGTAAAAATTCCTCCAGCGCACTTACTTGTCTGAATACTGCACTTTGGGTTAACGCTAACTCCTCTGCCGCTCTGGTATAACTTTCATGACGTGCGACGACCTCAAAAGTCACCAGCAGTTCCGTTTTAGGTATTTTCCCTCGCATAATGCCTTCCGTGAAAAAATAACAATTCAAAAAATTATTTTATAAAAAAACAGTAGCACTAATGAATATCATAATTCAAATAAACAAACCAGTCAGCTATATGTCCAACCAGGAAAATAAAGTGACAATAATCCTAAAACAGGAATTTCACCTCAGTTATCCGCATGCAATGCTTTAAAGCCATTATTGCAAGAATATTATTCATATACATGAATATACTCTAAATAAGTCGAGTTGCAGGAAGGGAACAAATAATGAATTTCCAGAAGCTTACATAAGTAAGTGACCTGGGTGAGCGAACATCGATGCAGCACATGCAACTTGAATTATGACAAGTATACAAAGATAAATTTAGATACCCTATGTTATATATTATCTATGTCCGGTTAAATTGAATGAGTCATGGCCTTAAAAGACATCGCAAAAGATAATTTCTCTTTAACAATAAGCCAGATTTACCACTTGTAAAAATTGCTATCGCCACATACACTACGCGCGTTTTCTTTCCCTTTTGCTGGCTGCTGACCGGAAAGACAAAATTACCCTCGCAATACAGGGGGTTGATTAACGTCTATATTTCAGGACAGCGTTATGCATCATCTTTCAAGGCTTGATAAAGCCTTTCTGCGCAAAGGGATCCAACTTTCCCGCGCCAACAATATTGTTTCATTATGTCGTCCATCAGGAGCCAGTGCCCGCGTACTGCTGCCGGACGAACTGCCGCTGGAAGAAAAAGCAGTAACACAACTGCTTGATTTTGCAGAAGTGAAGCTACCAGACCACCCAGGTTATGTGCGCCAGACGTGCGCGACGCCAGATTTTCATCCCGGCAATGGCGTCCCCGTTGGCGCGGTGGTGGCCTCAACGCCGGATTTAGTCATTCCTGCGGCCATCGGCACCGATATTTCTTGTGGCATGCGGCTGCTGACGACCGGATTAACCCTTGAGCAAGCCGAAGCGAATAAAGAAATAATCACTCAGCGGTTAACACAAGTGTTACTGCAGAATGAGCGCGATGTTCCGTTATCCGCACGAGCGTTCACCGCGCTTTTTGATGGCGGACCGGCAGATTGCATGTCGGCCTTGCCATCAGCAGGTCTCTGGACACGCACGAATATCCTCCGAATGGTACAAGAGATTGACCGCTGCATTGGGCTTAACGAGCATAACAGTCATTCGCGTTATGCCCCACCCGCCCTGCTGGCAACGGACCGCGCATTACTCCGCGATCCTTGTCTGGGTACGCCGGGTTCAGGTAATCATTTTATTGAACTTCAGGTGGTTGATAGCGTGGTCGATCGCCATGTGGCCTGGCAACAAGGGCTGAAAACGGGCGATATCGTGGTGATGATCCACAGTGGATCGCGAGATGTCGGCTTTTACGTCGGACGACGCTGGATGGACCGTGCCCGTGCTGAATGGCCCGCCGGGCATAAACACCCACAAAGCGGGTTATATGGTCTGGCTGGTGGACTGGCGGAGGAATATCTACAAGCGATGGGAATGGCGGCACGTTACGCATGGTTAAATCGCGTGACAATTGCCGAAATGGTGCGCGTATGTTTTGCCGATTTATTTCATCAGGATGATTCACATCTGGTGGTGGATGTGCCGCATAACATCATCCTTCACGAGCATGATATGAATATTCATCGCAAAGGTGCAACACCGGCACGCGCGGGCGATCTGGCGTTAATCCCCGGTTCCATGGGTGATTATTCCTGGCTTGCGGTTGGTTGCGGCAACCCGAAGTGGCTGTGGTCTTGCAGTCACGGAGCAGGACGCAGCCAGCGTCGGCAGGCCATGCGCTCACGCGCGACTGAAGAGTCAACGCTGCCGTGCCAATGCGTCACATTGCGCGAAGAACGACGTCTTGAAGAAGCGCCAGCGGCTTATAAAGATATTGGTCCGGTTATCGAAGCTCAACAAGAAGCCGGATTAATTCAGCCAGCGGTTAGATTCCGACCGTGGTTAACATTTAAAGCATAAAAAAGGCCATCATACGATGGCCAACCATGTCGAAACCGACAGCCCTTCGCCATTCCTGTAGAGGGAAGCGGCGAGGGCTATTTCTTATTACAGATATTTATTTCAGAACAGTTTTCAGTGCTTCACCGATATCCGCCAGGCTGCGAACGGTTTTCACGCCTGCGGCTTCCAGAGCAGCGAATTTCTCATCCGCAGTCCCTTTCCCACCGGCAATGATGGCACCCGCGTGGCCCATACGCTTGCCTTTCGGCGCAGTTACACCAGCGATGTAACCTACAACTGGCTTGGTAACGTGCTCTTTGATGTACGCAGCCGCTTCTTCTTCAGCGCTACCGCCGATCTCACCGATCATCACGATCGCTTCGGTCTGCGGATCTTTTTCGAACATTTCGAGGATGTCGATAAAGTTAGAGCCAGGGATCGGGTCGCCGCCGATACCGACACAGGTCGACTGACCGAAACCGTAATCCGTGGTCTGTTTAACCGCTTCATAGGTCAGTGTACCGGAACGGGAAACGATACCCACTTTACCCGGTTTGTGAATGTGACCAGGCTGGATGCCGATTTTACATTCACCCGGAGTGATAACGCCCGGGCAGTTCGGGCCGATCATGCGTACGCCAGCTTCGTCCAGTTTCACTTTCACCGTCAGCATATCCAGCGTCGGGATGCCTTCAGTGATGGTGATAATCAGTTTGATACCTGCGTCGATGGCTTCCAGAATGGAGTCTTTGCAGAACGGAGCCGGTACGTAGATAACAGAAGCGGTAGCGCCAGTGGCAGCAACGGCTTCACGCACGGTGTTGAACACCGGCAGACCAAGGTGGGTAGTACCGCCTTTACCTGGGGTTACGCCGCCAACCATTTTAGTGCCGTATGCAATGGCCTGTTCAGAGTGGAAAGTCCCCTGGCTACCAGTAAAGCCCTGGCAGATAACCTTGGTGTTTTTATCAATTAAAATGGACATTATTTCCCCTCCACTGCGGCAACAACCTGCTGAGCTGCATCCGTCAGACCTTTTGCTGCAATAATATTCAGGCCGCTGTCAGCCAGTTTCTTCGCGCCGAGTTCGGCGTTGTTACCTTCCAGACGTACCACGACCGGTACGTTAACACCCACTTCCGCTACCGCGCCGATGATACCGTCAGCGATCAGGTCGCAACGAACGATACCGCCGAAGATGTTAACCAGAACGGCTTTCACTTTGTCGTCAGAGAGGATGATTTTGAATGCTTCGGTTACACGTTCTTTGGTTGCGCCACCGCCAACGTCCAGGAAGTTAGCCGGTTCGCCGCCGTGCAGTTTAACGATGTCCATGGTGCCCATCGCCAGACCTGCGCCGTTAACCATACAACCGATGTTACCGTCCAGCGCAACGTAGTTCAGTTCCCACTGTGCAGCCTGTGCTTCACGTGGATCTTCCTGCGACTGGTCGCGCATTTCGCGCAGATCAGGCTGGCGGAACAGTGCGTTGCCGTCAGCGCCCAGTTTGCCGTCGAGGCAAATCAGATCGCCCTGTTTGGTGATGACCAGCGGGTTGATTTCGATCAACGCCAGGTCGCGCTCCAGGAAAATGGTCGCCAGGCCCATGAAGATTTTGGTGAACTGCTGAACCAGTTTACCTTCCAGACCCAGTTTGAACGCCAGCTCGCGTCCCTGATACGGCATCGGGCCAGTCAGCGGATCAAGCGCAACTTTGTGGATCAGGTGCGGAGTTTCTTCCGCCACTTTTTCGATTTCCACGCCGCCTTCGGTGGAGGCCATAAAGACCACGCGACGGGAACTACGGTCTACAACGGCACCAAGATACAGCTCTTTAGCGATATCGGTCGCTGCTTCAACCAGAATCTGGTTAACCGGTTGACCATTGGCATCTGTTTGATACGTTACCAGACGCTTGCCCAGCCAGTTTTCTGCAAAAGCACGGATGTCTTCTTTGCTGTTTACAACTTTCACACCGCCCGCTTTACCGCGGCCACCAGCGTGAACCTGACATTTCACTACCCACGGACCGGCACCGATTTTTGAAGCGGCTTCTTCTGCTTCGCGCGGAGTAGTACAGGCATAACCCACCGGTGCTGGTAAGCCATAGCGGGCAAACAGTTGTTTTGCCTGATATTCATGTAAGTTCATGTGTTCTGTCCATCCTTCAGTAATCGTTATCTTTTAAACCGTAGACCGAATATTTCGTATCGCTTCCGGGTATTGTCGGTCACCCGTAGGCCTGATAAGACGCGCAAGCGTCGCATCAGGCATCGCGTGTCGGATGCGGCGCGAGCGCCTTATCCGACCTACATCGGTGCTTCCCGTAGGCCTGATAAGACGCGTTAAGCGTCGCATCAGGCTTCAATTGCCGGAGAAAGCGATAATGCCTCATCCGGTCTACAGTGCAGGTGAAACTTAAACTACTACACGTCCAGCAGCAGACGCGTCGGATCTTCCAGCAACTCTTTGATCGTTACCAGGAAGCCCACGGACTCGCGACCATCGATCAGACGGTGATCGTAGGACAGCGCCAGGTACATCATCGGCAGGATCTCAACCTGACCATTCACTGCCATCGGACGATCTTTGATAGCGTGCATACCCAGAATTGCGCTCTGCGGCGGGTTGATGATAGGCGTAGACATCAGGGAACCGAACACACCACCGTTGGTGATGGTAAAGTTACCACCGGTCAGATCTTCAACCGTCAGCTTGCCGTCACGGCCTTTAACTGCCAGCTCTTTAATTTTCTTCTCGATGTCTGCCATGCCGAGGGTATCGACATCACGCAGAACCGGCGTCACCAGGCCGCGCGGCGTAGATACCGCCATGCTGACGTCGAAATAGTTGTGGTAAACCACATCATCGCCGTCGATAGAAGCATTCACTTCCGGATAACGTTTCAGGGCTTCAACCACTGCTTTAACGTAGAAGGACATAAAGCCCAGACGGATGCCGTGACGTTTTTCAAACGCTTCACCATACTGCTTACGCAGATCCATAATCGGCTTCATGTTGACTTCGTTGAACGTGGTCAGCATGGCAGTAGAGTTTTTCGCTTCCAGCAGACGCTCTGCCACACGCTTACGCAGGCGAGTCATCGGAACACGTTTTTCGCTACGTGCAGCCAGAGCCGGTTGCGCCGCCGTAGTAGCTGCTGCTGGTGCAGACTCTTTCGCCGGGGCTTTCGCCAGATGTTTTTCCACATCTTCACGGGTCAGACGACCACCTACACCGGTGCCTTTAATGGCGCTGGCATCAAGATTGTGTTCAGCCAAAAGGCGACGGATCGCCGGGCTTAAGGCATCGTTGTTTTGCTCTTCCAGAGACGCCTGTTGGCGTTGTGCCGGAGTTGACGCTTTCTCTTCAGATTTGGCGCTGGTTTCTTTACCGGCGCTGTTGCCTTCACGCAGGCGACCAAGGATCTGACGAGACGTTACGGTTGTACCTTCATCTTCCAGAACCGCATCCAGAATGCCGTCTGCTGATGCCGGTACTTCCAGTACCACTTTGTCAGTTTCGATTTCTACCAGCACTTCATCACGTACGACTGCGTCGCCGGGTTTTTTATGCCAGGTTGCGACGGTGGCATCGGCTACGGATTCAGGCAGGTCAGGGACCAGAATATCTACGCTACTCATTGTGTATCCTTTATTTATTCGACGTTCAGCGCGTCATTAACCAGATCTTGTTGCTGTTTCTGGTGAACGGACATATACCCTACCGCCGGAGAGGCGGAGGCCGGGCGGCCTGCATAACGCAGAGAAGCCCCAAACGGAATCACTTCACGGAAATGATGCTGGCTGCAGTACCATGCGCCCTGGTTGAGCGGCTCTTCCTGGCACCAGACAAAATCCTTGACGTGAGCAAACTGCTGCAACACTTCCTGCATCGCTTTATGCGGGAACGGGTAGAGTTGCTCGATACGCACGATGGCGACATCGTGTTGATTGTTCTTACGACGTTGTTCCAGCAGGTCGTAATAAACCTTACCAGAACACATCACTACGCGCTTCACACCCTTAGGATCAAGCTCGTCGATTTCACCAATGGCAGGCAGGAAGGTGCCGTTCGCCAGTTCTTCGAGGCTGGAAACCGCCAGCGGATGACGCAGCAGGGATTTCGGCGACATCACCACCAGCGGACGACGCATCCCGCGCAGCGCCTGACGACGCAGCATATGGTAAACCTGTGCCGGGGTAGACGGTACGCACACCTGCATGTTTTGTTCAGCACAAAGTTGCAGATAACGTTCCAGACGCGCGGAGGAGTGCTCCGGCCCCTGCCCTTCGTAACCGTGCGGCAGCAACATCACCAGGCCACACATCCGCCCCCATTTCTGTTCGCCAGAGGAGATGAACTGGTCGATAACCACCTGCGCACCGTTGGCAAAGTCACCAAACTGCGCTTCCCAGATGGTCAGCGTGCGCGGCTCTGCGGTGGCATAACCGTATTCAAACGCCAGCACTGCTTCTTCAGACAGTACGGAGTCCCAGACGCGGAACGCGCCCTGACCATTATGGATATGTTGCAGGGGCGTGTAAGTGGAACCGTTGGACTGGTTGTGGATCACCGCATGACGATGGAAGAAGGTACCGCGACCGGAGTCTTCACCCGACAGGCGGACCGGAATGCCTTCATCAACCAGCGTGGCGTAAGCGAGGTTTTCCGCGCCGCCCCAGTCGAACAGTTTCTCACCGGCAGCCATTGCCTGGCGATCGCCATAAATCTTGGCAACGCGAGACTGCATTTCAACCGCTTCCGGCACCGTACTGATACGTTTAGCCAATTCCTGCAGGCGCTTCATCTCAACTTTGTTCGGGTACTCTTCGTCCCATTCGTGGTTGAGGTACGGCGACCATGTGAAAGAGTGCATGTTCATCGGACGCCACTCTGCTACCACGCAATCGCCAGCATCCAGCGCATCACGGTACAGGTTAACCATCTCGGTGGCATCTTCCAGCGTCGCGACTTTTTCCTGCTCCAGCTTGTCAGCGTAGATTTTGCGCGGCGTCGGATGTTTTTTGATTTTCTGATACATCAGCGGCTGAGTTGCACTCGGCTCGTCGGCTTCGTTGTGGCCGTGACGGCGGTAGCACACCAGGTCGATGAAGACATCACGTTTAAAGGTGTTACGGAAATCGAGCGCCAGACGGGTCACAAAGGCAACGGCTTCCGGATCATCCGCATTAACGTGGAAAATCGGTGCCTGTACCATCTTGCCGATATCAGTACAGTACGGCGTAGAACGGGCATCCATCGGGTTAGAGGTAGTGAAACCGACCTGGTTGTTGATAACGATACGTACCGTACCGCCAACTTCATAACCACGCGCTTTCGACATGTTCAGGGTTTCCTGAACCACGCCCTGCCCGGTCACTGCGGCATCACCGTGGATGGTGATTGGCAGCACTTTGTTGCTGCTCGGCTCATCGAGTCTGTCCAGACGGGCGCGAACAGAACCGATAACTACCGGGCTTACAATCTCAAGGTGAGACGGGTTAAACGCCAGCGCCAGGTGAACCAGGCCGCCATCGGTCTGGAAGTCAGACGAGAAGCCCATGTGGTATTTCACGTCGCCCGTGCCTAGGTGTTCTTTATGTTTACCGGCAAACTCGTCGAACAAGTCTTGCGGTTTTTTACCCAGCACGTTAACCAGCACGTTCAGACGACCACGGTGCGCCATCCCAAGAACCACTTCACGGGTGCCGCTATTGCCAGCATGGCGGATCATCTCTTTAAGCATCGGGATTAACGCGTCACCGCCTTCCAGCGAGAAGCGTTTTGCGCCCGGGAATTTTGCGCCGAGGTAACGTTCAAGGCCTTCAGCGGCGGTCAGTTCGCTTAAGAAGCGTTTTTTCTCTTCGCTATTGAAAGTCGCGCGACCAGACTCGATACGCTGTTGGATCCAGCGTTTTTCTTCGGTGCTGGTAATGTGCATGTACTCGGCACCAATCGGGCCGCAGTAGGTTTGCTTGAGGGCTTCCAGCAGCTCGCCGAGTTTCATGGTTTCTTTGCCGCTGGCAAATGAACCGACGTTGAAGGTCTCCTGGAAGTCTGCTTCGGTCAGATCGTGGAAAGACGGATCCAGATCGGCCACTTTATCTTGCTGCCACAGTCCCAGCGGATCGAGATTCGCATGCTGGTGACCGCGGAAGCGGTATGCGTTAATGAGCTGCAGGACTTTAACCTGCTTCACATTGGTGTCAGGGTCGGAGATCGTTGAAGAGTAACGTGAAGCGTCTTTCGCCAGGCGGCGGAAATATTCACGCGTTTGAGAGTGGAATTGATCCGGTTTGACTCCCGTACCAGGTAACTGCTGGAACGTCGAACGCCAGTTAGCGTCAACCGAGTCAGGATCGGTTAAGAAGTCTTCATAGAGCTGTTCTATCCAGCTCTGGTTTGCGCCAGAGAGGTAAGAAGAGTCCAACCAGGCTTTCAAAGCGCTGTTCTGCATCGTGATCCCTTAAGCATCTTTTTTATGCTTACTTCGCCGTGGATACTACCACGCACAGTGATGTGCGTGCCGGGGTTCACTTGCGAGCTCTTGTCTACGTAGTGGCTCGCGAAGGAACCTTTAAAAACTGTCTTAGTGTCAGGGGCAGTTTTTAAAGATTTCCTGCATTTCTTTTGTAGGCCGGATAAGGCGTTCACGCCGCATCCGGCGCTGTTTGCCTGATGCGACGCTTGCGCGTCTTATCAGGCCTACGATTCCTGCATTTCTTTTGTAGGCCGGATAACGCATTCACGCCGCATCCGGCACTGTTTGCCTGATGCGACGCTTGCGCGTCTTATCAGGCCTACGATTTCTGCATTTCTTTTGTAGGCCGGATAAGGCGTTCACGCCGCATCCGGCACTGGTTGCCTGATGCGACGCTTGTGCGTCTTATCAGGCCTGGGTTTACGCATTACGCTGCAACAACATCGACTTGATATGGCCGATGGCGCGCGTCGGGTTCAGCCCCTTCGGACATACACTGACGCAGTTCATGATGCTGTGACAGCGGAATACACTGAATGCATCGCTCAAACCGTCGAGGCGGCTGTCAGTCTCGGTATCACGGCTATCGATCAGGAAACGATATGCCGCTAACAAGCCTGCCGGGCCGATAAACTTATCGGGATTCCACCAGAAAGACGGACAAGAGGTTGAACAACATGCGCAGAGAATACATTCATACAGCCCGTCGAGTTTTTCGCGCTGCTCTGGCATCTGTAAATGCTCGCGAGCTGGCGGATTTTGTCCATTATTCAACAGGTAAGGCTTAATTTTCTCATATTGCGCATAGAATTGTCCCATGTCTACCACCAAATCGCGGATCACCGGTAAACCTGGCAGCGGGCGAATCACAATCTTCTTGCCCGGCTGGTTGAGTGCCGAAATCGGGGTAATACAGGCCAGACCATTCTTACCGTTCATGTTCAGACCGTCGGAACCGCACACACCTTCACGGCAGGAACGACGGAACGACAGGCTGGGATCTTTCTCTTTCAACTGGATAAGCGCATCCAGCAGCATCATGTCGCGACCTTCTTCCGCTTCCAGGGTGTAATCCTGCATACGCGGAGCATCATCAACATCCGGGTTATAGCGATAAATTGAAAACTCGAGTCTCATTTTCCTGTCTCCGCATTAGTAAGTACGAATCTTCGGCGGGAATGCCGGGCGCAGTTTCGGTTCCATGTTGACGCTTCGGCGCGTCATGGATTCCGACTCTGGCAGATACAGGGAGTGGCACAGCCAGTTTTCATCATCACGATCTGGGAAGTCGAAGCGGCTATGCGCGCCACGGCTTTCGGTACGGAAGTTGGCAGAAACAGCCGTTGCATACGCCGTTTCCATCAGGTTATCCAGTTCCAGGCATTCAACGCGCTGGGTGTTGAACTCGCTGGAAGTGTCATCCAGACGGGCATTTTTCAAACGCTCGCGGATCACTTTCAACTGCTCAAGCCCTTTTGCCATCGCATCACCTTCACGGAAGACCGAGAAGTTATGCTGCATACATTCTTGCAGTGCTTTACGAATCGCCACTGGATCTTCACCATTACGGTTGTTGTTCCAGCGATTCAGACGCTCCAGAGACGCTTCAACATCAGACTCGCTGGCATCGCGCAGTGCGCCCTGCTCGGCAATAGACTCTTGCAGATGCAGGCCCGCTGCGCGACCAAAGACCACCAGGTCCAGCAGCGAGTTGCCGCCAAGACGGTTAGCGCCGTGTACCGATACACAAGCGATTTCACCTACCGCGAACAGCCCCGGAACAACCACATCTTCGCCTTTCTCGTTCACCGTCAGCGCCTGACCGGTCACTTTGGTCGGAATACCGCCCATCATGTAGTGACAGGTTGGGATAACCGGAATCGGCTCTTTCACCGGATCGACGTGTGCGAAGGTACGGGAGAGTTCAAGGATACCCGGCAGACGGGATTCGAGAACTTCTTTACCCAGGTGGTCGAGTTTCAGTTTTGCATGTGGCCCCCATGGACCATCACAGCCGCGACCTTCACGGATTTCGATCATGATGGAACGCGCCACCACGTCACGGCCCGCCAGATCTTTGGCGTTCGGCGCATAACGCTCCATAAAGCGTTCGCCATGTTTGTTCAGCAGATAACCGCCTTCACCACGGCAACCTTCGGTGACCAGTACACCCGCACCTGCTATACCGGTCGGGTGGAACTGCCACATCTCCATATCCTGCACAGGTACACCTGCACGGATAGCCATGCCGACGCCATCGCCGGTGTTAATGTGCGCGTTGGTGGTGGACTGATAAATACGCCCTGCCCCGCCGGTTGCCAGCACAGTCGCACGGGCTTTGAAGTAAACCACTTCACCGGTTTCGATGCACAGTGCGGTACAACCAACTACCGCGCCATCCTGGTTCTTCACCAGATCCAGCGCATACCACTCGGAGAAAATGGTGGTGTGGTTTTTCAGGTTCTGCTGATAAAGCGTGTGCAACAGTGCGTGACCGGTACGGTCAGCTGCCGCCGCAGTACGTGCCGCTTGCTCGCCACCGAAGTTTTTCGACTGGCCGCCAAACGGACGTTGATAGATACGACCATCATCAAGACGCGAGAACGGTAGCCCCATGTGTTCCAGTTCCAGAATCGCTTCCGGCCCGGTTTTACACATATATTCAATCGCGTCCTGGTCACCGATATAGTCCGACCCTTTTACGGTGTCGTACATATGCCATTCCCAGTTATCTTCATGGGTATTACCCAGCGCAACGGTAATGCCGCCTTGCGCAGAAACGGTATGGGAACGGGTCGGGAAGACTTTGGAGAGCAGCGCACAGGTTTGGCCGCTCTGGGAAATTTGCAGCGCCGCGCGCATACCTGCGCCACCGGCACCAATCACAACTGCATCAAATTCTCTGACTGGCAATTTCATCACACACCCCACACCACAACGAATCCATAAATCACGTAAACCACCAGTGCAACGACAATCACCAGTTGCAGCATCAGGCGCAAAGCCAGTGGTTTAACGTAGTCGGTCAACACCTGCCACATGCCGATCCAGGCATGGATCAAGATAGAAAACAGCGCCAGCAGGGTGAACACTTTGGTGAACGCAGAGGCGAAGAAACCAATCCAGACTTCATATGTCAGCTCGCCACTGGTAGCGAAAAAACCGACCATATAAATGATGTAGAGCGTCAGGACGATAGCGGTAGCGCGAACGAGGATAAAATCATGTACGCCATTGCGTCCTAATGCGGAGGCGTTGCTTACCATACGAGGACTCCTGCGAGAAGTGAAAGCACGACAGTAATAACAAAGGAGATTTTGGCGGAGCGTTTACCCGCTTCGAATGTTTCTTCCAGATAGCCAAAATCCATCATCATGTGGCGAATACCTACGACGACGTGATACGCCAGAGCGGTAAGGATGCCCCACATGATAAATTTGACGAAGAAGCTGCCCATAATCGCGGAAGCTTGCTCGAAACCTTCAGGGGAAGAGAGGCTGGTACCCAGAAGCCACAGCAGGATGCCCACTGCAACAAAGGTGATCACACCGGAAACGCGATGGAGAATGGACGCTATCGCCGTGACGGGGAACCGGATGGTCTGTAGGTCCAGATTAACAGGTCTTTGTTTTTTCACATTTCTTATCATGAATAACGCCCACATGCTGTTCTTATTATTCCCTGGGGACTACGGGCACAGAGGTTAACTTTCTGTTACCTGGAGACGTCGGGATTTCCTTCCTCCGGTCTGCTTGCGGGTCAGACAGCGTCCTTTCTATAACTGCGCGTCATGCAAAACACTGCTTCCAGATGCGAAAACGACACGTTACAACGCTGGGTGGCTCGGGATTGCAGGGTGTTCCGGAGACCTGGCGGCAGTATAGGCCGTTCACAAAATCATTACAATTAACCTACATATAGTTTGTCGGGTTTTATCCCGAACAGTGATCTGGGTCACGATAACAACATTTATTTAATTTTTAATCATCTAATTTGACAATCATTCAACAAAGTTGTTACAAACATCACTAGGAAAAGCATATAATGCGTAAAAGTTATGAAGTCAGTATTTCACCTAAGATTAACTTATGTAACAGTGTGGAAGTATTGACCAATTCATTCGGGACAGTTATTAGTGGTAGACAAGTTTAATAATTCGGATTGCTAAGTACTTGATTCGCCATTTATTCGTCATCAATGGATCCTTTACCTGCAAGCGCCCAGAGCTCTGTACCCAGGTTTTCCCCTCTTTCACAGAGCGGCGAGCCAAATAACAAACGGGTAAAGCCAGGTTGATGTGCGAAGGCAAATTTAAGTTCCGGCAGTCTTACGCAATAAGGCGCTAAGGAGACCTTAAATGGCTGATACAAAAGCAAAACTCACCCTCAACGGGGACGCAGCTGTTGAACTGGATGTGCTGAAAGGCACGCTGGGTCAAGATGTTATTGATATCCGTACTCTCGGTTCAAAAGGTGTGTTCACCTTTGACCCAGGCTTCACTTCAACCGCATCCTGCGAATCTAAAATTACTTTTATTGATGGTGATGAAGGTATTTTGCTGCACCGCGGTTTCCCGATCGATCAGCTGGCGACCGATTCTAACTACCTGGAAGTTTGTTACATCCTGCTGAATGGTGAAAAACCAACTCAGGAACAGTATGACGAATTTAAAACGACGGTGACCCGTCATACCATGATCCACGAGCAGATTACCCGTCTGTTCCATGCTTTCCGTCGCGACTCGCATCCAATGGCAGTCATGTGTGGTATTACCGGCGCGCTGGCGGCGTTCTATCACGACTCGCTGGATGTTAACAATCCTCGTCATCGTGAAATTGCCGCGTTCCGCCTGCTGTCAAAAATGCCGACCATGGCCGCGATGTGTTACAAGTATTCCATTGGTCAGCCATTCGTTTACCCGCGCAACGATCTCTCCTATGCCGGTAACTTCCTGAATATGATGTTCTCCACGCCGTGCGAACCGTATGAAGTTAATCCGATTCTGGAACGTGCTATGGACCGTATTCTGATCCTGCACGCTGACCATGAACAGAACGCCTCTACCTCCACCGTGCGTACCGCTGGCTCTTCGGGGGCGAACCCGTTTGCCTGTATCGCCGCAGGTATTGCTTCGTTGTGGGGACCAGCGCACGGTGGTGCTAACGAAGCGGCTCTGAAAATGCTGGAAGAAATCAGCTCCGTTAAACACATTCCGGAATTTGTTCGTCGTGCGAAAGATAAGAATGACTCTTTCCGCCTGATGGGCTTCGGTCACCGCGTGTACAAAAACTACGACCCGCGCGCCACCGTCATGCGTGAAACCTGCCACGAAGTCCTGAAAGAGCTGGGCACGAAGGATGACCTGCTGGAAGTGGCTATGGAGCTGGAAAACATCGCGCTGAACGACCCGTACTTTATCGAGAAGAAACTGTACCCGAACGTCGATTTCTACTCTGGTATCATCCTGAAAGCGATGGGTATTCCGTCTTCCATGTTCACCGTGATCTTCGCTATGGCACGTACAGTTGGCTGGATCGCCCACTGGAGCGAAATGCACAGTGACGGCATGAAGATTGCCCGTCCACGTCAGCTGTATACCGGCTATGAAAAACGCGATTTTAAAAGCGACATCAAACGTTAACTGCTGATTCCTAAGCAGTAAATTCTGTTAACCCGCCTTTAAAAGGCGGGTTAATTTTTATCTACCTGAACACAAAAAAATGTAAAAATAAAATTAATTAACCGGCTGACATTAATATTGCAAAATAATAGAATTGTTCATTTTATCGGCAAAATAATAAGTTTTAATTAAGGTATCTGCTTTTAGTTACATTTATAACCTCATGAAAATGAGGTATATCTCTCTCATTCCCCCGATAACATTCATTAAATTATTAATTCATCACATCAATTAGTTAACCTTGCATTTAATATAATTAATAATATTTTTAAGTAAAACTAAAAACATTCGACAATCAAATAAGATATTCTGATATCGCTATACTTTTTCTATTTCTGTAAAGGACTCAGTTATGTTTAAAGGACAAAAAACATTGGCCGCATTGGCCGTATCTCTGTTATTCACTGCACCGGTTTATGCAGCTGATGAAGGTTCTGGTGAAATTCACTTTAAAGGTGAGGTTATAGAAGCACCATGTGAAATACATCATGATGATATTGATAAAGAAATTGAGCTAGGTCAGGTGACCACCAGCCACATTAATCAGTCTCATCACAGCGATGCGGTTGCTGTCGACCTGCGTTTAATCAACTGCGACCTGGAAAACTCTAATAACGGTTCCGGTGGCAAGATTTCTAAAGTCGCGGTCACCTTCGATAGCTCAGCGAAAACCACTGGCGCAGATCCGATACTCAACAATACCAGCACTGGCGAAGCCACCGGTGTCGGCGTGCGTTTAATGAATAAGGATCAAAGCAATATCATTTTAGGCACTGCTTCTCCGGATATCGACCTGGCACCAACGTCCAGTGAACAAACACTGAACTTCTTTGCCTGGATGGAACAAATTGATCAAGCGACACCAGTAACGGCAGGGGCTGTTACAGCGAATGCAACCTACGTACTGGATTATAAATAAGCGTTATTGGGCGGCATCACTGCCGCCTTTCTTAAAATATTTATCTGGTATGGACACCGTGAATATTTATCGACTCTCTTTTGTATCCTGCCTGGTCATGGCGATGCCTTCCGCCATGGCGGTTGAATTCAACCTGAATGTCCTCGACAAATCGATGCGTGAGCGCATTGATATTTCATTATTAAAGGAAAAAGGTGTCATTGCTCCCGGTGAATATTTTGTCAGCATTGCGGTAAATAATAACCAAATCAGTAATGGGCAAAAAATTAACTGGCAAAAAAAGGGTGACAATACCATTCCGTGCATCAATGATTTATTGGTCGATAAATTTGGCTTAAAACCTGAAGTCCGTCAGTCGTTACCCCTGATTAATCAGTGCGTCGATTTTAGCACCCGACCAGAAATGCTCTTCAATTTTGATCAGGCCAGTCAGCAACTGAATATCACCATCCCACAGGCCTGGCTGGCGTGGCACTCAGATAACTGGACTCCACCCTCCACATGGAAAGAAGGTGTCCCCGGTGTCCTGATGGATTACAACTTGTTTGCCAGCAGCTACCGCCCACAGGATGGCAGCAGCAGCACTAATCTTAACGCCTACGGAACAGCCGGAATTAACGCGGGGGCATGGCGCTTACGCAGTGACTATCAGTTGAATCAAAATGATGGCGATGATAACCATGAGCAGTCAGGCGAAATATCACGTACCTATCTTTTTCGCCCGCTACCGCAATTAGGTTCAAAATTAACCCTCGGCGAAACGGATTTTAGTTCCAATATTTTCGACGGTTTTTCTTATACCGGCGCGGCACTGGCGAGTGACGACCGGATGTTACCGTGGGAACTGCGCGGCTACGCTCCACAAATTAGCGGTATTGCACAAACCAATGCCACGGTGACGATCAGTCAATCAGGCCGCGTCATCTACCAGAAAAAAGTCCCGCCAGGCCCGTTTATCATTGATGATCTGAATCAGTCCGTCCAGGGGACGCTGGATGTCAAAGTGACGGAAGAAGATGGTCGGGTGAACAATTTCCAGGTTTCGGCAGCATCGACGCCTTTCCTTACGCGCCAGGGGCAGGTTCGCTATAAACTTGCTGCCGGTCAGCCGCGAACATCTATGTCTCATCAAACTGAAAATGAAACCTTTTTTAGCAATGAAGTTTCCTGGGGGATGCTGTCAAATACCTCGCTGTACGGCGGCCTGCTGATTTCGGGTGACGACTACCATTCTGCCGCAATGGGTATCGGGCAAAATATGCTCTGGCTTGGTGCATTGTCGTTTGATGTCACCTGGGCCAGTAGTCAGTTTGATACTCAGCAGGACGAGCGGGGCTTAAGTTACCGCTTTAATTACAGCAAACAAGTGGATGCCACTAACAGCACGATTTCGCTCGCCGCTTATCGCTTCTCAGATCGTCATTTTCACAGCTACGCCAACTATCTGGATCACAAATACAACGACAACGATGCGCAGGACGAAAAACAGACGATCAGCTTATCCGTGGGGCAACCGATTACCCCACTGAACCTCAATCTGTACGCCAACCTGCTGCATCAAACCTGGTGGAATGCAGACGCCTCCACGACCGCCAACATCACGGCGGGTTTTAATGTTGATATTGGTAACTGGAGAGATATCTCGATCTCGACGTCATTCAATACAACCCATTACGAAGATAAAGATCGCGACAACCAGATTTACCTGTCGATTTCGCTTCCCTTCGGTAACGGTGGTCGGGTCGGTTATGACATGCAAAACAGTAGCCACAGCACCACACACCGCATGTCGTGGAACGATACGCTGGATGAACGAAATAGCTGGGGGATGTCTGCTGGACTACAATCCGACCGTCCGGACAATGGAGCCCAGGTGAGCGGTAACTATCAGCACCTGAGTTCAGCGGGTGAGTGGGATCTTTCTGGTACTTATGCTGCCAATGACTACAGTTCTGTTAGCAGCAGCTGGAGTGGTTCTTTCACGGCGACGCAATATGGTGCAGCCTTCCATCGCCGCAGCTCCACCAATGAACCACGCCTGATGGTCAGCACCGATGGCGTGGCAGATATTCCGGTTCAGGGCAATCTCGACTACACCAACCATTTTGGCATTGCAGTGGTACCGCTGGTTTCCAGTTATCAACCTTCCACCGTGGCCGTGAACATGAACGACTTACCCGACGGCGTGACGGTGACAGAAAACGTCATCAAAGAAACGTGGATTGAAGGCGCAATAGGTTACAAATCACTGGCATCCCGTTCCGGTAAAGACATTAACGTCATCATTCGCAACGCCAGCGGTCAGTTCCCTCCCCTCGGTGCGGATATCCGTCAGGATGGCAGCAGCATTAGCGTGGGGATGGTTGGCGAGGAAGGACACGCCTGGTTAAGCGGAGTCGCTGAGAATCAAAAGTTTACCGTGGTCTGGGGTGATAGTCAGCGTTGCTCGATCCATCTTCCTGAACATATGGAAGACACCGCAAATCGCCTGATTTTACCTTGTCATTAATTAAGGAAATGAAAATGACATTTATGAAAGGACTTCCCCTTTTGTTGTTGGTTACCAGTCTGTGTAGCCACGCTGCACTACAACCCGACCGCACTCGCATTGTGTTTAACGCTAATGATAAAGCTACCAGTCTGCGAGTAGATAATCGTAGCGATAAACTCCCCTACCTCGCTTATTCCTGGCTCGAAAATGAAAAAGGGGAGAAAAGCGACGATCTTCTGGTCGCCCTACCACCGATACAACGTCTGGAACCGAAAGCAACAACGCAGGTGCGAATAGTCAAGCAAGCCTCGACCACGAAATTACCGGGCGATCGCGAAACGCTATTTTTCTACAATATGCGTGAAATTCCTCCCGCCCCGGAAAAAAACAGCGACCATGCCGTTCTGCAAGTCGCCATCCAGAGCCGTATCAAGGTGTTCTGGCGACCGTCTGCATTACGCAAGAAAGCAGGAGAAAAGGTCGAACTGCAGTTACAGGTCAGCCAGCAGGGCAATCAGCTTAGCTTAAAAAACCCTACTGGCTATTATCTGACCATCGCGTATCTTGGGCGAAATGAGCAAAGCGTTCTCCCGGGCTTCAAAACTGTGATGATTGCGCCTTTTAGTACAGTAAGCACAACCACTGGAAATTATAGTGGCAGCCAGTTTTATCTCGGTTATATGGATGATTATGGCGCATTACGCATGACAACGCTCAACTGTAACGGGCAATGCCGTTTACAGGCTGTGGAGGCGAAGAAATGAGTGCTGGCAAGGGATTATTGCTCATCATCTGTCTGTTATTTCTACCGTTAAAATCTGCGCTTGCCCTGAACTGTTACTTTGGTTCATCCGGTGGTTCGGTAGAAAAATCGGAATCTATTCAACCATTTGCTGTACCAGGGAATGCCAAACCCGGCGATAAGATCTGGGAGTCTGACGATATTAAAATTCCCGTCTATTGTGACAACAATACCAACGGCAACTTTGAGAGCGAGCATGTCTACGCCTGGGTTAACCCGTACCCGGGAATTCAGGATCGCTATTATCAACTCGGCGTAACTTACAATGGTGTTGATTATGATGCTAACCAGGGAAAAAGCCGCATCGACACTAACCAGTGCATCGACAGCAAAAACATTAATATTTATACCCCTGAGCAGATCATCGCGATGGGATGGCAGAACAAAATTTGCTCTGGTGATCCCAATAATATTCATATGTCGCGTACGTTTCTCGCTCGCATGCGGTTATACGTCAAGATACGAGAGATACCGCCGCATGATTATCAAAGCACGCTCAGCGATTACATTGTGGTGCAATTTGATGGCGAAGGAAGCGTTAATGAGGACCCTACCGCCCAAAACCTGAAATATCATATTACTGGTCTGGAAAACATTCGGGTATTGGATTGCAGCGTCAATTTTTCTATTACCCCAGCCAACCAGGTCATTGATTTTGGTAAATTTAATGTACTGGATATCCGGCGACACAACATGACAAAAACATTCGGTATTAAAACGACAAAATCACAAAACGATCAATGTACCGACGGATTCAAAGTCAGCTCCTCGTTTTATACCGAAGAAACGTTGGTTGAAGAAGATAAAGCATTGCTGATTGGTAATGGTCTGAAGCTACGTTTACTGGATGAAAACGCCTCGCCCTATACCTTCAACAAATACAGCGAATATGCCGACTTCACCAGTGACATGCTGATCTACGAAAAAACCTATACGGCTGAACTTTCGTCTATTCCCGGCACTCCCATTGAGGCTGGCTCCTTCGATACCGTGGTGCTTTTTAAGATTAACTATAACTAATTTCCCATGATGCCCTTTGCAACCGAAAGGGCATCTCTTTCAGAAAATTGCTGATTTTCCCCTTTTCCTTGATTGCTGTTATTTTTTCCTGGCCCGGCTTTCTTTATGCTGTATCGATACACCAAAGAGAAAATAATGAGGAAGCGAAGGATGCCAGTTTTGCAGTGGGGAATGTTATGTGTGCTTTCACTTCTCCTTTCTATTGGCTTCCTCGCGGTACATCTTCCGGCGGCACTATTACTTGGGCCAATGATCGCCGGAATCATCTTTAGTATGCGCGGAATTACTCTGCAACTTCCCCGATCCGCTTTTCTCGCCGCGCAGGCCATTCTTGGCTGCATGATTGCGCAAAACCTGACCGGTTCGATCCTGACCACGCTAGCGGTGAACTGGCCGATTGTGTTAGCTATTTTACTGGTGACGTTACTTTCCAGCGCCGTCGTGGGTTGGTTATTGGTGCGCTATAGCTCACTGCCTGGAAATACCGGTGCCTGGGGTTCTTCTCCTGGCGGCGCGGCGGCAATGGTCGCTATGGCGCAAGATTACGGCGCAGATATTCGCCTGGTGGCGTTTATGCAATATCTGCGAGTGCTGTTCGTCGCGGGGGCGGCGGTACTGGTTACGCGGATGATGTTGGGTGATAACGCTGAAGCGGTTAACCAGCAGATCATCTGGTTCCCGCCAGTGAGCATTAATCTCCTGCTTACAATTTTGCTCGCGGTCGCTGCCGGTACGGCGGGATGCTTGCTACGTCTTCCTTCCGGCACGATGCTCATCCCGATGCTGGCAGGCGCGCTGCTCCAGTCTGGTGAGTACATAACCATCGAACTACCAGAATGGCTGCTGGCGATGGCGTATATGGCAATTGGCTGGCGGATTGGTCTTGGTTTCGATAAGCAAATCTTACTGCGGGCATTGCGCCCGCTGCCACAAATCTTGCTGTCGATTTTTGCTCTGCTGGCTATTTGTGCGGGTATGGCGTGGGGGCTGACCCGGTTTATGCATATTGATTTTATGACTGCCTACCTCGCCACCAGCCCCGGCGGGCTTGACACCGTGGCGGTCATCGCCGCAGGGAGCAATGCCGATATGGCGCTTATTATGGCGATGCAAACCCTACGCCTGTTCAGTATTTTGCTGACGGGGCCAGCCATTGCGCGGTTTATTTCAACCTATGCGCCGAAGCGGTCGGCCTAGTGCTGGCAGCCTGGACACCAGTAAAACGGGCGCGAGGACAACGTGGTTTTCTCAATGATGCTGCCACAACGTTCGCACGGTTCGCCATCACGATGAAAAACCTTAAAGCGAAACAGCGCCCCATGATGTTTATTCTCATCCACCTGCCCCCGCGTAGCGTAAGAAAGTCGAGGAATCTCCAGTAACGCGTGTGCGAGTGCATCCAGTTGCGCCGCATTGAGATCTTTCGCTTTATGATTGCCGGTTAACCCCACCTGCCAGAGGATCTCCACCCGCAAATAATTGCCAAGCCCAGCCAGAAACGCCTGATCGAGTAGTAATCCAGCAAACTGACGATTACGAAAGCGCGGCGACAATAACCGTTCTTTCGCCACCTCCGGCGTCAGTTTCGGATCCAGCACATCAGGGCCAACGCGTTGTAAAAACGGATGCGTGGTCAGTTGTTCCGGGGTCAACATCTCAATATCCGAGGCGCTATAAAGCAGAATGGTTTTGTCAGCCGTTTGCAGTTTTACCCGCAATACTCGCGTGGTCTGCGGCTCTTCGCCGGTATCAACCACGCGCCAGACGCCGTAAAGCTGATTATGGCTGTAGAGCGTTAACCCGTTGGAAAAATGAGTTAACAACGCCTTACCTCGCGTTTCCACATGGGTAACGTGTTGACCGATAAGTTGTGATTGATACGGTTTTAACTGCGGGAAGGCAAACCAGACATCAGTTAGAGGTTTGCCTTTGATCGCCGCCTCCAGGTTATCCGCTGCACGGCGGATCTCCGGGCCTTCAGGCATGGTGATATCCTTTTTTCATTCTTTATTAAGCGGGGTTATGCTGCGACAACAATCCCCTTTTCGGCAAATGTAGAGCGTAGTCGGCGGGCGAACGCCAGTGCGTGTTCTCCATCGCCATGCAGGCAGACCGTTTGCGCCGTGACCGTTGCCCATTCGCCGTTGATACTTTTGACTCTGCCGTGTTGCACCATCTCCAACGTTTGCGCCAGCGCCTGTTCTTCGTTTTCAATCAACGCGCCTGGCTGGCTTCGCGGCACCAGCGAGCCGTCAGCCTGATAACTGCGATCGGCAAACACTTCCTCGCGCGTTGTCAGGCCATATTGCTTGCCTGCACGAATCAGCTCGCTTCCCGCCAGCCCGACGAGAATCAATGCCGGATCGCAAGCGTATACCGCTCTGGCGATGGCGTCTGCCAGTTGTGCCTCTTTCGCCGCCTGGTTATACAACATGCCGTGCGGTTTGACATGACGCATTACGCCGCCTTGAGCACGGGCAATCGTTGCCAGCGCGCCAATTTGATACAGCGTCTGGGCGTAAACGGTTTCTGGCGGCAGCTGCATAGCGCTGCGACCAAAATTTTCCCTGTCGGGAAAACTCGGATGAGCGCCAATCGCGACACCATTTTTTATTGCTTCACGCACGCAAGCGTGCATGATTTGCGCATCACCAGCATGAAATCCACAGGCAATATTGGCAGAGGAAACCAGCGTTAATAGCTCTGCGTCGCTGGCACAGCCTTCGCCCAGATCGGCGTTCAGGTCAATTTTCATTGTGCAGCCGCCACGCTAATTGTTCGAAATAACGTCGCTGATCTTGCCGTGCTTTCAGTGCCTCTTCCAGTGAACACTGGACAAAATGAATCGGCTGACCGAGCGGAATTTGCGCCAGATGATACATATCAGCCTCAATGATACAGGCAATACGCGGGTACCCACCGGTGGTTTGCGCGTCGTTCATCAACACAATCGGCTGCCCGTTATGCGGCACCTGCACCACGCCGGGCAACAAACCATGAGATAACAGTTCGCGATCGGTGGTGCGTTTTAAAATTTGCCCCTGTAAGCGATAACCCATGCGGTTACTTTGCGAGCTAAGCTGCCAGGGCGAACGCCAGAATGCATCCTGCGAGGCACGATCGAACTCATGATATTCTGGCCCTGGCAAGGCGCGAATGCGGTTGCCCCACAGCAGCTGTTTAACGCCCTGCGCTTCCATAAAATCACGCTTCGATTTGCCAATCGGGAGTCGGTCACCATCCTTCAGTAAACGGCCTTCCAGCCCACCAATCCCCACTTTGAGATCGGTACTGCATGACCCCATTACCGGCGGAACATCAATACCACCCGCGACCGCCAGATAACTGCGCATCCCGTGCTGCGGGCGTTTAAGCGTTAAACGCTGGCCTGCTTTCATCGGCAATCGCCAGCCAGTCCAGACGGCATTATCATCCAGCCGCGCTTCGCAACCTGCCCCCGTCAGGGCAAACCAACCATCAGTTTCGAACTCTACCGTTAACTGACCGAGCGTTATCTCCAGCGCGGGGGCATTGGCGTCATTACCCACCAGCAGGTTAGCAATGCGTAACGCAGGCATATCCAGTGCGCCGCAGTGGCTGATACCCGACTGGCGAAAACCGTGACGACCGCCATCCTGCACAGTGGTATACATGCCCGCACGAATAATCTTCAGCATACTCCCTCCTTCTGCGGTACAAAGCGCACGCTGTCTCCCGGACGTAATAAGATGGGTTCGTCACGCGCCGGATCAAACAGGCTGAGTGAGGTATGACCAATCAACTGCCAGCCGCCCGGCGTTGCCAGCGGATAAACACCGGTCTGCGGCCCGCCGATCCCGACAGAACCTGCCGGAACGAGCAAGCGCGGTTCAGCGCGCCGTGGCGTGTGTAGTTGTTCCGGCAAACTCCCGAGATACGGGAAGCCCGGTTGAAAACCTAAAAACCAGACCACGTATTCCACAGAGGAGTGCAATTCAACAACCTGTTTTTCGCTCAATCCACAATGCGCCGCGACCACCGCCAAATCCGGTCCGCCTGCGCCACCGTAAACCACCGGAATTTCAATAAAACGAGACTCCGGCTCCAGCGCCTCACTCTCCTCCCACCAGCGTTGCAAACGCTCTATGGCATCCAGCGCCAGCGACTCAGGATTACGTAAAATCACCGTGATATTGTTCATGCCGGGAATGGCTTCAACCACATTCGGCATATCCACCAGACGCTGCGCCAGTCGCCAGATCCGTTTCTGGCTAGCCAGCGTCACCGGCGGTTCCAGCTCCAGCACTACCGCCGTTTCACCTATCAGATAACAACGCGCTCGTTGCACTTTCGATCCCTCTGATTATTCGTTATGCAGGATTAGGAATATCAATAAAGGTCACATCAAGATCGGTATTTTCATTCAGCCACTCGCTCAATGCGCGAATACCACCGCGTTCAGTGGCATGGTGACCCGCAGCATAAAAATGCAATCCCTGCTCGCGGGCTGAATGAATGGTCTGTTCAGAAACTTCGCCAGTAATAAAAGCATCCACGCCAAAACGCGCGGCGCTATCGATAAAACTCTGCCCGCCGCCCGTGCACCAGGCAACGCGCTGAACCACCTCAGGTCCGGTATCGCCACACCATAACGGCTTACGTCCCAGACGCGCTTCAATCCAGGAGGCTAGTTCCAGTCCCGGCACAGGCATAATCAGTTCGCCCCACGGCACTAACGGCTCAATTTCGCCCATGACCGTGATCCCCAGTATCGCCGCCAGCTGTGCGTTATTGCCCAGCTCCGGATGCGCGTCCAACGGCAAATGCCAGCCATACAGGTTGATATCATTCGCCAACAATGTTTTTAAGCGGTTACGCTTCATACCGCGAATTACTGGCGATTCCCCTTTCCAGAAATAACCATGATGCACAATGACCGCATCCGCGCCCAGACGCACCGCTTCATCGAGCAAAGCCTGGCTGGCGGTGACACCGGTAACAATTTTTTGCACCGTCTCTTTGCCTTCCACCTGCAAACCATTCGGCGCGTAATCACTAATCGCCGCGCTGTTCAGTTTTTCGTTAATCAGTTGTTCCAGTTCGGTGTTTTTCATCTTCGCGCCTTCCGTATTCTGATAGCTACACCGTTAACATAGCGTTACCTCGCCTGTTCGTCGATAGCCAATCTTTTGACATATTAAGAAACAAACCCGACGCCAAAAGACGCAAATTGTTTATATCATCACGCTTCAGCTAATGTATATTTATGCAATCAGACAGCATATTGCATAAATAATCAGATCTGTATCAAAGTTTTAACTTTAAGGAAACACAAGCACGCCGCGCAACTATTACGTGACGTTGCAGTCAATTGTGGAATTATTATGAATAAACACGCATCACAGCCGCGCGCTATTTACTATGTCGTTGCGCTGCAAATCTGGGAATATTTTAGCTTTTACGGCATGCGTGCCCTGCTGATTCTCTATCTCACTAATCAACTAAAATACAACGATACTCACGCCTACGCGTTATTTAGCGCCTACTGTTCGCTGGTGTATGTCACGCCAATCCTCGGTGGCTTTTTGGCGGATAAAGTTCTCGGCAACCGTATGGCGGTGATGCTGGGGGCGTTATTGATGGCGATCGGACATGTGGTGCTGGGTGCCAGTGAGATCCATCCGTCATTCCTCTATCTGTCCCTGGCGATTATCGTTTGTGGTTACGGTCTGTTTAAATCCAACGTCAGTTGCCTGCTCGGCGAGCTGTATGAGCCAACCGATCCGCGTCGTGATGGCGGTTTCTCGCTGATGTATGCGGCGGGTAACGTGGGGTCTATTATCGCACCTATCGCCTGTGGCTACGCCCAGGAAGAGTACAGTTGGGCGATGGGCTTTGGCCTGGCGGCGGTTGGCATGATCGCGGGTCTGGTTATCTTCTTATGTGGCAATCGTCATTTTGCTCATACCCGTGGCGTTAACAAAGACGTACTGCGTGCGACAAACTTTCTCCTGCCTAACTGGGGATGGCTGCTGGTTCTGCTGGTGGCAACACCTGCGCTGATTACCGTACTGTTCTGGAAAGAGTGGTCGGTATACGCCTTGATTGTCGCGACTATCATTGGCCTTGGCGTTTTGGCAAAAATTTATCGCAAAGCAGAAAACCAGAAACAGCGTAAGGAGCTGGGGCTGATTGTGACGCTCACCTTCTTCAGCATGTTGTTCTGGGCCTTCGCACAACAGGGGGGTAGCTCGATTAGCCTTTATATTGATCGCTTCGTTAACCGCGATATGTTTGGTTATACCGTTCCGACCGCTATGTTCCAGTCGATTAATGCCTTCGCGGTCATGCTGTGCGGTGTGTTCCTGGCGTGGGTAGTTAAAGAGAGCGTCGCAGGTAATCGTACCGTGCGCATCTGGGGAAAATTTGCTCTTGGCCTCGGCCTGATGAGCGCCGGATTCTGCATTCTGACCTTAAGCGCCCGCTGGTCCGCTATGTATGGTCACTCTTCTCTGCCACTGATGGTGTTAGGCCTGGCGGTGATGGGATTTGCGGAACTGTTTATCGACCCGGTTGCTATGTCGCAGATTACGCGCATTGAAATCCCCGGCGTGACCGGCGTATTAACCGGTATTTATATGCTGCTTTCCGGCGCGATTGCGAACTATCTGGCGGGCGTGATTGCCGATCAGACATCGCAAGCTTCGTTTGATGCTTCCGGAGCGATCAACTACTCCATCAATGCATATATTGAAGTGTTTGATCAAATCACCTGGGGTGCACTGGCGTGTGTAGGACTGGTACTGATGATTTGGCTGTATCAGGCGCTTAAGTTCAGAAACCGCGCGCTGGCGCTGGAGTCTTAACAGGCCAGCACCGATGCCTGATAAGACGCTTAATGCGTCTTATCAGGCCTGGATGTCCCTGCAATATATTGAATTTGCACTATTTGCCAGGCCGGAGAAGGCGTTCACGCAGTATCCGGCATCCGGGCAAGATTGCCTGACGCGTCTGTTATTTCCCCTTCCTCGCCGCCTCATACGCTGCCAACGTTCGTACTCTCGCTTCTTTGTGATCGACTATCGGTTGCGGATAATCCAGCGTCACACCTGATTTATCTGCCCACTTCCACGGTTCATGCACCGCTTTCCCTGGTACATCGCGCAGCTCCGGTAACCATCGGCGGATAAACTCACCTTCGCGATCAAATTTCTCGCCCTGGGTTGTCGGGTTAAAAATACGAAAATACGGCGCAGCATCGGTTCCGGTGGAGGCCGCCCATTGCCAGCCACCGTTATTGGCTGCCAAATCACCATCAATCAGCTGCGACATGAAATATCGCTCGCCTTCGCGCCAGTCGATCAATAAATCTTTCACCAGAAAACTGGCTGTAATCATCCGTAGCCGGTTATGCATCCAGCCACTGCTATTAAGCTGACGCATGGCGGCATCAACAATTGGGTATCCCGTTTTGCCTTCCTGCCAGGCCTTTAAATGGGCGGGATTGCTTTGCCACTGTACGCGGTCGGTCCAGGCAATAAACGGTCGATGTTTACACAACGAGGGGTAATACGTCATCAGATGACGGTAGAACTCGCGCCAGATCAACTCATTAAGCCAGACGCTACCGGCCCCACCGTCCAGCGCCTGCGGCTGTTCCGCCAACAGGCGATGCAGACACTGGCGAGGCGATAACCCGCCCGTTGCCAGGCTGGCGGACAAACGGCTGGTGCCTTCCACTGCCGGAAAATCACGCTGCTGATCGTACTGACTCGCACCGTTCTGGCAAAACTGGCGTAATTGCGCAATCGCCGCTTTTTCTTCCACCGGGAAATGCGCAGTATCGAAAGACTGACGAGGGTAATTCAGCGTAATAGATGGCGCGGGATCTAATGATCCGCTACTCCGAACTTTTGGCGCAGCGACGCACTCCGGCATCCCTTCCCGCAGCCGTTTCAGCCAGGCGTTTTTAAATGGCGTAAAGACTTTGTACATCTCATGATTGCCAGTCATCACCGCCCCCGGCGGCAGGATCACGCTGTCATCGAACCCTTCACACACCACGTTACGCAGCGTTCTCTCAACCTGCACATCCCGCGCCCGCTCATTCACCTCATACTGATAGTTATAAAACAGATGGGTAACACGGTTTTCCGCGCACACCTGTTTAACTATTTCGACGCTGGCGGCAAAGTCATCCACTTCATGAAACAGCAAAGGAATGCCTTTTTCCGCCAGCGCGATTTGTAGCCCGTTCAGTTGTGCATTGATAAATTCAGCCTGACGCGGCGACATATTATGCGCCGCCCACTGGCGTGGTGTAGCGATATACAACGCCAGCACGCGTGCAGACGAATAGCGGCAAGCGGCCGCCAGCGCGAGATTATCATGCAGACGTAAATCCTGGCGAAACCAGACCAGATGGGTAGTCATAAAACTCCTGCATGGCGCAAGTTAATCACCCGCGGCCAAAGTTCGAAATAACGCTGCTCTGAAAGCCAGGCGTCAGGATAAAGCGCCATATAGTGTTTGATACGCATCAGCGGCGCAAGAAGCGGTTGCTCGCCACGGCGATAACTGTCGATAAGCGCCGCCAGTTGTAGACGTGCTGCGGAGTCAAGGTGTGGGCGAAAATAACCCTGAACGTGCATCAAAACGTTTGTATGATCGCGCCGATTGGCGGGGTGAGAAAGCAAAACAATGACGCGTTGGCGGTACTGGTTGTAATAATCATCCAGATTTTGCCACTGGTGAATATCTGCCACAAACGGGCCAAGTTTGCGGTATTCCGGCTGGGAATGGGCCAGAAAGACGAGTTTATAGCGGCTGTGATAATCGAGAAGCGCCCCGCGCGTTAAGCCTCGCTCTTTAAGACGGTGTAACTCATGCAAAGCAAAAATGCGGATAAGGGTGCTGTCATCAAAAAGTTGTTGATTCATTACTACTCCTGGGCGGTTTACAGGAGTAAGTGTAGACGGCGGTACTGAAAAAACGAAACGAATAAATGATAACAGTAAAAAATTCAATTATTCATAATAAATTTCATGGTGGCAAGAAATAGTTTTTTTCTTCATCGCTCATGGCAGCAACGTTTAACATGTTGTCATCAAAATTATTGATGATATTTTTTAATTTCAGTAACTGCAAAGGAGAAAAATAGTCACTCCCGATGAGATTACTCAATACCAGCAATAGCTCCCCATCATATAAATAGCCCACCATAAGATTAATCTCTATCATCTCAATTGCTTTTTGTACAGCAAGCGCCGGTAAGATATTCTGACGAAGCATTTTGGCAATATCATTTTCATCCAGTTCATCGGGTGTTTTATCTAATAAAGAATTATACCAGTTTATTAAACCACTTTTGAAAGCGAACGAATCATATTGCAGGTGATAAATCTGTTTTAGGGTTTCTTTATTTTTCAATTTATAGTGCCTTTGTTTGCTATAATTTTTCTGAAATAACATCAGCGAGTTTGCTCAGGTGCAGGGATGACCGAAATTGTCATGTATTTTTTCAGTCTGGCTTCTCGTTTCACACCTTTCGGATCTGAACCAAAAGGAAGCGTCAAGCATGGTGAGTCAACGGTTTGGATTGTCCAGAGAGAATCACCAATGAATCTGAAATTGATGCTATCCGCTGTAACGGATAATCCCTCAAAACTTCCCGTCGCATACTCATTACCCAAACGTACGGTCTCTTTAACTCCATCGTTAACATCGATAAGGACAATTGTCAGTGATTCCTCAAAAATAACGTCATCCGTCAGAAAAAGGATATAACGCTGGTCATTAACCTGAATTGCCGCTTCCAGTATTTGCCCTGGTACAATAATACCTGTGTTATTGCCCTTGAGCACAACGTCAGACTGAGCCTGAGATAAATCAGTCGCTTTGTGAACCTTGACCAACGATATCGAATTAACCTGTTGCATAATCAATTCCACAAGCGCCCCATTTCCCATGCGGCAAGTGCACCGCCGACAAAGCCGCCAATAAGTACGCAAACAGGTGCACCTGGACCACACATCAATCCGGTCAACGCACCGCCTGCGACAGCACCGGCAATAATATTCATCCGGGTACGACTGCCAGTGGTTTTAACAGATTTGCGCTCACCGTTACGTATCCTGCCACCACTCAGGTTGCAGACGCGGCAGTCACAGCCTTGACGGTGTTGAAACTAAAGTTCAGGTGATAGTCTGATGTTCATAGTTTGAGCATTATCCCCTGACAGAATCAAATCAAGCAGTGTCAATGATCACGTGTATACATCATTTAAAGCATTATCAAGCCAATCTTCCATGTTTTTAATTTTAGCCCGCGCATATAAATCATTCATAACATCCTCATAACTCTGTCCATCATTGACCATACAATTAGCTGTATGAGGCAGAACATGTATAAAATCAGACAATATAAAACAAGCCTTTGAATTTCCAGAGTTAGCTGCAATTCTGATATCAATCAATCCTCTGGCAATCAATTTAAGAATAACATCTTGCATTTTAATTTCCATATCATCCAGTTAAATTTCAGTAGTAAATCGTCTATCAAAAAAAGATGAAATTAACATTCATAAATTTATTACAATATGAAAATCAAAAATATACATCATCAGCTTCTACCGAAAACTCCATGGCTCCTAAGGCACCTAAATCAATACTAAATATAGTATCACTTTCCTTAGCACTCCCAACATAGATAAAATAGCCTAAATCTCCGTCTTGACCTATCAAAAAATAGTCAGGTTCCACTTGTTGAATATCATATGTTTCATTTCTTTCAATAAGATCAGAATAGTTATATAAATATAATGTTTCGTGCTTCTTATTAGTTATTTCATAGGTCTCACTATCTTTAATTTCTTCTATCAAAAAACGTTTATACACTGGAGGAAACTTGATTGACATGTCAAATTCAATTTTATTTATATATTCTATAATTTTATTCATGTTAAGAATACCTGAAAGATTATTTATTGATTATCTTGATGAATATATCTTCACTTTTTATTTTCATTTACTCATCGCGGAAATACACATTGCCTTGTAGACAAGCGCTAATAATACGTTATGAACCTGACTTCCGCCAGACAATCAATCTATGAATTCATTACGCCGTAGTGTTTTAGAAAGACACTTTCTGACCAGATGGTGAACCATATACTACATCGCGCATTATAAAAAAACCGCCAGCGTTTCCACTAGCGGTTTTCAATGTTTTCAAAACTCAGCTATCAGTAAAAATCACCGGTTGCCTTTTCGGCCTGATCCATCCACACCGGTTTATCGCTGGTTTTCGACCAGACGCGGTGCAGGTAGCTGTAAAAGCGGGCGCGGTCTTTCCAGAAAAGCATGAAAGGCAGCGCCAGAACGCCCGCTGCAACCGCATAAGTACGGCGTAAAAAGATAAGCCATGCAGGATATTCTCTGTAGAGTTCCATACTTTTCTCCCCCTTTTATATCTACCCGGTGAATGGCACCGGAAAAATGAATTTGTTTATCTGATGAAAATAGTACCGCCTTTTGTGTAATTTTACTACTCATCCGACCACTTATTTTTGCTTATTGATGGTTTATTTACATTCACCTCGTAATTAAGTTACACAAAAGTTAAATTAATACTAACCATCAGTTAAATCATGGCTTTTGCCATTTTTATACTTTTTTTACATCCCGCCCGAAGATTTTTGCGAAATCTTTGCAGCCAGAATTCTACCCTTCCGGTATCACTTTTAGGCCACTGGAGGTGCACTGTGAGTGCAGGCGTGATAACCGGCGTATTGCTGGTGTTTTTATTACTGGGTTATCTGGTTTATGCCCTGATCAATGCGGAGGCGTTCTGATGGCTGCGCAAGGGTTCTTACTGATTGCCACGTTTTTACTGGTATTAATGGTACTGGCGCGTCCTTTAGGCAGCGGGCTGGCGTGGCTGATTAATGATATTCCTCTTCCTGGTACGACGGGCGTTGAACGCGTACTCTTTAGCGCGCTTGGCGTCTCTAACCATGAGATGAACTGGAAGCAGTATCTCTGTGCCATTCTCGGCCTGAACATGCTGGGGCTGGCGGTGCTGTTTTTCATGCTGCTCGGTCAGCACTATCTGCCGCTTAATCCACAGCAGTTGCCGGGGCTGTCATGGGATCTGGCGCTGAATACTGCCGTCAGCTTTGTCACTAATACCAACTGGCAATCTTATAGCGGTGAAACCACGTTGAGCTATTTCAGCCAGATGGCGGGCTTAACGGTGCAAAACTTTCTTTCTGCCGCCAGCGGGATTGCGGTGATTTTTGCCCTCATTCGTGCATTTACCCGCCAGAGCATGAGCACACTCGGGAATGCCTGGGTCGATCTGCTACGCATCACGTTATGGGTGCTAGTCCCTGTGGCGTTGTTGATCGCACTGTTTTTTATTCAACAAGGTGCGCTGCAAAACTTTCTGCCCTATCAGGCGGTGAATACCGTTGAAGGAGCGCAACAGCTGTTACCCATGGGGCCTGTAGCTTCTCAGGAAGCGATCAAGATGCTCGGTACTAACGGCGGTGGCTTCTTTAATGCCAACTCGTCGCATCCGTTTGAAAACCCAACCGCACTGACCAACTTCGTGCAGATGCTGGCGATCTTCTTGATCCCAACAGCGCTGTGCTTTGCCTTTGGTGAAGTGGCAGGCGATCGCCGCCAGGGGCGCATGTTGCTGTGGGCGATGTCAGTGATTTTTGTCATCTGCGTAGGCGTGGTGATGTGGGCAGAAGTTCACGGTAATCCTCAACTGCTGGCGCTGGGTGCGGACAGCAGCATCAATATGGAAGGTAAAGAGAGCCGTTTCGGCGTGCTGGTCAGTAGCCTGTTTGCGGTCGTGACTACGGCGGCTTCCTGTGGCGCGGTGATTGCGATGCATGATTCGTTTACCGCTCTCGGTGGCATGGTGCCGATGTGGCTGATGCAAATTGGTGAAGTGGTATTCGGCGGTGTCGGTTCTGGTCTTTACGGCATGATGCTGTTCGTTCTGCTGGCGGTGTTTATTGCCGGGCTGATGATTGGTCGTACACCGGAATATCTGGGTAAAAAAATCGACGTACGTGAGATGAAACTGACTGCACTGGCGATTCTGGTCACCCCGACGCTGGTACTGATGGGCGCAGCACTGGCGATGATGACCGACGCCGGACGTAGCGCCATGCTCAACCCTGGCCCGCACGGTTTTAGCGAAGTGCTGTACGCCGTGTCGTCCGCCGCTAACAACAACGGCAGCGCCTTTGCCGGATTAAGCGCCAACTCTCCGTTCTGGAACTGTTTACTGGCGTTCTGCATGTTTGTCGGTCGCTTCGGGGTGATTATTCCGGTAATGGCGATTGCTGGTTCGCTGGTGAGTAAAAAGAGCCAGCCCGCCAGCTCCGGCACTCTACCAACGCACGGCCCGCTGTTTGTTGGTCTGTTGATCGGCACCGTGTTGCTGGTTGGCGCACTGACCTTTATCCCTGCCCTGGCGCTTGGTCCGGTGGCGGAATACCTCTCCTGATGATATTGAGTGAGCACTGAATATGAGTCGTAAACAACTGGCGCTATTCGAACCAACACTTGTCGTTCAGGCGCTGAAAGAAGCGGTGAAAAAATTAAACCCGCAGGCGCAATGGCGCAATCCGGTGATGTTTATCGTCTGGATCGGCAGTCTGCTGACCACCTGTATTAGCATCGCGATGGCAAGCGGTGCGATGCCTGGCAATGCGCTGTTTAGCGCGGCCATTAGCGGCTGGCTGTGGGTCACCGTACTGTTCGCTAATTTCGCCGAGGCGCTGGCAGAAGGCCGCAGTAAAGCGCAGGCCAACAGTCTGAAAGGGGTGAAAAAAACTGCCTTTGCCCGCAAGCTGCGTGAGCCGAAATATGGCGCTGCGGCGGACAAAGTTCCTGCCGATCAACTGCGTAAAGGCGATATCGTGCTGGTAGAAGCGGGCGATATTATCCCCTGCGATGGTGAAGTCATTGAAGGGGGCGCATCGGTCGATGAAAGCGCCATCACCGGGGAATCGGCACCGGTGATCCGTGAATCCGGCGGCGATTTTGCCTCCGTCACCGGCGGCACGCGTATTCTTTCTGACTGGCTGGTGATTGAGTGTAGCGTTAACCCCGGCGAGACATTTCTGGATCGGATGATCGCGATGGTGGAAGGCGCGCAGCGACGTAAAACGCCGAACGAGATTGCCCTGACCATTCTGCTGATTGCCCTGACTATCGTCTTTTTACTGGCAACCGCCACGCTGTGGCCATTTTCCGCGTGGGGCGGTAATGCAGTCAGTGTAACGGTACTGGTGGCGCTGCTGGTCTGTCTGATTCCAACCACCATCGGCGGCCTGTTGTCAGCGATCGGCGTCGCCGGGATGAGTCGGATGCTGGGCGCGAATGTGATCGCCACCAGCGGACGCGCCGTTGAAGCGGCGGGTGACGTTGACGTTCTGCTGCTGGATAAAACCGGTACCATCACCCTCGGTAACCGTCAGGCATCAGAGTTTATCCCTGCGCAGGGCGTAGAGGAAAAAACGCTGGCCGACGCAGCACAACTGGCTTCGCTGGCCGACGAAACGCCGGAAGGCCGCAGTATTGTGATCCTCGCCAAGCAGCGTTTTAACCTGCGCGAGCGCGATGTGCAGTCGCTTCACGCCACTTTTGTACCGTTTACTGCGCAAAGTCGAATGAGCGGGATCAATATCGACAACCGTATGATCCGTAAAGGTTCTGTCGATGCCATTCGCCGCCATATTGAAGCTAACGGTGGTCACTTCCCTGCCGATGTCGATCAAAAAGTCGATCAGGTTGCGCGTCAGGGGGCCACGCCTCTGGTAGTGGTGGAAGGTTCCCGCGTGCTGGGCGTTATTGCGCTGAAAGATATCGTCAAAGGCGGCATTAAAGAGCGCTTCGCCCAGCTGCGCCAAATGGGCATAAAAACGGTGATGATTACTGGCGATAACCGTCTGACTGCCGCCGCCATTGCCGCGGAAGCGGGCGTCGATGATTTCCTCGCCGAAGCGACACCGGAGGCCAAGCTGGCGTTAATTCGTCAGTATCAGGCGGAAGGCCGTTTGGTGGCGATGACCGGCGACGGCACCAACGATGCTCCGGCGCTGGCACAGGCAGATGTCGCGGTAGCGATGAACTCCGGCACTCAGGCGGCGAAAGAAGCGGGCAATATGGTGGATCTCGACTCTAACCCGACCAAGTTGATCGAGGTGGTGCATATTGGCAAACAGATGCTGATGACCCGTGGCTCGCTGACCACCTTCAGCATTGCCAACGATGTGGCGAAATACTTCGCCATTATTCCGGCGGCGTTCGCGGCAACGTATCCGCAGTTAAATGCGCTGAACATCATGCGCCTGCATTCGCCCGACTCCGCCATTCTCAGTGCGGTCATTTTCAACGCCTTGATTATCGTCTTTTTGATTCCCCTGGCGTTAAAAGGCGTGAGTTATAAACCGCTTACCGCTTCTGCCATGTTGCGCCGTAACTTATGGATTTACGGTCTGGGTGGGCTGCTGGTGCCGTTTATTGGTATCAAAGTCATTGATTTACTGCTGACCGTTTGCGGTCTGGTGTGAGGTTTACCATGCGTGGATTACGTCCGGCATTATCGACATTTCTCTTTTTGTTACTGATTACTGGCGGTGTTTACCCGCTGCTGACCACCGCGCTGGGGCAATGGTGGTTTCCCTGGCAGGCCAATGGTTCGTTGATTCGCGAAGGTGATACGGTGCGCGGCTCGGCATTAATCGGGCAGAATTTTACCGGCAACGGCTATTTTCATGGTCGCCCGTCGGCAACGGCAGAAATGCCCTATAATCCACAGGCTTCTGGCGGGAGCAATCTGGCGGTCAGTAACCCTGAGCTGGATAAACTAATAGCCGCACGCGTTGCTGCATTACGAGCCGCTAACCCGGATGCCAGCGCGAACGTTCCGGTTGAACTGGTGACGGCGTCGGCAAGCGGGCTGGACAATAACATCACCCCGCAAGCGGCGGCCTGGCAGATCCCACGCGTGGCGAAAGCGCGTAATCTCAGCGTTGAACAGCTCACGCAGCTGATCGCAAAATATAGCCAACAACCGCTGGTGAAATATATCGGCCAGCCGGTCGTCAACATTGTCGAACTCAATCTGGCGCTGGATAAGCTTGATGAATAACGAACCCTTACGTCCCGACCCCGATCGTCTGCTGGAACAAACTGCCGCGCCGCATCGGGGGAAGCTGAAAGTTTTTTTCGGTGCCTGTGCAGGCGTCGGGAAGACCTGGGCGATGCTGGCAGAAGCCCAGCGACTGCGGGCGCAAGGGCTGGATATTGTGGTTGGCGTGGTTGAAACTCACGGACGGAAAGATACCGCCGCAATGCTGGAAGGGCTGGCTGTTCTGCCGCTAAAACGCCAGGCGTACCGTGGGCGGCATATCAGCGAGTTTGATCTCGATGCCGCCCTCGCCCGCCGTCCGGCGCTGATCTTAATGGACGAACTGGCGCACAGTAATGCGCCAGGTTCTCGTCATCCTAAACGCTGGCAGGACATCGAAGAGCTGCTGGAAGCGGGCATTGATGTTTTCACGACCGTCAACGTTCAGCATCTGGAAAGCCTGAATGATGTGGTCAGTGGCGTCACCGGAATTCAGGTGCGGGAAACCGTGCCCGATCCCTTTTTTGATGCTGCCGACGACGTAGTGCTGGTGGACTTGCCCCCGGACGATCTGCGTCAACGGCTGAAAGAAGGCAAAGTCTATATTGCCGGGCAGGCGGAGCGCGCCATTGAACATTTTTTCCGCAAAGGCAATCTGATCGCCCTGCGCGAACTGGCACTGCGCCGTACTGCCGATCGCGTAGATGAGCAAATGCGCGCCTGGCGGGGGCATCCTGGCGAAGAGAAAGTCTGGCACACGCGCGACGCGATTCTTTTATGTATTGGGCATAACACCGGCAGTGAGAAACTGGTCCGCGCGGCGGCGCGGTTGGCGTCACGGCTGGGGAGCGTCTGGCACGCGGTGTATGTTGAAACCCCTGCCCTGCACCGCTTACCGGAGAAAAAACGTCGGGCAATTCTCAGCGCCTTACGTCTGGCGCAGGAGCTGGGCGCGGAGACGGCAACACTTTCTGATCCAGCGGAAGAGAAAGCCGTAGTGCGTTATGCCCGTGAACATAATCTCGGCAAGATTATTCTCGGTCGCCCGGCCTCACGCCGCTGGTGGCGTCGGGAAACTTTTGCTGACCGACTGGCGCGCATCGCCCCCGATCTCGATCAGGTGCTGGTCGCGCTTGATGAACCACCCGCCCGCCCGCTTAATAACGCGCCGGATAGCCGCTCTTTTAAAGACAAGTGGCGGGTACAGATTCAGGGATGCTTGGTTGCCGCCGCGTTATGCGCCGTTATCACCTTAATTGCCATGCAGTGGCTGATGGCGTTTGATGCCGCCAACCTGGTGATGCTGTATCTACTTGGCGTGGTGATGGTGGCGCTATTTTATGGACGCTGGCCTTCGGTGGTTGCTACCGTCATTAATGTGGTGAGTTTCGATCTCTTTTTTATCGCCCCACGCGGCACGCTCGCCGTCTCTGATGTGCAGTATCTGCTGACCTTCGCGGTGATGTTAACCGTCGGGCTGGTGATCGGGAACCTTACTGCTGGCGTGCGTTATCAGGCGCGGGTAGCCCGTTACCGCGAGCAACGCACACGGCACTTATATGAAATGTCGAAAGCACTGGCGGTGGGCCGCAGTCCGCAGGACATCGCCGCCACCAGCGAACAATTTATTGCCTCCACGTTTCATGCCCGCAGTCAGGTGTTGTTACCCGATGACAACGGTAAATTGCAGCCGTTAACACATCCGCAAGGAATGACGCCGTGGGACGATGCCATCGCGCAGTGGAGTTTTGATAAAGGCCTGCCTGCGGGCGCGGGCACCGACACGTTACCCGGCGTGCCGTACCAAATTTTGCCGTTAAAAAGCGGTGAGAAAACCTACGGGCTGGTGGTGGTGGAGCCGGGGAATCTGCGCCAGTTGATGATCCCGGAACAGCAGCGCCTGCTGGAGACATTTACGTTGTTAGTCGCCAATGCCCTTGAGCGGCTGACACTGACCGCCAGCGAAGAACAGGCGCGGATGGCAAGCGAACGAGAACAGATCCGCAACGCCCTGCTGGCGGCGCTTTCGCATGATTTACGCACGCCGCTTACGGTGCTGTTCGGTCAGGCAGAAATCTTAACGCTCGATCTGGCGAGCGAAGGATCGCCCCACGCCCGCCAGGCCAGCGAGATTCGTCAGCATGTGCTGAACACGACCCGACTGGTGAATAATCTACTGGATATGGCGCGAATTCAGTCCGGCGGCTTTAATTTGAAGAAAGAGTGGTTAACGCTGGAAGAAGTGGTCGGCAGCGCGCTGCAAATGCTGGAACCGGGTTTATCCTCGCCCATCAACCTTTCTCTGCCAGAACCGCTGACCTTAATCCACGTTGACGGGCCACTCTTTGAACGGGTGCTGATTAATCTGCTGGAGAACGCGGTGAAATACGCGGGTGCACAGGCCGAAATTGGTATCGATGCCCACGTTGAGGGCGAAAATCTACAACTGGATGTCTGGGATAACGGCCCCGGTCTTCCACAAGGCCTGGAGCAGGCGATATTCGATAAGTTTGCTCGCGGAAATAAAGAGTCGGCGGTGCCGGGTGTAGGGCTTGGGCTGGCAATTTGTCGGGCAATTGTGGATGTACACGGCGGCACCATTACCGCGTTCAACCGACCGCAAGGTGGTGCCTGTTTTCGTGTTACACTTCCCCAGCAAACTGCCCCTGAACTTGAAGAATTTCATGAGGATATGTGACAAACGTTCTGATTGTTGAAGATGAACAGGCTATTCGTCGCTTTCTGCGCACGGCGCTGGAGGGCGACGGTATGCGCGTTTTTGAAGCCGAAACGCTGCAACGGGGGCTGCTGGAAGCGGCGACTCGTAAGCCAGATTTGATTATTCTCGATCTCGGCCTGCCAGACGGTGATGGGATTGAGTTTATCCGCGACCTGCGCCAGTGGAGCGCGGTGCCAGTAATTGTGCTTTCCGCCCGCAGCGAAGAGAGCGACAAAATCGCCGCGCTGGATGCCGGAGCGGATGATTACCTGAGTAAGCCATTTGGCATTGGTGAATTGCAGGCCCGTCTGCGCGTTGCTTTACGCCGCCACTCTGCTACCACCGCGCCTGATCCGCTGGTGAAATTTTCTGATGTTACCGTCGATTTAGCCGCCCGCGTGATTCACCGCAGTGAGGAAGAGGTGCATCTCACCCCGATTGAATTCCGCCTGCTGGCGGTGCTGCTCAACAATGCCGGAAAAGTGCTCACCCAGCGCCAGCTTCTCAACCAGGTGTGGGGACCAAACGCGGTCGAACACAGCCATTATTTGCGTATTTATATGGGGCATCTGCGACAAAAACTGGAGCAAGATCCCGCCCGCCCTCGCCATTTTATTACTGAAACCGGTATTGGGTATCGGTTTATGCCATGAATTATTATTCAATAAATACGCTTAACTAATTATTAATTTATTATTAAACCTGCCCCGAAAATTATTATTTGGCAGGTTTAATTTCTTAATGAAAATATAACCTACGAAATTGCAACATTTAAACAACAAAACAGCATCTAATATGGCGCTATTCATAATTAACGATTTATTATTTGGGGTGTGATCGTTTTTTGTTGATCTTCTTCACAGTTTATAGCCTTTTCATGGATAGAATAACTCTACCTTCAACTGACACAGCAAAAGGTAAAGGTAAATGGAAAATAATAACCGCTTAATGCCTCATATAAGGCGGACAACCCATATCATGAAGTTTGCCCATCGTAATAGTTTTGACTTTCATTTCTTTAATGCCCGTTAGTCTTCTGACTAAAGGGCACCCCAGCGTACAGGTCTCCCTGACTTTAAGCATTACAGGTTAATACCTGTATCCCTCGGTGCTCATATACTGCTAACCCTTTTAAACTCTAAATAATTCAAGTCGCAGCACTAGCAACTTGAAGTATGACGAGTATAGCCAGTTACCGGGCTGGTCTGGGTTATTGCATCTGCAAAAAGCAAACTACTGATTTATTTATCAGCGGTGGAGTTTTGCTTTTTTTCCGGCGTGATCGATTTCTCCTTTGAGAAATTGAGGACCTGCTATTACCTGAAATAAAGAGATGAACAAAATGTCAGAATTAAAAATTGCCGTTAGTCGTTCTTGCCCGGATTGTTTTTCCACTCATCGTGCATGCGTGAATATTGACGAAAGTAATTATATTGACGTTGCCGCCATTATTTTATCAGTCAATGATGTTGAACGTGGAAAACTCGATGAAATAGACGCTACTGGCTATGGCATTCCTGTTTTTATTGCAACGGAAAATGAAGAACGTGTACCAGCAGAATATCTGCCACGTATTACTGGTGTCTTCGAGCATTGCGAATCACGGAAAGAATTTTACGGACGTCAGTTAGAAACCGCCGCCAGCCATTATGAAACGCAGCTGCGCCCGCCCTTCTTCCGCGCACTGGTCGATTATGTCAATCAGGGCAATAGCGCTTTTGACTGCCCGGGTCATCAGGGGGGTGAGTTTTTCCGTCGCCATCCGGCAGGCAATCAGTTCGTGGAATATTTTGGCGAAATGCTCTTCCGCTCCGACTTGTGTAATGCCGACGTAGCAATGGGCGATCTACTGATTCATGAAGGTGCGCCATGCATTGCACAGCAACATGCGGCTAAAGTGTTTAATGCCGATAAAACGTACTTTGTTTTAAACGGCACCTCCTCTTCCAACAAAGTGGTTTTAAACGCCCTGCTAACACCGGGTGATCTGGTGCTGTTTGACCGCAATAACCATAAGTCTAACCACCACGGGGCCTTGCTACAGGCTGGTGCAACACCGGTTTATCTGGAAACAGCACGTAACCCGTATGGTTTTATCGGTGGTATTGATGCGCACTGCTTCGAAGAAAGTTATCTGCGTGAACTGATTAGAGAAGTTGCACCGCAACGGGCAAAAGAGGCGCGTCCGTTCCGCCTCGCTGTGATTCAGTTAGGCACCTACGACGGTACTATTTATAACGCCCGCCAGGTGGTGGATAAAATCGGTCATCTGTGTGACTACATCCTGTTTGACTCAGCATGGGTCGGCTATGAACAGTTTATTCCGATGATGGCGGACTGTTCGCCGCTGCTACTGGAGCTTAATGAGAACGATCCGGGTATTCTGGTTACGCAATCTGTACATAAGCAGCAGGCTGGTTTTTCTCAGACTTCACAAATTCATAAAAAAGACAGCCATATCAAAGGGCAACAGCGTTATGTCCCGCACAAACGCATGAACAACGCCTTTATGATGCACGCCTCCACCAGCCCGTTCTATCCGCTGTTTGCCGCACTGGATATTAACGCCAAAATGCATGAAGGTGTCAGCGGTCGTAATATGTGGATGGATTGTGTGGTTAACGGTATTAATGCCCGCAAATTGATCCTCGATAACTGTCAGCACATTCGTCCGTTCGTTCCTGAACTGGTGGATGGTAAACCCTGGCAATCGTATGAAACAGCGCAAATTGCGGTTGATCTGCGCTTCTTTAAATTTGTACCCGGTGAGCACTGGCATTCTTTTGAAGGTTACGCAGAGAATCAATACTTTGTCGATCCGTGCAAACTGTTGCTGACAACTCCTGGCATTGATGCACGTAACGGCGAATATGAAGCATTCGGTGTACCCGCGACGATTCTTGCTAACTTCCTGCGCGAAAATGGCGTAGTGCCGGAAAAATGCGATCTTAACTCCATCCTCTTCCTGCTGACTCCGGCAGAAGATATGGCCAAACTGCAGCAACTTGTTGCCCTGCTGGTACGCTTCGAAAAACTACTGGAAGCTGATGCGCCTCTGGCGGAAGTATTGCCTTCCATCTACAAACAGCATGAAGAGCGCTACGCCGGTTATACCCTGCGTCAGTTGTGCCAGGAAATGCATGATTTGTATGCCCGTCACAACGTGAAACAACTGCAAAAAGAGATGTTCCGTAAGGAACACTTCCCACGCGTCAGCATGAATCCACAGGAAGCCAACTATGCCTACTTACGCGGTGAAGTGGAACTGGTTCGTCTGCCGGATGCAGAAGGCCGTATCGCAGCCGAAGGTGCGCTTCCTTATCCTCCGGGTGTGCTGTGTGTTGTTCCGGGTGAAATCTGGGGTGGTGCTGTTCTGCGTTACTTCAGCGCTCTGGAAGAAGGGATCAACCTGCTGCCAGGTTTTGCACCGGAGCTGCAGGGTGTCTATATAGAAGAACATGATGGTCGTAAGCAAGTTTGGTGCTATGTCATCAAGCCTCGTGATGCGCAAAGCACCCTGTTGAAAGGGGAAAAATTATGAGTCAGGCTAAATCGAACAAAATGGGCGTCGTTCAGTTAACCATACTGACGATGGTCAACATGATGGGCTCCGGCATCATCATGCTGCCGACAAAGCTTGCCGAAGTTGGGACAATCTCAATAATCTCCTGGTTGGTGACAGCCGTAGGCTCAATGGCGCTGGCATGGGCATTCGCAAAATGCGGTATGTTCAGCCGTAAATCAGGCGGTATGGGCGGTTATGCCGAGTATGCTTTCGGTAAATCCGGTAACTTTATGGCGAACTATACCTACGGCGTCTCGCTGCTGATTGCTAACGTGGCGATTGCTATTTCGGCAGTTGGTTACGGCACCGAACTGCTCGGCGCGAGTTTGTCACCAGTGCAGATTGGTCTGGCAACCATCGGAGTGCTGTGGATTTGTACCGTGGCTAACTTTGGTGGTGCGCGCATTACCGGGCAAATCAGTAGCATTACCGTGTGGGGGGTCATTATTCCGGTGGTAGGCCTGTGCGTTATCGGCTGGTTCTGGTTTAGCCCGACACTTTACGTTGATTCCTGGAATCCGCATCATGCACCGTTCTTCAGTGCGGTAGGTTCTTCCATCGCCATGACGCTGTGGGCTTTTCTTGGTCTGGAGTCTGCGTGTGCGAATACTGATGTAGTGGAAAACCCGGAACGTAATGTGCCAATCGCGGTACTCGGCGGTACGTTAGGTGCGGCGGTGATTTATATCGTCTCCACCAACGTGATTGCCGGGATTGTGCCCAATATGGAGCTGGCAAATTCAACGGCACCATTTGGTCTGGCCTTCGCGCAAATGTTCACACCGGAAGTGGGTAAAGTCATTATGGCGCTGATGGTGATGTCCTGCTGCGGTTCGCTACTTGGCTGGCAGTTCACCATTGCCCAGGTGTTTAAATCTTCATCTGATGAAGGGTACTTCCCGAAAATTTTCTCCCGTGTAACCAAAGTGGATGCACCGGTTCAGGGAATGTTGACCATTGTGATTATTCAGAGTGGATTGGCACTGATGACCATTAGCCCGTCACTGAACAGCCAGTTCAACGTGCTGGTTAACCTGGCCGTGGTGACCAATATCATCCCGTATATTCTGTCGATGGCGGCATTAGTCATTATTCAGAAGGTCGCTAATGTGCCCCCCTCAAAAGCGAAAGTTGCAAACGTTGTTGCTTTTATTGGCGCGATGTACAGTTTCTATGCGCTGTACTCATCCGGGGAAGAAGCCATGCTGTACGGTTCCATCGTGACCTTCCTTGGTTGGACACTGTATGGTCTGGTATCACCACGCTTTGAACTGAAAAACAAACACGGTTAAAAAAAGCGAAATAAAAAAGGGCGATTGAATGATCGCCCTTTCAGATTATTAACAAAGTGCTCGTTGTTCATGCCGGATGCGGCGTGAACGCCTTATCCGTCCTACAAAATAGTGCAAATTCAATATATTGCACCATCCTCGTAGGCCTGATGAACGTAGCGTATCAGGCTATCATAAGTAAAAAGGGCGATCTTCCGATCGCCCTTTTTCTTATTTAATGTGTTTACGCGTTTTTCAGAACTTCGCTAACAATCTCAACCGCTTCTTTCTCAATCTGCTTGCGATGTTCTTCACCAAGGAAGCTTTCGCAGTAGATTTTGTATGCGTCTTCTGTGCCTGACGGACGCGCGGCGAACCAACCGTTGTCAGTCATCACTTTCAGACCGCCAATAGAAGCACCGTTGCCCGGTGCCGCCGTCAGGCGCGCGGTGATCGGGTCGCCTGCCAGGGTGCTGGCGCTCACCATTTCCGGAGACAGCTTAGACAGCGCCGCTTTTTGTGCGGAAGTCGCAGCTGCCTGCAAACGGTTGTAGCTCGGCGCACCAAAGCGTTTTGCCAGTTCGTTGTAGTGTTCCTGCGGGTTCTTACCGGTAACAGCAGTGATTTCCGCCGCCAGCAGACACATGATGATGCCGTCTTTATCAGTAGACCACGGCGTGCCATCGAAACGCAGGAAGGAAGCCCCCGCGCTTTCTTCGCCGCCGAAGCCAAAGCTGCCGTCAAACAGACCATCCACAAACCATTTGAAACCTACCGGTACTTCTACCAGCTTACGGCCCAAATCGTTGACCACGCGGTCGATCATCGCAGAAGAAACCAGCGTTTTACCGACAGCAACATCTTTGCCCCACTGCGGACGATGCTGGAACAGGTAGTTGATCGCCACCGCCAGGTAGTGGTTCGGATTCATCAAACCTGCCGGAGTGACGATACCGTGACGGTCATAATCCGGGTCGTTAGCAAACGCCAGATCGAACTTATCACGCAGTGCCAGCAGACCCGCCATCGCACACTCGGAGGAGCAGTCCATACGGATCGCGCCGTCTTTATCGAGGTGCATAAAGCGGAAGGTTTGATCGACCTGATCGTTAACGATGGTCAGGTTAAGGTTGTAATACTCGCCAATACGCTTCCAGTATTCGATACCGGAACCGCCCAGCGGATCAACGCCCAGCGTCAGGCCCGCTTTCTGAATCGCCGCCATATCAACGATATCGGCCAGACCTTCCACAAACGGCTGCACCAGATCCTGCTCTTTCACATGACCGGATGCCATCGCTTCGTCAAGGGAGATACGCTTCACGCCTTTCAGGCCATCGGCCAGCAGTGCGTTGGCCCTGTCTTCCACCACTTTGGTGACGTTAGTATCAGCCGGGCCACCATTTGGCGGATTGTACTTGATACCACCATCTTCCGGCGGGTTATGGGACGGTGTAATCACGATACCGTCTGCCAGCGGGCCACCTTTTTTATTGTGAACCAGGATGGCATTGGAAACGGCAGGCGTCGGAGTGAAGCCATTGTTTTCCTGCACAATAACATCTACGCCGTTCGCTGCCAGCACTTCCAGTACGGAAATGAACGCAGGCTCGGACAGGGCGTGAGTATCTTTACCCACATAGCAAGGGCCAGTGATGCCGTTTTTCGCACGTTCTTCAGCAATTGCCTGAGCGATCGCCAGAATGTGCGGCTCGTTAAAGCTGTGGCGCGCTGCACTGCCACGGTGACCGGAAGTACCGAATTTCACCGCGTGCTCCGCATTCCCTGCTTCTGGTTTCAGTACATAATATTGCGCCGTCAGTTGGGCGACGTTAATCAAATCACTCTGTTGTGCAGGTTGGCCTGCACGATTGTGGATTGCCATTGCTTTGTCCTTTGTCTGCAACGTTTTAGATAGTTCCGCAAACCTTCTCAATCAATTCCGCCGGGAATTGCATCGACTGCATGATGTGTTCGATCATGCTGCATTTACGGCCGGTGTTGGTGTTGGTGATCACCCAATACGGCGTGCCTGGCACATGTTTCGGCTTGGTCTGATTACCATTTTTCAGCAGCGTTTGTTCATCTGCCGCAAAGTAAACGCGTGTACGACCGTGCAACGATTCCGTGGCCTCGGCAAACGCCTGGGCGTCAAGAGAATATAGTGTAGACAACAGCAGCATGAAGCGATTGACCGCTCGCTTTTGCTCTGCGTATTCGTCTGAAAGCAAAAGTTCACGCATTGCGCGAACCTTGTCTTTAATCGTTTTGACCGGCTTCGCTTCGACGATAGCAGGTGACGCAACGCGAACCTCTTTCGTCACCGGAGCAGCAGGCTGTGATGCGGCGGAAAATTTCAACATACGCCGTAAAATGTCGGATGCGCTCTCGCCGATATGCTTAGTGTGGCTGGCAATATAGCTGTAGAGTTCATCATCAACTTCAATCGTTTTCATCTTAATCCAGTGCAGTGTCTTAGCTGAATACAAGTCGCCAGGAGTATATGAATAAATCCCGGCAGCGGATAGCGTCAAGCCTGGCTTGCAGAAAAACTCGGATTAAACCTTATTTGTTGCAGCCCTGTGGCACAATGGTCAACATAATACCCTAACCCGACAACGCGAAAAAAAGAACTTTGCCATGAAATTGAATATCCGCGCGCAAACTGCACAAAACCAGCACAATAATTCTCCCATCGTTCTTGTCCATGGTCTGTTTGGCAGCCTCGACAACCTTGGCGTACTGGCTCGCGATCTGGTAAACGATCACAATATCATCCAGGTTGATATGCGTAACCACGGTCTTTCCCCGAGAGATCCGGTGATGAGTTACCCGGCGATGGCCCAGGATCTTGTTGACACTCTGGATGCACAGCAGATCGATAAGGCAACATTTATTGGACACTCAATGGGCGGTAAAGCGGTGATGGCACTGACTGCACTGGCCCCCGATCGCATCGATAAACTGGTGGCGATTGATATCGCGCCGGTCGACTATCACGTACGCCGTCATGATGAAATTTTCGCGGCTATCAACGCAGTCAGTGAATCCGACGCGCAAACTCGCCAGCAAGCAGCGGCAGTAATGCGCCAGCATCTTAATGAAGAAGGGGTGATTCAGTTTCTGTTGAAATCTTTTGTTGACGGGGAGTGGCGCTTTAACGTGCCGGTATTGTGGGATCAGTATCCGCATATTGTGGGTTGGGAGAAAATCCCGGCATGGGATCACCCTGCCCTGTTTATCCCAGGCGGCAATTCTCCGTATGTTAGCGAGCAGTATCGTGATGATTTACTGACACAATTTCCACAGGCACGAGCGCATGTGATTGCTGGCGCGGGTCACTGGGTCCATGCTGAAAAACCGGATGCGGTATTACGCGCTATCCGTCGCTATCTCAATGATTAACGTAACTGATTAAAAACCCAGCGTCCGCGTCGCTTTCCGCGCGTGGGCGTTGGCGTGACTCATCGCGCTGATGTATTATGGCGCGCTATCCATCCGGGCAGGCGCCTGGCTGATTGTTTCCCCCGAAGTCACCAAGATCATGGCCAAAGAACAAACGGACCGTACGACATTAGATCTGTTCGCGCACGAGCGTCGACCGGGACGACCGAAAACTAATCCGCTTTCGCGCGATGAACAGCTGCGTATTAATAAACGCAACCAGCTAAAACGCGACAAAGTACGTGGCCTTAAGCGTGTCGAACTGAAGCTAAACGCGGAAGCTGTCGAGGCGCTGAACGAGCTGGCGGAATCGCGCAATATGAGCCGTAGCGAACTGATCGAAGAGATGTTAATGCAGCAACTGGCGGCGCTGCGTAGTCAGGGCATCGTTTAAATTTCCACTTTCATGTAGCACAGTGTGCAGTCCTGCTCGTTTGCTGATTCCGCAAGACTGCCTGTTCTGCTATGATTGCCTTTATCCGTGGGCAATTTTCCACCCCCATTTCAATAAGTTTCAAGAGGTTATTTCACTCATGGCTATCACTGGCATCTTTTTCGGCAGCGACACCGGTAATACCGAAAATATCGCAAAAATGATTCAAAAACAGCTTGGTAAAGACGTTGCCGATGTCCATGACATTGCAAAAAGCAGCAAAGAAGATCTGGAAGCATATGACATTCTGCTGCTGGGCATCCCAACCTGGTATTACGGCGAAGCGCAGTGTGACTGGGATGACTTCTTCCCGACTCTCGAAGAGATTGATTTCAATGGCAAACTGGTTGCGCTGTTTGGTTGTGGCGACCAGGAAGATTACGCTGAATACTTCTGTGACGCATTGGGCACCATCCGCGACATCATTGAACCGCGCGGTGCAACCATCGTTGGTCACTGGCCAACTGCGGGCTACCATTTCGAAGCATCAAAAGGTCTGGCAGATGACGACCACTTTGTCGGTCTGGCTATCGACGAAGACCGTCAGCCGGAACTGACCGCTGAACGTGTAGAAAAATGGGTTAAACAGATTTCTGAAGAATTGCATCTCGACGAAATTCTCAATGCCTGATGTGATGCGGCGTAGACTCATGTCTACGCCGTATTAATAGATAATGCCAATCAAAATAATTGCTACAAATTTGTAACTTTTGCTGTTGTACCTGTACAATGTCCCGGTGTTCAAGTGGCCTTGCCGTTGTAAATGTAAGCTGTGCCACGTTTTTATTAACAATATTTGCCAGGGGCTTGTGGTTTTCATTTAGGCGTGGCAATTCTATAATGATACGCATTATCTCAAGAGCAAATTCTGTCACTTCTCCTAATGAAGTGAACCGCTTAGTAACAGGACAGATTCCGCATGACTGATAACAATACCGCCCTAAAGAAAGCTGGCCTGAAAGTAACGCTTCCTCGTTTAAAAATCCTGGAAGTTCTTCAGGAGCCGGACAACCATCACGTCAGTGCGGAAGATTTATACAAACGTCTGATCGATATGGGTGAAGAAATTGGTCTGGCTACGGTATATCGCGTACTGAACCAGTTCGACGACGCTGGTATCGTCACCCGCCACAATTTTGAAGGCGGTAAATCCGTATTTGAACTGACACAGCAACATCACCACGATCACCTGATCTGCCTCGACTGCGGCAAGGTTATCGAATTTAGTGATGATTCCATCGAAGCGCGTCAGCGTGAAATTGCCGCAAAACATGGCATTCGCCTGACTAACCACAGTCTCTATCTTTACGGTCACTGTGCCGAAGGCGATTGCCGCGAAGATGAGCACGCGCACGAAGGCAAATAAGCCAGCCTGAACGAGAAAAGCCAACCTGCGGGTTGGCTTTTTTATGCAAGGGAAATAAGAAAAGCGAGAGTTACAGCTCTCACTTATTTGTTATTACTGCGAATCTCCTGCCAGACTTTATCACAATCGGCTTTCACCGCCTGATCATTTCCGGTTTGCGTTGCACGCAGACACTGCTGATAATCCAGTACGCGTACACTTTCCTGCTCGGCAAACTGCTGATGTTGTTTCTCTTTCTTCAGCACGTTTAACACGCTCTGACAGGCTTCAATTTTTTCCGGCGAACCTTGCGCGGTGTTGATACAGGCGCTGTAAGCTTCTTTCAGATGGCTGTCTTCCTGTGGCGCGGTGGATTGTGCACAAGCCACCAGCCCCGATGCCATCATGGCGATGAGAATCAGTTTTTTCATTGCAAATTCCTCAAACGTGCGGCAGGCACAAAACCTGCCGCGTCGGGCATCAGAAGATGGTGAATGGTGCGATTACCATAAATTTCACGTCACGCTCATCCTGGAAGATGTTGCCGTAACCACCGCCCCAGCTTGGGATGTCGGAGTGGTTGTCGTATTCGGTAAAGTGCAGTTTGAACATCGTGCCTTTGGCGCGACCGTCCTGAATGGTGTAGACCGCATCCAGGCTGTATGCAGACTCTTCAATAGTCCGGTTCTTGTCGTAGTACGCATCCGGATTGCTCTGCCAGGTAGCGGGTTTAGCATCCCATGCGTAAACGTAGGAAGCGCCGATGGCGAAGCCTGGAAGATTCCAGTTTTTCAGGTCATACATCGCACCGAAGAAGACCGCTTTTTCGCCGTTGGCGTTGAAGTCAGAACGGTTATCCCACCAGATATCCAGGCGACCGTTCGAGGAAGCATAGGTTGGAGTCATACGTTGCAGGAAGTATCCCTGCTGGCCGTCGGCTTTAACCCAGGTGCCTTCCAGACGCAAATCCACTACGTCAGCCGCCCGGTAACCAAAGGTCAACGCTTGCAGCCAGGCAGTGCCGTCGTAAAGGTCGTTGACGCTGCGATCGTCAACTTTATCGCGCGTACCGTAGAACTGGTAGCTGGTGGTTAACGGGCTACCGGCGATATCAAATTTGTAGCTGGCTTTGGCAAAATATTGATCAATATACCCTTCCGCCTGACCAAACGCCGCTTCCAGTACGAAGTTATTTTTGAAGTCGTACTTCGCCCCAAGGGAGTGTAGATAATCAACTTTGGTGGTTTTATCGTTCTGATAAAACTCATCCATTTCCAGATGCCACGGCGCTTTATATTCGTTGGTCCACATGTAGGAGAAACTCAACGCACCAGCATCGCCGTAATCAAAATTCGCCCCCGCTTCCGCCCCCTGATAAGTACCCGGCATAAAGCTCCAGTGCGGCGCTAACAGCGTCTGACCGGTTGGCTGAATATAACCTGCCCGCGCCCACACCGGACCGTATTTAAATTTGGCCGCTGCTTTATACAGGCTTATACCGCTTTTATCGCCGGACCAGTCTTCGTCATAGGCTTTATTGCTTTTTGAAAACGCGATTTCGTTCGGGTGAGAACTGTCGCCGTTTTCCGCCATTTCAATCGCCGTAAACGCCGCAATATCAAGGCCGAACATATCAGCAGCATAACCAGACTGAAAATCGAGGTTGGCATTCCAGGTGGAGTGAGAAAGGTTAGTTTTGTATTTGTCGCCGTCGGTAACGTCTTTACGGTCGCGTTCACGCTGCCAGTAATAGATACCGCCGGTTAAGGTTGAATCGTCGATGAATCCTTCGGCGCGAGCCTCCGGCATTGCCATAAAGCCCGACATTGCTGTAACACCGGCGATAGCCAGCGCCAGCGTACTACGTTTGCCACTAAACGTACGCATGGGTTAATCCTCTTTGACGTATAAATTGCTGCACCAAAGGTGAACAGCGAAAAAAAATAAAAATTAAAAAGTAGCGTTGAGAAAAGTCTCGCTGACTACAGGAACAGACTATTTTTCGCGACGCGAATTATCAATCTCTTTCTGTAACCAGAATGTAAGAACATGAGCAACCGCACATATTTTGATGATTTTTGTTACAAGGCTTAAGTTTGCAGTTGAAAGGCTTGCAGAAGAATAAAAGCGTGAATTTCCAGCAAGATGAAAACGGTTACATTTTATTTAATTATGGTTTGTGATTTTAAATTTGTTTTATGGATAAATTGCGAAGCGGAATTAATTCGCGAAGAAAAGCAGAAAAAAAACGCCGCGGAGCGCGGCGTTTGGGTTTGTTTGCTATTTCTTGCCGGATGCGGCGTGAACGCCTTATCCGGCCTACAAAAGCACGCAAATTCAATATATGGCAGAGATCATGTAGGCCTGATAAGCGTAGCGCATCAGGCAATTTAACGTTTGAAACTGTTTCTATGTTTCTTGCCGGATGCGACGTAAACGCCTCACCCGGCCTGGTAGAACTTAAAATTACTCGCCTACTTTCGCCCAGGTATCACGCAGCCCAACGGTGCGGTTAAATACCGGTTTTTCCGCCGTAGAATGGCGGCTGTCGAGGCAGAAATAACCTTCACGCTCAAACTGGAATGCTTTGCCCGCTACCGCGTCTTTCAGCGACGGTTCAGCAAAGCCCTGTTTGATCACCAGCGATTCCGGGTTAATCACCGACAGGAAATCATCCGCAGCACCTGGGTTCGGCACGCTGAACAGACGATCGTACAGGCGGATTTCAACCGGCAGCGCATGTGCCGCGCTCACCCAGTGAATAACGCCTTTCACTTTACGACCATCTGCCGGATCTTTGCTTAAGGTGTCGGCGTCATAAGTACAGAAGATGGTGGTGATATTGCCTTCGGCATCTTTCTCCACGCGTTCAGCCTTAATGACGTAAGCATTACGCAGACGCACTTCTTTACCCAGCACCAGACGTTTGTACTGCTTGTTAGCTTCTTCGCGGAAATCGGCGCGATCGATCCAAATCTCACCGCTAAACGGCACCTGACGGCTACCCATTTCCGGTTTGTTTGGATGGTTCGGCATGGTAACCATTTCGCCTTCGCCCTGGTAGTTTTCGATAACCAGTTTCACCGGATCGATAACCGCCATTGCGCGCGGGGCGTTTTCGTTGAGATCTTCACGAATGCAGGATTCCAGCGACGCCATCTCAATGGTGTTGTCCTGCTTGGTCACGCCAATGCGTTTGCAGAACTCACGAATAGAAGCCGCCGTGTAACCACGACGACGCAGACCGGAAATAGTCGGCATACGCGGATCATCCCAGCCTTCAACGTGCTTGTCGGTCACCAGCAGGTTCAGCTTACGCTTGGACATCACGGTGTATTCCAGATTCAGGCGCGAGAATTCGTACTGGCGCGGATGAACAGGAATGGTGATGTTGTCCAGTACCCAGTCATACAGACGACGGTTATCCTGGAACTCCAGCGTACACAGAGAGTGTGTAATACCTTCCAGCGCATCGCTGATGCAGTGGGTGAAGTCGTACATCGGGTAGATGCACCACTTGTTACCGGTCTGGTGGTGTTCAGCAAACTTAATGCGGTACAGCACCGGATCGCGCATCACGATAAATGGCGACGCCATGTCGATTTTCGCACGCAGGCAGGCTTTACCTTCTTCAAAACCACCGGTACGCATTTTTTCGAACAGCGCCAGGTTCTCTTCAACGCTGCGGTCGCGGTACGGGCTGTTTTTACCCGGCTGAGTCAGGGTGCCACGATATTCGCGGATCTGTTCCGGCGTCAGCTCATCAACATACGCCAGGCCTTTATTGATCAGTTCGATCGCATAGGCGTGGAGCTGATCAAAATAATCGGAGGAGTAACGGACGTTACCAGACCAGTGAAAACCTAACCACTCTACGTCGTTTTTGATCGAATCGACATACTCGATATCTTCTTTTACCGGGTTAGTGTCGTCGAAACGCAGGTTGCACTGGCCTTTATAGTCCTGGGCGATCCCGAAGTTCAGGCAGATAGATTTCGCATGGCCAATATGCAGATAGCCATTCGGCTCCGGCGGGAAACGGGTGTGTACTGTGGTGTGCTTACCACTGGCCAGATCTTCATCGATGATCTGACGGATAAAGTTAGTCGGGCGGGCTTCTGCCTCACTCATCGTGGATTCCTCAAAGCGTAAACAACGTATAACGGCGTATGATCTTATAAGCGGGACAGGCTGACAACTGTTAGTTAGTGAAAATCGAAAATCTCACTGAGATTATGGGGATGATTGATGAAAAAAAAAGCGGCAGAGAAGATCTCCACCGCTTTTGCCAGTCCTGCGTCATTGTTGGATGCGACGCTTAAGCGTCTTATCCAACCTGGACTGAGCTTTTGTAGGCCTGATAAGACGCGTCATGCGTCGCATCAGGCATAAAGCAGATTACTTTTTGATTTCATACAGCGGCGTTTGACCCGCCACAACATGCCCCTGAGCTTTAATGATAAGGCCGCTGAAATCGTCGATATTGCTGCAAACCACCGGGCTAATCATCGAACGGGCGTTAGCGTTCAGGTAATCCAGATCCATTTCCAGAATCGGTTGCCCTGCGCTTACTTGCGCCCCCTCTTCCACCAGACGTTTAAAGCCTTTGCCTTCCAGCGCTACGGTGTCGATACCCATATGGACGACAATCTCAGCGCCTTTTTCGGTTTCCAGGCAGAACGCGTGATTGGTGTTGAAGATTTTCACGATTGTCCCTGCGGCTGGCGATACGACGATTTTATCCGTCGGTTTCACCGCCACACCGTCACCCACCGCTTTGCTGGCAAATGCTTCGTCAGGAACCTGATCCAGCGCCACAACATCACCGGTAATCGGCGATACCAGCTCCGCGACAGACACCGCGTTTGGTACGGCCTGCGGTTTTGCTACAGGCACGGTAGTTGCAGGCGCAGTTTCAGCAGAGGCTGCTGCTACCGGACCACGGGCAACGACTTTCTTCATTGCATCGCCAATGGATTCCGCTTTCGCGCCAACAATCACCTGAATAGTCTGTTTGTTCAGTTTTACCACCCCAGAAGCACCCAGACGTTTACACATCGCATCGTTGACGCGAGCTGAGTCAGCCACCGTCAGGCGCAGACGAGTAATACAGGCGTCAATGGCTTTCAGGTTGTCAGTGCCGCCAACCGCAGCAATATAGTTGGTCGCCAGTTGATTGAGACCTTCTTCAGTGTTGCTGTTGGCTTCTTCAGTAACGATCTCGTCTTCTTTATCTTCGCGACCCGGCGTTTTCAGATTGAACATGCGGATAACCACACTGAACACCACGAAGTAGATAGCGAAGAACACAACCCCCATCACCAGCAGCATCCAGACGTTCTGGCTGGCGGCCGGCAGGTTATACATCAACGCGTAGTCGATAGCCCCCGCAGAGAAGGAGAAGCCAGCATGGATACCCAGCAGCGTTGCCACAAACAGGCTGATACCCGTCAGCAGTGCGTGCAGGAGGTACAGCAGCGGTGCAAGGAACATGAACAGGAATTCCAGCGGCTCAGTCACACCGGTCAGGAACGCAGTAACAGCAACAGAAAGCAGCATACCGCCAACCATCGGACGACGCTCTTTCGGTGCTGCGAAGTACATCGCCAGCGCCGCGCCCGGCAGACCGAACATCATAATCGGGAAGAAGCCGGACATGAACATCCCCGCGGTGCCGTCACCGGCATAGAAGCGGTTAATGTCGCCGTGGAAAACCGTACCCGCCGCGTTGGTGAATTCACCAATCTGGAACCAGGCGATGGTGTTCAGCACCTGATGCAGACCGGTTGGGATCAGCAGACGGTTGATGAAACCAAAGATACCGGAACCCAGCGCGCCCGCAGAAACGATCCATTCGCCGCCTGCATGGATAGCGTGCTGTACCGGTGGCCAGACGTAACCAAAAATGGCCGCCAGCACCAGGCAGAAGAAGCCGGTGGCGATCGGCACAAAACGTTTGCCGCCGAAGAAGCTCAGGAAGTCCGGCAGTTTAATATCGGACCAACGGTTATAGGCAGCACCACCGACCAGACCGGTAATGATACCCGCCAGTACACCCATGTTAATTTCTGGGTTGATGGTCACCATCGCTTTGGTTAACACAAAGTAACCGACCGCACCCGCCAGCGCCGCCGCACCTGCGCTGTCTTTCGACCAGCTGGATGCCACACCGATGGCGAAGATTAATGCGAGGTTATCAAAAATCGCACCGCCCGCCTGGGCAATAAACGCAACGTTAAGTAAATCTGGCTGACCGAATCGCAGCAACAGCGCCGCCACCGGCAGCACCGCGATAGGGAGCTGTAACGCCCTACCGAGTCGCTGGAAAAAACCTAAAATATTCATCTTATTCCCCCTACGAGAACCCTATTTGGCTCGTTTAAAGCCGTATTTTTATTTTGCTGCAAATTGTACTGCCGATGTTCTGTAATCAGATTGTTAGATCATCTGCTACAGAGTGTGTGAAAATTTAATTCGCATCGCAAATTAAACGCGTGTCTTTTGTGAGTTTTGTCACCAAATATCGTTATCATCACTCCCTTTTACTGGCTAAACCAGAAAACTTATTTTATCATTCAAAAAATCAGGTCGGATTGACGCCTGTCTGCGCAAATCCAGGTTACGCTTAAAGATGCCTAATCCGCCAACGGCTTACATTTTACTTACTGAGGTGAATAATGAGACTGATCCCCCTGACTACCGCTGAACAGGTCGGCAAATGGGCTGCTCGCCATATCGTCAATCGAATCAATGCGTTCAAACCGACTGCCGATCGTCCGTTTGTTCTGGGCCTGCCGACTGGCGGCACGCCGATGACCACCTACAAAGCGTTAGTCGAAATGCATAAAGCAGGCCAGGTCAGCTTTAAGCACGTTGTCACCTTCAACATGGACGAATATGTCGGTCTGCCGAAAGAGCATCCGGAAAGCTACTATAGCTTTATGCACCGTAACTTCTTCGATCACGTTGATATTCCAGCAGAAAACATCAATCTTCTCAACGGCAACGCCCCGGATATCGACGCCGAGTGCCGCCAGTATGAAGAAAAAATCCGTTCTTACGGAAAAATCCATCTGTTTATGGGCGGTGTAGGTAACGACGGTCATATTGCATTTAACGAACCAGCGTCTTCTCTGGCTTCTCGTACTCGTATCAAAACCCTGACTCATGACACTCGCGTCGCGAACTCTCGTTTCTTTGATAACGATGTCAATCAAGTGCCAAAATATGCCCTGACTGTCGGTGTTGGTACATTGCTGGATGCCGAAGAAGTAATGATTCTGGTGCTGGGCAGCCAGAAAGCACTGGCGCTGCAAGCCGCCGTTGAAGGTTGCGTGAACCACATGTGGACCATCAGTTGTCTGCAACTGCATCCGAAAGCAATCATGGTGTGCGATGAACCTTCCACCATGGAGCTGAAAGTTAAGACTTTAAGATATTTCAATGAATTAGAAGCAGAAAATATCAAAGGTCTGTAATTGTTATCCCTGCCCTGACGCATTGCTCAGGGCAATATTTTTTTTAAATCGGGGGTCAGAATGTATGCATTAACCCAGGGCCGAATCTTTACCGGCCACGAATTTCTTGATGACCACGCGGTTGTTATCGCTGATGGCCTGATTAAAAGCGTCTGTCCGGTAGCGGAACTGCCGCCAGAGATCGAACAACGTTCACTGAACGGGGCCATTCTCTCCCCCGGTTTTATCGATGTGCAGTTAAACGGCTGCGGCGGCGTGCAGTTTAACGATACTGCTGAAGCGGTCAGCGTAGAAACGCTGGAAATCATGCAGAAAGCCAATGAGAAATCGGGCTGCACCAACTATCTGCCGACGCTTATCACCACCAGCGACGAGCTGATGAAACAGGGCGTGCGCGTTATGCGCGAGTACCTGGCAAAACATCCGAATCAGGCGTTAGGTCTGCATCTGGAAGGTCCGTGGCTGAATCTGGTAAAAAAAGGCACCCATAATCCGAATTTTGTGCGTAAGCCTGATGCCGCGCTGGTCGATTTCCTGTGTGAGAACGCCGACGTCATTACCAAAGTGACGCTGGCACCGGAAATGGTTCCTGCGGAAGTGATCAGTAAACTGGCAAATGCCGGGATTGTGGTTTCTGCCGGTCACTCCAACGCGACGTTGAAAGAAGCAAAAGCCGGTTTCCGCGCGGGGATTACCTTTGCCACTCATCTGTACAACGCGATGCCGTATATTACCGGTCGTGAACCGGGCCTGGCGGGCGCGATTCTCGACGAAGCTGACATTTATTGCGGTATTATCGCTGATGGCCTGCATGTTGATTACGCCAATATTCGTAACGCTAAACGTCTGAAAGGCGACAAACTGTGTCTGGTTACCGACGCCACTGCGCCAGCCGGTGCCAACATTGAACAGTTCATTTTTGCGGGTAAAACAATATACTACCGTAACGGACTTTGTGTGGATGAGAATGGTACGTTAAGCGGTTCATCCTTAACCATGATTGAAGGCGTGCGTAATCTGGTCGAACATTGTGGTATCGCACTGGATGAAGTGCTGCGTATGGCGACGCTCTATCCGGCGCGTGCGATTGGCGTTGAGAAACGTCTCGGCACGCTCGCCGCAGGTAAAGTAGCCAACCTGACTGCATTCACACCTGATTTTAAAATCACCAAGACCATCGTTAACGGTAACGAGGTCGTAACTCAATAAGAGAAAGTATGACACCAGGCGGACAAGCTCAGATAGGTAATGTTGATCTCGTAAAACAGCTTAACAGCGCGGCGGTTTATCGCCTGATTGACCAGTACGGGCCAATCTCGCGGATTCAGATTGCCGAGCAAAGCCAGCTTGCCCCCGCCAGCGTAACAAAAATTACGCGTCAGCTTATCGAACGCGGGCTGATTAAAGAAGTTGATCAGCAGGCCTCCACCGGGGGCCGCCGCGCTATCTCTATCGTCACCGAAACCCGCAATTTCCACGCAATCGGCGTACGGCTTGGTCGTCACGACGCCACCATCACCCTGTTTGATCTCAGCAGCAAAGTGCTGGCAGAAGAACATTACCCGCTGCCAGAACGTACCCAGCAGACGCTGGAACATGCCCTGCTGAATGCCATTGCTCAGTTTATTGATAGCTACCAGCGCAAACTGCGCGAGCTGATCGCCATTTCCGTGATCCTGCCAGGGCTTGTTGACCCGGACAGCGGCAAAATTCATTACATGCCGCATATTCAGGTGGAAAACTGGGGACTGGTAGAAGCACTGGAAGAGCGTTTTAAAGTGACCTGTTTCGTCGGTCACGATATCCGTAGTCTGGCACTGGCAGAGCACTACTTCGGTGCAAGTCAGGATTGCGAAGATTCCATTCTGGTGCGTGTCCATCGCGGGACCGGGGCCGGGATTATCTCTAATGGGCGCATTTTTATTGGCCGCAACGGCAACGTCGGTGAAATTGGCCATATTCAGGTCGAACCGCTGGGTGAACGCTGCCACTGCGGCAACTTTGGCTGCCTGGAAACTATCGCCGCCAACGCTGCCATTGAACAACGGGTGTTGAATCTGTTAAAGCAGGGCTACCAGAGCCGTGTGCCACTGGACGACTGCACCATCAAAACTATCTGCAAAGCCGCGAACAAAGGCGACGGTCTGGCGTCGGAAGTGATTGAATATGTTGGTCGTCATCTGGGTAAAACCATCGCCATTGCTATCAACTTATTTAATCCGCAAAAAATTGTTATCGCTGGTGAGATCACCGAAGCCGATAAAGTGCTGCTCCCTGCTATTGAAAGCTGCATTAATACCCAGGCATTGAAGGCATTTCGCACCAATCTGCCCGTGGTACGTTCTGAGCTGGATCACCGCTCGGCAATCGGCGCTTTTGCGCTGGTAAAACGCGCCATGCTCAACGGTATTTTGCTCCAGCATTTGCTGGAAAATTAATGTGCTTTTATAGTGGCGCTTATTGTTGTCAATATTCTGGGTAGTCCATGACCATTAAAAATGTAATTTGCGATATCGACGGCGTGCTGATGCACGATAACGTCGCCGTACCGGGTGCAGCGGAATTTTTGCACGGGATTATGGATAAAGGCCTGCCGCTGGTGTTGCTGACCAACTATCCTTCGCAGACCGGGCAAGATCTGGCGAACCGCTTTGCCACTGCGGGTGTCGATGTGCCGGACAGCGTGTTTTATACCTCCGCGATGGCGACCGCCGATTTCCTGCGTCGCCAGGAAGGCAAGAAAGCGTATGTGGTGGGCGAAGGGGCACTGATCCATGAGCTATACAAAGCCGGTTTCACTATTACCGATGTGAACCCTGATTTCGTGATTGTTGGCGAAACGCGCTCCTATAACTGGGACATGATGCATAAAGCGGCGTATTTCGTCGCTAACGGTGCACGCTTTATCGCCACCAACCCGGACACCCACGGGCGCGGTTTTTATCCGGCCTGTGGCGCGCTATGCGCGGGGATCGAAAAAATCTCCGGACGTAAACCGTTCTATGTTGGTAAGCCGAGTCCGTGGATCATCCGCGCAGCATTAAACAAAATGCAGGCGCATTCGGAAGAAACGGTGATTGTCGGCGATAACTTGCGCACCGACATTCTGGCGGGCTTCCAGGCCGGTCTGGAGACGATTCTGGTGCTTTCTGGTGTTTCATCGCTCGACGATATCGACAGTATGCCGTTCCGCCCAAGCTGGATTTACCCGTCAGTCGCTGAAATCGACGTTATCTGAATACCACCCACGTCTGCGGACGTGGTTGGCTCTGATGACAAACGCCAAACTGCCTGATGCGCTACGCTTATCAGGCCTACGCAGCTCCTGCAATATATTGAATTTTCATGCTTTTGTAGGCAGGACAAGGCGTTCACGCCGCATCCGGCATGAACAAATCGCACTTTGTCAGCAATTTGGCCCCCGTAAAATATAACTATTTAATAAAACCCGCTAAAAATTATCGATTCATCAATAAATACATCCTCACACCAGACCTTTTTTCACCAATCGACAATCACCATTACGTTTTTTATTCCCCCCCTGCCAAATCGCTTGCGCACAGTGCTGCTTTGCGGCATTTTTTTAAACAAGCAAACACAACAAGCAACAAATACCAGGTTAACGGAGAAGGTTATGTGTTCAATTTTTGGCGTATTCGATATCAAAACAGACGCAGTTGAGCTGCGTAAGAAAGCACTCGAGCTGTCACGCCTGATGCGTCATCGTGGCCCGGACTGGTCCGGTATTTATGCCAGCGATAACGCCATTCTCGCCCACGAACGTCTGTCCATTGTTGACGTTAACGCGGGGGCGCAACCTCTCTACAACCAACAAAAAACTCATGTGCTGGCAGTAAACGGTGAAATCTACAACCACCAGGCATTGCGCGCTGAATATGGCGATCGTTACCAGTTCCAGACCGGGTCTGACTGTGAAGTGATCCTCGCGCTGTATCAGGAAAAAGGGCCGGAATTTCTCGACGATTTGCAGGGCATGTTCGCTTTTGCCCTGTACGACAGCGAAAAAGATGCGTATCTGATTGGTCGCGACCATCTGGGGATCATCCCACTGTATATGGGCTATGACGAACATGGTCAGCTGTATGTGGCCTCAGAAATGAAAGCCCTGGTGCCGGTATGCCGCACGATTAAAGAGTTCCCGGCGGGGAGCTATTTGTGGAGTCAGGACGGCGAAATCCGTTCTTATTATCACCGCGACTGGTTCGACTACGATGCGGTGAAAGATAACGTGACCGACAAAAACGAGCTGCGTCAGGCACTGGAAGATTCCGTTAAAAGCCATCTGATGTCTGATGTGCCTTACGGTGTGCTGCTTTCTGGTGGTCTGGATTCCTCAATTATTTCCGCGATCACCAAGAAATACGCCGCCCGTCGCGTGGAAGATCAGGAACGCTCTGAAGCCTGGTGGCCGCAGCTGCACTCCTTTGCTGTAGGTCTGCCGGGTTCACCGGATCTGAAGGCAGCCCAGGAAGTGGCAAACCATCTGGGCACTGTGCATCATGAAATTCACTTCACTGTACAGGAAGGTCTGGACGCCATCCGCGACGTGATTTACCACATTGAAACCTATGATGTGACGACTATCCGCGCTTCAACACCGATGTATTTAATGTCGCGTAAGATCAAGGCGATGGGCATTAAAATGGTGCTGTCCGGTGAAGGTTCTGATGAAGTGTTCGGCGGTTATCTTTACTTCCACAAAGCGCCGAACGCTAAAGAACTGCATGAAGAGACGGTGCGTAAACTGCTGGCCCTGCATATGTATGACTGCGCGCGTGCCAACAAAGCGATGTCAGCCTGGGGCGTGGAAGCACGCGTTCCGTTCCTCGACAAAAAATTCCTTGATGTGGCGATGCGCATTAACCCACAGGATAAAATGTGCGGTAACGGCAAAATGGAAAAACACATCCTGCGTGAATGTTTTGAAGCGTATCTGCCTGCAAGCGTGGCCTGGCGGCAGAAAGAGCAGTTCTCCGATGGCGTCGGTTACAGTTGGATCGATACCCTGAAAGAAGTGGCGGCGCAGCAGGTTTCTGATCAACAGCTGGAAACTGCCCGCTTCCGCTTCCCGTACAACACGCCGACGTCCAAAGAAGCGTATCTGTACCGGGAGATCTTTGAAGAACTGTTCCCGCTTTCGAGCGCCGCAGAGTGCGTACCGGGCGGTCCTTCCGTCGCGTGTTCTTCCGCTAAAGCGATTGAGTGGGATGAGGCGTTCAAGAAAATGGACGATCCGTCTGGTCGTGCGGTTGGTGTTCACCAGTCGGCGTATAAGTAAGAAATGCGGTACTGCCCCGGAGAAATCCGGGGCTGTTTCAGTTATTGAGCTGCTTGTTGATTCTGATATGCAGTAAGGAAATGTTCCGGGTTTGCCACATCACTGTTTGACAACTCATCACTGTAGGCCACCGACCAGGTCGCCTGCTCATCCGGAATATGCAGGCTGCCATTCCCCTCTTTCAGGCGTAATAACTCAAAAGATTTGCCCTTAATTACGGCGGTATAGGATTTTTCACCTTCCTGTAATGCTTTCACTTTACAGCGAAAAATCTGGCCATCGATGTCATTATCAACATGCGATACCTGAATGAGGGCTTCATTAGAGGCTTTCGGCCCTATCCGCATCATCCACACCACAGCGCCTTCCTGCCCACGATAGCCAAAAACATATTTACCGATTTCCGGTTTGACCGTATCGGCAAACGCAGATTGCATAAGTAATAACGCACCCATCAGCGCCGTCATAAAACGCAGCATAGTATTCCCTCAATAAATCGCCTGAAGTGGTAGCAGAGATGCAGGCGTAGCGATCCCTGCCCTGTCCTGTTGCAACGGGCCAGTATTTCATAGATTAATTTCCTACCACTATTGTTGAATTCCGAATTTCATCCTGTATGACAAAAGAATGGCTGTAGGGTGGGAAAAAAACACAAAGTAAACAATAATTGACGAATATAGCGCCACGCTGTTCGCAACCTAACCAAACAGTCACTTTCGAGCAATTTTCCTTGAAAAAGAGGTTGACGCTGCAAGGCTCTATACGCATAATGCGCCCCGCAACGCCGATAAGGTATCGCGAAAAAAAGATGGCTACGTAGCTCAGTTGGTTAGAGCACATCACTCATAATGATGGGGTCACAGGTTCGAATCCCGTCGTAGCCACCATCTTTTTTGCGGGAGTGGCGAAATTGGTAGACGCACCAGATTTAGGTTCTGGCGCCGCAAGGTGTGCGAGTTCAAGTCTCGCCTCCCGCACCATTCACCAGAAAGCGTTGTACGGATGGGGTATCGCCAAGCGGTAAGGCACCGGTTTTTGATACCGGCATTCCCTGGTTCGAATCCAGGTACCCCAGCCATCTTCTTCGAGTAAGCGGTTCACCGCCCGGTTATTGGGGTATCGCCAAGCGGTAAGGCACCGGTTTTTGATACCGGCATTCCCTGGTTCGAATCCAGGTACCCCAGCCATCGAAGAAACAATCTGGCTACGTAGCTCAGTTGGTTAGAGCACATCACTCATAATGATGGGGTCACAGGTTCGAATCCCGTCGTAGCCACCAAATTCTGAATGTGTCGAATGCGTTCGGCAAATTCACAAACCAATTTGTTGGGGTATCGCCAAGCGGTAAGGCACCGGATTCTGATTCCGGCATTCCGAGGTTCGAATCCTCGTACCCCAGCCAATTTATTCAAGACGCTTACCTTGTAAGTGCACCCAGTTGGGGTATCGCCAAGCGGTAAGGCACCGGATTCTGATTCCGGCATTCCGAGGTTCGAATCCTCGTACCCCAGCCACATTAAAAAAGCTCGCTTCGGCGAGCTTTTTGCTTTTCTGCGTATATTCAATGTCGAATGCGATGTTGACACGTCTTATCCTTCAAAGTCGGATGCGACGCTGACGCGTCTTATCCGACCTACGGTTGGCATGCATTCGGCAATGTTGTAAGGCTACAACCCTAACGCATATTTCAGCGCCTGACGTTTCAACACGCCAGCACGCTCCGCCGCCATCAAACCAAGATTACGCACAAAACGCAGCGGCGGCAGATTATTGCTGAATCCGGCATAAAACAGATCCATACCGCTCTGCATAATGAAGTTATCCGCCATGCGCCGCATCTGGTAACGCTTGAGGATCGGATAACTGGCCCACGCTTCGCCGTAGCTGCGGGCATTCACCAGAACGTCAATCAGCGCATCAACATCGCGATAACCAAGATTCACCCCCTGCCCCGCCAGCGGATGGATGGTATGCGCAGCATCGCCTACCAGCGCCAGCCCCGGCTGCACATACTGCAACGCATGGCGGCGCGTCAGCGGAAACGCACCTGCGGCAAGCGGCGTTACATAACCCAGACGTGACGGGAAATGCTTCGCGATTTCCGCCTGGAGCTGCGCCATATTCATATTCTGCAACTGGCGAATACGCGCCGGTGAGTCGTACCACACCAGCGATGCCCAGTTATCAAACAGCGGCAGAAACGCGCGCGGCCCGGCCGGAGTGAACTGCTGCCAGGTGCTGTCGCCGGGATCATTCTCGCACTGTACGCTAATCAACATACACGACTGCGCATACTGCCAGGCATGAACGCCAATTCCCGCCATTTGCCGCACCTGCGAATTTGCACCGTCAGCACCAATCACCAGCTTCGCCTGGATCACTTCGCCCCCCTTCAGTTCCAGTTCCTGAAGATCATTATGGCGATGCAGAGCAATCAGTGAGCCTGGCACACGTAACGTTACTTTCGGATGCGCTTCCAGCGCCTGCCACAGCGCCTGTTGCAGGACAGTGTTTTCCACCATATAGCCAAGCAACGGCAGCTTCAATTCGGCTGCATCAAACACCACATGCGCCGTTTCCCACTCCCACGTTTCCAGTCTGCGATAAGGATGGCAACGCATGGCCTGTACCGCGTCCCAGACGCCTAAACCTTTAAGCAATGATACCGAAGCCGCACTAATCGCCGAGATCCGCACATCCGGCTGGCTGTCAGCGACAAACGGCGCAGGTTCTGCGTGCTCGATTACCGTTACCGAAAATCCGTGCTGTGCCAGTCCCAGCGCCAGTGCGCCGCCGACCATTCCTCCGCCGACAATGGCAATTTCCGTTGGTTGATTTGTCATGGTCAATCATCCTGTTAGCAATATGCTTTAAGTTTACAGGATTTTTACCCCCAAGGGCTGATAACGCTCATACTGGTCACAACGGCAGCAAAGCATTACACTATGCGCCCTGCATTCCTGGCTACTATTTCGCAAGAGCAAGTCGATGACCAAAAAACTCCATATTAAAACCTGGGGCTGTCAGATGAACGAGTACGATTCATCGAAGATGGCCGATCTGCTGGATGCCACCCACGGCTATCAACTGACCGACGTGGCGGAAGAAGCGGATGTGCTGCTGCTGAACACCTGCTCAATCCGCGAGAAGGCTCAGGAAAAAGTCTTCCATCAGTTGGGTCGCTGGAAACTGTTAAAAGAGAAGAATCCAGACCTGATTATCGGCGTCGGCGGCTGCGTGGCATCGCAAGAAGGCGAGCACATTCGCCAGCGCGCCCACTATGTTGATATTATTTTTGGGCCGCAAACGCTGCACCGTCTGCCGGAGATGATCAACTCCGTACGCGGCGACCGCAGCCCGGTTGTAGATATCAGCTTCCCGGAAATCGAGAAGTTTGACCGTCTGCCGGAACCGCGTGCCGAAGGACCAACCGCGTTTGTCTCCATCATGGAAGGCTGCAATAAATATTGCACCTACTGTGTGGTGCCTTACACCCGTGGTGAAGAGGTAAGCCGTCCTTCCGACGATATTCTGTTTGAGATTGCCCAGCTAGCGGCTCAGGGCGTGCGTGAAGTCAACCTGCTCGGTCAGAACGTGAACGCCTGGCGTGGTGAGAACTACGACGGCACCACCGGATCGTTTGCCGATCTGCTGCGTCTGGTTGCGGCGATCGACGGGATCGATCGTATTCGCTTTACCACCAGCCATCCGATCGAATTCACCGACGATATCATCGAAGTGTACCGCGACACGCCGGAGCTGGTGAGCTTCCTGCATCTGCCGGTTCAGAGCGGTTCCGATCGCATTCTAAACCTGATGGGACGTACCCACACGGCGCTGGAGTACAAAGCGATCATCCGTAAATTGCGTGCGGCGCGTCCTGATATCCAGATCAGTTCTGACTTCATTGTCGGCTTCCCGGGCGAAACCACCGAAGACTTCGAAAAAACGATGAAGCTGATTGCCGACGTCAATTTCGACATGAGCTACAGCTTTATCTTCTCTGCACGTCCGGGTACACCAGCCGCCGATATGGTTGATGATGTTCCGGAAGAAGAGAAGAAGCAGCGTCTGTATATTCTGCAAGAGCGCATTAATCAGCAAGCGATGGCATGGAGCCGCCGTATGCTCGGCACCACCCAGCGTATTCTGGTAGAAGGTACATCGCGTAAGAGCATCATGGAGCTTTCCGGTCGTACTGAAAATAACCGCGTGGTTAACTTCGAAGGCACGCCGGATATGATCGGTAAATTCGTCGATGTAGAAATTACCGACGTCTACCCGAACTCTCTGCGTGGTAAAGTGGTGCGAACTGAAGATGAAATGGGTCTGCGCGTGGCAGAAACACCGGAATCGGTGATTGCCCGTACCCGCAAAGAAAACGACCTGGGCGTGGGTTATTATCAGCCGTAATTCTCAGGCCCGCCGCTCCGGTGGGCCTTGTTTTTTCTCTCTTTATCCCCATCTTTATCGCAATGCTTGCGCCTTTTTCCTGTGGCGTGAATAATTTCCTTATAGGCCGGTGAATGTTCAGCTTCCGGCGGCATACAGATAAGAGGAACGGTTTGAACATAGACACTCGCGAAATCACTCTGGAGCCAGCAGACAACGCACGTCTGTTGAGCCTGTGCGGCCCGTTTGATGACAACATCAAACAACTCGAACGCCGTCTCGGCATCGAAATCAATCGCCGCGATAATCATTTTAAACTGACCGGCCGTCCGATTTGCGTCACCGCTGCGGCAGACATTCTGCGTAGCCTGTATGTCGATACTGCCCCGATGCGCGGTCAGATTCAGGATATCGAGCCGGAACAGATCCACCTGGCGATTAAAGAAGCACGCGTGCTGGAACAAAGTGCGGAGAGCGTGCCGGAGTATGGCAAAGCGGTCAATATCAAGACCAAACGCGGTGTAATTAAACCGCGCACGCCAAACCAGGCGCAGTACATCGCCAATATTCTCGACCATGATATTACCTTCGGCGTTGGCCCGGCGGGTACGGGTAAAACCTACCTGGCGGTAGCGGCGGCAGTTGATGCCCTGGAACGTCAGGAAATCCGCCGTATTCTGCTGACTCGTCCGGCGGTAGAAGCCGGTGAGAAGCTGGGCTTCCTGCCTGGCGATTTAAGTCAGAAAGTGGACCCGTATCTGCGCCCGCTGTATGACGCGCTGTTTGAAATGCTGGGCTTTGAAAAAGTCGAGAAGCTGATTGAGCGCAACGTTATTGAAGTCGCACCACTGGCCTATATGCGTGGTCGTACGCTGAACGACGCGTTTATCATTCTCGATGAAAGCCAGAACACCACCATCGAACAGATGAAGATGTTCCTGACTCGTATCGGTTTTAACTCAAAAGCGGTTATTACCGGCGATGTCACGCAGATCGACTTACCGCGTAATACTAAATCAGGTTTACGTCACGCTATCGAAGTGTTAGCCGATGTCGAAGAGATCAGCTTTAACTTCTTCCACAGCGAAGACGTGGTTCGTCACCCGGTGGTAGCGCGTATCGTTAACGCTTATGAAGCCTGGGAAGAAGCCGAACAAAAACGAAAAGCGGCGCTGGCAGCAGAACGCAAGCGCGAAGAACAGGAACAAAAATGAGTCAGGTGATCCTCGATTTACAACTGGCATGTGAAGATAATTCCGGGTTACCGGAAGAGAGCCAGTTTCAGACATGGCTGAATGCGGTGATCCCGCAGTTTCAGGAAGAATCGGAAGTGACGATTCGCGTGGTCGATACCGCCGAAAGCCACAGTCTCAATCTGACCTATCGCGGTAAGGATAAGCCGACCAACGTGCTCTCCTTCCCGTTTGAAGTACCGCCTGGCATGGAGATGTCGCTGCTGGGCGATCTGGTTATCTGCCGACAGGTGGTTGAGAAGGAAGCACAGGAGCAAGGCAAACCACTGGAAGCGCACTGGGCGCATATGGTGGTGCACGGCAGTCTGCATTTGTTAGGTTACGATCACATCGAAGACGACGAAGCAGAAGAAATGGAAGCCCTCGAAACAGAGATTATGCTTGCTCTAGGCTATGAGGATCCGTACATTGCCGAGAAAGAATAATTTGCCAGGCATTTGACTGGCAGACGTCCCCGCCGTTGGTGATTAACGACGGCGTTTTGATTAACTAACATGAGAACCCATACGACGCCATGAGCGACGACAATTCACACAGTAGTGACACGATAAGCAACAAGAAGGGATTTTTCTCCCTGTTACTCAGCCAACTTTTCCACGGTGAACCGAAAAACCGTGACGAACTGCTGGCGCTGATCCGTGATTCCGGGCAGAACGACCTTATCGACGAAGATACGCGCGATATGCTCGAAGGGGTGATGGACATCGCAGACCAACGCGTTCGCGACATCATGATCCCCCGCTCCCAGATGATTACCCTGAAACGCAACCAGACGCTGGACGAATGCCTTGATGTCATCATCGAGTCCGCCCACTCACGTTTCCCGGTGATTAGCGAAGACAAAGATCACATTGAAGGGATTCTGATGGCGAAAGACTTGCTGCCGTTTATGCGCAGCGATGCTGAAGCCTTCAGCATGGACAAAGTGTTACGTCAGGCGGTTGTCGTTCCTGAAAGTAAGCGCGTAGACCGGATGCTGAAAGAGTTTCGCTCTCAGCGTTACCACATGGCGATCGTCATTGACGAATTCGGTGGGGTTTCCGGTCTGGTGACCATTGAAGATATCCTGGAACTGATTGTTGGTGAGATTGAAGACGAGTATGACGAAGAAGATGATATCGACTTCCGTCAGCTGAGTCGTCATACCTGGACCGTGCGCGCACTGGCTTCCATCGAAGATTTCAACGAAGCCTTCGGCACCCACTTTAGCGATGAAGAGGTCGACACTATCGGTGGTCTGGTGATGCAAGCGTTTGGGCATCTTCCGGCACGTGGCGAAACCATCGACATCGACGGTTACCAGTTCAAAGTGGCGATGGCCGACAGTCGGCGTATTATTCAGGTTCATGTCAAAATCCCGGATGACTCACCCCAGCCAAAGCTGGATGAATAAAACCGAAACTGGATAGATAACTACATGGCTTTTGCCTCATTAATTGAACGCCAGCGCATTCGCCTGCTGCTGGCGTTATTATTCGGTGCCTGCGGAACGCTGGCCTTCTCTCCTTACGATGTCTGGCCTGCGGCGATTATTTCGCTGATGGGGCTTCAGGCGCTGACCTTTAACCGCCGTCCACTCCAGTCTGCCGCTATTGGCTTTTGCTGGGGATTTGGCCTGTTTGGCAGCGGTATTAACTGGGTCTATGTCAGCATCGCGACCTTTGGCGGAATGCCTGGCCCGGTTAACATCTTCCTGGTGGTGCTGCTGGCGGCGTATTTGTCGCTGTATACCGGACTGTTTGCTGGCGTACTGTCGCGTCTGTGGCCGAAAACCACCTGGCTGCGCGTGGCGATTGCCGCCCCTGCTCTCTGGCAAGTGACCGAGTTTCTGCGCGGTTGGGTGCTGACTGGCTTCCCGTGGTTGCAGTTCGGCTATAGCCAGATTGACGGTCCGTTAAAAGGACTGGCACCGATAATGGGCGTGGAAGCCATTAACTTCCTGCTGATGATGGTAAGCGGCCTGCTGGCACTGGCGTTGGTCAAACGCAACTGGCGTCCGCTGGTGGTGGCCGTCGTGCTGTTTGCCCTTCCCTTCCCGCTACGTTACATCCAGTGGTTTACCCCGCAACCGGAGAAAACCATTCAGGTTTCGATGGTTCAGGGCGACATTCCGCAATCGCTGAAGTGGGATGAAGGCCAGCTTCTCAATACGCTGAAGATTTACTACAACGCAACGGCACCGCTGATGGGCAAATCATCGCTGATTATCTGGCCGGAGTCGGCGATAACCGATCTGGAAATTAATCAGCAACCGTTCCTCAAAGCTCTGGACGGTGAGTTGCGCGATAAAGGTAGCTCGCTGGTAACCGGGATTGTCGACGCGCGTCTCAATAAGCAGAACCGCTACGATACCTACAACACCATCATCACGCTGGGTAAAGGTGCACCGTACAGCTATGAATCGACCGATCGCTATAACAAAAACCATTTGGTGCCGTTTGGCGAGTTTGTCCCGCTGGAGTCGATTCTGCGTCCGTTAGCACCGTTCTTTGATCTGCCGATGTCGTCGTTCAGCCGTGGACCATATATCCAACCACCGCTGTCGGTAAATGGTATTGAGCTTACTGCGGCTATTTGCTACGAGATCATTCTCGGCGAGCAAGTGCGCGATAACTTCCGCCCGGATACCGACTATCTGCTGACTATCTCCAACGATGCGTGGTTTGGTAAGTCTATTGGCCCATGGCAGCACTTTCAGATGGCGCGAATGCGTGCGCTGGAGCTGGCGCGCCCGCTGCTGCGTAGCACCAACAACGGCATTACGGCGGTGATTGGCCCGCAGGGTGAGATTCAGGCGATGATCCCGCAATTCACCCGCGAAGTGTTAACCACTAATGTGACGCCGACCACCGGACTCACACCGTACGCACGTACCGGCAACTGGCCGCTGTGGGTGCTGACGGCACTGTTTGGTTTTGCCGCTGTGTTGATGAGTCTGCGTCAACGACGTAAATAATCCCTTCTTATCGTGCCGGAATACATCCCGTATTTCGGCACGCTCGCCGGATGTGGTATCAGTGCGTTATCCGGATGACAAAATTCCCCTATCCAACTTTGGCACATCTATTGCTTTGTTATACAAGGCAAAGCTTGAACCCGCGTCAGTACAACCCGGTTGCACCACAGCAATCCACCGGTAGCACCAAAAGAGTGCATTTTAAGAATTTTGCTTCGGAATGGTGCGGCGCATCTCGCAAAAACAAACAATAAAACATCAATATCTTTACATTTAGCCAAACTAAATGTTACCTAACAAACACAACACTGCACAATAAAGTTGCAGATGATAACAACACAAACACTCACAACGGGTATCCATGCGTTCTTAACGCAGAAGATAAAGGAGTTGGATATGCAATTACGTAAACCTGCCACAGCAATCCTGGCCCTGGCGCTTTCCGCAGGCCTGGCACAGGCAGATGACGCCGCCCCGGCAGCGGGCAGTACGCTGGACAAAATCGCCAAAAACGGTGTGATTGTCGTCGGTCACCGTGAATCTTCAGTACCTTTCTCTTATTACGACAATCAGCAAAAAGTGGTGGGTTACTCGCAGGATTACTCCAACGCCATTGTTGAAGCAGTGAAAAAGAAACTCAACAAACCGGACTTGCAGGTGAAACTGATTCCGATCACCTCACAAAACCGTATTCCACTGCTGCAAAACGGCACTTTCGATTTTGAATGTGGTTCAACCACCAACAACGTCGAACGCCAAAAACAGGCGGCTTTCTCTGACACTATTTTCGTGGTCGGTACGCGCCTGCTGACCAAAAAGGGCGGCGATATCAAAGATTTTGCCGACCTGAAAGGCAAAGCCGTAGTCGTTACTTCCGGCACTACCTCTGAAGTTTTGCTCAACAAACTGAATGAAGAGCAAAAAATGAATATGCGCATCATCAGCGCCAAAGATCACGGTGACTCTTTCCGCACCCTGGAAAGCGGTCGTGCCGTTGCCTTTATGATGGATGACGCTCTGTTAGCCGGTGAGCGAGCGAAAGCGAAGAAACCAGACAACTGGGAAATCGTCGGCAAGCCGCAGTCTCAGGAAGCCTACGGTTGCATGTTGCGTAAAGACGATCCGCAGTTCAAAAAGCTGATGGATGACACTATCGCTCAGGTGCAGACCTCCGGTGAAGCGGAAAAATGGTTTGATAAGTGGTTCAAAAATCCAATTCCGCCGAAAAACCTGAACATGAATTTCGAACTGTCGGACGAAATGAAAGCACTGTTCAAAGAACCGAATGACAAGGCACTGAACTAATTACAAGAACCAGGGGCGGAAATTCCAGCCCTCTCGATTGTTACGTAGCACGGACAGACTATACGCCTGATGGTCGTTCCCCATCAGGCCTGAAAACCGCAATACGCTGGGTAACAATCTTCGAGGGTAGCAGTTAACGCTGCTACCCTCTTTTTTCTGGAGTAGATTTATGTCTATAGACTGGAACTGGGGTATTTTTTTACAACAAGCCCCGTTCGGCAACACCACCTATCTTGGTTGGATCTGGAGTGGTTTTCAGGTGACGATCGCTTTGTCGATCTGCGCCTGGATTATCGCTTTCCTCGTCGGTTCATTTTTCGGCATTTTACGTACCGTTCCAAACCGTTTTCTCTCCGGTCTGGGTACGTTGTATGTCGAACTGTTCCGCAACGTGCCGTTGATTGTGCAATTCTTTACCTGGTATCTGGTTATCCCTGAACTGTTGCCGGAAAAAATCGGCATGTGGTTTAAGGCAGAACTAGACCCCAATATTCAGTTTTTCCTCTCCTCCATGCTCTGTCTGGGACTGTTTACTGCAGCTCGTGTTTGCGAACAAGTACGCGCCGCGATTCAGTCGCTGCCGCGTGGGCAAAAAAATGCCGCGCTGGCGATGGGTCTGACGCTACCGCAGGCTTACCGCTACGTACTGTTGCCTAACGCTTATCGCGTTATCGTCCCGCCAATGACCTCTGAGATGATGAACCTGGTGAAAAACTCCGCCATCGCCTCGACTATCGGTCTGGTGGATATGGCGGCGCAGGCCGGTAAATTGCTCGATTACTCAGCCCACGCCTGGGAGTCATTTACCGCCATTACGCTGGCGTATGTGTTGATTAACGCTTTTATCATGCTGGTGATGACGCTGGTTGAACGTAAAGTTCGCCTGCCCGGCAACATGGGGGGCAAATAATGTACGAGTTTGACTGGAGTTCCATTGTTCCTTCCCTGCCATATCTGCTCGACGGGCTGGTGATCACCCTGAAAATCACCATCACGGCGGTGGTCATTGGTATTTTGTGGGGTACGATGCTGGCAGTGATGCGCTTGTCCAGCTTTGCGCCGATTGCCTGGTTTGCCAAAGCCTACGTTAACGTGTTCCGTTCGATCCCGTTAGTCATGGTTTTGCTATGGTTTTACCTGATTGTGCCGGGTTTTCTGCAAAACGTGCTGGGATTATCGCCAAAAAATGATATCCGTTTAATTTCGGCGATGGTGGCGTTTTCGATGTTTGAAGCGGCCTACTATTCAGAGATTATCCGTGCCGGTATTCAAAGTATTTCCCGTGGGCAGTCGAGCGCCGCGCTGGCGTTGGGGATGACTCACTGGCAGTCGATGAAACTGATTATTCTGCCGCAGGCGTTCCGCGCGATGGTGCCGCTGCTGCTCACTCAGGGCATCGTACTGTTCCAGGATACCTCGCTGGTGTATGTGTTATCTCTGGCCGATTTCTTCCGTACCGCCTCAACCATTGGTGAGCGTGATGGTACGCAGGTCGAGATGATCCTGTTTGCCGGATTTGTTTATTTCGTTATTAGCCTTAGCGCATCGTTGTTGGTCAGCTACTTGAAAAGAAGGACAGCATAATGATTACCCTGAAAAATGTTTCAAAATGGTATGGTCACTTTCAGGTGCTGACCGACTGCTCAACCGAAGTGAAAAAAGGCGAAGTGGTGGTGGTTTGCGGCCCGTCTGGTTCCGGCAAATCAACTCTGATTAAAACCGTCAACGGCCTCGAACCGGTGCAGCAAGGTGAAATTACCGTCGATGGTATCGTGGTTAACGATAAGAAAACCGATCTGGCAAAGCTGCGTTCCCGCGTCGGGATGGTGTTCCAGCATTTCGAGCTGTTCCCCCATTTGTCGATTATTGAAAACCTGACCCTGGCGCAGGTGAAAGTGCTTAAACGCGATAAAGCCCCCGCTCGTGAAAAAGCATTGAAATTGCTGGAGCGCGTCGGGCTTTCCGCACATGCCAATAAGTTTCCGGCGCAGCTTTCCGGCGGTCAGCAACAGCGTGTGGCGATCGCTCGCGCATTGTGCATGGATCCTATCGCGATGCTGTTCGACGAACCGACATCGGCGCTGGATCCGGAGATGATCAACGAAGTGCTGGACGTGATGGTGGAACTGGCGAACGAAGGAATGACCATGATGGTGGTGACCCACGAAATGGGCTTTGCCCGTAAAGTGGCGAATCGGGTGATCTTTATGGACGAGGGTAAAATTGTCGAAGACTCGCCGAAAGACGCTTTCTTCGATGATCCGAAATCGGACCGCGCAAAAGACTTCCTCGCGAAAATCCTGCATTAATCACTCTGGCGCGCATACCCAAGTGCGCGCCATCTCACGCTTTATCGTTTCGCTCCTCGTATCTGTTACATCCTGGCGGTACCCTTGTCGCAAAGAAGCACACAACAAGGAGCAACAATGGCACTGCCAATTCTGTTAGATTGCGACCCAGGTCATGACGACGCTATCGCAATAGTTCTTGCCCTCGCCTCACCAGAGCTTGATGTCAAAGCAATTACGTCTTCCGCCGGAAACCAGACACCAGAAAAAACCTTACGCAATGTTCTGCGTATGCTGACCTTGCTTAATCGCACCGATATTCCGGTAGCAGGCGGCGCGGTAAAACCATTAATGCGTGATTTGATTATCGCGGACAATGTGCACGGCGAAAGCGGTCTCGACGGCCCTGCATTACCGGAACCGACGTTCGCACCGCAAAACTGTACGGCGGTGGAGCTGATGGCGAAAACGCTGCGTGAAAGTGCGGAACCTGTCACGATTGTTTCTACCGGACCGCAAACTAACGTTGCCTTGCTGCTCAATAGCCATCCGGAATTGCATAGCAAAATCGCCCGAATCGTGATTATGGGCGGCGCAATGGGGCTTGGTAACTGGACGCCAGCGGCAGAATTTAATATTTACGTTGACCCGGAAGCGGCAGAAATTGTCTTCCAGTCAGGGATCCCGGTGGTGATGGCCGGTCTGGATGTTACCCACAAAGCACAAATCCACGTTGAGGACACCGAGCGTTTCCGCACCATTGGTAACCCGGTTTCAACCATTGTTGCCGAACTGCTGGATTTCTTCCTCGAATATCACAAAGACGAAAAATGGGGCTTTGTGGGCGCACCGCTGCATGACCCATGCACCATCGCCTGGCTGTTGAAACCAGAGTTGTTTACCACTGTTGAGCGCTGGGTTGGCGTGGAAACACAGGGGAAATATACTCAGGGCATGACGGTTGTTGATTATTATTATCTGACAGGCAATAAACCGAATGCCACTGTAATGGTCGATATTGATCGTCAGGGCTTTGTTGATTTACTGGCTGAGCGTCTGAAATTTTACGCTTAACACACCACATTGATTAAGATCACCACGCTTTCACAGGGTGGTCTTAATCTGTTTATCTCTTTTTCTTTCAAGATATAAATGCAATGGATAATGCAGAACTCGCCATTGGTATCGATCTCGGCACTACCAATAGTTTAATTGCCGTCTGGAAAGACGGTGCCGCGCAATTAATTCCAAATAAGTTCGGTGAATATTTAACACCATCCATAATTAGCATGGATGAAAATAATCATATTTTAGTCGGAAAACCCGCTGTATCACGGCGCACTTCGCATCCGGATAAAACGGCAGCGTTATTTAAACGTGCAATGGGCAGTAATACCAACTGGCGGTTAGGCAGCGACACATTTAACGCGCCAGAACTGTCCTCTTTGGTCTTACGTTCATTAAAAGAAGATGCCGAAGAATTTCTGCAACGTCCGATTAAAGATGTGGTGATCTCCGTTCCGGCTTATTTCAGCGATGAACAACGCAAGCATACCCGTTTAGCAGCGGAGTTAGCCGGGTTAAATGCGGTACGCTTAATTAATGAACCCACTGCAGCTGCGATGGCATATGGCCTGCATACGCAACAAAATACCCGCTCGCTGGTTTTTGATCTCGGTGGCGGCACGTTTGACGTCACGGTGCTCGAATACGCCACGCCGGTGATTGAAGTTCACGCCTCCGCTGGCGACAACTTTCTTGGCGGCGAAGATTTTACTCATATGCTGGTGGATGAAGTTTTAAAACGCGCCGCAGTGGCTAAAAACATGCTCAACGAAAGTGAGCTGGCAGCCCTGTACACCAGCGTGGAAGCGGCAAAATGCAGCAATCAATTACCGCTGCAAATTAGCTGGCAGTATCAGGAAGAAACGCGTGAGTGCGAATTTTACGAGAACGAACTGGAAGATTTGTGGTTGCCGCTGCTCAATCGCTTGCGAGTGCCGATTGAACAGGCGTTGCGCGATGCACGTCTGAAGCCAAGTCAAATCGACAGTCTGGTGCTGGTTGGCGGCGCATCACAAATGCCGCTGGTGCAGCGAATCGCCGTGCGTCTGTTTGGCAAATTACCGTATCAAAGTTACGACCCGAGTACTATTGTCGCGCTGGGCGCAGCGATCCAGGCCGCCTGCCGCTTACGCAGCGAAGACATTGAAGAAGTGATCCTCACCGATATTTGCCCCTACTCCTTAGGTGTTGAAGTTAACCGCCAGGGCGTTTCCGGCATTTTCTCACCGATTATTGAACGAAACACCACTGTACCGGTGTCGCGTGTAGAAACTTACTCGACCATGCACCCGGAACAGGATTCAATTACGGTTAACGTCTATCAGGGAGAAAACCACAAAGTTAAAAATAACATTCTGGTAGAATCCTTCGATGTGCCGTTGAAGAAAACCGGTGCTTATCAGTCGATTGATATTCGCTTTAGTTATGATATCAACGGGTTGCTTGAAGTTGACGTGCTTCTGGAAGACGGCAGCGTTAAGTCCAGAGTCATTAACCACAGCCCGGTAACGTTAAGTACCCAGCAAATTGAAGAGAGTCGGGCACGGTTATCCGCATTAAAAATTTATCCGCGCGATATGCTCATCAACCGTACCTTTAAAGCCAAACTGGAAGAGTTATGGGCGCGGGCGCTGGGTGACGAGCGAGAAGAGATTGGCCGGGTAATCACCGATTTTGATGCGGCGCTGCAATCAAACGATATGGCCCGCGTCGATGAAGTTCGTCGACGGGCGAGCGATTATTTGGCCATTGAGATCCCTTAAACACGGCTGCCGGATGCGGCGTAAACGCTGCATCCGGCATCGGCGCAAAAAACACATCCTCAGCTAAACAACATCGCGATTTTTCCGAGAGCATAACCTATCACCAGCACCGTTAAGCTGATTTTGATAATGCTGGTAATGCTCTGTGGTTTTTCATCCTCATCATTTTTTTCTTCGTGGTTTTCAGGTGTTGGCTCATCGACATCTTCATCCTCCGGCTCGAGTTTCACTTTCGTCAACAGCATCCGCGTGATAATGGCCTCTAATGGATGAGCATCTCCACCTTCCAGCCTTGTATTAAGACGGGCCAGCATCTCTTGTTTCGGGAACGCTTCCAGCACAACCTGTTCCGCTACCCGATACAAATCCAGTAACGGTGAATCTTGTTCTGTCTCGCTACCGACTCTCGATTTCCACCATGCCCATGCTTTGCGCTTGAAGAATAACGACTCAATAAACGATTGACCTAACGGCGATAATTTTCCGCTATGTAAAATTTCCGCCCATAACAGCCGCGTCCGGGCGCTCTCGCCAGGAACATATTTCAACGGTTGACCTTGCGCATCTATCATGCTTCGCTCTTCGATAACCATCACTAATAACGCGAAATAATCCGGGCAATGACGCTTGCTCCACTGCAACAACAAATTATCAGCTTGTGTAGATGGGTAACTCTCCCGGTATGCGCAGAGATCGGCAAGCAGGCTTTCCCCCTCGCCACAGTACAACCGTTGCGCACACTGGTAATAACGGGCATCTTCGCTTTCTGGATTTTCTGCTTGCCACTGTTGGGCAACAGGAATAAGTTCCGCCATACCTGTTTTCACCGAGCTGTACCAGCGCAACAGTTTGCGATGTAACTTGACATCATCAGGAATGAACCACGGACCTTCCATTGCCATAAACGCAGTGACATAGTCAGGATGGTAACGGCAGCAGCGTTCCAGCGCGAAGTAATACTCAACAGTCTGGTTCTGCAACGCGACGGGATATTCCAGAAGGCTAAGGAAATCGAAACAATCACCAGCCTGAATGGCCTCAAGAAAAGCCTCCCTTTCTTCCTCATCCATTCCTTCGCTGTCATTAAACGAATGCCAGTTCAAACGCTCTGCCAGCAAAGAAGCACAATTTAATGAAAGATATCGCGCTTCTATAGCGACTGCACACAGCGGCCAGCGTAATTGATCGACATCCTCCATGTTCCAGGTATTTAATTGCTGAATAAATTTCTGCCAGGCGGAGGGCTGAAAACGATCACTTTCAGAATCCAGTAATGCCCTGAATGCACGTAGTATTTCATGTTCAGCGGCGGCATCTTTTTCTTCATCATCTGCTTCCGCGACAGGATTTACCGCCAGTCGCAGCGCCTCTTCATAGGCCTGGCGTAATGCTTTAAACCCCTGCGGATCGGTTTCGGGATGACACAACGGTAAGCGAGCAAGATAAGCCTGGCGGATAATGTCTATTTGCGTCGTGCTTTCAATTTCGAGGATTTGCCAACATGTTTTCATAGGTCGCTCACATCCTTAAGCGTTACCGGGCATTCAGGCTGGACAATTAATGGCTGCCAGGGAAGCGTGGCATAGAAACGATCGCTTCCCGCTGCCAACTCCTCGAACATCCGACTCCCGGCGTTATCGTATTTGTACAGGGTTAGCGCCTCGCGTAGCGAAGCGTTGTCTTCACACTGGGAAGATTGCCAGTAGAGACGTCCTAATGAATAGGCGGCAAAATAGTGAATCCAGCTGTGATAATAATGGTGAGCTCGTACATAAACGCGCGATTGCAGCCATAAACTCTCTTCTTCCGTCAGCCAATTGTTGAGCACACCGACCCGCGATAAAAACCCCATCCGCACATAATCCCAGGCTTTGATTCCCCCTTCCCCACAACACATAGCGGTTTGGGCAACGAATTGGGTATAAATCAACCCTCTCTCCGAGCCGCCAGCAATTAATGTTTTCCACTCTTCAGGGGAAGAGCGATGCCATGTCAGATATAAGCCAGCTAAATCATTGGCATGACCATCATCGGTCATCTGATAAATAGTCTGAATTAAATCATCACGATTATTTATTCCCCAGGATGATGAGAGATCGAATTCTTTTATCCCAGTATACATTTTTGGCGAGTCATGCGCTGGCTTGCAACCCTGATTAAGTATTTCCATGGGTGCAGAAAGCGCAAAAAGAAGATATTGTTCTTCCTTATTCATTTGTTAATAATCCCTTAAGTGCATTAACTGACTACTTTTTTATTATCGATGAGTATAAACTTGACGTTTTCAAAATAAAAGAAAATAGAAGCATTCATGCATGAATAAAAAATTAATATATATATTCGCAATATTTATAGTTGCGGCAATTACCTGTATTAGCCAACCCAACAAAACGACCCTGCGCGATAAAGCTATGGCGAATTATGTCTTTGATTATTTAAGCTCACCGGGCAGTCTTCCGTTTACCACGGCAGCAACAGAGCTTTCCGCCATTCATGGTCACTCAACGTCGCAATATAGACTTGGCGAATTTTATCTTCATGGTAGCGATGGTAAGCCTCTGGATTATACAAAGGCGAGATACTGGTATGAGCAATCAGCGGAACAGGAAAATCCACGCGCGCAAAGTCAACTGGGATGGATCTACCTGAAAGGTTTGGGAGTCAATCCCGATACCCGTAAAGCAATTCTCTGGTATAAGGAAGCAGCTGAACAAGGGCATGTTCATGCACAATACACGTTGGGTTTGATCTACAGAAACGGCACGGGCATTAGCACCAACAATTATGAAGCTCGCAAATGGTTAGAACTGGCGGCAGAGCAACATTATAAAAATGCGGAAAGATTACTTGCAGAGCTTCCCGCACATTAACGTCGACTGTCACCCGAACAGATGGAGTATTTTCCCTATCAAACCGGCAAAGATAAAAATGTAGAAAATAATTTTGATGACGCCCAGGCAGCCCGGCCCACCATCGTCAACGGGCATTGGCTGCAGTTGCGGCTCCGGCTCGACGGTTTGCTTCTCGGTAAAATTTGCCGCCTGAATTAATAATCGACGAATCATTAATGCTTCCAGTGGACAACGATCTTCTGCATCAAGGCGGGCGACGATCGGCATTAATGATTCTTCTGTCGGTTGGCTGGCCTGAACTAATTGTTTAGCAATTAAATATAATGGCCATAAGGGATGTTCTGTATCACGCGTGAGTGAGATTCGCGGCTTACGCCCTTTGTGCAAAACCATCTCAACCAGAGAACGCCCCAGCGCAGAGAGTTTCTCATCGCTGAGTATTTCGTATAATTGAAAGCGCGTACGCGCACTGTCGCCAGGAACATAAAGTAACGGTTTCCCCTGATCGTTAACCAGTTCACGTGCTTCAATCATCATCACGACTAACGGGTAATAATCGACCCGATGCTGACGGCACCATTGCAACATTAAAGCATCCGCCTGGGTGGAGGGATACTCGCGCCAGTAGTCACAAAGTTCTGCCAGCAGGCTTTCGCCTTCTCCACAATAGACGCGTTGCGCGTATTCATAATAACGCGCATCTTCATTATCAGGTTCAGCTTCCCGCCACGACCGGGCGTAATCCAGAAGTTCGGGGATATCCAGACGGCTTGTGCTATACCAGCGGAGTAAATTTATGTGCAGTTTTACATCATCGGGGATAATCACTGCGCGATGTTGCGATAAATATAATGTCAGCCATTCTGGATGCGATGACCAAATCCGAGCGAACATTTGGTAAAAATCAATGGTGTCATTTTGTACGGCAACGGGCAGATGCAGAATGGTCTGGAAGTTAAAAACATTCCCCTTCGCAATGGCATATAAAAAGGATTCCAGTTCTTCTTCGTCTATTTCCCCGACGTTTTCCTCCTGCAACCACCGCAATCTTTCTGCTAATAACACCACGCACTCGAAGGATAAATGGGCAGTGTTCATGGCTATTGTGCACAGAGACCAGCGTAATTCATCAATATCTTCCATCGAGCAATAATTTAATTGCTGAATGAATCGCTGCCAGGCAGAGGGCAGAAAACGTTCGCTATCAGAGGCGGGTAACGCACGAAAGGCGAGCAGAATTTCATGTTCTGCAACTTCATGTTCTTCTGGTTGCCAAACAGATTTAGCAGGCGACTGCGCAATCCGTAGCGCGTCCTCATACGCCTGACGAAGTTGTTTAAAACCCTGCGGTTCGGTTTCTGGATGAAAGGACGGTAACAGCGCCAGATAAGCGCGGCGGATAATATCGACGTCAGTCGTTTCCTCTATTTCGAGAATCTTCCAGCAATTTTTCATAGATCGCTCATATCCTTAAGCGTTTCCGGGCATGCAGAATAGTAAGCCAATGGTTGCCAGGACAAGGTAGGGTAATACGCATCATCACTGGCAAATAATTGATAAAACATATCATTGCCGGAATCGTCGTATTCTTTACGCGCTAAAAATTCACGTAATAACTGAAGATTATCATCTTCGGGAGACTGCCAATATTGCCGACCAAAGGTATAACCGGCAAAGTATTGCTGCCAGTTACTATAATAACGTAGCGCCCGTAGATGAATGCGCGACTGGATCCATAGACTTTCTTCTTCGCTCAACCAGTTATTAAGTACGCCCATTCGGCTTAAAAAACCCATCCGGACATAATCCCAGGCTTTGATTCCCCCTTCGCCACAGCATTCGGCGGTGCTGGCGACAAATTGCGCATAAGCCTGACCTTGCTCATTTAGTTCAGCAAGATAATCACGCCATTCACATGGAGAATAACGAAACCAGCGGTGATAAAGCCCTGCCAACCGAGCGGCATGACCGTTATCGATCATTCGGTGAATTGTACGCAGCAGGTCATCACGGTCATCAATTCCCCATGAGGAAGAAAGGTCAAAAAAGCATGTACCTAAATACATTTTGGGGGATGAATGCGAAGGTAAACAGCATTCATTGCGTATTTCCATCGGAGTGGAAAGTGCAAACAATATTTTTTGCGACTCCATGTCCATATAATTTATCCTTAAACATTCATTTAATGAATGTAAACTACATTGCGAGACTCAGTTATTTATACTTTTCTGACGCAACATAATACGCATAAAATAAGGCTTACGCAAAAATGGAATACATAAAAATATAATATGTTTTATCTACAACCATAAGGAAATGATAATGATTTTTACGTCAAGTTGCTGCGATAATTTATCAATAGATGAGATTATCGAACGTGCTGAAAAAGGCGATTGCGAGGCTCAATATATTGTTGGGTTTTATTATAATCGCGATAGCGCAATTGACTCTCCGGACGACGAAAAGGCCTTTTACTGGCTGAAGCTGGCCGCTGAGCAAGGTCATTGTGAAGCACAATATTCCTTAGGGCAAAAGTATACCGAGGATAAAAGCCGGCATAAAGATAATGGGCAAGCCATCTTTTGGCTGAAAAAAGCTGCCCTACAAGGCCATACTTTCGCTTCCAACGCCCTTGGCTGGATACTGGATCGTGGAGAAGACCCCAACTATAAAGAAGCGGTTGTCTGGTATCAGATAGCCGCGGAGAGCGGAATATCTTATGCGCAAAATAATCTTGGGTGGATGTACAGAAATGGCAAAGGAGTCGCACAAGACTATGCGCTGGCATTTTTCTGGTACAAACAAGCTGCATTGCAAGGCCATAGTTACGCACAAGACAATCTGGCCGATCTTTATGAAGACGGTAAAGGTGTTGCCCAAAACAAAGCTCTTGCCGCATTCTGGTATTTGAAAAGCGCACAGCAAGGTAATCGGCACGCTCAATTTCAAATTGCGTGGGATTATAACGCTGGCGAAGGGGTTGACCAGGACTATAAGCAAGCAATGTACTGGTATCTGAAGGCTGCCGCTCAGGAAAGCGTCGGCGCTTACGTTAACATCGGCTATATGTATAAACACGGTCAAGGCGTTGAGAAGGATTATCAGGCCGCCTTTGAATGGTTTACGAAAGCCGCTGAATGCGATAATGCCACTGCCTGGTATAACCTTGCCATTATGTATCATTACGGAGAAGGAAGACCTGTCGATCTCCGACAGGCTCTCGATCTGTATCGTAAAGTTCAGTCATCCGGTACCAGGGATGTCAGTCAAAAAATCCGTGAGATTGAAGATTTACTGTAGAGATAAAAACAAGGGCCGGGGAATTTTATTCGGCCCATATTCTCTTTATTGCTGTTTGAAATCGGACCATTAAGGCTCGAACGGGCGTCTCTGGAACTGATCATGACCACATTTCGGGCATAGCGTCAGCACTTCCGGTGTGTAGATTGGGAGATGGAAGTGACATTTCTCGCAGACCAGATTCCCCAGACCTACGACTTCCCCGCTGTGATAAACCCCGTGATGATTGAGGTCCTGGAAAACTTCGCGCCATTCAAGCTGCGTTTTATCGGTGATGTCTGCCAGTTCCTGCCACAAGCTTTCTTTAATCACCCGCATAAAGACGCTGTCAGACTCTTCTTTCAGGCTCTCTTCATAGCTCATGGCGAACTCTTCCAGGTCACGTCTGACAGCTCGCGTCAGCTCATCGACCTCGGTTCGCGTTAACTCCCCTGTTTTTATTACGCGCTCGCGCGCCTGTTCCACCAGTGCGTCGATATCACGTTCGCCATTACGCAGGCGTTCGCTCAGTGACGCGACCAGTTCACGGTAATATTGAGCAACCTTGTTCATCGTTTCATCTCCCGGGTCGTTAACTGACTATAATAATAGACGTTCTTTGTTCCTTGCTTTGCTATTACGCCCACAAACTCTGTAAATTAATGTATGAATAATCCGGGCATCATTTCAACGTCGAGTGCGTGAAAGGCTGTTTTGACGCGGACGTTTGGGCTATGCTATGCGGATCTGAAAAACCACCTCAGCGCTACATTTGTAGCCGTATTGAAAACAGGACCACTGGCTGCCATGCAAGAGCAATACCGCCCGGAAGAGATAGAATCCAAAGTACAGCTTCACTGGGATGAGAAGCGCACATTTGAAGTAACAGAAGACGAGAGCAAAGAGAAGTATTACTGCCTGTCTATGCTTCCCTATCCTTCTGGTCGACTACACATGGGCCACGTACGTAACTACACCATCGGTGACGTGATCGCCCGTTACCAGCGCATGCTGGGTAAAAACGTTCTGCAGCCGATCGGCTGGGACGCGTTTGGTCTGCCTGCGGAAGGCGCAGCGGTGAAAAATAACACCGCGCCAGCACCGTGGACGTACGACAACATCGCGTACATGAAAAACCAGCTCAAAATGCTGGGCTTTGGTTATGACTGGAGCCGCGAGCTGGCAACCTGTACGCCGGAATACTACCGTTGGGAACAGAAATTCTTCACCGAGCTGTATAAAAAAGGCCTGGTATATAAGAAGACTTCTGCGGTCAACTGGTGCCCGAACGACCAGACCGTACTGGCGAACGAACAGGTTATCGACGGCTGCTGCTGGCGCTGCGATACCAAAGTTGAGCGTAAAGAGATCCCGCAGTGGTTTATCAAAATCACCGCTTACGCTGACGAGCTGCTCAACGATCTGGATAAACTGGATCACTGGCCAGACACCGTTAAAACCATGCAGCGTAACTGGATCGGTCGTTCCGAAGGCGTAGAAATCACTTTCAACGTTAACGACTATGACAACACGCTGACCGTTTACACTACCCGCCCGGACACCTTTATGGGTTGTACCTACCTGGCGGTAGCGGCAGGTCATCCGCTGGCACAGAAAGCGGCGGAAAATAATCCTGAACTGGCCGCCTTTATTGACGAATGCCGTAACACCAAAGTTGCCGAAGCTGAAATGGCGACGATGGAGAAAAAAGGCGTCGATACTGGCTTTAAAGCGGTTCACCCATTAACGGGCGAAGAAATTCCGGTTTGGGCAGCAAACTTCGTATTGATGGAATACGGCACCGGCGCAGTCATGGCGGTTCCGGGTCACGACCAGCGCGACTACGAGTTTGCCTCTAAATACGGCCTGAACATCAAGCCGGTTATCCTGGCAGCTGACGGCTCTGAGCCAGATCTTTCTCAGCAAGCCCTGACTGAAAAAGGCGTGCTGTTCAACTCTGGCGAGTTCAACGGTCTTGACCATGAAGCGGCCTTCAACGCCATCGCCGATAAACTGACTGCGATGGGTGTTGGCGAGCGTAAAGTGAACTATCGCCTGCGCGACTGGGGTGTTTCCCGTCAACGTTACTGGGGCGCGCCGATTCCGATGGTGACGCTGGAAGACGGTACTGTAATGCCGACCCCGGACGACCAACTGCCGGTGATCCTGCCGGAAGATGTGGTGATGGACGGCATTACCAGCCCAATCAAAGCTGATCCTGAGTGGGCGAAAACCACCGTTAACGGTATGCCAGCGCTGCGTGAAACCGACACTTTCGACACCTTTATGGAGTCCTCCTGGTACTATGCGCGCTACACTTGCCCTGAGTACAAAGAAGGTATGCTGGATTCCGAAGCGGCCAACTACTGGCTGCCGGTGGATATCTATATTGGTGGTATCGAACACGCCATTATGCACCTGCTCTACTTCCGCTTCTTCCACAAACTGATGCGTGATGCAGGCATGGTGAACTCTGACGAACCAGCAAAACAGTTGCTGTGTCAGGGTATGGTGCTGGCAGATGCCTTCTACTATGTTGGCGAAAACGGCGAGCGTAACTGGGTTTCCCCAGTTGATGCTATCGTTGAACGTGACGAGAAAGGCCGTATCGTGAAAGCGAAAGACGCGGCAGGCCATGAACTGGTTTATACCGGCATGAGCAAAATGTCCAAGTCGAAGAACAACGGTATCGACCCACAGGTGATGGTTGAACGTTACGGCGCGGACACCGTTCGTCTGTTTATGATGTTTGCTTCTCCGGCGGATATGACTCTCGAATGGCAGGAGTCTGGCGTGGAAGGGGCTAACCGCTTCCTGAAACGTGTCTGGAAACTGGTTTACGAGCACACTGCAAAAGGTGATGTTGCAGCACTGAATGTCGACGCGTTGACTGAAGATCAGAAAGCACTGCGTCGCGATGTTCATAAAACTATCGCTAAAGTGACCGATGATATCGGCCGTCGTCAGACCTTCAACACCGCGATTGCGGCAATTATGGAGCTGATGAACAAACTGGCGAAAGCACCGACCGATGGCGAGCAGGATCGCGCCCTGATGCAGGAAGCGCTGCTGGCGGTAGTCCGTATGCTTAACCCGTTCACCCCGCACATCTGCTTCACGCTGTGGCAGGAACTGAAAGGCGAAGGCGATATCGACAACGCGCCGTGGCCGGTTGCTGACGAAAAAGCGATGGTGGAAGACTCCACCCTGGTGGTGGTGCAGGTTAACGGTAAAGTCCGTGCCAAAATCACTGTTCCGGTGGACGCAACGGAAGAACAGGTTCGCGAACGTGCTGGCCAGGAACATCTGGTAGCAAAATATCTTGATGGCGTTACCGTGCGTAAAGTGATTTACGTACCGGGTAAACTCCTCAATCTGGTCGTTGGCTAAGCGCGGGAGGAAGCGTGCGATATCTGGCAACATTGTTGTTATCTCTGGCGGTGTTAATCACCGCCGGGTGTGGCTGGCATCTGCGTGACACCACGCAGGTTCCTTCCACTATGAAGGTCATGATCCTGGACTCAGGCGATCCGAACGGGCCATTAAGCCGTGCGGTGCGTAACCAGTTACGTCTGAATGGTGTCGAGTTGCTTGATAAAGAAACCACGCGTAAGGACGTTCCATCCCTGCGTTTGGGTAAAGTGAGCATCGCGAAAGATACCGCATCGGTATTCCGTAACGGTCAAACAGCAGAGTATCAGATGATCATGACGGTCAATGCGACCGTGTTGATCCCCGGCCGTGACATCTACCCGATTAGCGCCAAAGTCTTCCGTTCGTTCTTCGATAACCCGCAAATGGCGTTAGCGAAAGATAACGAACAAGACATGATCGTAAAAGAGATGTACGACCGTGCTGCCGAACAGCTGATTCGTAAGCTGCCAAGCATCCGTGCTGCGGATATTCGTTCCGACGAAGAACAGACGTCGACCACAACGGATACCCCGGCAACACCTGCACGCGTCTCCACCACGCTGGGTAACTGATGATTCGGTTGTACCCAGAACAACTCCGCGCGCAGCTCAATGAAGGGCTGCGCGCGGCGTATCTTTTACTTGGTAACGATCCTCTGTTACTGCAGGAAAGCCAGGACGCTATTCGTCAGGTCGCTGCGGCACACGGATTCGAAGAACACCACACTTTTTCCATTGATCCCAACACAGACTGGAATGCGATATTTTCGTTATGCCAGGCCATGAGTCTGTTTGCCAGTCGACAAACGCTTTTGCTGTTGTTACCAGAAAACGGACCGAATGCGGCGATCAATGAACAACTTCTCACACTCACCGGACTTCTGCATGACGATCTGCTGTTGATCGTCCGCGGTAATAAATTAAGCAAAGCGCAAGAAAATGCTGCCTGGTTTACTGCTCTTGCGAATCGCAGCGTGCAGGTGACCTGTCAGACACCGGAGCAGACTCAGCTTCCCCGCTGGGTTGCTGCGCGCGCAAAACAGCTCAACTTAGAACTGGATGACGCTGCAATTCAGGTGCTCTGCTACTGTTATGAAGGTAACCTGCTGGCGCTGGCCCAGGCACTGGAGCGTTTATCGCTGCTCTGGCCAGACGGCAAACTGACATTACCGCGCGTTGAACAGGCGGTGAATGATGCCGCGCATTTCACCCCTTTTCATTGGGTTGATGCTTTGTTGATGGGAAAAAGTAAGCGCGCGTTGCATATTCTTCAGCAACTGCGTCTGGAAGGCAGCGAACCGGTTATTTTGTTGCGCACATTACAACGTGAACTGTTGTTACTGGTTAACCTGAAACGCCAGTCTGCCCATACGCCACTGCGTGCGTTGTTTGATAAGCATCGGGTATGGCAGAACCGCCGGGGCATGATGAGTGAGGCGTTAAATCGCTTAAGCCAGCCGCAGTTACGTCAGGCCGTGCAACTCCTGACACGAACGGAACTCACCCTCAAACAAGATTACGGTCAGTCAGTGTGGGCAGAGCTGGAAGGGTTATCTCTTCTGTTGTGCCATAAACCCCTGGCGGACGTATTTATCGACGGTTGATATGAAATCTTTACAGGCTCTGTTTGGTGGCACCTTTGATCCGGTGCACTATGGTCATCTTAAGCCCGTGGAAACGCTGGCGAACTTGATTGGTCTGACGCGAGTCACAATCATCCCTAATAATGTTCCTCCGCATCGTCCCCAGCCGGAAGCGAACAGCGTACAGCGTAAACACATGCTTGAACTGGCGATTGCCGACAAGCCATTATTTACTCTTGATGAACGCGAGTTAAAGCGCAATGCCCCCTCTTACACTGCGCAAACACTGAAAGAGTGGCGGCATGAACAAGGGCCGGACGTGCCGCTGGCATTTATTATTGGCCAGGATTCACTGCTCACCTTTCCAACCTGGTACGAATACGAAACGATACTCGACAATGCACATTTGATCGTCTGTCGGCGTCCAGGTTACCCACTTGAAATGGCGCAACCGCAATACCAGCAATGGCTGGAAGATCATTTGACACATAACCCGGAAGATCTTCACCTTCAGCCTGCCGGTAAAATTTATCTGGCTGAAACGCCGTGGTTTAACATCTCTGCGACCATCATCCGCGAACGTTTGCAAAACGGTGAATCGTGTGAGGATTTATTGCCGGAACCGGTACTGACTTACATTAACCAACAAGGCTTGTATCGCTGATACCTGTCGTTACGGAGGGCATGATGCGACTGTGGTTAATTCGTCATGGCGAAACGCAAGCGAATATCGATGGTCTGTACAGCGGTCATGCGCCCACGCCCCTGACCGCACGCGGTATTGAGCAAGCGCAAAATCTGCATACGCTGCTACATGATGTTTCCTTTGACCTGGTTTTATGCAGTGAACTGGAACGGGCACAGCATACCACGCGACTGGTTCTTAGTGACCGCCAGCTCCCCGTTCATATCATCCCTGAACTCAATGAAATGTTTTTTGGCGACTGGGAGATGCGACATCATCGCGACCTCATGCAAGAAGATGCCGAAAACTATAGCGCGTGGTGCAATGACTGGCAGCATGCTATCCCCACGAACGGTGAAGGATTTCAGGCATTTTCGCAACGTGTGGAACGGTTTATCGCAAGGCTTAGTGAATTTCAGCACTATCAGAATATTTTAGTCGTCAGCCATCAGGGTGTACTGAGTCTGTTAATCGCTCGTTTAATTGGCATGCCTGCCGAGGCTATGTGGCATTTTCGCGTTGACCAAGGGTGTTGGAGCGCCATTGATATCAACCAAAAATTCGCGACGCTACGCGTCCTCAATAGCCGTGCCATCGGGGTCGAGAATACATGACTTTTCTGTTTTTTTACGGGTAAGCCGCAACGACCATTGACAGCCCCGGGCAGGCTGATATTCTCCGCAGCCAGACTTTTTTCGCCAGACACGACTTTGTAGAAATTGTTTTACAAAAATGGCGATGCAATCTGCGGCGCGGGGTGGGATGATAGCCCACTTTCGAAAGCCGATTCGGCGACAATTGTCCCGAAATCGCCTCTGGTTCAGGTATACTGACAGACCATTTTTATCTATTTGATTCACCCAGGGGGAAAACTTGCAGGGTAAAGCACTCCAGGATTTTGTTATCGACAAAATTGATGACCTCAAAGGTCAGGACATCATCGCCTTAGACGTTCAGGGCAAATCCAGCATCACCGACTGCATGATCATCTGTACGGGTACGTCCAGCCGTCATGTTATGTCCATTGCTGACCACGTTGTGCAGGAGTCTCGCGCAGCGGGCCTGTTACCGCTCGGCGTAGAAGGTGAAAACAGCGCCGACTGGATTGTCGTGGATTTGGGCGATGTGATTGTCCATGTCATGCAGGAAGAGAGCCGTCGCCTGTATGAACTGGAAAAACTCTGGAGTTAATGCGTGAAGCTGCAACTTGTCGCCGTGGGAACGAAAATGCCGGACTGGGTACAAACCGGTTTTACCGAGTACCTGCGTCGTTTTCCGAAAGATATGCCCTTCGAGCTGATTGAAATTCCGGCCGGAAAACGCGGCAAGAATGCGGACATCAAGCGCATACTCGACAAAGAGGGTGAGCAGATGTTGGCGGCCGCAGGCAAAAACCGCATTGTCACCCTCGATATTCCAGGCAAGCCCTGGGATACGCCGCAGTTAGCCGCTGAGCTGGAACGCTGGAAACTGGATGGTCGCGACGTCAGTCTACTGATTGGCGGGCCTGAAGGGTTGTCGCCTGCCTGTAAAGCGGCGGCGGAGCAGAGCTGGTCGCTGTCGGCGCTTACCCTTCCCCATCCGCTGGTTCGCGTGCTGGTCGCAGAGAGTCTGTACCGGGCGTGGAGCATCACCACCAACCATCCTTATCACCGTGAGTGATAAGGGAGCTTTGAGTAGAAAACGCAGCGGATGAAACTACAGAACTCTTTTCGCGACTATACGGCAGAGTCCGCGCTGTTTGTGCGCCGGGCGCTGGTCGCCTTTTTGGGGATTTTGCTGCTGACCGGCGTGCTTATCGCCAACCTGTATAATCTGCAAATTGTTCGCTTTACCGATTACCAGACCCGATCTAATGAAAACCGCATTAAGCTGGTGCCTATCGCGCCCAGCCGCGGCATTATCTACGACCGTAACGGTATCCCTCTGGCACTTAACCGCACTATCTACCAGATAGAGATGATGCCGGAGAAAGTCGATAACGTGCAGCAAACGCTGGACGCTTTGCGCAGCGTGGTTGATCTGACCGATGACGATATTGCTGCATTCCGAAAAGAGCGCGCACGTTCACACCGTTTCACCTCCATTCCGGTGAAAACTAACCTGACTGAAGTACAAGTGGCACGCTTTGCCGTCAATCAGTACCGTTTTCCGGGTGTCGAAGTTAAAGGCTATAAGCGTCGTTACTATCCTTACGGTTCGGCGTTGACCCACGTCATCGGCTATGTGTCGAAAATCAACGATAAAGACGTCGAACGCCTGAATAATGACGGCAAACTGGCCAACTATGCGGCAACGCATGATATCGGTAAGCTGGGCATTGAGCGTTACTATGAAGACGTGCTGCACGGTCAGACAGGTTATGAAGAGGTTGAAGTTAACAACCGTGGGCGTGTTATCCGCCAGTTAAAAGAAGTCCCACCGCAAGCCGGTCACGATATTTACCTGACGCTGGATCTCAAACTCCAGCAATATATTGAAACGCTGCTGGCGGGTAGCCGCGCAGCTGTGGTAGTCACCGATCCGCGTACAGGTGGGGTGCTGGCGCTGGTTTCCACGCCTAGTTATGACCCAAACCTGTTTGTTGACGGTATCTCCAGCAAAGATTATTCCGCCTTGCTGAACGACCCGAATACACCGCTGGTGAACCGCGCCACACAGGGGGTTTATCCTCCCGCGTCTACAGTTAAACCCTATGTGGCGGTTTCGGCATTGAGCGCCGGAGTGATCACGCGCAATACGACGCTGTTTGACCCAGGCTGGTGGCAACTGCCAGGTTCAGAAAAACGTTATCGTGACTGGAAAAAATGGGGCCACGGGCGTCTGAATGTCACAAGATCGCTGGAAGAATCTGCGGATACCTTCTTCTATCAGGTGGCCTACGATATGGGGATCGATCGCCTCTCCGAATGGATGGGTAAATTCGGTTATGGTCATTACACCGGTATCGACCTGGCGGAAGAACGTTCCGGCAACATGCCTACCCGTGAATGGAAACAGAAACGCTTTAAAAAACCGTGGTATCAGGGTGACACCATTCCGGTTGGTATCGGTCAGGGTTACTGGACAGCGACCCCAATCCAGATGAGTAAGGCACTGATGATCCTGATTAATGACGGTATCGTGAAGGTTCCGCATTTGCTGATGAGCACCGCTGAAGACGGCAAACAGGTGCCATGGGTACAACCGCATGAACCGCCCGTCGGCGATATTCATTCCGGTTACTGGGAGCTGGCAAAAGACGGTATGTACGGTGTTGCTAACCGCCCTAACGGTACGGCGCATAAATACTTTGCCAGCGCACCGTACAAAATTGCAGCAAAATCCGGTACGGCTCAGGTCTTCGGCCTGAAAGCGAACGAAACCTATAATGCGCACAAAATTGCCGAGCGTTTACGTGACCACAAACTGATGACCGCCTTTGCGCCATACAACAATCCGCAAGTGGCTGTCGCCATGATTCTGGAGAACGGCGGTGCGGGTCCGGCGGTTGGTACGCTGATGCGCCAGATCCTCGACCACATTATGTTGGGTGATAACAACACCGATCTGCCTGCGGAAAATCCAGCGGTTGCCGCAGCGGAGGACCATTAATCATGACGGATAATCCGAATAAAAAAACATTCTGGGATAAAGTCCATCTCGATCCCACAATGCTGCTGATCTTACTGGCATTGCTGGTTTACAGCGCCCTGGTTATCTGGAGCGCCAGCGGTCAGGATATTGGCATGATGGAGCGTAAAATAGGCCAAATCGCGATGGGCCTGGTCATCATGGTGGTGATGGCGCAAATTCCTCCACGCGTTTATGAAGGCTGGGCCCCCTATCTCTATATCATCTGTATTATTTTGCTGGTGGCGGTAGATGCTTTCGGTGCCATCTCTAAAGGTGCTCAACGCTGGCTGGACCTCGGTATTGTTCGTTTTCAGCCGTCGGAAATTGCCAAAATAGCCGTACCATTGATGGTTGCGCGCTTTATCAACCGCGACGTTTGCCCGCCATCGTTGAAGAACACCGGCATCGCACTGGTGCTGATATTTATGCCCACATTGCTGGTGGCTGCGCAGCCTGACCTGGGGACATCAATCCTCGTTGCGCTTTCCGGTCTGTTTGTACTGTTCCTCTCTGGCCTTAGCTGGCGTCTGATTGGCGTCGCAGTAGTGCTGGTAGCGGCGTTCATTCCAATTCTGTGGTTCTTCCTGATGCATGATTACCAGCGCCAACGCGTAATGATGCTCCTGGACCCGGAATCAGACCCACTCGGCGCGGGCTATCACATTATTCAGTCTAAAATTGCTATTGGCTCCGGCGGATTACGCGGCAAAGGCTGGCTGCATGGCACTCAGTCACAGCTTGAATTTCTACCCGAACGCCATACCGACTTTATCTTCGCGGTACTGGCGGAAGAGCTGGGATTAGTGGGCATTTTGATTCTGCTCGCTCTCTACATTCTGCTGATCATGCGCGGGCTGTGGATAGCCGCCAGAGCGCAAACCACCTTTGGTCGCGTCATGGCTGGCGGCTTAATGCTGATATTATTCGTTTATGTCTTCGTAAATATTGGTATGGTAAGCGGTATTCTGCCGGTTGTAGGGGTTCCGCTCCCACTGGTCAGTTATGGAGGATCGGCGCTAATTGTGCTGATGGCTGGGTTCGGGATTGTAATGTCAATCCACACCCACAGGAAAATGTTGTCGAAAAGCGTGTAAGAGGTGCGCAATGCGTAAGCAGTGGCTCGGGATCTGCATCGCGGCAGGAATGCTCGCGGCATGTACAAGCGATGATGGTCAGCAACAGACGGTAAGTGTACCGCAGCCTGCGGTATGTAACGGCCCCATAGTTGAAATTAGCGGGGCGGACCCGCGTTTCGAACCACTGAACGCGACGGCAAATCAGGATTACCAGCGCGATGGTAAAAGCTACAAAATCGTGCAGGATCCGTCTCGATTTAGCCAGGCGGGACTGGCGGCAATCTATGATGCCGAACCAGGCAGTAACCTGACGGCCTCTGGCGAAGCTTTCGATCCGACACAGCTGACGGCGGCCCATCCAACGCTTCCGATCCCCAGCTACGCCAGAATCACTAACCTGGCTAACGGGCGAATGATCGTGGTGCGCATTAATGATCGCGGTCCTTATGGCAACGACCGCGTTATTTCGCTTTCTCGCGCAGCAGCTGACCGTCTTAACACGTCAAACAACACCAAAGTTCGTATCGATCCGATTATTGTCGCCCAGGATGGTTCGCTTTCTGGTCCTGGTATGGCTTGTACCACAGTCGCCAAACAGACTTACGCCCTGCCTGCACCTCCCGATTTAAGCGGCGGCGCAGGAACAAGTTCAGTGTCTGGCCCGCAGGGTGACATTCTTCCGGTCAGTAATTCGACGCTAAAAAGCGAAGATCCGACTGGCGCGCCGGTAACCAGCAGCGGTTTCCTCGGCGCACCAACGACCTTAGCGCCTGGTGTTCTGGAAGGCAGCGAACCAACGCCTGCACCACAGCCCGTTGTTACAGCTCCCTCGACAACGCCTGCAACCTCGCCTGCAATGGTGACACCGCAAGCCGCCTCGCAAAGCGCTAGCGGCAACTTTATGGTGCAAGTTGGGGCAGTAAGCGATCAGGCGCGTGCGCAACAGTACCAACAGCAACTGGGACAGAAGTTCGGCGTCCCCGGTCGCGTAACTCAAAATGGCGCGGTCTGGCGGATCCAGCTTGGCCCATTCGCCAGCAAAGCCGAAGCCAGTACCTTGCAGCAACGTTTGCAAACCGAAGCCCAATTGCAGTCATTTATTACCACCGCGCAGTAGCGTAAAGCAGGCATCTGATGTGTCAATTTCTGTAAATGACGTTAACAAAGTCACGCGGAAAGTCAGATGCCTGCCGGTAGTGCATTTGCTATAGTAGGGCACTTTTTTTAATTCCATCACGGATGTCGTAGTTCAGACCATGAATACCATTTTTTCCGCTCGTATCATGAAGCGCCTGGCGCTCACCACGGCTCTTTGCACAGCCTTTATCTCTGCTGCACATGCCGATGACCTGAATATCAAAACTATGATCCCGGGTGTACCGCAGATCGATGCGGAGTCCTACATCCTGATTGACTATAACTCGGGCAAAGTGCTCGCCGAACAGAACGCAGATGTCCGCCGCGATCCTGCCAGTCTGACCAAAATGATGACCAGTTACGTTATCGGCCAGGCAATGAAAGCCGGTAAATTTAAAGAAACTGATTTAGTCACTATCGGCAACGACGCATGGGCCACCGGTAACCCGGTGTTTAAAGGTTCTTCGCTGATGTTCCTCAAACCGGGCATGCAGGTTCCGGTTTCTCAGCTGATCCGCGGTATTAACCTGCAATCGGGTAACGATGCTTGCGTCGCCATGGCCGATTTTGCCGCTGGTAGCCAGGACGCTTTTGTTGGCTTGATGAACAGCTACGTTAACGCACTGGGCCTGAAAAACACTCACTTCCAGACCGTGCACGGTCTCGACGCTGACGGTCAGTACAGCTCCGCGCGAGATATGGCGCTGATCGGCCAGGCGTTGATCCGTGACGTACCGAATGAATACTCGATCTATAAAGAAAAAGAATTTACGTTTAACGGTATTCGCCAGCTGAACCGTAACGGCCTGTTATGGGATAACAGCCTGAATGTCGACGGCATCAAAACCGGACACACTGACAAAGCAGGTTACAACCTTGTTGCTTCTGCGACTGAAGGCCAGATGCGCTTGATCTCTGCGGTGATGGGCGGACGTACTTTTAAAGGCCGTGAAGCCGAAAGTAAAAAACTGCTAACCTGGGGCTTCCGTTTCTTCGAAACCGTTAACCCACTGAAAGTAGGTAAAGAGTTCGCCTCTGAACCGGTTTGGTTTGGTGATTCTGATCGCGCTTCGTTAGGTGTTGATAAAGACGTGTACCTGACCATTCCGCGTGGCCGCATGAAAGATCTGAAAGCCAGCTATGTGCTGAACAGCAGTGAATTGCATGCGCCGCTGCAAAAGAATCAGGTCGTCGGTACTATCAACTTCCAGCTTGATGGCAAAACGATCGAACAACGCCCGCTGGTTGTGCTGCAAGAAATCCCGGAAGGCAACTTCTTCGGCAAAATCATTGATTACATTAAATTAATGTTCCATCACTGGTTTGGTTAAAAATCGAACACTTGAAAGTGTAATTTCCGTCCCCATATACTAAGCATCAGTAAAAAACTCCCGCCTTCTGGCGGGAGTTGCTATTTAATTACGTTACGCCGGAGCTGACATGAAAACCAAACTTAACGAACTGCTTGAATTCCCTACTCCTTTTACTTACAAAGTTATGGGGCAGGCGTTACCTGAGCTGGTTGATCAGGTGGTTGAAGTGGTACAGCGCCATGCGCCAGGTGACTACACCCCAACGGTAAAACCAAGCAGCAAAGGCAACTACCACTCGGTATCTATCACTATCAACGCCACTCATATTGAGCAGGTTGAAACACTGTATGAAGAACTGGGCAAAATCGATATTGTCCGCATGGTTCTGTAACTCGCGTATTCTTTACCCGGCCCCTGGTCGGGTAACTCCCCTCTCCTCGCTGTGATATACTTTTCCCCCACTTTTACTCATTCTCCACGGAGATGCCGTTTTGTATCAGGATAAAATTCTTGTCCGCCAGCTCGGTCTTCAGCCTTACGAGCCAATCTCCCAGGCTATGCATGAATTCACCGATACCCGCGATGAAAGTACTCTTGATGAAATCTGGCTGGTCGAGCACTATCCGGTATTCACCCAAGGGCAGGCAGGAAAAGCGGAGCACATTTTAATGCCGGGCGATATTCCGGTGATCCAAAGCGATCGCGGTGGGCAGGTGACTTATCACGGGCCGGGGCAACAGGTGATGTATGTGTTGCTTAACCTGAAACGCCGTAAACTCGGTGTGCGTGAACTGGTGACCTTGCTCGAGCAAACAGTGGTGAATACCCTGGCTGAACTGGGTATAGAAGCACATCCTCGGGCTGACGCGCCTGGTGTCTATGTCGGGGAAAAGAAAATTTGCTCACTTGGCTTACGTATTCGGCGCGGTTGTTCATTCCACGGTCTGGCATTAAACGTCAATATGGATCTTTCGCCATTTTTACGTATTAATCCTTGTGGGTATGCCGGAATGGAAATGGCTAAAATATCACAATGGAAACCCGAAGCGACAACTAATAATATTGCACCGCGTTTGCTAGAAAATATTTTAGTGCTACTAAACAATCCCGACTTCGAATATATTACCGCTTAATTACATACATCAATGGCCCAATTTACACTGGGTCATTACTCATAATACCTGCTAATGCTTTACTTCTCCTTCGCGTTTGTATATTTTCTTTATCACTTGCAGAAATGCGATGCAATGCTTCGCTCCGTAACTCACCCCATTGATTAACTTATTGAAATAGTTGACTATGGTGAGCAAAAGCGTTCCATTCAAATTAGATATAAGATTATTGTAATTTTTTTAAATATTATTTTTCCATGAATAAAATTGGAGTAAGTGCGTGGATAGTAATAATCAAATTGAACCCTGTTTAAGCAGAAAGTCGTCAGAAGGTAAACCACAAATATTTACAACCTTACGAAATATTGATCTTAACCTTCTGACTATTTTTGAAGCTGTGTATGTGCATAAAGGGATCGTTAATGCAGCGAAAGTGCTTAATCTGACACCCTCGGCAATCAGTCAGTCTATTCAGAAACTGCGCGTTATATTCCCTGACCCATTGTTTATTCGCAAAGGCCAGGGCGTCACTCCTACTGCATTTGCAATGCATTTGCATGAGTATATCAGTCAGGGCCTTGAATCCATTCTCGGCGCGCTGGATATCGAAGGAACCTATGATAAGCAACGAACGATAACTATCGCGACCACCCCCTCGGTCGGAGCCCTGGTCCTTCCTGTCATCTATCGGGCGATTAAATCTCACTATCCGCAGCTTTTACTGCGCAACCCCCCCATCAGCGACGCGGAAAACCAACTCAGTCAGTTTCAAACCGATCTCATCATCGATAACATGTTTTGCACCAATCGTACGGTGCAACATCATGTTCTGTTCACCGACAATATGGTGTTAATTTGCCGCGAGGGAAATCCGCTACTCTCTTTAGAAGATGACAGAGAGACTATTGGCAACGCTGCGCATATACTCCTGTTACCGGAAGGGCAAAATTTCAGCGGTCTGCGGCAGAGAGTTCAAGAGATGTTTCCGGACCGGCAAATCAGTTTCACCAGCTACAACATTTTGACAATCGCTGCACTGGTTGCCAACAGTGACATGTTAGCGATTATTCCCAGCCGTTTTTATAACCTGTTTAGCCGTTGCTGGCCGCTGGAAAAACTGCCTTTTCCGTCCTTAAATGAGGAGCAAATAGATTTCTCTATCCACTACAACAAATTCAGCCTGCGTGATCCCATCCTGCACGGGGTAATAGATGTTATCCGTAATGCATTTTGAAAAAGTATTGTTACAGCCAGATCACAGCGAAGAACGAAAAAATGGCACAATCCAACAACAATTTTACATTTTCGCGACCGCTTTGGCTGCTTTCAGGTCCGTTTCAATGATATACTGCCAGTCGTTAATTCAAAAATAGTTGATAATTACAACAATCTATTGAATTGAAACGCTTTCCTTCGTAATTCGCAACTGGAACACGCACGCTATGAGTAAACCCATTGTGATGGAACGCGGTGTTAAATACCGCGATGCCGATAAGATGGCCCTTATCCCGGTTAAAAACGTGGCAACAGAGCGCGAAGCCCTGCTGCGCAAGCCGGAATGGATGAAAATCAAGCTTCCAGCGGACTCTACACGTATCCAGGGCATCAAAGCCGCAATGCGCAAAAATGGCCTGCATTCTGTCTGCGAGGAAGCCTCCTGCCCTAACCTGGCGGAATGCTTCAACCACGGCACAGCAACGTTTATGATCCTCGGCGCTATTTGTACCCGCCGTTGTCCGTTCTGTGACGTTGCTCACGGTCGCCCGGTAGCTCCGGATGCCAATGAACCAGTGAAACTGGCACAGACCATTGCCGATATGGCGCTGCGTTATGTGGTTATCACCTCCGTTGACCGTGATGACCTGCGCGATGGCGGTGCCCAGCACTTTGCGGATTGCATTACTGCCATTCGGGAAAAAAGCCCGCAAATCAAAATTGAAACTCTGGTGCCGGATTTCCGCGGTCGTATGGATCGTGCTCTGGATATTCTGACCGCCACACCACCAGATGTGTTCAACCATAACCTGGAAAACGTACCGCGTATTTACCGTCAGGTACGGCCTGGTGCAGATTACAACTGGTCGCTGAAGCTGCTGGAACGCTTTAAAGAAGCGCATCCGGAAATCCCGACCAAGTCTGGTCTGATGGTGGGTCTGGGTGAAACCAATGAAGAAATTATTGAGGTAATGCGCGACCTGCGCCGTCATGGTGTGACGATGCTAACGCTGGGGCAATATTTGCAGCCAAGCCGCCATCACCTGCCGGTTCAACGTTACGTTAGCCCGGATGAGTTCGACGAAATGAAAGCCGAAGCGCTGGCGATGGGCTTTACCCATGCTGCATGCGGTCCGTTTGTCCGCTCGTCTTACCACGCCGATTTGCAGGCGAAAGGGATGGAAGTTAAGTAATCCTGTAATAATTACTTACATCTGTCTGATAAAAAACCCGCTTTTTGAAGCGGGTTTTTTGTATCGAACAAGATATTGAGGGAGCGTCCTGCTCGCCACGTCACTCTTTATGAGAGAGCTTTTCAGCCTGAAGATCAACGTCTGCGCCTTTTTTCGCCGCAGCATCGTCATCATTCATCGCCTTCTTGAACCCTTTAATGGCCGCTCCAAGGTCTCCGCCCAGCGTACGTAACTTCTTAGTCCCAAACAGCAGAACGACCAGCGCCGCAACTACCAGCAGTTTGGTAATACTAATCTCACCCATAGATACCTTCTTGACATATAACCGGCAACAGAACGCGCCTTAAAAACCAGAGAATATTAACGGTCATTCGACGCGCGCACACAATAGCAATCTGTAACAAGGTGAATCAAGCGCCGCGTAAAAAAACATCATAATAATTGCGGCGGCGCAAAGCGACGGTTGTTTAAGACGGGCAGTTGCGCGCGGACCTGACGCACACGTTCGGGCGTCACTTCCGCCATAATGAGTGCAGGCATTTCTGACGCTGCCGCAATGGTGACGCCAAAGGGATCTATAATCCGGCTTTGCCCGATATTTTTGTTCCCGCACTCCCCCGCCGCCACCATATAACAGGTGGTATCCAGCGCACGAGCGGCAAGCAACGTTGACCACTGATGCTCTTTGAGCGGCCCGCGAACCCAGGCGGCAGGAAGTACCAGGATTTCAGCTCCCTGTAATGCCTGTGCCAGCGCCAGCTCTGGAAAGCGTAAGTCATAACAGGTCATCAGACCGACCTTCATCCCTTCCACCTCCAGTAACGGAGCTATTTCATTACCAGCATCAACATGGCGTGATTCCTGAATGGCAAATGCATCATAGAGATGCAGTTTGGCATAACGGGCGACGATGTTTCCTGCCTGTAGCGCCACCAGCATATTCCATGCGCGCCCCGGCGTTGAAGGAACATGAATCGTCAGAATTGTCGTCATCATGTTACGTTTACTTTCTCGCCGTAAACGTCCGAGGAATTCGCCTTCCAGCAGCTGTGCTGATTTAACCGATAGATCTGCATCATGATCATCACGCGCCAACAATGCTTCCGGCAGGACAAACAGCGAAACGTCGTTTTCCGCCGCCTGCGCCATCAACGAGGCACAAATCTCAGCGTTCTTTTCCCACACAGATGTAACAGCAAACTGTCCTGCGGCAACCAGCATTGCCACCTCCTCCTGTCAGAGTCGTAAAATTCGCCAACGGCGATTATTCGGCGTTACACTTATCACTCATACAAATCAAATAGCAGGATTTTGCAGTGTTACAACTTCTTTTAGCAGTTTTTATTGGCGGTGGTACGGGAAGCGTGGCGAGATGGCTGTTAAGTATGCGATTTAACCCGCTGCATCAGGCGATTCCGTTGGGGACGCTGGCTGCAAACCTGATTGGGGCATTCATCATAGGAATGGGATTCGCCTGGTTTAGCAGGATGACGAACATTGATCCAGTGTGGAAAGTATTAATCACCACCGGATTTTGTGGCGGTCTAACAACCTTCTCAACATTTTCGGCAGAAGTGGTGTTTTTGTTACAAGAGGGCCGCTTTGGCTGGGCATTACTGAACGTTTTCGTCAACCTTCTGGGGTCTTTTGCCATGACCGCACTGGCTTTCTGGCTGTTTTCGGCCTCAACCGCACACTAAAGACCAAAAAAAACCCGCTGATTAAGCGGGTTTTGAATTCTTGCTGACGTATCTTACAGAGCGATTACGTTTGCAGCAGAAGGGCCTTTGGCACCGTTAGTGATTTCGAACTCTACGCGCTGACCTTCAGCAAGAGTTTTAAAACCATTAGTCTGGATTGCAGAGAAGTGTACGAACACGTCTTTGCTGCCGTCTTCCGGAGTAATGAAACCGAATCCTTTGGACTCATTAAACCACTTAACGTTACCTTTAATCTTAGACATCAAAATTACCTTTACATGAAAAATAGACACAAATGCTGTGTCGGTTACCAGTACACCAATTGTGGTACGCTTTGTCCAGTGCAACTTTACTAAAAAGTGATAAAAGTCGCGTTATTTTTGATGTTAATTATTTTACTCATTGATTTTAAAGAAGTTACTAAAATTTCATTTGTCTCAAAACTGAAAGCGCATCCAGGCAAAGTACACATTGCCATTGTTATAGGTACCCGGAATGTAGGTCATCTGAAAAGTCACTGGACCATAACCCACAGAGGCCAATGGCAGTAGAACCGGGAGAGGGATGTAATTCCAGTTATCGCGTGCCGTTACGCCAGCGGTGAATCCCAGTCCTAAATGAAAATTTTCATCCGCCAGCGGTCGCCAGGTACTTTCCCATCCGTATCCGGCAATCGGTTCCCATTTGTTCCACGAGTCCTTAAATGCCATGGCATACAGGCCATGCCAGTTTCCTTTTTCATCCCAACGCGACTGACCAAAACCGCCACCCCACGGTCGCTCGTTATAACGATCGGTTTTTTCTTTGTCGTAAGCGAAACGTGCATGCCAGGTGATGGCAGGAATATATAAATCATAATGTTCAGGCTGTTGCCAGGTTTGTGTAATATTTTCTCCAAACGTTGTCATCCACTCATCTGCGTTAGCTAAAACTTTACCAACGCTGATTAACTGAATAAAAACAAAGGAAAATATAGCGACATATTTACTCACGTTCATTTGTGACCATAAAACATTTATCAAAAATCTACTACTAGCATAGCAAAACTACAATTAACATAACCTTAATAGACCCAACATGAAGAATAATCTGAATAGCTGCTCTATTTATTTCCGCTTGTTCAAGATAAATATTTCCGTGCATCGATTTAAGATGATACTTCGTTTTCTGCGATGGGAATAGTCATAAAAGAAAAAGCAAGTTGTTTCTGATAACAAAATGCAACCAAGAAAAAATTAACTTATTTTTTAATAAGATACAAAAAACATCTTAATGAAGAATATATTATATATTGTCAACCCACGCCCATTGCAGATTGTTTTTTGAGCACACAACCGCAGCTAACACCATTGCAATTAACAAATTTGCATCAATCCACCATCAATTTACACACATTATTATGTGATAATTGCCAAACGCTAAATATGCGTTTTGTTATCTATGTATAAAAACAGCAACTTCAATGTCTTAATGGCAGTTTTTCTTGATTTTAATCAGCATTCACCGCCAATTTATTGGGCATATTTTTTCCTTAAGTTTTAGGAATTTTTTATTATTTACTTTGGGGCCTGGAGACAGGAAAAATTATGCTGACATTCATTGAACTCCTTATTGGGGTTGTGGTTATTGTGGGTGTAGCTCGCTACATCATTAAAGGGTATTCCGCCACTGGCGTGTTATTTGTCGGTGGCCTGTTATTGCTGATTATTAGTGCCATTATGGGGCACAAAGTGTTACCGTCCAGCCAGGCTTCAACAGGCTACAGCGCCACGGATATCGTTGAATACGTTAAAATATTGCTAATGAGCCGCGGCGGCGACCTCGGCATGATGATTATGATGCTGTGTGGCTTTGCCGCTTACATGACCCATATCGGCGCGAATGATATGGTGGTCAAGCTGGCGTCAAAACCATTGCAGTATATTAACTCCCCTTACCTGTTGATGATTGCCGCCTATTTTGTCGCCTGTCTGATGTCTCTGGCCGTCTCTTCCGCAACCGGTCTGGGTGTTTTGCTGATGGCAACCCTGTTTCCGGTGATGGTGAACGTTGGTATCAGCCGTGGTGCAGCTGCTGCTATTTGTGCCTCCCCGGCGGCGATTATTCTCGCACCGACTTCAGGGGATGTGGTGCTGGCGGCGCAGGCTTCCGAAATGTCGCTGATTGATTTCGCCTTCAAAACGACGCTGCCTATCTCAATTGCTGCAATTATCGGCATGGCGATCGCCCACTTCTTCTGGCAACGTTATCTGGATAAAAAAGAGCACATCTCTCATGAAATGTTAGATGTCAGCGAAATCACCACCACTGCTCCTGCGTTTTATGCCATTTTGCCGTTCACGCCGATCATCGGAGTGCTGATTTTTGACGGCAAATGGGGGCCGCAATTACACATCATCACTATTCTGGTGATTTGTATGCTGATTGCCTCCATTCTGGAGTTCATCCGCAGCTTTAATACCCAGAAAGTGTTCTCGGGCCTGGAAGTGGCTTATCGCGGGATGGCAGATGCGTTTGCTAACGTGGTGATGCTGCTGGTTGCCGCTGGGGTATTCGCTCAGGGGCTTAGCACCATCGGCTTTATTCAAAGTCTGATTTCTATCGCCACTTCGTTTGGTTCGGCGAGTATCATCCTGATGCTGGTATTGGTGATCCTGACAATGCTGGCGGCAGTCACGACCGGTTCAGGCAATGCGCCGTTTTATGCGTTTGTTGAGATGATCCCGAAACTGGCGCACTCTTCCGGCATTAACCCGGCGTATTTGACTATCCCAATGCTGCAGGCGTCAAACCTCGGTCGTACCCTGTCACCCGTTTCTGGCGTAGTCGTTGCGGTTGCCGGGATGGCGAAAATCTCACCATTTGAAGTCGTAAAACGCACCTCGGTGCCGGTGCTTGTTGGGCTGGTGATTGTTATCGTTGCTACAGAGCTGATGGTGCCAGGAACGGCAGCCGCGGTCACAGGCAAGTAAATAGTCATGCCGGAGGCAAGCTTCCTCCGGCTTTATCATGTCACCCACTGTGGTATATGCGTTGCGGTCTGCCAACTTTGCCGTGAACAATTTCAGCAATAATCAGATGGCGGCTGGCGCAATATTCAAGATAACGTCTGGCAGTGGTGCGGCTGATAGTCAGTGCCTGCGCCACCGTTTCTGCCGTATGTTGCACACCAGGCTCTTTAAACAGTTTTCGCACCGCGTTTAGCGTCAAGGGGTCAATGCCGGTCGGCAGTTCGTCTTTGGGTTCACCGCGAGCATAGGCATTAAACATCTCATCGATTTGCTTCTGGCTGGCGCTATCAATACTTTCCAGCATATGTTTACGCTGGCGGAAACGGGTTAGCGTTTGCCCCAGCCGTTCATAGGCAATTGGCTTAATGAGATAATCAAATACACCACAACGTACGGCTTCAGACACCGTTTCCATATCACTGGCTGCAGTGGTAAACACCACGTCACCGGGATAATGCGCCTGCACCAGTTCATGCAGTAAATTAATCCCTCTACCGTCAGGAAGATAGTTATCGAGCAAGATTAGCCCCGGCTTAAAACGCTCGATCATCATTCGGGCCTGCGCCAGGTTTCCCGCCAGTAATATCTGACTGAATCCGGGAATGTGACGAATATATTCCGCATGCATCTCTGCCAGCGGCGTTTCGTCCTCAACGATCAATAGGGTTAATGGAGCTGTCATTAGGTTTCACTTTCGGAATATAGATTGAAAATAAGGTACCGCAGGGATCATTATCTTCGAGAGTGATAACACCACCGCAGCGCGTTACGTAGCTGGCAATCAAGTACAACCCAATGCCATGTTCGCCGGGCTCGTCAGCACGCGTACTGACACCCTGCTCAAATATTTTGTCTCGTAGAGACTCTGGAACGCCGCAGCCCTGATCGGCGACTTCAATCACCACATCATCGCCTTCATCGCTGAGGAATAATTCAACGATCTTGTTTCCTTCATCGCTACGCAGGCTGGCTTCGAAGGCGTTATCAAGTAAATTGCCAACAATGGCTGCAAACTCGGTGCTGTCCAGTCCTGGCGGCAGTTGCGAAAGCTGACTTCCGGGGACGATGACCATTTTTAGCCCCAGTTCGCGGGCGCGCTGCACTTTACCAAAAAGCAGCCCCGCCACCTGGCGATCGGCAAACGCCTCGCGCAGGCTATCAATAAGCTGTTGCTGGGCCTGAGACTCCCCCTGCACCATCGCCAACACGCGATCATACTCTTTCATCTGCAACAGACCATTGAGCGTCGACATCCAATTGAGATGCTCGTGTCGCAATGTGCGCAGGCTCTCGACGTATTGTTTAATTTGCGTCAGTTGTGCATTGAGGGTGGATATTTCGTCTTTACTACGAAAGCTGATAATGGCCCCCAGCAAATCATCACCAGAACGAATAGCTTCCCGGTTGGCAATAACGCTCAGACCGTTAAAGTTCGCCACCACATCCTGACGTTTTTCATCAATCTGTTCGGTAAAGAAATCGGCGGGCCTGACCACTTCAGCAATGGGTTTACCCAACCATTGCCGTCCGGGGGAACTCAGCCCCAGCATCTTTCTTGCGTTACGATTGATGGCGGTAATGTAACCGTGCGGATCCACCGCAATCAGCCCTTCATAAACCGAACTAAACAGCGCCTCTTGCTGACGGACCACGCGTGCGATTTGCTTTGGCTCCATGCCCATCATTTGCCGACGGATATGCGCGGCCAGGAACCACGACAGCAACATCAGAATCCCTAACAGCACGACAAACACGCCAGCCATCGGTAATAAAAACTCAGCCCGCCAGCTATCGATTTTACTCACCAGGTAGCCAATCGACACCACGCCGATGACTTTTCCATCGTCATCAAAGATTGGCGTTTTGGCACGCATCGCCATGCCAATTGACCCTTTCCCGGTGATAAAGTAGCTCTCCCCTTTCTCCAGCGCGCCCGGTTTGGTGAATTGCATAGGATAACCAATTTTCTCCGGATTAGGATGGTAAAGACGAATCGAGTGCCGATCGCCAATCACCACATAATCGAAATCAGTATCTCTTTGTAATTTGTCTGCGATGGTCGCCAGCCTCTTGTAGTCACGCGTTTTCACTGCGCTGATGATACTGTCATTAGAAGCAATAATTTTTGCCTGATTCATTGCCATGTCGCGCACATGAAGCGTTAAATAGTCCTCAAAACTGGCCGTAAAATATTGCGCCAGGGCTGCAATGACAAATATTGAGAACACCAGAATCAGCAAAAAGATACGCAGCGGAAATGCCAGTCTTTGGAAAAATGCAAACTGTTTATTCTCGTTAAGCTGCAACATTGTTTTCCTTGCGGGTTGTCCCGAGCCTTTTTGACGGATGTAATTAAAATGTTGAATCAAAATACATAGATATTAAATATAATCGTGGCAAATTTTATTCATTAAATCAATTAAATCACTTAAACCTGCGGGTCATTTCGTAATTACATTAATTAAAAAACTTAAAACCATTAAATAAATAAAAAACCACTAACTCTATGTGAAATAAATCAAAATTTCACGCTGCAATACTCCTTAGGATGTATAGCGAAAGGAGAAAAAGATATACCTCGATCGCCCCCCTTTCTCCCAAGTGAAAATAAAAGGTTATCAGTTTGCAACATCGAACAACATTCGTTGCAAATCGATAACAACATGCACCTTCAGGATACTATTTATTATGTTCGGCAATGATATTTTCACCCGTGTAAAACGTTCAGAAAATAAAAAAATGGCGGAAATCGTCCAATTCCTGCATGAAAATGATTTGAGCGTTGACACCACAGTCGAAGCATTTATTACCGTAACCCGCGATGAAAAGCTTATCGCGTGCGGTGGAATTGCCGGAAATATTATTAAATGCGTTGCTATCAGTGAATCCGTTCGCGGTGAAGGACTGGCGCTGACATTAGCCACTGAATTGATAAACCTCGCCTATGAGCGGCACAGCACGCATCTGTTTATTTATACCAAAACCGAATACGAGGCGCTGTTCCGCCAGTGCGGTTTTTCCACGCTGACCAGTGTACCCGGCGTGATGGTGCTGATGGAAAACAGCGCCACGCGACTGAAACGCTATGCCGAATCGCTGAAAAAATTTCGTCATCCAGGGAACAAGATTGGCTGCATTGTGATGAACGCCAATCCCTTTACGAATGGTCACCGTTATCTGATTCAACAGGCTGCAGCACAGTGCGACTGGTTGCATCTGTTTTTAGTTAAAGAAGATTCTTCACGCTTTCCCTATGAAGACCGGCTGGATCTGGTGTTAAAAGGCACCGCCGATATTCCACGCCTGACTGTGCATCGCGGCTCCGAATACATCATCTCCCGCGCTACGTTCCCTTGCTACTTCATTAAAGAACAGAGCGTCATTAACCATTGTTACACCGAAATTGATCTGAAGATTTTCCGTCAGTACCTCGCTCCCGCGCTGGGTGTAACTCACCGCTTTGTCGGTACTGAACCCTTTTGTCGCGTTACCGCCCAGTACAACCAGGATATGCGCTACTGGCTGGAAACGCCGACTATCTCCGCACCGCCCATCGAACTGGTTGAAATTGAGCGGCTGCGTTACCAGGAGATGCCGATATCCGCTTCCCGGGTACGTCAACTGCTGGCGAAAAACGATCTCACGGCTATCGCGCCGCTGGTCCCTGCAGTCACGCTGCATTATTTGCAGAACCTGCTTGAGCACTCCCGCCAGGACGCGGCAGCTCGTCAAAAGACCCCCGCATGAGAAACAGGTGAAAAATGAAAATAAACCAGCCCGCCGTTGCAGGCACCCTTGAGTCTGGGGATGTGATGATACGCATCGCCCCACTCGATACGCAGGATATCGACCTGCAAATCAACAGCAGCGTTGAAAAACAGTTTGGTGATGCCATTCGCACCACCATTCTGGACGTTCTCGCCCGCTACAACGTGCGCGGCGTACAGCTGAATGTCGATGACAAAGGCGCACTGGACTGCATTTTACGTGCACGACTGGAAGCCCTGCTGGCACGCGCCAGCGGTATCCCGGCTCTGCCATGGGAGGATTGCCAATGATTTCCGCTTCGCTGCAACAACGTAAAACTCGCACCCGCCGCAGCATGTTGTTTGTGCCTGGTGCCAATGCCGCGATGGTCAGCAACTCATTCATCTACCCGGCTGATGCCCTGATGTTTGACCTCGAAGACTCCGTAGCATTGCGTGAAAAAGACACCGCCCGCCGCATGGTTTACCACGCGCTGCAACATCCGCTGTATCGCGATATTGAAACCATTGTGCGTGTAAACGCGCTGGATTCCGAATGGGGTGTCAACGACCTGGAAGCCGTCGTTCGCGGTGGTGCGGACGTTGTGCGTCTGCCGAAAACCGATACCGCTCAGGATGTTCTGGATATCGAAAAAGAGATCCTGCGTATCGAAAAAGCCTGTGGTCGTGAACCCGGCAGTACCGGCTTGCTGGCGGCGATTGAATCTCCGCTGGGCATTACCCGCGCAGTGGAAATCGCTCACGCTTCCGAGCGTTTGATCGGTATCGCCCTCGGTGCAGAAGACTATGTGCGCAACCTGCGTACAGAACGCTCCCCGGAAGGAACTGAACTGCTGTTCGCTCGCTGCTCCATTTTGCAGGCCGCGCGATCTGCGGGTATTCAGGCGTTCGATACCGTCTATTCTGACGCAAACAACGAAGCCGGATTCCTGCAAGAAGCCGCCCACATCAAACAGCTGGGCTTTGACGGCAAATCGCTGATCAACCCGCGTCAGATTGATCTGCTGCACAACCTCTACGCACCGACCCAGAAAGAAGTGGATCACGCCCGCCGCGTCGTAGAAGCCGCTGAAGCCGCCGCTCGCGAAGGCCTCGGCGTGGTTTCCCTGAACGGCAAGATGGTGGACGGTCCGGTTATCGATCGCGCCCGTCTGGTGCTCTCCCGCGCAGAACTTTCCGGCATCCGCGAAGAATAAGGCAATCAAAATGACGCAGAAAATTGAACAATCTCAACGACAAGAACGGGTAGCGGCCTGGAATCGTCGCGCTGAATGCGATCTTGCCGCTTTCCAGAACTCGCCAAAGCAAACCTACCAGGCTGAAAAAGCGCGCGATCGCAAACTGTGCGCCAACCTGGAAGAAGCGATTCGTCGCTCTGGTTTACAGGACGGCATGACGGTTTCCTTCCATCACGCTTTCCGTGGCGGTGACCTGACCGTCAATATGGTGATGGACGTCATCGCGAAGATGGGCTTTAAAAACCTGACTCTGGCCTCCAGCTCCCTGAGTGATTGCCATGCGCCGCTGGTAGAACACATTCGCCAGGGCGTGGTTACCCGCATTTATACCTCTGGCCTGCGCGGTCCACTGGCGGAAGAAATCTCCCGTGGTCTGCTGGCGGAACCGGTGCAAATCCACTCTCACGGCGGACGTGTGCATCTGGTACAGAGCGGCGAACTGAATATCGATGTGGCTTTCCTCGGCGTCCCGTCCTGTGATGAATTCGGTAATGCCAACGGCTACACCGGTAAAGCCTGCTGCGGCTCCCTCGGCTATGCAATGGTTGATGCCGACAACGCAAAACAGGTCGTGATGCTTACCGAAGAACTGCTGCCTTATCCGCATAATCCGGCAAGCATTGAGCAAGATCAGGTTGATCTGATCGTCAAAGTCGATCGCGTTGGCGATGCTGCAAAAATCGGCGCTGGTGCTACCCGTATGACCACTAACCCGCGCGAACTGCTTATTGCCCGTAGCGCTGCGGATGTGATTGTCAACTCAGGCTACTTTAAAGAAGGTTTCTCCATGCAGACCGGCACCGGCGGCGCATCGCTGGCGGTAACCCGTTTCCTGGAAGACAAAATGCGTAGCCGCGATATTCGCGCCGACTTCGCCCTTGGCGGTATTACCGCAACGATGGTTGATCTGCACGAAAAAGGTCTGATCCGCAAACTGCTGGATGTACAGAGCTTTGACAGCCACGCTGCACAATCGCTGGCCCGTAACCCCAATCACATCGAAATCAGCGCCAACCAGTACGCTAACTGGGGTTCAAAAGGTGCATCGGTTGATCGTCTCGACGTGGTGGTACTGAGCGCGCTGGAAATTGACACCCAGTTCAACGTTAACGTGCTGACCGGCTCTGACGGCGTACTGCGTGGCGCTTCCGGTGGTCACTGCGATACCGCGATTGCCTCTGCACTTTCCATCATCGTCGCACCGCTGGTACGCGGTCGTATTCCGACTCTGGTGGATAACGTGCTGACCTGCATCACCCCGGGCTCCAGTGTCGATATTCTGGTCACAGACCACGGTATCGCAGTTAACCCGGCACGTCCGGAACTGGCAGAACGTCTGCAGGAAGCGGGGATCAAAGTGGTTTCTATTGAGTGGCTGCGTGAACGTGCGCGTCTGCTGACCGGTGAACCACAGCCGATTGAATTCACCGACCGCGTCGTTGCCGTTGTGCGTTACCGCGATGGCTCGGTGATCGATGTTGTGCATCAGGTGAAGGAATAAGCCATGCACCTGCTTCCTGAACTCGCCAGCCACCATGCGGTGTCAATTCCCGAGCTGCTCGTCAGCCGGGATGAAAGGCAAGCACGGCAACACGTCTGGCTCAAGCGCCATCCTGTTCCACTGGTCTCCTTTACCGTGGTTGCGCCTGGGCCGATTAAAGACAGCGAGGTCACACGCCGAATTTTTAATCATGGCGTGACAGCCTTGCGTGCCTTAGCCGCAAAACAGGGCTGGCAAATTCAGGAGCAGGCTGCACTGGTTTCCGCCAGCGGGCCGGAGGGCATGTTGAGCATTGCCGCCCCGGCTCGCGACCTCAAGCTCGCCACCATTGAGCTTGAACATAGTCATCCTCTCGGGCGGTTATGGGATATCGATGTCCTGACACCCGAAGGCGAAATTCTCTCCCGCCGCGACTATTCACTGCCGCCTCGCCGCTGCCTGTTGTGCGAGCAAAGCGCAGCTGTTTGCGCGCGTGGAAAAACCCATCAACTGACCGATTTACTCAACCGCATGGAGGCGCTGCTGAACGATGTCGATGCCTGCAACGTCAACTAAAACCACAAAGCTTGCGACGTCATTAATCGATGAGTACGCCCTGCTGGGCTGGCGCGCCATGCTGACTGAAGTCAATCTGTCACCGAAACCAGGCCTCGTGGATCGGATTAACTGCGGGGCGCACAAAGATATGGCGCTGGAAGATTTTCACCGCAGCGCGCTGGCGATTCAGGGCTGGTTACCCCGTTTCATTGAATTTGGTGCCTGTAGTGCTGAAATGGCACCAGAAGCGGTACTCCACGGATTACGCCCAATTGGTATGGCTTGCGAAGGTGATATGTTCCGCGCCACTGCGGGCGTAAACACGCATAAAGGCAGCATTTTTTCTTTAGGGCTACTGTGTGCGGCAATTGGCCGTTTGCTTCAACTCAACCAGTCGGTAACGCCAATAACCATTTGTGCGACGGCGGCAAGTTTCTGCCGTGGCCTGACCGATCGCGAACTGCGTACCAATAATTCACAACTGACGGCAGGTCAACGGTTGTACCAGCAACTTGGCCTTACCGGCGCGCGCGGCGAAGCCGAAGCAGGTTACCCACTGGTGATCAACCACGCCCTGCCGCATTACCTCACTCTGCTGGATCAGGGGTTAGATCCTGAACTGGCATTGCTCGATACCTTACTCCTACTGATGGCGATCAACGGCGATACCAACGTTGCATCGCGCGGTGGCGAGGGAGGCCTGCGCTGGCTACAGCGCAAGGCGCAAACATTATTGCAAAAAGGGGGCATCCGAACCCCCGCCGATCTCGATTATCTCCGGCAGTTCGACAGGGAGTGTATCGAACGAAATCTCAGTCCAGGCGGCAGTGCCGACCTGCTGATCCTTACCTGGTTTTTAGCACAGATTTAATTATTTAAGCACTTGATAAATTTGGAAATATTAATTTTCGGAGAACCCGTATGTCTTTAGCAAAAGATAATATATGGAAACTATTGGCCCCACTGGTGGTGATGGGCGTCATGTTTCTTATCCCTGTCCCCGACGGTATGCCACCGCAGGCATGGCATTACTTCGCTGTGTTTGTGGCAATGATTGTCGGCATGATCCTCGAGCCAATTCCGGCAACAGCGATCAGTTTTATTGCGGTTACTATTTGCGTTATTGGCAGTAATTACCTTCTCTTTGATGCCAAAGAATTAGCTGACCCAGCGTTTAATGCGCAAAAACAGGCGCTGAAATGGGGTCTGGCTGGTTTTTCCAGCACCACGGTATGGCTGGTATTTGGCGCATTTATTTTTGCATTAGGGTATGAAGTTTCCGGGTTAGGTCGTCGCATTGCCCTTTTCCTGGTGAAATTCATGGGCAAACGCACGCTGACGTTAGGTTATGCGATAGTCATTATCGACATTCTGCTGGCACCGTTTACACCGTCCAACACCGCGCGTACCGGGGGTACGGTTTTTCCGGTCATTAAAAACCTGCCGCCGCTGTTTAAATCATTCCCGAACGATCCGTCCGCGCGTCGTATTGGCGGCTATTTGATGTGGATGATGGTCATTAGTACCAGTCTGAGTTCGTCCATGTTTGTCACCGGTGCGGCACCAAACGTGCTGGGTCTGGAGTTCGTCAGCAAAATTGCCGGCATCCAGATTAGCTGGTTGCAGTGGTTCCTCTGCTTCCTGCCGGTTGGCGTTATCTTACTTATCATTGCGCCGTGGCTTTCCTACGTGCTTTACAAACCGGAAATCACACACAGTGAAGAAGTAGCAACCTGGGCGGGTGATGAACTAAAAACCATGGGTGCGCTGACACGCAGAGAGTGGACGCTGATTGGCCTTGTATTGCTCAGCTTAGGTTTGTGGGTATTTGGCAGTGAAGTCATTAATGCTACTGCGGTAGGTCTGCTGGCAGTTTCGCTAATGCTGGCCCTGCACGTTGTGCCGTGGAAAGACATTACCCGCTATAACAGCGCATGGAACACGCTGGTCAACCTGGCAACTTTGGTTGTGATGGCTAATGGCCTGACTCGTTCTGGCTTTATTGACTGGTTCGCCGGTACCATGAGTACGCACCTGGAAGGATTCTCACCAAACGCAACGGTGATTGTACTGGTTCTGGTGTTCTACTTTGCGCACTACCTGTTTGCCAGCCTGTCTGCGCACACCGCAACCATGCTGCCGGTTATTCTGGCCGTCGGTAAAGGTATTCCGGGCGTACCAATGGAACAACTGTGTATCCTGCTGGTGCTGTCTATCGGTATCATGGGCTGTCTGACGCCGTATGCAACCGGTCCTGGGGTGATTATTTACGGCTGCGGCTATGTGAAATCAAAAGATTACTGGCGACTTGGTGCAATCTTCGGGGTGATTTACATCTCTATGTTGCTGTTGGTTGGCTGGCCGATTCTCGCCATGTGGAACTAATACGTTCGCCAAACGCTGAATAAATCATCACGCCCGCCAGGTAAGCCCACCTGGCGGGCTTTTTTATGATTTAATAGATAGTATTCAGTGTATGTATGAGTTCCACACCCATTATGAAAGCATTCTGGCGTAACGCCGCGTTGCTCGCGGTTTCTCTGCTTCCCTTCTCTTCTGCCAACGCCGTGGCGTTGCAGGCAAAACAGTATGGCGATTTTGATCGCTATGTCCTGGCCCTCTCCTGGCAAACCGGATTTTGCCAGAGTCAACACGATCGAAATCGTAACGAACGAGATGAATGTCGCCTGCAAACCGAAACGACCAACAAAGCTGATTTTCTGACCGTACATGGTCTATGGCCAGGATTGCCTAAATCGGTTGCTGCCCGTGGTGTTGATGAACGCCGCTGGATGCGCTTCGGTTGCGCTACTCGCCCAATCCCGAATCTGCCAGAAGCACGCGCCAGCCGGATGTGTTCATCGCCGGAAACTGGGTTATCACTGGAAACGGCAGCTAAACTAAATGAAGTCATGCCGGGAGCTGGCGGTCGTTCCTGCCTGGAACGTTACGAATATGCCAAACACGGCGTCTGCTTTGGTTTTGATCCGGACGCTTACTTCGGCACGATGGTACGTCTGAATCAAGAAATTAAAGAGAGCGAAACCGGAAAATTTCTTGCGGATAACTACGGTAAAACAGTGAGCCGCCGTGATTTTGATGCCGCCTTTGCCAAAAGCTGGGGAAAAGAGAACGTGAAAGCCGTTAAGCTAACGTGCCAGGGTAACCCTGCGTATTTGACTGAAATTCAGATTTCAATCAAAGCTGACGCCATCAACGCTCCGCTTTCTGCAAACTCATTCTTGCCGCAACCACACCCAGGCAACTGTGGCAAAACCTTTGTGATTGATAAAGCGGGTTATTAATCATCTGATGTACAAAACACGCTAATTCGTCTTCCATAAACCATGACGATTAAGATTTATACATAATGCGCTGCATTGAGGAATTCCCTGAATGTGATGCAAATCACTTCAAAGAGTGAGCAACAGTCAGTATCATCATGTGAGTTAAACCCTCGCCGCCTGACGGTGAGGGTTTTCTTTTGGGTATGTTTATCTGCGACACTCGCAGTACCGACGACATGGAGTAAAAATGTCCAGACCAACTATCATCATTAACGACCTGGATGCCGAACGCATCGATATTCTGCTGGAGCAACCTGCCTATGCTGGTTTGCCAATCGCCGACGCGTTAAACGCAGAGTTGGATCGCGCCCAAATGTGTTCGCCAGAAGAGATGCCACACGACGTGGTGACAATGAACAGCCGGGTTAAATTCCGCAATCTTAGCGATGGCGAAGTGCGTGTGCGCACGCTGGTGTATCCGGCTAAAATGACTGACAGCAATACTCAGCTTTCTGTTATGGCTCCGGTAGGTGCCGCACTGCTGGGGCTGCGCGTTGGCGATTCCATTCACTGGGAACTTCCGGGCGGCGTTGCAACCCACCTTGAAGTGCTGGAACTCGAATACCAGCCAGAAGCTGCTGGCGACTACCTGCTTTAATCCCATCTGCACAAGCGACAACTCGCTTTGCCCAGAGGATGCACTCGCATCCTCTTTCCGCTCAAATATCAACCAGATTTATCATTTTGCTCTTAAGCACAGCATTCTAATCTGAACTGGTTATTCATCTGCGGAACCCCATATGAGCGAAGCTCTCAGTATCACTGCGTTTTATATATTCATAGCAGCTATTATTGTTGCTGCAGTGCTATACCTTGAACAACGCTGGTAGTACCTGGTTTTATTTATTTTCCAGATCAATCGCAAATTCAGATCGAATCAGCCTCGCAAATCATAGATTCATAATCAATAATGTGCTGTTATGTATACATGCAAAAACAAGGAGAGAATGCTTATGTACAAAACAATCATCATGCCAGTGGATGTTTTCGAAATGGAATTGAGCGACAAAGCTGTTCGCCACGCTGAATTCCTCGCCCAGGATGACGGAGTTATTCATCTACTTCACGTACTACCGGGGTCAGCCAGCCTGAGCCTGCACCGTTTTGCCGCTGATGTACGTCGTTTTGAAGAGCATCTGCAACATGAAGCAGAAGAACGTTTGCAAACGATGGTCAGCCACTTCACCATCGATCCTTCCCGCATTAAACAACATGTCCGTTTTGGTAGCGTGCGGGATGAAGTCAATGAGTTGGCAGAAGAACTGGGGGCTGATGTTGTCGTTATCGGTTCGCGCAACCCATCGATTTCGACCCATCTGTTAGGTTCTAACGCCTCAAGCGTTATCCGCCACGCCAATCTGCCGGTGCTGGTCGTTCGCTAATAGATAAAAGTATTTATGTCGCCCTGCCCGGAGCCATCCCGGCGGGGCTTTTTATTGCAATAAAAAAGCCGCCAGGTTTGACCCCGGCGGCTAAGCAATTGCAGGTGAATCTTACTTCTTCTTATGCAGTTTTGGTGCGAATCAGGTAGTCAAAAGCACTCAGAGAGGCTTTGGCACCTTCGCCAGTGGCGATGATGATCTGCTTGTACGGAACCGTCGTACAGTCACCCGCTGCGAACACGCCTTTGACGTTGGTTTCGCATTTCGCATCAATGATAATCTCGCCCATGCGGTTACGTTCGACTGCACCTTCGAGCCAGTTGGTGTTCGGCAGCAGACCAATCTGCACGAAAATACCGGCCAGTTCGATGTTGTGAATATCGCCGCTGACACGATCTCGATATTCCAGACCTACGACTTTGCTACCGTCGCCTTTCACTTCCGTGGTTTGCGCATTCAGAATAATGTCGACGTTTTTCAGGCTGCGCAGTTTGTCCTGCAGAACCTGGTCGGCTTTCATTTCTGGCGCAAATTCCAGCAGCGTTACGTGCTCAACGATACCCGCCAGGTCGATTGCCGCTTCCACGCCGGAGTTACCGCCGCCGATAACCGCTACGCGTTTACCTTTAAACAGCGGGCCGTCGCAGTGCGGGCAGTAGGTCACGCCTTTGGTGCGATACTGATCTTCGCCCGGAACGTTCATGTTGCGCCATTTTGCACCGGTCGCCACGATAATGCTGCGTGCTTTCAGTACCGCGCCAGAAGCTGTTTCAATCTGATGCAGGCCACCTTCAACCGCTGCCGGGATCAGTTTGCTGGCGCTCTGGCTGTCGATCACATCAACGTCGTATTCATCAACGTGAACTTTCAGCGCCCCTGCCAGCTTCTGCCCTTCAGTCTTCGGTACAGAAATGTAGTTTTCGATATCAACGGTATCGAGGATCTGACCACCAAAACGTTCGCCCATCAGACCAGTACGAATACCTTTACGTGCAGAGTAAATTGCTGCCGCTGCACCCGCCGGGCCGGAACCGACGATTAATACGTCATAAGCATCACGCTTGTTCAGCTCTTCTGCCGCACGTTTTTCCGCGCCAGTATCGATTTTGGCGACGATTTCGGAAATAGTCATGCGGCCCTGACCAAACTCTTTCCCATTTACGAACACTGCCGGAACGCCCATCACGTTGCGATCGGTGATTTCGTTCTGGAAGGTGCCGCCGTCAATTGCCGTATGCTTAATACGCGGGTTCAGTACGCTCATCAGGTTCAGCGCCTGCACCACGTCCGGGCAGTTGTGGCAAGAGAGCGAGTAATAGGTTTCGAATTCAAAATCACCGTCAATATGGCGAATCTGCTCCAGCAGAGACTGCGCTTCTTTCGACGGATGACCACCGGTCCACAACAACGCCAGTACCAGCGAGGTGAACTCGTGGCCCAGCGGGGAACCTGCAAAACGTGGCCCCTGGTTGGAACCTGGGTTAGTGATCAGGAAAGACGGCTTACGCACCGGCAAGCTGTTATCTTCTTTAAAGGTGACTTTGTCTGACAGTTCTGCGATTTCAGCCAACAGTTCCTTGATTTCTGCCGATTTAGCGCTGTCATCCAGCGTGGCAATTAACTCAACAGGCTTGGTCAATTTCTCAAGGTAAGCCTTGAGTTGAGTTTTCATATTTGTGTCGAGCATGTTTATCTCCTGGGCTTTAAACATCATCATGCAAGCGGCCTCTGCGGCTACCTGGATGCAGCTTGCATCATGGTGCGGGGAAGAAAATCGGGTGCCGCAGCACCCGAAGAATTAGGTGAATTTCCGAAGTATTTCACGCCAGAGCAAGGCGGCTAGCCTGTGAATCCCCGGGAGCTTACACAAGTAAGTGACCGGGGTGAGCGGGCGACGCCAACGCCGCTATGGCGTGAAAGACGAAGGAAATTTAGATTTTACCAACCAGGTCCAGGGATGGAGCCAGAGTTGCTTCACCTTCTTTCCATTTAGCCGGGCAAACTTCACCTGGGTGAGAAGCCACGTACTGTGCTGCTTTGATTTTACGCAGCAGGTCAGACGCATCACGGCCAATGCCTTCAGCGGTAACTTCGATTGCCTGGATGATACCCTGCGGGTCAACAACGAAGGTTGCACGATCAGCCAGACCTTCATCTTCACGCATGTTGTCGAAGTTACGGGTCAGGGCGCCAGTCGGGTCGCCGATCATCGCATATTTGATTTTAGCGATAGTTTCAGAGCTGCTGTGCCATGCTTTGTGGGTGAAGTGAGTATCGGTAGATACTGCGTATACATCTACGCCCAGTTTCTGCAGTTCTTCGTAGTGGTCAGCAACGTCACCCAGTTCGGTCGGGCATACGAAAGTAAAGTCAGCCGGGTAGAAGAAGAAGACGCTCCAGCGGCCTTCGGTATCTTTTTCGGTGATTTCGATGAATTCGCCGTTTTTGAATGCCTGGTTTTTAAAAGGTTTAATTTTGGTGTTAATCAAGGACATCTATACTTCCTCCGTGTTTTCGATGAGATGTAAGGTAACCAATTTTTGCCGATTCGGCTAATGCGTTTCCATTATCAAATCGATAAGTTTTACCTTACAACCGTCGTAAGACAACTTTGTGAACTTTGCACCGCCAGTGGCGATAAAAAGTAAAATGGGCCCCCTTTCCAGGTGACCGTGTAATCTGAACTACCCTTTGGTATCTTCAGCGCCTGCCTGCAGGCTGTGGTGTTGCCCTTACAAATGCAACAACGACATGGATTACAACACCCTCATAAACAAAGGGCAATCACCTGATCTAAGCTCTTACCTATGACAGTGATAGGTTATGCCTTTTACTCCATTTTTGCACTGACTGAAAAGGACAAATTAATGTTAAAAAAGATACTTTTACTGGCTCTGCTTCCTACAATCGCCTTTGCAGAGGAACTTCCTGCTCCGGTAAAAGCGATTGAAAAACAGGGCATTAAGATCATCAAAACGTTCGATGCCCCCGGCGGAATGAAAGGTTATCTCGGCAAGTATCAGGATATGGGCGTCACCATCTACCTGACTCCAGATGGTAAGCACGCTATCTCTGGTTACATGTACAACGAGAAAGGTGAAAACCTGAGTAACATGCTTATCGAAAAAGAAATTTATGCGCCAGCCGGACGCGAAATGTGGCAACGGATGGAACAATCGCACTGGCTCCTCGACGGTAAAAAAGACGCGCCAGTCATAGTCTACGTTTTCGCCGATCCGTTCTGCCCATATTGTAAACAGTTCTGGCAGCAGGCGCGCCCGTGGGTTGATTCTGGCAAAGTACAGTTGAGAACATTGTTGGTTGGGGTTATCAAACCAGAAAGTCCGGCCACAGCCGCGGCAATTCTGGCCTCTAAAGATCCCGCAAAAACCTGGCAAAAATATGAAGCCTCTGGCGGCAAACTTAAGCTAAATGTGCCTACAAACGTAAGTACAGAGCAAATGAAAGTGTTAAGCGACAACGAGAAACTCATGGACGATCTGGGGGCAAATGTCACACCGGCTATCTATTACATGAGTAAGGAAAATACGCTGCAACAGGCCGTGGGGTTGCCCGATCAGAAAACGCTTAATATCATTATGGAAAATAAATAGAAGATAATTCATGGGTGGTTGAAATACATCCTTGCTTTTCAACCATTCTAAAAACGCATGAATTGCTTCTTCCCCTCCAGACAACTGTGTTACTTTAGAAAAACTTAATCCAGAGTTAAGTAATAAAACATAACAAATATAAATAAAACAGTAGAATCATTGATTACAAGAATGATTTATGGACAAGATAATATAACGGAGTATGTTATGGCTAATCTTTATGATTTAAAAAAATTCGACCTCAATTTACTGGTCATATTTGAGTGCATTTATCAACACCTCAGCATTAGCAAAGCAGCAGAATCATTATATATAACGCCATCTGCCGTTAGTCAGTCGTTACAACGTTTACGCGCGCAATTTAATGACCCGTTATTCATCCGCTCAGGGAAAGGTATCGCGCCGACTACAACAGGGTTAAATCTGCATCACCATCTTGAGAAAAATCTCCGAGGCCTTGAACAAACGATCAATATCGTTAATAAGTCTGAGCTGAAGAAAAATTTTATTATCTACGGTCCTCAGCTTATTTCTTGTAGTAATAACAACATGCTAATCCGCTGTCTAAGACAAGATACTTCAATCGATATAGAATGCCATGACATACTGCTTTCAGCTGAAAACGCTGAAGAATTGTTAGTTCAACGCAAAGCTGACCTGGCAATTACACTGCAACCAGTAATTAGCCGCTCTGTCATCTGCATGCCGGTACATACTATTCGCAATTCTCTTATATGTAGCAACAAACATCCTCGTATTACCGATACCAGTAACTATGAACAAATTATCGCCGAAGAATTCACCTTGTTGATATCTAAATCAGCAGGGATTGACGAAATTCAAATGGACATAGATGAACGTTTTATGAACCGTAAAGTTTCATTTCGCAGTTCTTCTTTGTTGACGATAATTAATAGTATTTCTGTTACTGACTTATTGGGCATTGTGCCCACCGAACTGTACGATTTACATCGTGATTTTTTGAAGTTACAAGAGATAAAACTGGAACGACCACTTCCTACGGTTAAACTGTATATTTCCTATAACAAGGCTTCGTTGAACAATCTTGTCTTCTCACGATTCATAGATCGTTTAAATGATAGCTTCTGATTTATTACCACGGATAAATGTTATATTACGCATCAATTGATTCATTGTGTGAATATAAAATAATGTGCTCTATCTTGCTTCGTTTACCCTATAATTAGCGGATTCATCTCACAAGTCACCCAGTAACGTTCAGAGAGCGTTTTCAGATGTCTATTTATAAAATCCCTCTTCCGCTGAATATTTTAGAAGCTGCACAGGAACGTATTACCTGGACACTTAACACCTTGCCCCGTGTTTGCGTTTCTTTTTCGGGGGGTAAAGATTCCGGATTAATGCTGCATCTTACCGCCGAACTTGCCAGAAAATTAGGAAAAAAAATCTGCGTTTTGTTTATCGACTGGGAAGCACAGTTCTCTTGTACCATCGACTATGTACAGTCGTTACGCGAGTTGTATACCGACGTTATTGAAGAGTTTTACTGGGTAGCACTCCCACTCAAGACGCAAAATTCCCTTTCACAATACCAACCAGAATGGCAGTGCTGGGAATCTGATGTCGAATGGGTGCGTCAGCCCCCGCAAGAAGCGATAACCGATCCTGACTTTTTCTCCTTTTACCAGCCAGGCATGACCTTCGAACAATTTGTACGTGAGTTTGCCGAATGGTTTTCACAAAAACGTCCGGCGGCGATGATGATCGGCATCCGTGCGGATGAGTCCTACAACCGTTTTGTCGCCATCGCCAGTTTAAGTAAACAACGTTTTGCCGATGATAAGCCCTGGACCACAGCCGCACCAGGCGGTCACAGCTGGTACATTTACCCCATCTACGACTGGAAAGTAGCTGATATCTGGACCTGGTATGCTAATCATAAATCCCTATGTAACCCATTGTATAATATCATGTATCAGGCAGGCGTTCCCCTGCGTCATATGCGAATTTGCGAACCTTTTGGCCCGGAGCAACGGCAAGGATTATGGCTCTATCACGTTATCGAACCGGATCGCTGGGCTGCTATGTGCGCACGAGTTAGCGGGGTAAAAAGTGGCGGCATTTACGCCGGACATGACAATCATTTTTATGGTCATCGGAAAATCCTCAAACCAGAGCATTTAGACTGGCAAGAGTATGCATTATTGCTGCTTGATAGCATGCCGGAGAAAACGGCTGAGCATTACCGCAACAAAATTGCCATTTACTTGCATTGGTATCAGAAAAAAGGTGTCGAGGTGCCACAGACCCAGCACGGGGACATTGGCGCGAAAGATATCCCCTCCTGGCGGCGAATTTGCAAGGTGTTACTGAATAACGATTACTGGTGTCGGGCATTATCATTTAGCCCAACCAAAGCGAAGAATTATCAGCGTTATAACGAACGGATAAAAGTAAAACGTCAGGAGTGGGGAATACTATGCAACAACAATTAACGCAGGATTTAACCCAATTTCTCGCCAGCTTGCCGGAAGACGATCGCATCAAAGCGATTAACGAAATCCGCCTGGCGATCCATCAGGTTAGCCCCTTTCGTGAAGAGCCAGTAGATTGTGTTCTGTGGGTTAAAAACAGCCAACTTATGCCAAATGATTACAACCCAAACAATGTGGCACCGCCCGAGAAAAAACTGTTACAAAAATCCATTGAGATAGATGGTTTTACCCAACCTATTGTGGTCACGCACACAGATAAAAATGCTCTGGAAATCGTGGATGGCTTTCACCGTCATGAAATTGGTAAAGGCTCTAACACGTTAAAAATGCGATTAAAAGGATATTTACCGGTCACCTGTCTGGAAGGAACACGTAACGAACGCATCGCCGCGACTATTCGTCATAACCGCGCTCGTGGACGCCACCAAATCACAGCCATGTCAGAAATCGTTCGTGAACTCAGCCAGTTAGGATGGGACGACAATAAAATCGGCAAAGAGCTGGGTATGGACAGCGACGAAGTGTTGCGCCTGAAACAAATTAACGGCCTGCAAGAGTTATTTGCTGACCGTCAATATTCCCGCGCCTGGACAGTAAAATAATTACAGCTGGCGCAGGCGTTCAGCTGCCGCCAGCAACGTCGATTCCTTCTTGGCAAAACAGAGACGAATGAGCTTATGGGGGAAGGGATCGGCGCAAAATACCGACAGCGGGATCGCCGCCACGCCATGCTCCCGCGTCAGCCTCTGGCAAAACTCAACGTCATCCAGCGAAGAAACCGCGCTGTAATCCACCAGCAAAAAGTAAGTGCCTTCGCACGGTAAAATCTCCAGCCGACTCTCACTTAAGGCGTTCACCAGAATATCGCGCTTCTGGCGATAAAAGTCCGGTAACGCAAGATAGTGTTCAGGTTCTGCTCGCAGCATATCGGCAAGGGCCAGCTGCGCCGGGGTATTCACCGAAAAAGTCAGATACTGATGCACTTTGCGGATCTCGGCGCTGATGGGCGCAGGCGCAACGCAATAGCCCACTTTCCAGCCGGTCATATGATAGGTCTTGCCAAACGATGACACCGCCACCGCCCGCTCACGCAGTTGCGGATGCGCCAGCACACTGGCATGGCCCTGCTGTGAAAAGTTGATATGCTCGTAAACTTCATCGCTAATGACAAAAATCTCGTGCCCGGCAATTGCCTGCCACAAAGCGGAAAAATCAGTCTGCTGCCAGACAGTAGCACTGGGGTTATGCGGGGTGTTAAGGATCACCAGTCGGGTGCGCTCGCTTAACAATGCGGCAAATTCCTGCCAGTCCACGCGAAAATGCGGTGGTTGCAGTGCAATACGTTTCACTATTCCACCCGCAAGCGTGATGGCGGGGGCGTAACTGTCATAGCTGGGATCAAAGCAAATCACTTCATCGCCATTGCGCACCAATGCAGTAATCGCTGCGTACAGCGCTTCCGTCGCCCCTGCTGTTACGGTGATATCGCTGTCGGCATCTGGTTGATAGCCATACAGCCGTTCCGTTTTCTGAACAATCGCCTCGCGTAATGCCTGCACGCCGGTCATGGGTGCGTATTGGTTTGCTCCGTGGGCAACGTGGTACGCCAGCCGTTCCTGCAAATAGCGCGGACCATCAAAATCAGGAAAGCCTTGTGACAGGTTAATCGCCTGGTGTTGCTGCGCCAGTGCGCTCATCTGGGTGAAAATAGTGGTGCCAAGTTGTGGAAGTTTGCTTTGTGGAATCAGAGGGTTATTTGTCATTTTTATTGTGCCTGACAAAGTTGCGTGTTGAAGCCACTATAACACGATGCTAGTATTTGGCAATCAAGACGTTTAGATGTCTAAATAAAACAATAAGGACAACACAACATGCCTCACAATCCTATCCGCGTCGTCGTTGGCCCTGCTAACTACTTTTCTCATCCCGGCAGTCTCAATCACCTGCATGATTTTTTCACTGATGAACAACTTTCTCGCGCAGTGTGGATCTACGGTGAACGTGCACTTGCCGCGGCGCAAACCAAACTTCCATCGGCGTTTGAACTGCCAGGAGCAAAGCATATTTTGTTTCGCGGTCATTGCAGTGAAAGCAATGTGCAACAACTGGCGGCTGAGTCCGGTGACGATCGCAGCGTGGTGATTGGCGTCGGCGGCGGCGCACTGCTCGACACCGCGAAAGCCCTCGCCCGCCGTCTCGGTCTGCCGTTTGTTGCCGTTCCAACGATTGCCGCTACCTGCGCTGCCTGGACACCACTCTCTGTCTGGTACAACGATGCCGGACAGGCGCTACATTATGAGATTTTTGACGACGCCAATTTTATGGTGCTGGTGGAACCGGAGATAATCCTCAATGCGCCGCAAGAATATCTGCTGGCAGGAATCGGTGACACGCTGGCGAAATGGTATGAAGCGGTGGTGCTGGCTCCTCAGCCAGAAACGCTGCCGCTAACCGTACGGCTGGGAATCAATAATGCGCAGGTCATTCGCGACGTCTTGTTAAACAGTAGCGAACAGGCGCTTGCCGATCAGCAAAATCAGCAGTTAACGCAATCATTTTGCGATGTGGTCGATGCGATTATCGCCGGAGGCGGAATGGTCGGTGGTCTGGGCGATCGTTTTACTCGCGTTGCAGCAGCCCATGCCGTACATAACGGTCTGACCGTTTTGCCACAAACCGAGAAATTTCTCCACGGCACCAAAGTCGCTTACGGTATTCTGGTACAAAGCGCCTTGCTGGGTCAGGATGATGTGCTGGCGCAATTAACCGGGGCGTATCAGCGTTTTCATCTGCCGACCACGCTGGCGGAGCTGGAAGTGGATATCAATAATCAGGTGGAGATCGACAAAATGATTGCCCACACCCTACGTCCGGCGGAATCCATTCATTATCTGCCAGTCACGCTGACACCAGATACCTTGCGTGCAGCGTTCGAAAAAGTGGAATCGTTTAAAGCCTGACGTACAAATTTAGCAGCAGCGCGCGCCACCTTTTCCACCGTAGCGCGCGTCCTGCCGCTCCCGGAAAAACTCCTCGTAGGTCATCGGCGTTTGATCGGGATGGTTAACCCGCATATGTTCGACATAGTTGTCGTAATCAGGCATACCAATCATCAGCTTCGCCGCCTGACCTAAATATTTTCCGGCTTTTGCCAGTGAATCAAACATCAATACCTCCGGTAATCAGATTGTTGAGAGAGTGCATTAATAGCTATTAACGCACTCGGTCAGTCCCTCGCCCCACCGGTCTGAGGGTTAGGGTGAGGGGGAACCCTCGGCACTATGCCAACATTCCCCCTCACACTGACTTTAGTGCGCGCCTTTCGCCTGCGCCACGATCTCCTCGACATTTTCCGGCATTGGCTCATACGGCGTTTCTTTCGCCGTTGGCTTCGGCTCTTTCAATGCTGCCAGTGCCGTCTTAATCGAGAACAGCGCCAGAACCACCACGACCACCATAAAGAAGATGGTTAACCCGGCATCCAGACGGTTGTTGAACACCAGTTGCGCCAGTTGTGACTCAGTATACTGCGACGGAATATTGCCGCTGTCGATCATTGCCTGGAACTTGTTAGCAATCGCCAGGAAACCGACTTTCGCATCCGGGCTAAACGTTTTCTGCCAGCCTGCGGTCAGGGTACAAATCAGCAGCCAGGCCGTTGGTACCAGCGCCACCCAGGCGTAACGTTGACGTTTCATCTTGAACAACACCACGGCACAGAGCATCAGCGCCATCCCTGCCAGCATCTGGTTGGCAATACCAAACAGCGGCCACAGAGTGTTAATACCGCCCAGCGGATCGACCACACCCTGATGCAGAAAGTAACCCCACGCCAGCACGCACAGCGCCGTTGCCAGCAGGTTAGCAGGCAGTGAATCGGTCCGTTTCAGGCCCGGAGAAACCACGCCCAGCAGATCCTGCAACATAAAGCGCGCAGCACGCGTACCCGCATCCACCGCCGTCAGAATAAACAGTGCTTCAAACAGAATGGCGAAGTGATACCAGAACGCCACATCCATCATGCCACCCAGCGCGCCGTGCAGAATGTAGGCCATCCCCACCGCCAGGGTCGGCGCACCGCCCGCACGGGAAATGATCGACTGTTCACCCACTTCGCTGGCAATCTGATTTAACGTATCTGGCGTAATGCTAAAGCCCCAGCTACTCACTACCTGCGCAGCAGATGCCACTACATCCGCCGTCCCCGCCGGAGCCAGCACCGCCATCGGGCTGTTCATCGCGAAGTACACGCCCGGATCGATGATACAGGCAGAAACCAGTGCCATAATCGCCACGAAGGATTCCATCAACATCCCGCCGTAGCCGATAAAGCACGCCTGACCTTCGTTCGCCAGCATCTTCGGTGTGGTGCCGGAAGAGATCAGCGCATGGAAGCCAGAAACTGCGCCACAGGCGATAGTAATAAACAGGAACGGGAACAGATTACCGGTCCATACCGGGCCAGTGCCATCTACAAACTTGGTCAGCGCAGGCATGGTCAGCGTCGGACGCATAATCAAAATGCCTACCGCCAGACCGACGATAGTCCCGATTTTCAGGAAGGTAGAGAGGTAGTCACGCGGAGCCAGCAGCAACCACACCGGCAGAACCGCCGCCACAAAACCGTAACCCACCAGCATCCAGGTCAGCTGCACGCCGGTAAAGTCAAAGTACGGTGCCAAGGTCGGGCTTTCTGCCACCCAGCCGCCAGAGATAATGGCGAAAATAAGGAATACCAGGCCAATCACCGACACTTCCCCAATGCGGCCCGGACGCAGATAGCGCAGGTAAATCCCCATGAACAGCGCCAGCGGAATGGTGAACGCAACGGTATACGTTCCCCACGGGCTATGAGTCAGGGCTTTCACCACGATCATCGCCAGTACTGCAAGGATAATGACCATGATCATAAAGCAGGCCACCAGCGCAATCACCCCGGCGGTTGGCCCCATCTCTTCTTTAACCAGCTCGCCCAGCGAGCGACCGTCACGGCGCGTGGAAACAAACAGCACCATGAAATCCTGCACCGCACCGGCGAGAACCACCCCGGCAAGTAGCCAGATCATCCCCGGCAGGTAGCCCATTTGCGCCGCCAGTACCGGCCCCACCAACGGGCCTGCTCCGGCAATAGCCGCAAAATGGTGACCGAACAGCACTTTCTTGTCCGTCGGCACATAGTCCAGCCCGTCGTTATGGCGCACCGCTGGCGTCATACGCGTCGGGTCAACCGCCAATACATTTTTGGCAATATAAAGACCATAAAAACGGTAAGCGATCAGATAGATACAGACCGACGCCACCACAATCCACAGCGCGTTGATCTGTTCCCCACGATTTAAAGCAATGTATCCCAGAGCAAATGCTCCCATTACAGAGAGCACTGTCCAGACGAGGTATTTCCCTGATTTGTTCATAGTTGTTATCCGTGTGCGTGTCCATAGAGATGTTACATTTTGTTTCTATAACATCTTTGTGCAATTTAACAACACGGCAACCATGTAAATCGGAGTTGAAACCAATATTTAACTTAGCAATGTTAACTTGATCACTTCGTTAACTGAGTTTTCCTGCAATTTCATTTAATTCTGTCGGGTTCATCCCAAAACCGCCGTACCCAGCCGACAAGTACAGCAACGCCGCCCCTGTTCATCGAAAACAACGATTTCCCAGCTCTGATTTTGCCGCCCAAGATGCAGCGGCTGGCAGATGCCGCGTACCTTTCCCTCAGACACCGGGCGATGATGTGTGGCGTTAAGCTCCGTGCCCACCACGCACTGTCCGTCGCGAGTCATCATAAATCCGGCCATCGATCCCAGGGTTTCCGCCAGCGCCGCCGACGCGCCGCCATGCAGCAGGCCAAACGGCTGATGAGTACGAGTATCAACCGGCATTTCGGCTTCCAGCACATCATCGCCCAGACGGGTATACACAATTCCAAGATGCGCCACCATTGTGTTATCGCTGGTGGCGTTCAGTTCGTCGAGCGTTAAATGGCGTTTCCAGATCATGCTTATGCCCCCAGTGTTGAGCCGCCATCTACCACAATATCCTGTAGGGTGATATGGCTTGCGAGGTCAGAGGCGAGGAACAAAATCGTGTTGGCGATCTCTTGTGGACGGGCGATTTTCCCCAGCGGAATACCGAGTTTAAACTGCTCGCCAAAGCCGCGAATACGCTGCTCTTCGGCGTCATCACTCACCCACAGCGTGCGTTGCATATCGGTGTCGGTGGACCCCGGGGAAACCACATTACAGCGCACACCGCTACCCGCCAGTTCCAGCCCGACGCTCAACGCCAGGCTTTTCAGCGCCGCTTTCGACGCACCGTAAGCACTCATACCAATACGCGGCGTGTGTGCAGCGTCGGACGCCACAGTAACAATCGCCCCGCCCCGCTGACGGCGAAACTGGTTCATGGTCTGCTGGAACAAGTTAAATGCGCCACCGACGTTGACCGCAAAAGTCTGCTGCCAGTCCTCCTTGCTGAGCTGATCGGTCGCGCCCATGCGCAAAATTCCCGCCGCATTGACCAGCACGTCCAGTCGCTCCGTTTGCGCTAACAGTCGCTGACACACTTGCGCCACCTGCGCAGCGTCGGCTACATCCATTACTTCGGTCGCAAAGGGATATTGCTCCAGAGTGAACGCTTGATCAAAACCTGTAACTTTCGCTCCGGCCTCAACAAATGCCAGCGCCGTGGCGTAGCCAATACCTTTCCCCGCGCCGGTTACCCAGACATTTTTGCCGCTGAAATCCATCATTTCACCTCGCGGGAGAGTAGCTTCCACCAGGCATCGATGGTCGGATTTTTCGCCAGCATGACAAAATCGATATCGCCATGCACTTTGCGCCAGCGCGCCGCCAGCGCCATCATGCGCACCGAATCCAGACCGTAATCAATTAGGTTGTCGTCATCGAACGGTTCATCGGACTCGTCCAGCAACGGCAGGATCACCTCTCGCAGCGCCGCTTTAGTTGAAGGGATCGGTGCAGGTAATAGTTCTTCGGTCATCACCACCCGGCCAGAGCGCCCGGCTACATATTTCAGCGACATCAAATGCTCGTCACGACTGAAATCGGCCAGCGCATCCGCCACCATAAACGGTTTAATATCGCGCATAAATGCGTCGGTTGCGGTGGTCATACAGCCAATGTGGGCGTACACCCCGGTAATAATCAGCTGGTTACGTCCACTCTCTTTGAGCATTTGCTCCAGCGGAGAACGATGAAACGCGCTGTAACGCCACTTCACCAGCACCGTGTCGTCGGCATCTGGCGTCAGGCGATCCACCACCTTTTGCTGTTCCGGCGAACGGGTCAGGCCCGGCCCCCACATATCATTCAACAGCGCCCGATCTTCATCGCTCTGCTCTTTCGGCTGGGCGGTGTAATAAACCGGGATATTGTGCTGTTTGCAGTAGTCGCGTAGTGCCGCAATATTCGCGATCACCTGCTCCATCATCGGGCAGTTCTCGCCCCAGAAGCTAACAAAATAGTCCTGCATATCATGGATTAACAACGCGGCACGTTGCGGCTCAAAGGCCCAGTTGACTTTATTGTGCGGAATATCGTGAGACTCCGGCAGTGCGTAAGCCTGTAATTTTGGAATAGCCATCGTGTTCTCTCCTTCAGGCTGATGCGCGTGACGCCAGCCACTGACGTAATTGTTTTTTATCGACTTTCCCGACCGCCGTCAGCGGAAGTGAATCTACACACTCCACGCGATCCGGTAATTTAAATTCGGCAATACCCTGTTCACGCAGGAAACGACGCACCTGTACCGCACGCAGTGGTTCTTTTACCACCAGATAAGCACAGCTTTTTTCGCCCATCAGCTCATCTTCCATACTCACCAGGGCGGCGTAGATCACCGCCGGATGGCGCAGCAACAGGTTTTCGATCTCTTCGGCAGCGATCTTCTCGCCGCCACGGTTGATCTGATCTTTCTCGCGCCCCTGCACGGTGATGTACCCCTCTGGATCAATAGAGATCAGATCGCCGGAACAGTAAAAACCGTTGGCATCAAAGGCGCTGGCATTGTGCTGTGGACTTTTGTAATAGCCGCGGAAGGTGTACGGCCCGCGCGTCATCAGGCGTCCAACTTCCCCTTGCGGCAGTGGATTTCCGTCAGCATCGGCAACCCACACTTCATCATCCGGACACATTGGATAGCCCTGGGTATGGATAATTTTTTCCGCGCTATCATCAAGACGGGTGTAGTTCACCAGCCCTTCCGCCATGCCGAATACCTGCTGTAACTGGCAGCCAATCTCTGCGGGAATACGCGCCGCAAGCGTGGCAGAAAGACGTGCGCCACCGACCTGTAACAGTTTCAGCGAGGCAAGCTGCGCCCGGCTTTCGCCTTCAGCCAGTGCCTGCAACCACAGGCTGACTGCTGGCGGCACCAGCGCGGTGACGTTCACCTGATGTTTTTCAATCAATGGGAAACAAAGCGTGGCGCTGGGGTCGGCAGCCAGAACGACCGTGCCGCCAGCGAGAAATACCCCCAACGATCCCGGCGAACTCATGGCGTAGTTATGAGCCGCCGGGATCGCGCACAGGTAGCGCGTCTGTTGCGTGAACTGACAAATCTCGACGCTACGACGCACGCTGTAGTAGTAGTCGTTATGAGTGCGCGGGATCAGTTTCGGTGTGCCGGTGGTGCCGCCGGAAAGCTGGAAATAGGCCACTTCATCAGCAGGAGATGGCGTGGCAGTAAAATCCTCAGCCGGATGGTTAATCGCATCCTGCAAGTTATGCTCACCGCTGTCGTTCAGCAGTTGCACCACGCGAATGGAAGAATGCTCTGCAACAAATGTGTTGAGGAAATCATCCCCGCTAAATAGCGCATGTTGGCGATCGGCAATCAGTAACACCGGTTTAATCTGGCTGGCGTATGCGTTCATTTCACTACGCTGATGACTGAACAGCGCCAGCACCGGTGCAACGCCCAGTTTTAACAGCGCAAAAAAGGTAATATACAATTCAGCGACGTTACCCAGTTGTACCAGTGCGGTTTCACCGGGTTTAATGCCCTGACGACGCAAGCTACAGGCGAGATTATCCGCCGCCTGATTCAGTTCCCGGTAACTCAACTGACGCTCGCCGTCGATGACCGCGATGCTGTCGCTTGCGGCATGACGGGTCAGAATGTCGGTCAGCGGCAAATCCTGCCAGTAGCCTTTTTCCCGATAGCGACGGGCAAACTCTTCCGGCCAGCGGGTGAATGGAATGCTCATCCTCGCTCCTTAATGCAATCCAAAAACGTTCAACATGGTAGAAAGTTTGACGCCCGTTTCGCGCCATTCACCCAACGGTGAGGACGCAGGCACAATCCCCGCTCCGGCAAACAGACGCACCTGATTTTCCCGCAGCTTCGCGCAGCGGATGGTCACCACCCACTCGCCGTTACCTTCGCTGTCACACCAACCGACAATGCCGCCAAACAGTTCGCGGTCGAACGGTTCCAGCTCAGCAATCACCTGGGTCGCGGCCTGATGCGGGAAACCGCTCAGCGCGGGGGTCGGATGCAGCAGACAGGCCAGAGTCAATGCGTTTTCTTGCGAATTCGCTTTGCCTTCAAAGGGTGTTGCGAGATGCCACAGCGTCGGCGTGGTGATCAATTGTGGGGAGGATGGAACGTGTAACTCACTACTGCGTTCGCGCAGTACCTCTTTCATCGCCTGAGTGACAAGTTCATGTTCATGGCGATCTTTTTCTGACGCCAGCAGACGATTACCCGCTTCGCGATCAAGCACGTCATCCGGCTGACGACGCGCGGAACCGGCTAACGGAATCGAGCTAAAACGCTCGCCGTCTTTACGCAGCAGCAGTTCCGGGCTGGCTCCCAGCAGGACGCCACCATCAGCTAACGGCACATGGAAGTTGTAACTAACCGGGTTTTGCGCAATCAACCGTTCCAGCAATACGCCACTATCAATGGCGGCGTCAGTGGTGATATCAATCAACCGTGACAACACCACTTTGTCGACTTGCGGCGTGGCGGTAAGTGCGGCGGCGCGGGCAACCATCTGTTCAAACGTAGTTTGTTCCGGAATTGCCTGACGTTCCACCACGTTCAGCGACTGGCTGCGGGTGAAACGGCGGGCTGAAGTCTGTTTTTCCTGCCGGGAGAACGACTGCCAGGATTCGGGAATATACAGCGACGAAGGCTGACGTGGATCGAAGGGAATCGCCCCAACCATCACCGGATTTTTAATGCCCTGCGCTTTGGCATCGGTAAACAGCGCGGCGAGTTTTTGCTGGAAGGGACTGTCGGGCGAATCCCCGTTCACAGCCGGTTCATCGAAGCGGGCGAAACATCCTGACGTCGTAAAACTGCGGTACGGCGACATAAAGAAAAAGCGATTGGGCGCAAGTGTTGCCATGGTCTGCTGTACTTCCTCAGCCAGTGACGTATCCATATCATCCTCCACAAAATGATAAAGGCTTTAATAATGATTATCATTTATATTTTCGGTCGCTAACCTAAAAGCAAACGAGCACTATGTCAACTCTTGAGGTAACGCAATCTGCAAGTCGGGGTTGCATCTGCTTGTGGTTACAATGAAAATGAGAAGCATTAACTTCATTAATAACAGGAAGCTGATTTGTGAGACTCGCCCCGCTCTACCGCAACGCCCTTCTTTTAACCGGACTTTTGCTTTCAGGAATATCCGCAGTTCAGGCTGCCGACTGGCCGCGTCAGATTACTGACAGTCGTGGTACTCATACCCTGGAAAGCCAGCCGCAGCGTATTGTTTCCACCAGCGTCACCCTGACCGGCTCACTGCTGGCGATTGATGCACCAGTGATCGCCAGCGGCGCGACCACGCCGAATAACCGCGTAGCGGATGACCAGGGTTTTTTACGCCAGTGGAGCAAGGTAGCGAAAGAACGCAAACTGCAACGTCTCTATATCGGCGAACCGAACGCCGAAGCAGTAGCGGCACAAATGCCAGATCTGATTTTAATTAGCGCGACCGGCGGCGATTCAGCGCTGGCGCTATACGATCAGCTTTCCACTATCGCACCAACGTTAATCATCAATTACGACGATAAAAGCTGGCAGTCGCTGTTAACGCAACTTGGCGAAATTACCGGGCATGAGAAACAAGCGGCAGAGCGGATTGCACAGTTTGATAAGCAACTGACGGCGGCGAAAGAGCAAATCAAATTACCGCCGCAGCCGGTCACTGCCATTGTCTATACCGCCGCCGCGCACAGTGCCAATCTCTGGACAGCTGAATCAGCACAAGGGCAGATGCTGGAACAACTCGGCTTTACGCTGGCCAGGTTACCCGCAGGCTTAAACGCCAGCCAAAGCCAGGGCAAACGCCATGACATCATTCAGCTTGGTGGGGAAAATCTGGCGGCAGGGTTAAATGGCGAGTCGCTATTCCTGTTCGCCGGTGATCAGAAAGACGCCGATGCGATTTATGCCAATCCACTGCTCGCGCACCTGCCTGCTGTACAAAACAAGCAGGTTTATGCGCTGGGAACCGAGACGTTCCGACTGGATTACTACAGCGCCATGCAAGTGCTGGATCGGCTTAAGGCGCTGTTCTAAGCATTAACTGTCAGACGCTGTCACCTGCGGCGGCGTCTGGCGAAAACGACGCAACTCTACCAGTACCAGCAACAACAACACGCCGATAATCAACAAACCAAAACCACTCGCGCTTGCGGAGGCCACCGGCGTCATCATCGCTCCCAGACCGCCCAACAGCGCTGCGCCTATAGCATCGCCCGTCACGTTTTGTGCCGTCCACAAACCGTTAATCCGCCCTAACATCGCTTCCGGGGTTTGCGTTTGCAGCATTGTGTATTGCAGCAACGAACTAACCGCGCTCAACCAGCCGAACAGCGCCAGACAAACCACGCCTAAAATCCACATCGGCATCAGGCCAAACAAACCAATGGCGAGGAACGATCCCAGCGTGGAGAGCAGCATCAATAACCCTGGTCGCGCGCTATGTGCCAGCTTCCCGCTGGTTAACGCGCCAATAGCTGCACCGAGCGGGATCGCCGCATAGAGAAAACCAATCTGTGCCGCCGACATCTGCCAGTTGTCAGCCAGCGCCGGATACAGTACCCGTACCGCGCTCGCCATCGTCAATAATCCCCCCAGCAACGCAATCCCTCCCACCAGCGGGCTGGCGAGCAGAAAACGAAATCCTGCCAGTAATGATTTCAACGGATGCTCACGCGGTTGCGGTGGCGGAGGTAGCGCCGGAAGGCTTAACAATGGCAGCAAGGTAATAAACGTGCCCGCCGCCGCCAGCCCGTAGTTCCAGGCCACACCGCCAGTCGCCAGCAATAAACCGCCAATCATAGGCGAAATCACCGACCCCAGACGCACGGTCAACATGGTGATAGCCCCGGCCTGCATTAAGTTTTCACGCCCTACCAGTGCAGGTGTCGCCGCCAGTAGCGCCGTAACGCCAAGCGATGCGAAAAAACCATCCCATAATCCGAGTAAATAGATTGCCAGCAAAGACGGCTCCGGCAGTAACGCGTTCAGGCACAGACCAATGAAGCCAATGCCACAGGTGCCACGCGCCAGCAAAATCACTTTTTTGCGCTCATAGCGATCCGCCAGCACACCGCCGACCATCAAGCCGACAAACATCGCCCCGCCGGTCAGCGTCACCGAAAGCCCCACCTGCCAGGTAGAATGCGTCATCATCTGGATCTGCACCGGCACCGCGACGCCGAGCAAACCCAGAGAAACAATAGAGATAAAACGAGCGAGGAATACTGCGCGAAACGCCGGGTGCGTTTTCAACAGGCTGAGGTTAAGCAGCCAGGATTGTTTATTCATTACAATGCCTTGCCATCAAATATTTTAAATACCTATTCTTAGGCTGCACATGCTAACATATCCAAATAAGATCGATAACGATAATTAATTTCATTATCATGGAAGTTCGTATGTCTGGTTCTGTTGCCGTGACACGCGCCATTGCCGTGCCCGGATTGCTGTTATTACTGATTATCGCGACGGCATTAAGCCTGCTCATTGGAGCAAAATCACTCCCCGCTTCCGTAGTGCTGGAGGCCCTCTCCGGCACCTGCCAGAGCGCCGACTGCACCATCGTGCTCGACGCGCGACTGCCGCGTACCCTTGCCGGTTTACTGGCAGGCGGCGCGCTTGGCCTTGCCGGGGCGTTAATGCAAACCCTCACCCGAAACCCACTTGCCGACCCCGGCTTGCTTGGCGTGAACGCCGGAGCCAGCTTTGCCATTGTGCTGGGCGCGGCGCTGTTTGGTTACTCATCCGCGCAGGAACAACTGGCGATGGCCTTCGCCGGTGCGCTGGTGGCCTCGTTGATTGTTGCCTTTACTGGCAGCCAGGGCGGTGGGCAGTTAAGTCCGGTGCGTTTAACTCTGGCGGGCGTGGCGCTGGCGGCAGTGCTGGAAGGGCTGACCAGCGGAATCGCCCTGCTTAATCCCGACGTCTACGATCAACTGCGTTTCTGGCAAGCCGGTTCGCTGGATATTCGTAATTTACACACCTTAAAAGTGGTGCTGATCCCTGTGGTGATCGCCGGAGCAACTGCGCTATTACTGAGCCGCGCACTGAACAGTTTAAGCCTCGGCAGTGACACCGCGACGGCGCTGGGCAGTCGCGTAGCACGCACGCAGTTGATTGGCCTACTGGCGATTACCGTGCTTTGTGGTAGTGCGACGGCGGTAGTTGGCCCGATTGCTTTTATTGGCCTGATGATGCCGCACATGGCACGTTGGTTGGTTGGAGCCGATCATCGCTGGTCGCTGCCCGTCACGCTGCTCGCCACACCTGCCCTGCTGCTGTTTGCCGATATTATCGGGCGGGTGATTGTTCCCGGCGAACTGCGCGTTTCTGTAGTCAGTGCCTTTATTGGCGCACCAGTGCTGATCTTCCTTGTACGACGTAAAACGCGAGGTGGCGCATGATTTACGTCTCTCGTCGATTAATTATCACCTGTCTGCTGTTGCTAATAGCTTGTGTGATGGCAAGCGTGTGGGGATTACGCAGCGGTGCCGTCACGCTGGAAACCTCTCAGGTATTTGCCGCGCTGATGGGTGACGCACCGCGCAGTATGACAATGGTGGTCACCGAATGGCGTTTACCGCGGGTACTAATGGCACTGTTGATTGGTGCGGCACTGGGCGTCAGCGGCGCGATTTTTCAGTCGTTGATGCGTAACCCACTCGGCAGCCCTGACGTAATGGGCTTTAACACCGGAGCGTGGAGCGGCGTGCTGGTGGCGATGGTGCTGTTTGGTCAGGACCTGACGGCTATCGCGCTGGCAGCAATGGCGGGCGGCATTATCACTTCGCTGCTGGTCTGGCTGCTTGCCTGGCGTAACGGTATCGACACCTTTCGGTTGATTATTATCGGCATCGGCGTTCGCGCCATGCTGGTGGCCTTTAATACCTGGCTGTTGCTGAAAGCGTCTTTAGAAACGGCGTTAACAGCGGGTTTGTGGAATGCAGGATCGCTCAATGGCCTGACGTGGGCAAAAACCTCGCCTTCCGCGCCCATCATCATATTGATGCTAATTGCCGCCGCCTTGCTGGTAAGGCGGATGCGCTTGTTGGAGATGGGCGATGACACCGCGTGTGCGTTAGGCGTCAGCGTCGAACGTTCGCGGCTATTAATGATGCTTGTGGCAGTAGTGCTTACCGCTGCGGCAACGGCGCTTGCCGGGCCGATTTCCTTTATTGCTTTAGTCGCACCACACATTGCCCGCCGTATCAGCGGCACCGCTCGCTGGGGTCTAACCCAGGCAGCGCTGTGCGGTGCGCTGTTACTGCTGGCAGCCGATCTCTGTGCTCAACAACTGTTTATGCCGTATCAACTTCCGGTTGGCGTCGTTACCGTCAGCCTCGGCGGTATTTACCTTATCGTCTTGTTAATTCAGGAGTCTCGCAAAAAATGACCGAATCAGTAGCCCGTTTGCGCGGCGAACAGTTAACCCTCGGATATGGCAAATATACCGTTGCGGAAAATCTGACTGTAGAAATTCCTGATGGTCACTTCACGGCAATTATCGGGCCAAATGGCTGCGGTAAATCCACGTTACTGCGTACCTTAAGCCGCCTGATGACGCCTGCTCACGGGCATGTCTGGCTGGATGGCGAGCACATTCAACATTACGCCAGTAAAGAGGTCGCACGCCGGATTGGTTTACTGGCGCAAAACGCCACCACGCCGGGAGATATCACCGTGCAGGAGTTAGTAGCGCGCGGGCGTTACCCGCATCAACCGCTGTTTACCCGCTGGCGTAAAGAAGATGAAGAAGCGGTAACGAAAGCGATGCAGGCCACAGGAATAACTCATCTGGCAAATCAAAGCGTTGATACCCTCTCCGGTGGGCAACGCCAGCGAGCATGGATAGCAATGGTGCTGGCCCAGGAAACGGCAATTATGCTACTCGACGAACCCACCACCTGGCTGGATATCAGTCATCAGATTGATTTGCTGGAATTGTTAAGCGAACTGAACCGCGAGAAAGGCTATACCCTGGCGGCGGTACTGCACGATCTTAATCAGGCCTGTCGGTACGCTAGCCATTTGATTGCATTACGTGAAGGGAAAATTGTCGCTCAAGGAGCACCAAAAGAGATAGTCACTGCTGAACTGATTGAGCATATTTATGGTTTGCGTTGCATGATCATTGACGATCCGGTAGCCGGAACTCCGCTTGTGGTGCCGCTCGGACGAACGGCACCTTCAACCGCGAAGATTTAAACTAAGTGGTCTGCCATCATGGCATCCTGTTTTCTGGATGCCATGGCATGGCGCAACAGCACGCTACCACAAGCCACCATACCGCCGATCAACGCAGAAAGGATCACGATAATCGCCTTACCCGGACCATCTTTTTTTACCGGTAATGACGGACGCAACTGATATTTAAACGGCGTAAAATTCACATCGTTGACATTTGTTTTTGTTAATTGCTCGACGAGATACTGACGATTACGTAATTCACCATTCAGCTCCGCAACGTCAGTGACCGCTTTTTCAATTTCCAGTTTACGTTCAATACCGTCTGCGCCGAGAGAAATAGAAAAGTCGGGGTCATCTTTAACTGCCTGACCATTGCTATAAACGGGCTTTTTAATTCCTGCCGCGTTGGCAATGTCGAGTGAATAATTGAGGCGCTGAATGTTTGCATCAAGTTGGTTTTTCGTTTTAATGCGATCCTGAGCCAGTTTTTCTTTTTCAAACTGGGTTTTGATTTCCAGTTTATTACGGACGTTTTCTAGCGACTCTTTCACCACCAACGCAGAGATATAATCGATATACCCGCTCAAAACGGTCTGCGCCTCTTCACTGGTTGGCGCGGTGAAACTTAGCGTCCAGGAGGCATACAGTGACGGTTCATCTTTTTTCTTACTGGCATTGTCATCAACCGCTTTCATTTTTTCGCTCAATGCGACGATAGCGCGATGCAAATCCAGTTCGTCGATTTTCGCCTCTTTTAATTGGTCCATCACATAAGGTGATGAGCGCAGGTACTCTTCCAGTAAGCTAACCGACTGAAACTTCTTGATAAACAGGTTAAATGCTTCTGTACGATCAATTTTGATATCCAGATCCAGCACACGAAGCTTAGTGAATGTTTTCTCAAGCGCCTGCCACTGAACAGGTTCTGGAGGCGTGACAACCGCCGCGCTGGTCCATTTTTGCGGCAGGATGAAAGAGATCAGTAAACCTGCGCAGGCAAACGCAAAAACGACCGCCATGACCGTTTTTTTTGCTCGCCATAAAACGCCGATTAGATTAAGTAAATCAATTTCATTATTACTGGGCGACGCCAGAGGATACTCGGGAAAATGAGCGTCACTTCCCTGTTTAATATTCATTGATGACATGGGGTATAACCTGAAAATGAGTCCAATAGGGGGAAATCTCCACGGCGCTCACTTTACCAGTTGGTGAGAATTATCCGAAGCTGAAGTTTGTAAATTCCTCTCACTGAATGCAACATTCACTCTATTTCAGAGAAATATCCGTTAAATTGATAAATTAAATAAATAATAAACCCATAATCATTTATTGTAATTATGGGTTTATAGATAATATAAATTTACTTATTTAGCGCTGCACGAATAATTGGCCCTATTTTTTCAAACGCCATCGGCGAGATAATATCCACATGTGCGCAATCCTGACGATAGATATCCAGCTCCGCAATCCATGGTGCCCAGGCCCGTTCGGGAGTCATCCCCTCCTGAAGCGTGCGTTCGGCAACAAACAGCGTCGCTTTTCCATCAAACGGAACACTATGGGCAGTGGTCAACAAGCGCACTGCATCAGCGTAGTTGCCTTCAATGGTGGTAAACAGCTCCGTTGAAGTATTTCCCTGCTGTGCCGCCAGGAAAGCTTCACGTTCGCGGTTAATCTCCGCCAACACTTCCGGGTCCAGACCATTAGCTTCTTTTTCCTGCCAGTTCTGCGTTTCTGGCGGCCAGGTATCCAGCAAGCCAAGAAATGCCACCTGTTCGCCACGCGCACGCAGCCGTGCCGCAATCCCCTGCGCCAGCGTACCGCCCAGCGAATACCCCAGCAGGTAATAAGGGCCGTGCGGTTGTTGTTCAAGTAACGTTGCCAGATGCGCTTCGCAGACTTCATCCAGGTTTGCCGCCGTCTGCATGGGGCCATGAGGGCGCGGAGACTGGATGCCAATAATCGACCATTGAGGATCGAGATAACGCGAGAGCACGCTAAACTGCCAGGCAAAACCAGATGCTGGATGGAAACAAAACAGCGTCGGGCCATTACCTTCACGCAACGGCAGGATGGTTTCAAATCCCATGCGCTGGGTGCTGTCTTCTTCACCATCAATAACCGTTGCCAGTTTGGCAACGGTTGACGCGACCATCACCTGCCCCGGCGTCACCTGACGGGCAAACTGTCGACTGAGTTGTGCTGCCAGTTTCATTGCCAGTAGCGAATGACCGCCAAGCGCGAAGAAATCAGCGTCAGCATCCTGCACGTCACAACCCAGCAATGACGAGAACGCCGCGGCGATCATCGTTTCACTGCCCACTTTCGGCGCACGCCCCGGCACTTGTGCCTTCAGTTCCGGCAACGGTAAGGCTTTGCGATCCAGCTTACCGTTGGCGCTAAGTGGTAACTGTGGCAGTTGCAGCAGAACCACGGGCACCATATGCGGAGGCAATTTTTCGCGCAGCTGCGCCTGCAATGCGCTGGTATCCAGCGGCAGGCCCGATTGCGACACCAGATAGCCCACCAGTTGACGCGCATCCCCCCCGGTGGCTGCCGCCTGATTAATCACACAAGCGTGGGTAACTGCTTGCTCGACATCCGGCAGCGCCTGCATCACACGATCGATTTCGCCCAGTTCAATCCGCTGACCACGAATTTTTAGCTGATCATCACTACGCCCAAGATACTCCACCGCGCCGTTATCCAGCCAGCGGGCAACATCTCCGGTACGGTACATGCGTTCACCTGGCGCGAAAGGATCGGCAATAAAGCGGCTGGCTGTCAGATCGGGTCGTCCAAGATACCCCTGCGCCAGTTGAATACCGGTGAGATAGAGATCGCCTGCCACACCCGGCGGCACCGGATGCATCATCGCATCGAGAATGCGCAGGCCCGTGTTCCACACCGGGTAGCCAATCGGAACACTGCTGCCGCGTACCGCTGCAAGTTCAGCACCAAAGGCTGGATACCAGCTCACATCCACCGCTGCTTCCGTCGGGCCATAAAGATTATGTAACGGCGCGCCGGTTAACTGCTGCCATTCGCGACATAAATCGGCTGGTAAGGCTTCTCCGCTACAGAAAACCTGTTTCAACGTCGCGCAACTCTGGCGAGCGGTTTCCGGCGTCAACGAAGCAACAAACGCCGCCAGCATCGACGGCACAAAATGCGTGGTCGTTACGCCATATTCAGCAAAGAATTGCTGCATAGCGAGCGGATCGCGGTGCGCTTCCGGTTCAGCCATCACCAGTTTCGCCCCAGCAATAAACGGCCAGAAAAACTCCCACACCGAGACATCAAAACTGCACGGCGTTTTTTGGGCAACGACATCTTCGCCTGTGAGCGGGTAGTGATTTTGCATCCATAACAGGCGGTTAACGATAGCCGTCTGCCCGACCATCACCCCTTTCGGCCTGCCGGTGGAACCGGAGGTAAAGATGATATAAGCCGTGTGGCGCGGTTGTGAAAGTTGCAGCGGCGCACTGCCCTGCGGTGTAAGCGGGGCGTTATAGCAAAGACTGGTTAAATTGGGGATATCGCTAAAGCGCGGCAGTTGATCATCGGTGGTGATTAACAGTGACGGACGCGCATCTTCCAGCATCATTTTCAGGCGATCGTCCGGATAGCCCGTATCCAGCGGTAGCCAGGCCGCACCTGCTTCAACTATCGCATGTAGCGCCATAGTCAAAAAGACCGAGCGCGGTAGTGCCACCGCTACGCTGTCGCCAGGTTTAACGCCGCGCTCACGCAGCAGATTCGCCAGCGCCACCACCTGCTCGCGCATTTCCCGATAACTGAACTGGTAACGCACATCTGCCAGTGCCGGAGCATCCGGCGTTTTTGCCGCCTGTTCTGCCACCAGCGCGCTCAGTGTGGTTTCTGGAATCTCAACCTGAGTGGCGTTGATCTGCGCCAGCTGTGCATACTCTTCTGGCAGCATAATATCGACATCGCCGCACAACCGCGCCGGATCCGCGGCAAACTGCGCCGTTAGCATTTTCAGCCGTTCAGCATGCTTGATTAACGTTGGCTCATCGTAACGCTGTTTATTGGCGAGGATCTCAATACTCAAATCACCGTTTTCATCCGGGAAAAGGGCCAGTTCAAGGTCATTAACCGGACCGGTTGCCAGGGTATGGGTTTGCGCCTGTACCCCCGGAATATCTAACTGATAATCAAATACTTTAATATTGAGCACCGGACCGAACAGCGGTTCCTCTCCCGCCGCGCGCCCGCTGTCACGGACAATTTGTTCGGCATCGTAACGTTGATGACGACGCATTTTTTTCAGTTGTGCCGCTAGTCGTGCTGCCAGTTGCGGCAATGTTTCTTGTGCCTCAATGTGAATACCCAACGGCAACACGTTGAGCACGGGTCCGGTAGCCGTCAGCGCCGCTGAGCCCAGTCGACGCATAAAGATAAATCCGGCGGCGTAGTCCATGCGGTTGCACAATCGCCCCAGCCACAAAGCCGCCAGCGCAAGGGCTATATCGGTACGTTGTACACCTGAAAGTTGCGTAGCCAACTGGCGGAATTCCCCGTCGTTAAATTCCAGTTTCAGACGCAAAATATCTGCCGAGGCGCTGCGCCCTGGTAAAGGGGCCGGAGAAAGTGACGCGGGCGGTGGTAGTTGACGACGCTGTTCCGCCCAGAATGCCGCATCACGCTGCCAGGCTTCGCTTTCGCGGTACTGCTGGTACTCTTCCACTACATCAGCGAAAGGCGTAAACGGCGAAGCAGGCGTTGGTTCGCCACACCCCCATGCACAGTAAATGTTGGCGATCTGGCGGGTAATGACCGGGAAACTGAAGCCATCGACCAGCAAATGGTGGTAACGCTGATACCAGTACCAGCGGCTATCTGCCACCTGTATCAGTTGATGAAAAACCAGAGGTTTACCGCTATCGACGCGCAGATCTTGTTGCAAATCCGCCTGCATTAATGCCTGCGCAGTACCGTGCGGATCAATGTTGGTTCGCAAATCGATAATTTCTGGCAGTTCGAACGTCAGCGCATCATCGACCCATTGCCAGACTTCGCCGTTATCTTCCGTAAAACGCATCCGCAGCGTATCTGCTTGCGCTAATCCGGCAACCACCGCGCGAGCCAGTAATGGCGCATCAACATCTCCGGTTAACTCAACGTAATGCGCCACGCTCCAGGCGGAGGGTAAATCCGACAGTTTTTCTGCCATCCAGATGCCGGGCTGTGCGGCAACTAAAGGTAAATGCTGGCTCATTGCACCTCCTGCTGCTGGATGAAATTCGCCGGTGTCAGAGTACGCCAGTGGGCGTCCAGCCACTGCTGGCAGGACGCCTGTGACTGCGGCTGACACACAACATCCCAGCCTGCCGGTAAGGCGCACTGTTGCGGCCACAGACTGAATTGCCCCTGCGCATTGCGTAAAATGTAAAACACGCCCTGCGGATCATCGAAGGGATTACTGAATGCCATATTCAACTCCTGTCATGGAAAAGTGGTTGCCAGAGGTCGATTAGCCCCTGCATCAAGCCACCGCGCCAACAAAGCGCATCATGTCCGCCGTCAACCTGACGCCAGAAAATGGATTCTTTTAGGGGGACTAATTGCGCATACAGCGCCTGATTGGCCCGCATGATCATCGGCTCGCGAATACCCGCTTCCAGCACAATGCGCAGACCTTCGGCGCTAACTTCACCAGCTTTGAGCTGTTCAAGTAACACGCCCTCTTGCTGCCCGCCCCGATGCGGCCACCAGTACGATCCCGACTGGCTTAATACACAGCCAAAGCGTTCAGGCCAGTGCAGTCCGGCATACAGCGCGGAAAGTCCACCAAAACTCTGCCCTGCGACCACGGTGCGATCGGCGTGATCGCTAAAGGGGGCGATAGTTTTCACCTGGGGTAATAACTCTTGCTGTACTGCCAGCCAGAAATCCGCATTACACGGCAGTTCGTGGGCACGTTGCGTGGTGTCGATAGCGTCGATCAACACGTACACGGCGGGAGGAAGTTGCTGACGATGGGTCAACGAAGTCAGCACAGGCCAGACGGGCATACTCTGCGCCCAAAATTCGCCATCAAGTAAAACTGCCAGCGGACGTTCTTCTGCTGTTGCATCGCCGGTGGTAAAAATCCATACACGGCGTGAATTTTTCAACCGTTCACTTTTCCAGATAATTTCTTTGGCAGGCGTTTCTGGCGCTTGCGGACAATCCCATCCTGGTTGCAGGGGCGCTTGCGGCATTTCGAGTGCAGAAACAGCGTGCCCTCGCCCGCCTTTCCAGCTTTGTGGATTTAGCGGATCGGCTATCGCCTGGGGTAATAGTTTTCGCCAGCCTTCGCGCAATTCGAGGCGATCAGGTGATGGTGCAGAAAAAATGTCATCACGTTCGGTAGGAATAAAACAGTAGCTGCCGCGCCAGTTGGCATTGAGTTGTGTCGTCCACTGCCAGACATCGGTCCCTGCAATTCGCTGCATCGACTGGGGCTGGCTGTTCTGATGGTGATCGGTCACGCCAGTGATATAGACCCATACGCGCTTTATCGTCGAGTGGTCTTCAGAACCTTGTGGATCACGCCACCAGAAAGTGACCTGATACATTTCGTCATTCAGACGCTGACATTCCGGGCCATGTTTCGACTGCCACCAGCTCTCACTTCCTACTTTTAACGCCGTCACACCATAACCCCATGTTTACTGTGCAATTTTTCATTGATTGCAGAAATATATTGATAATATTATTGATAACTATTTGCATTTGCAATAGCGTAATGGCGCGCCGTGGGAAGCGCGGACATTAATTAACCAACTGCACTGCGTGTCTTTCAGGATCAAAGGTTTTCGCGGTAGCGGGATGCGTCGTGTTGATGACGACCATGCCCGACAGTTGCAATTCGTGGCAAAAATGCAGGAATAAAACAATGAACAAGAAGATTCATTCCCTGGCCTTGTTGGTCAATCTGGGGATTTATGGGGTAGCACAGGCACAAGAGCCAACCGATACTCCTGTTTCACATGACGATACTATTGTCGTTACCGCCGCCGAGCAGAACTTGCAGGCGCCTGGCGTTTCGACCATCACCGCAGATGAAATCCGCAAAAACCCGGTTGCCCGCGATGTATCGGAGATCATTCGTACCATGCCTGGCGTTAACCTGACCGGTAACTCCACCAGTGGTCAGCGTGGTAATAACCGCCAGATTGATATTCGCGGCATGGGTCCGGAAAACACGCTGATTTTGATTGACGGTAAGCCTGTCAGCAGCCGTAACTCGGTGCGTCAGGGCTGGCGTGGCGAGCGTGATACCCGTGGTGATACCTCCTGGGTGCCGCCTGAAATGATTGAACGTATTGAAGTTCTGCGTGGTCCGGCAGCTGCGCGTTATGGCAACGGCGCGGCGGGCGGCGTGGTTAACATCATTACCAAAAAAGGCAGCGGCGAGTGGCACGGCTCCTGGGATGCTTATTTCAATGCGCCAGAGCATAAAGAGGAAGGTGCCACCAAACGCACCAATTTCAGCTTGACCGGTCCGCTGGGCGACGAATTCAGCTTCCGTTTATATGGCAACCTCGACAAAACTCAGGCTGATGCGTGGGATATTAACCAGGGCCATCAGTCAGCGCGTGCCGGAACGTATGCCACGACGTTACCAGCCGGGCGCGAAGGGGTGATCAACAAAGATATCAATGGCGTGGTGCGTTGGGACTTCGCCCCTATGCAATCACTCGAACTTGAAGCGGGCTACAGCCGCCAGGGTAACCTGTATGCAGGTGATACCCAAAACACCAACTCCGATTCCTATACGCGCTCGAAATATGGCGATGAAACCAACCGCCTGTATCGCCAGAACTACTCGCTGACCTGGAACGGTGGCTGGGATAACGGCGTGACCACCAGCAACTGGGTGCAGTACGAACACACCCGTAACTCGCGTATTCCGGAAGGCCTGGCGGGCGGCACCGAAGGGAAATTTAACGAAAAAGCGACACAAGATTTCGTCGATATCGATCTTGATGACGTGATGTTGCACAGCGAAGTTAACCTGCCGATTGATTTCCTCGTTAACCAGACGCTGACGCTGGGGACTGAGTGGAATCAGCAGCGGATGAAGGACTTAAGTTCCAACACCCAGGCGCTGACCGGAACGAATACCGGCGGTGCTATTGATGGTGTGAGTGCCACCGACCGTAGCCCATATTCAAAGGCAGAAATTTTCTCGCTATTTGCCGAAAACAACATGGAGCTGACTGACAGCACCATCGTAACGCCGGGGCTGCGTTTCGATCATCACAGCATTGTCGGCAATAACTGGAGTCCGGCGCTGAATATATCGCAAGGTTTAGGCGATGACTTCACGCTGAAAATGGGCATCGCCCGTGCTTATAAAGCGCCGAGCCTGTACCAGACTAACCCGAACTACATTCTCTACAGTAAAGGTCAGGGCTGCTATGCCAGCGCGGGCGGCTGCTATTTGCAAGGTAATGATGACCTGAAAGCGGAAACCAGCATCAACAAAGAGATTGGTCTGGAGTTCAAACGCGACGGCTGGCTGGCGGGTGTCACCTGGTTCCGTAACGATTATCGCAATAAGATTGAAGCGGGCTATGTGGCTGTAGGGCAAAACGCAGTCGGCACCGATCTCTATCAGTGGGATAACGTGCCGAAAGCGGTGGTTGAAGGTCTGGAAGGATCGTTAAATGTGCCGGTTAGCGAAACGGTGATGTGGACCAATAACATCACTTATATGCTGAAGAGTGAAAACAAAACTACGGGCGACCGTTTATCGATCATCCCGGAATATACGTTGAACTCAACGCTGAGCTGGCAGGCACGGGAAGATTTGTCGATGCAAACGACCTTCACCTGGTACGGCAAGCAGCAGCCGAAGAAGTACAACTATAAAGGCCAGCCAGCGGTTGGACCGGAAACCAAAGAAATTAGCCCTTACAGCATTGTTGGCCTGAGCGCGACCTGGGATGTGACGAAGAATGTCAGTCTGACCGGCGGCGTGGACAACCTGTTCGACAAGCGTTTGTGGCGTGCGGGTAATGCCCAGACCACGGGCGATTTGGCAGGAGCCAACTATATCGCGGGTGCCGGCGCGTATACCTATAACGAGCCGGGACGTACGTGGTATATGAGCGTAAACACTCACTTCTGATGCTAACGTCAGATTGTTGACAAAGTGCGCGTCGTTCATGCCGGATGCGGCGTGAACGCCTTATCCGGCCTACAAAAATCTTGCCAATTCAATATATTGCAGGATAGTGTAGGCCTGATAAGCGTAGCGCATCAGGCAGTTTTGCGTTTGTCATCAGTCTCTAATATGGTCGACATGAAAACTACGCATACCTCCCTCCCCTTTGCCGGACATACGCTGCATTTTGTTGAGTTCGATCCAGCAAGTTTTCACGAACAGGATTTACTCTGGCTGCCGCACTACGCTCAACTGCAACACACTGGACAGAAACGCAAAACAGAGCATTTAGCCGGACGGATCGCTGCTGTTTATGCCTTGCGGGAATGTGGCCTTAAATGTGTGCCCGCAATCGGCGATCTACGCCAACCTGTGTGGCCTGCGGGGGTATTTGGCAGTATCAGCCACTGCGGGACTACGGCATTGGCAGTGGTATCTCGTCAACCGATTGGCATTGATATCGAAGAGATTTTCTCTGTACAAACCGCAAGAGAATTGACAGACAACATTATTACACCAGCAGAACACGAACGACTCGCAGAATGCGGTTTAACCTTTTCTCTGGCGCTGACACTGGCATTTTCCGCCAAAGAGAGCGCATTTAAGGCAAGCAAGATACAGGCCGCTCAAGGTTTTCTGGATTATCAGATAATTAGCTGGAATAAACAGCAGATCATCATTCGACTAGAGGATGAGCAGTTTGCTGTGCACTGGCAGATAAAAGAAAAAATAGTCATAACGCTGTGCCAACACGATTAATTGACAACATCTGGTACGATTCGCCCGCAGCCATCACTGACCACGGGCGAAAGTGTAAAGCAGGTGCCTTACCATCCTGACCTGACAACCGGATATGCGGGGATTACTCCCCGCACAACGGCTACTTCTTCGGTTCGTAAGCGAGAACAGCCCTGAACTCAATATTACGTTCCTTTACGGTGAACTCACACAGCGAGTCGCCGACAAGAAGCGTAAATCCCAGCACCGTTAAACACAGCACTATGACTGCCACAAGGGCATATTTCGTCAGCATGTTTATATTGCCTCCATGCGAAGAAGGGACTACCATCCAAATTGTCTGGTTTGGAGTGGCGGCCCCAGGGTTGACAGAAATATCTCCTGGGGCTTCATCTTTCCAGACCTCAGAGTTAACCTGAAACCGGAAAGCTTCAGGCACCCGCCGTTATCTTACCCTTCCTTAGCAAAATGGCTGTTTATTTATACAGTAAATCCTGTTCCGGACTTTTCATTGGTATTATCGCCCATGCCAGTTAAACGAAATCGCCCGCAGCCATTGCTGACCGCGGGCGAAAATGTAAAGCAGGTGCCTTACCATCCTGACCTGACAACCGGATATGCGGGGATTACTCCCCGCACAACGGCTACTTCTTCGGTTCGTAAGCGAGAACAGCCCTGAACTCAATATTATGTTCCTTTACGGTGAACTCACACAGCGAGTCGCCGACCAGAAGCGTAAATCCCAGCACTGTCAAACACAGCACTATGACCGCCACAAGGGCATATTTCGTCAGCATGTTTATATTGCCTCCATGCGAAGAAGGGACTACCATCCGAGTTGTTGAGGTTCGGAGTGGCAGCCCCAGGGTTGATAGAAATATCTCCTGGGGCTTCATCTTTCCAGACCTCAGAGTTAACCTGAAACCGGAAAGCTTCAGGCACCCGCCGTTATCTTACCCTTCCTTAGCAAAATGGCTGTTTATTTATACAGTGAGTCCTGTTTCGGACTTCTGTTGGCAAAACTGATCATTGCCCTTAAAACGACATCGCCCGCAGCCATCACTGACCGCGGGCGAAAGTGTAAAGCAGGTGCCTTACCATCCTGACCTGACAACCGGATATGCGGGGATTACTCCCCGCACAACGGCTACTTCTTCGGTTCGTAAGCGAGAACAGCCCTGAACTCAATATTACGTTCCTTTACGGTGAACTCACACAGCGAGTCTCCGACCAGAAGCGTAAATCCCAGCGCCGTCAAACACAGCACTATGACTGCCACAAGGGCATATTTCGTCAGCATGTTTATATTGCCTCCATGCGAAGAAGGGACTACCATCCAAATTGTTCGGGTTTGGAGTGGCAGCCCCAGGGTTGATAGAAATATCTCCTGGGGCTTCATCTTTCCAGACCTCAGAGTAAACCTGAAACCGGAAAGCTTCAGGCACCCGCAGTCATCTTACCCTTCCTTAGCAAAATAGCTGTTTATTTATACAGTTGGTCTTATTTCGGACTTCTCACTACGCATTAGATCAACCGAAACTAAGCCAGTTTTTCCTTCGCCCCTCAATCATCAAAATTCTCCGCCGCCAGCCAGCTCTGCCATAACCTGGCACATTGCAAAAGTAGCCAAACTTCTTCAGTCACAATCAGTTCACCATCACCAAAAAAAAGAAACATTCCAGAACTTCCGCATCTCCCCCGGCCGCTCCCACTTCTATACTGAAATGAAAACGCCAACATAAGAGAAACCTATGCCAATACCCGATTTTCAAGTCTCTGAACCTTTTACCCTCGGTATTGAACTGGAAATGCAGGTGGTTAATCCGCCGGGCTATGACTTAAGCCAGGACTCTTCAACGCTGATTGACGCGGTTAAAAATCAGATCACTGCCGGGGAAGTAAAGCACGATATCACCGAAAGCATGCTGGAGCTGGCGACGGATGTTTGCCGTGATATCAACCAGGCTGCCGGGCAATTTTCAGCGATGCAGAAAGTCGTATTGCAGGCAGCCGCAGACCATCATCTGGAAATTTGCGGCGGGGGCACGCACCCGTTTCAGAAATGGCAGCGTCAGGAGGTATGCGATAACGAACGCTATCAACGAACGCTGGAAAACTTTGGTTATCTCATTCAGCAGGCGACCGTTTTTGGTCAGCATGTCCATGTTGGCTGCGCCAGTGGCGATGACGCCATTTATTTGCTGCACGGCTTGTCGCGGTTTGTGCCGCACTTTATCGCCCTTTCTGCCGCATCGCCGTATATGCAGGGAACGGATACACGCTTTGCTTCCTCAAGACCGAATATTTTTTCCGCCTTTCCCGACAATGGCCCAATGCCGTGGGTCAGTAACTGGCAACAATTTGAAGCCCTGTTTCGTTGTCTGAGTTACACCACGATGATCGACAGCATTAAAGATCTGCACTGGGATATTCGCCCCAGCCCCCATTTTGGCACGGTGGAAGTTCGGGTGATGGATACCCCATTAACTCTTAGCCACGCGGTAAATATGGCGGGATTAATTCAGGCCACCGCCCACTGGTTACTGACGGAACGCCCGTTCAAACATCAGGAGAAAGATTACCTGCTGTATAAATTCAACCGCTTCCAGGCTTGCCGTTATGGGCTGGAAGGTGCCATTACCGATCCGCACACTGGCGATCGTCGGCCACTAACGGAAGACACCTTGCGTTTACTGGAAAAAATCGCCCCTTCGGCACATAAAATGGGTGCATCGAGCGCGATTGAGGCCCTGCATCGCCAGGTCGTCAGCGGTCTGAATGAATCGCAGCTGATGCGTGATTTCGTCGCCGATGGCGGCTCGCTGATTGGACTGGTGAAAAAGCATTGTGAGATTTGGGCCGGAGAATAAGTCGGGAATTGCCTTACAGAAGAATATCCCTGACAATGGTGTTTTAACTTACATTTAACAATGTTATGAAACACCCTTTAGAAACCTTAACCACCGCAGCAGGTATTTTGCTGATGGCTTTCCTCTCTTGCCTGCTGCTGCCCGCCCCCGCACTGGGGCTGACGCTGGCACAAAAACTGGTGACCATGTTCCATCTGATGGATCTTAGCCAGCTTTACACTTTATTGTTTTGCCTGTGGTTTTTAGTGCTGGGCGCAATTGAGTATTTTGTTCTGCGCTTTATCTGGCGACGCTGGTTCTCGCTGGCGGATTAAACGTCGATTATCACCGTACTTCACGGCATACTTTGCTTATTCTCCTTCGCCTAAAGGAACGTTTATGGATAAGCAATCATTGCACGAAACGGCGAAACGCCTGGCCCTTGAGTTACCCTTTGTCGAGCTTTGCTGGCCTTTTGGCCCGGAGTTCGATGTCTTTAAAGTTGGCGGCAAGATTTTTTTGCTGTCGTCGGAGCTGCGCGGCGTCCCCTTTATCAATTTGAAGTCCGATCCACAAAAATCCCTGTTAAATCAGCAGATATACCCGAGCATTAAGCCAGGGTATCACATGAATAAGAAGCACTGGATTTCAGTGTATCCAGGCGATGAGATCTCCGAAGCGTTACTGCGCGATCTTATCGATGATTCATGGAATTTAGTGGTTGATGGCTTATCTAAACGCGATCAAAAAAGAGTGCGCCCAGAGTAAAAGCGAAAATCTATAGCGCATTTTTCTCGCTTACCATTTCTCGTTGAACCTTGTAATCTGCTGGCACCCCAAATTACATACACATGGAGTCTTTATGGATATCATTTCTGTCGCCTTAAAGCGTCATTCCACTAAGGCATTTGATGCCAGCAAAAAACTTACCCCGGAACAGGCCGAGCAGATCAAAACTCTTCTGCAATACAGCCCATCCAGCACCAACTCCCAGCCGTGGCATTTTATTGTTGCCAGCACGGAAGAAGGCAAAGCGCGTGTTGCCAAATCCGCCGCCGATAATTACGTGTTCAACGAGCGCAAAATGCTTGATGCCTCGCACGTCGTGGTGTTCTGCGCGAAAACCGCGATGGACGATGCCTGGCTGAAACAGGTTGTTGACCAGGAAGATGCCGATGGCCGCTTTGCCACGCCGGAAGCGAAAGCCGCGAACGATAAAGGTCGCAAATTCTTCGCCGATATGCACCGTAAAGATCTGCAAGATGATGCTGAGTGGATGGCAAAACAGGTTTATCTCAACGTCGGTAACTTCCTGCTGGGCGTTGCGGCGCTGGGTCTGGACGCGGTACCCATCGAAGGTTTTGATGCCGCAATCCTCGATGAAGAATTCGGTTTGAAAGAGAAAGGCTACACCAGCCTGGTGGTTGTTCCGGTAGGTCATCACAGCGTCGAAGATTTTAACGCTACGCTGCCGAAATCCCGTCTGCCGCAAAACATCACCATAACTGAAGTGTAATTCTCCTTTGCCGGGCATCCGCCCGGCTATTTCCCCTCAGATTATCCTGATTTGCATAACCCTGTTTCAGCCGTCATCATAGGCTACTGTTGTATAAAGGAGACGTTATGCAGGATTTAATATCCCAGGTTGAAGATTTAGCGGGTATTGAGTTTGATCACACCACCTCGATGGTGATGATTTTCGGTATTATTTTTCTGACTGCCGTTGTAGTGCATATTATTTTGCACTGGGTAGTACTACGGACCTTCGAAAAACGTGCCATCGCCAGTTCACGGCTATGGTTGCAAATCATTACCCAGAATAAACTCTTCCACCGTTTAGCTTTCACCTTGCAGGGGATTATCGTCAATATTCAGGCGGTATTCTGGCTGCAAAAAGGCACCGAAGCGGCTGATATTCTGACCACCTGCGCGCAGTTGTGGATCATGATGTATGCACTGCTTTCAGTCTTCTCGTTGCTGGATGTTATTTTGAATCTGGCGCAGAAATTCCCGGCGGCGTCTCAGTTACCGCTGAAAGGGATATTTCAGGGGATTAAACTGATCGGCGCGATTCTGGTCGGCATTTTGATGATCTCGCTGCTGATTGGTCAATCGCCAGCGATTCTGATCAGCGGTCTTGGTGCAATGGCTGCCGTGCTGATGTTGGTATTTAAAGATCCGATTCTTGGTCTGGTGGCAGGTATTCAGCTTTCCGCGAACGATATGCTGAAACTGGGCGACTGGCTGGAGATGCCGAAATACGGCGCGGATGGCGCAGTGATCGATATTGGGTTAACCACCGTCAAAGTGCGTAACTGGGACAATACCATTACCACTATTCCCACCTGGTCTCTGGTTTCTGACTCCTTTAAAAACTGGAGCGGGATGTCAGCATCCGGCGGGCGACGTATTAAACGCAGTATCAGCATTGATGTCACCAGTATTCATTTTCTTGATGAAGACGAAATGCAACGTCTGAATAAAGCGCATTTGTTAAAACCTTATTTAACCAGCCGCCATCAGGAAATTAATGAGTGGAATCGCCAGCAAGGTTCTACAGAGTCGGTATTAAACCTGCGTCGAATGACCAATATTGGAACCTTTCGCGCCTATCTGAACGAATATCTACGTAACCATCCGCGGATTCGTAAAGATATGACCTTAATGGTGCGCCAACTGGCACCGGGAGATAATGGTTTACCGCTTGAGATCTATGCGTTTACCAACACCGTGGTGTGGCTGGAATATGAAAGTATTCAGGCTGATATTTTCGACCACATATTTGCGATTGTCGAAGAGTTTGGTCTACGGCTTCATCAGTCGCCAACCGGCAATGATATTCGCTCCCTGGCAGGTGCATTTAAGCAGTAATTAAAAAATCCGCTCTCATCGAATGGATGAGAGCGGATTCAGATGGTTGACTTCGTTTTGTCGGATGCGGCGTGAACGCCTTATCCGACTTACAGAATCGTTACAAATTGTAGGCCCGATAAGCTTGCGCATCGGGCAAATCAGCCTCACATCAGCTTAATTCGCTTTTCTACGCAATGTTTTAAACGCCACAAACAGGAATACAATCCACACCGGCAGCAAAATTGCCGACAAGCGCATATCATCCAACGTGCACATCAGCAGCAAAATCATGCCGAGGAAGGCAATGCAGAGATAGTTGCCGAACGGATAGAGCAGCGCTTTAAACTGTGTTTCTCGTCCCTGACGTCGCATCGCCGCGCGAAAACGCAGATGCGCCAGACAGATCATAATCCAGTTCAACAGCAACGTTGCCACCACCAGCGCCATCAGCAGACCAAACGCTTTTTGCGGCAGCAGATAGTTGATCAACACCACCAGCGAAGTGATAGCCCCGGAAAGCATCAGCGAGTTAATCGGCACGCCGCGACGGCTGACGCGAGTCAAAAATTTCGGTGCATTACCCTGCACAGAAAGACCAAACAGCATCCGGCTGTTGGAGTAAACCCCACTGTTGTATACCGATAATGATGCTACCAGAATGACGAAGTTCAGCGCAGAAGCCACCACATTGCTGTCAAGATTATGAAAAATCATCACAAACGGGCTACTGTTAGATTTCACTTCCACCCACGGGTAGAGTGCCAGTAATACCACCAGCGAACCGATATAAAACAGCAGAATGCGATACACCACCTGATTTACCGCTTTTGGAATGCTTTTTTCCGGATCGCGCGCTTCAGCCGCAGTAATCCCAATCAGTTCCAGCCCGCCGAAGGAAAACATGATCACCGCCAGGGACAAAATCAGCCCATTCCAGCCCGTGGCGAAGAAACCACCATAGCGCCAAAGGTTGTCGATACTGGCTTTCTCACCGCCGTGACCAGAAAACAGCAGCCACAGGCCAAAGCCGATCATGCCGATAATTGCCAGCACTTTAATCAGCGCAAACCAGAACTCAGTTTCGCCATATAAGCGCACGTTCACCAGGTTAACAGCGTTGATGATAATAAAGAAGGCGGCAGCCCAGATCCAGGTGGGAACATCCGGGAACCAGTACTGCATATAGATGCCCGCAGCGGTCAGCTCAGCCATCCCCACCAGTACGAACATCACCCAGTAGTTCCAGCCTGAGAGAAAGCCCGCAAACGGTCCCCAGTATTTATAGGCAAAGTGGGCAAACGAACCGGATACCGGCTCCTCAACCACCATCTCGCCAAGCTGGCGCATAATCAGGAAAGCAATGATCCCAGCGACGCCGTAGCCCAACAATACAGCCGGACCTGCCATCTGAATCGCCGGGCCAATGCCAAGAAACAGACCAGTACCAATAGCGCCACCCAGCGCAATCAGTTGAATATGACGGTTATGTAATCCGCGATGAAGCGTCGGCTCTTTATTCGACGCAGTATCTTCCGATACGGTTGACGCGTTTTTCACGCCTTTCCCCTGTGTGTCTTTTTTGTTGAGGGGCACCTTTTAACATTTAGTGCCCATCGTCGCAAGACACAATCCACACGGTTAAACCGGGTATCTTGCTTTTATTTCAGTACCCGATGTCGGTGCAGCCACATCAGCTTATACGCCGCCGGGATAATAAACAGCGACAGCAAAGGCGCGGTGATCATGCCGCCAATCATCGGCGCGGCAATCCGGCTCATCACCTCTGATCCTGCCCCCGTTCCCCACAGAATCGGCAGCAGACCCGCGATAATCACCGCCACCGTCATCGCTTTCGGGCGCACGCGCAGTACCGCGCCGTGATATAACGCTTCATCCAGCTTCTGCTCGCTGAATGTTTGCGGATTATCCAGGGATGGATCTGCCTCTATGGCGTGACGTAAATACATCAGCATCACCACGCCAAATTCGGCGGCGACCCCGGCAAGGGCAATAAAGCCGGTGCCCGTCGCCACAGAAAGATGAAAGCCCATCCACCACAGCAACCAGATGCCGCCCACCAGCGCAAACGGTACGCTACTGATAATCAGCAACGCTTCGCCCACCCGACGGAACGCCAGATACAACAGCACGAAGATGATCATCAACGTCATCGGCACCATGAGTTTCAGCTTGTGGTTGGCACGCTCCAGCAACTCGAACTGCCCGGAGAATGCCACGCTGGTGCCCGGTTTTAACTGCACTTTCTCGGCAATCGCTTTTTGCAAATCGTGAACCACCGACACCATGTCACGATCGCGGGCATCGATATAAATCCAGCTCGTCGGGCGCGCATTCTCGGTTTTCAGCATCGACGGTCCAGTGGAGACTTTAACGTCGGCCACATCCGCCAGGGTGATTTGCTGCTTCATCGGCGTCAGGATCGGTAGCTGGCGCAGCGCCTGTGGGCTATCGCGCCAGCTTTGCGGATAACGCAGATTAATTGGATAACGGGCAATCCCTTCCACCGTTTCACCAACCATCGCCCCGCCCACCGCAGATGTCACAAACAACTGCACATCCGCCACCGTCATACCGTAACGGGCGGCTTTTTCACGGTTGATCTCAACGTTGATATAGCGCCCACCTTCCAGACGTTCAGCAAGGGCTGAAGCCACGCCTGGCACCGTTCGCGCCACTTCTTCAATTTGCTCCGCCATCGCGTCGATATCCGCCAGCACAGTGCCGGAAACTTTAATGCCGATAGGGCTTTTAATGCCGGTCGAGAGCATATCGATACGGTTACGGATTGGCGGCACCCACAGATTCGCCAGCCCCGGCAGACGCACGGTGTTGTCCAGTTCCTCAATGATTTTGTCCATCGTCATGCCTGGCCGCCACTGATCCTGTGGCTTAAGCTGGATGGTCGTTTCTACCATCTCCAGCGGTGCGGAGTCGGTGGCGGTTTCCGCTTTCCCGGTTTTGCCAAACACCCGCGCCACTTCCGGCACGCTCATAATCAGCTTGTCGGTTTTTTGCAGCATACTCGCCGCCTCTGCTGCGGAAATCCCCGGCAGCGTCGATGGCATATACAACAAGTCGCCTTCATTAATCTGCGGTAAAAATTCTCCGCCAACTTTATTGAGCGGCCAGAGAACCGTCAGCACCGAAAGCGCCGCCACCAACAGCGTGGTTTTCGGCCAGTGCAGTACTTTCAGCAACAGCGGATGATAAACACGAATCAAAAAGCGATTGAGCGGATTACTGCTTTCTGGTGGAATTTTGCCACGGATCCAGTAGCCCATCAGGATCGGGATCACTACGATCGCCAGCAGCGCCGCGCCCGCCATCGCATACGTTTTGGTGAACGCCAGCGGGCCAAACAGACGCCCTTCCTGTCCTTCCAGAGTAAAGATCGGGATAAACGACAACGTGATAATCAGCAAGCTGATAAACAGCGCCGGCCCCACTTCAACAGATGCATCGGTGATCACCTGCCAGCGCGTTTTATTATCCAGCGTGGCGTCAGGATGCTGGTGCTGCCACTCTTCCAGCCGTTTATGCGCATTCTCGATCATGACGATAGCGGCATCGACCATCGCCCCGACGGCAATCGCAATACCGCCCAGCGACATAATATTGGCATTCAGCCCCTGGAAGTGCATGATAATAAAAGCAATACACAACCCCAGCGGCAACGAAATAATCGCCACCAGCGCCGAGCGCACATGCCAGAGAAACAGCGCACAGACTACCGCCACTACAATAAACTCTTCCAGCAACTTGCCGCTGAGGTTGTCGATGGCGCGGTCAATAAGCTGGCTGCGATCGTATGTTGTAACTATCTCCACGCCTTCCGGCAGACTGCTTTTCAGCGTTTCCAGTTTGTCCTTCACGGCGGCGATCACTTCACGGGCGTTTTTGCCGGAACGCAGGATCACCACCCCACCAGCCACTTCTCCTTCGCCATTCAGTTCGGCAATGCCCCGGCGCATTTCCGGGCCAACCTGGACCTTCGCAACATCACGCAGATAAACGGGCACGCCATTTTCACTGGCTTTTAAAACGATGTGATTGAAGTCGTCGAGCGTTTGCAGATAGCCGCTGGCGCGCACCATATATTCCGCTTCCGCCAGTTCGATCGACGAACCACCCGCTTCCTGGTTTGAAGCATCCAGCGCGCTTTTTACTTCGGCGAGACTGATGCCATATTGCGCCAGGCGCTGAGGATCGATAACCACCTGATACTCTTTCACCACACCGCCCACCGACGCCACTTCCGCAACGTCAGGGATGGTTTTTAGCTCATATTTGAGAAACCAGTCCTGCAATGAGCGTAAATCGGCCAGATCGTGCTTACCGCTGCGATCCACCAGTGCATATTCATAGATCCAGCCAACACCCGTGGCATCTGGCCCCAGCTCGGCGCTGACTCCCGCAGGCAGCTTACCCTGTACCTGGTTGAGGTACTCCAGCACCCGCGAGCGCGCCCAGTACGGATCGGTGCCATCTTCGAAAATGACATATACATAAGAGTCGCCAAACTGCGAGAAACCGCGCACAGTCTTCGCGCCAGGTACCGACAACATGGTGGTGGTTAGCGGATAAGTCACCTGATTTTCAACGATTTGCGGTGCCTGACCGGGATAGCTGGTTTTAATAATCACCTGCACATCGGAGAGATCCGGCAGCGCATCCACTGGCGTGTTAATGATAGTCCAGGTGCCCCAGATACTCAGAAACAACGCGCCCATCAGCACCAGAAAACGGTTCGCCACCGAGCGACGAATAATCCATTCAATCATTGGTTATTCCCTCAATGCGCATGGGTAGCACTTTCAGAGCGCATCCGCTCCAGTGCGCCAGAAATATTGGCTTCAGAATCAATCAGGAACAGGCCGCTGGAAACCACCTTTTCACCTTCCGCCAGTCCAGAACGTAGCGCGGTGACGCCTTGCGACGACTGGAAAACAGCAACGCGTTTCGGTACAAAGCGCCCGTCGGCATCAACGGTAATCACCCGCTGTTCGTTACCAGTATCAATCAGCGCCTGTGACGGAATGAGCAGCATCGGTTCGCTGGCGGTGTTGAGTTGCAACCAGGCGTTCATTCCCGGTTTTAGCGCCTCGTCGGCGTTGTCGACCTCCAGACGCAGTTGCAGCGTGCGGGTCGCAGCATCCACGCCGGGTAGAAGGGTCCATTTGCGGATGCTGAGCGTTTTATCCGGTCGCGCCGGAACGGTGAGCGTAAACTGCGAGGCATCTTTCACCAGCCAGGCGATGGACTCCGGGATCGCTGCAGTGACCCACACCGGGTCCATACCCTGAATTTTCGCGACCACGTTATCTTTGGCGATATTCATTCCCGCGCGCAGATCAAACGCGGTGATCACGCCATCAATGGGCGCTTTGAGCGTAAAGCGAGTCTGGATTTTTTGCGTGGCGATCAGGCGGCGAATATCGGCCTCCGGCATTCCCGCCAGCCGCAGGCGTTCAAGAATACCGTCGGTCTGGGTCGCCGTCCCGCCGGTTTCACGCAGCAGTAAATACTCACTCTGCGCCTCCACCCAGTCGGGAATGGTCAGGTCGAGAAGCGGTGTGCCCTTTTGCACTTTATCGCCCACGGTGAGCGGATACACCTTGTCGATAAACCCGGCGGCGCGGGCCTGCACAATGGCAAACTGATACTCGTTGTAACTGACATTCGCTGGGAAACTCTGGGCAAAAGTCAGCGGCCCGCGCGTGACGGTCGCCGTTTTCACCCCCAGATTTTGCGTCTGGGTCGGGTCAATGCGCACACCAGACGCAGAACTCTCTTCATCGGCATATTTCGGCACCAGATCCATATCCATAAACGGCGATTTACCTGGTTTATCGAACCGCGTATTGGGATACATCGGGTCGTACCAGAATAATATTTTACGTTCTGCGGTCGGCGTTTTTTCTGCGGGCGGTTCAGCCTTTGCAAACCAGGTAAAACCTGCCGCAGAAATAATACCGCCCGCGATCATGCTGCCGATAATAAGCGCGATTTTTTTCATCTCATTAAACCTGGGTTACTGGCTGACTTTAATATCCTGTAATAAAGAAAGGTTGCCCTGCTGGACAAAATTAAACGCTACTTTGTCGCCAGTTTTAATTTCACTCATTTTCGTCTGCGGGGTGATGGTAAAGCGCATGGTCATCTCCGGCCAGTTCACGGCAGCAATCGGATCGTGATGGATGGTGATTTTTTTGCTTTCCAGATCAACACCTTTTACCACACCGGTGGCGCTAATAACCTGTGGTTGTGCTTCGCTCATGGTTTCATGGTGATGTTCGTTAGCCTGGGCATTAAAGCCAATAACAGTAAACAGACTGAACATTACGACTTGCAGTGCTTTTTTCATTATTCTCTCCTGGAGTTAAAAATTATTGCTGCCAACCGCCACCCAGGGCGGTATATAAGGAAACTTCGTTAACCTGACGGGCATAATTCAGGTCGAGTAAAGTTTGTCGGGTTGCAAATAAGGAACGCTCGGCATCCAGCACTTCCAGATAACTTACCGCGCCGTGCTGATATAATGCCCGCGCCCGTTGCAGGGTAATTTGCAGCGACGCCAGATAACGCTGCTGGGCGCTGATTTGATCGTTCAGGCTTTGACGTAATGCAAGCGCATCTGCCACTTCTTTAAAGGCGTTCTGAATTTTCTGTTCATAATTCACCACCGACTGCTGCTGGCGAATTTCGGCGATATCCAGATTGGCCTGGTTGCGTCCGGCATTAAAAATGGGGATCTCAATTTTGGGAATAAAATTCCACATCCCGCTGCTGGCGTTAAATAATGATGACAGATCGCTGCTGGCGGTTGATATTCCACTGGTCAGGCTTATAGACGGGAAAAATGCCGCACGCGCAGCACCAATATTGGCATTAGCCGCCATTAACGCGTGTTCAGCTTCCATAATATCCGGGCGCTGCAACAAGATTTGCGACGACAAGCCCGCCGGTAATTTAACGCTTTGCAGGCTGTCGCTGTTTACTGTCTGCGCTTGCGGCAGCTTGCCGTAGTTTCCCAATAACAGTTGCAATGCATTATTCGCCTGCGCCAGTTCCCCCTGACGTTTAGCGATATCACTGCGGGTACTTTCTATCACCCCGCGAGCCTGTTCCAGCGCCAGAACATTGCTGCTACCAGTCAACAGTTGTTTTTCGACAAACGCATATGACTGCTGATAATTACGCAGCGTTTCTTCGGCTATTTGTAATTGCGCATAAGCCAGTTGCTGATTGAAATAGCTTTGCGCGACATTAGAAACCAGCAGAATATGCACCGCACGCTGAGCTTCCTCAGTGGCTAAATAATTTTGTCGCTCTGCTTCGCTCATGTTCTTTAAGCGACCGAAAAAATCGAGATCAAAGCTGACGTTAAGGCCAGTCGAGAACTCCCGCGTCGTGGCTGAATCGCCTTTAAGATTGCCGCTCCAGCTGCCGCTGCCCTCGCCATTGAGCTGTGGGTAGCGGTCGGCATCGGTCAGACGATATTGCGCCCGTGCCTCCTGCACTTTCAGCGTCGCCATGCGCAAATCCCGGTTATTCACCAGCGCCTCGCTAATCAGCGTCTTCACCTGATTATCAACAAAAAAGGTGCGCCAGCCCGCGTTCTGGTAGTTATCTACCGCGTTAACCAGGCCGTTCTGGCTGAGTGAGAACTGCTGCGGCACGGGCATTGCCGGACGCTGATATTCCGGTGTCAGAGAACAACCGGTTAACGCAAGGGCCACACAAAATGGCAGAAGTTTACAAGGAAACATAGGCACATAATTTCTGGTGATTTTATGCCGCCAACTTTACTCGCCAGGCTCTGATTTTCCGGTGACAGGAAAATGACAAAATTGTCATTTTGCCAATAAGCGATTGCCATCTGATCCCGCTACTCTAGAATTGCCCGGGCAACATGCGGAGGAAATATGAAACTGTTGATTGTCGAAGATGAAAAGAAAACCGGCGAATACTTAACCAAAGGGTTAACCGAGGCCGGTTTTGTGGTTGATTTGGCCGATAACGGGCTGAATGGATACCATCTGGCGATGACAGGTGATTATGACCTGATAATCCTCGATATTATGCTGCCGGACGTGAACGGCTGGGATATCGTGCGCATGTTGCGTTCCGCCAATAAAGGGATGCCGATTCTGTTGCTTACCGCGCTTGGCACCATTGAACATCGCGTCAAGGGGCTGGAGCTGGGAGCGGATGACTATCTGGTGAAGCCGTTCGCTTTTGCTGAACTGCTGGCGCGGGTGCGCACTCTACTGCGTCGCGGGGCGGCGGTGATTATCGAAAGTCAGTTTCAGGTTGCCGACCTGATGGTCGATCTCGTTAGCCGCAAAGTCACCCGCAGCGGCACGCGCATCACTTTGACCAGTAAAGAATTTACCCTGCTGGAATTTTTCCTCCGTCATCAGGGCGAAGTGCTGCCCCGCTCGCTTATCGCCTCGCAGGTATGGGACATGAATTTTGACAGCGATACTAACGCTATTGATGTGGCGGTGAAGCGACTGCGCGGCAAAATCGACAACGACTTTGAGCCGAAGCTGATTCAAACCGTGCGCGGCGTGGGTTACATGCTTGAGGTGCCGGATGGCCAGTAAGCCGTTTCAGCGCCCGTTTTCGCTGGCAACCCGCCTGACCTTTTTTATCAGCCTTGCCACCATTGCAGCGTTTTTCGTCTTTGCCTGGATCATGATCCACTCGGTAAAAGTGCATTTTGCCGAGCAGGATATTAATGATTTAAAAGAGATTAGCGCCACATTCAGGCGTGTTCTTAATCATCCCGAAGAGACACAAGCCCGACGCTTAATGACGCTGGAAGATATCGTCAGTGGTTATTCCAACGTGTTGATTTCTCTGGCAGATAGCCACGATAAAACGGTGTATCACTCCCCCGGTGCGCCGGATATCCGCGAGTTTGCACGTGATGCCATACCCGATAAAGACGCTCGGAGCGGCGAGGTGTATCTCCTTTCCGGCCCGACAATGATGATGCCAGGCCACGGTCACGGGCATATGGAACACAGCAACTGGCGGATGATTAACTTGCCGGTTGGCCCGTTGGTGGACGGCAAACCGATTTATACGCTCTACATCGCGCTGTCTATCGATTTTCATCTTCATTACATTAATGATTTGATGAATAAACTTATTATGACCGCATCGATCATCAGCATCCTGATCGTCTTTATCGTGCTGTTGGCGGTACATAAAGGCCACGCGCCAATTCGCAGCGTCAGCCGTCAAATCCAGAACATTACCTCGAAAGATCTCGACGTTCGCCTCGATCCACAGACCGTGCCCATTGAGCTGGAACAACTGGTGCTGTCGTTCAACCATATGATCGAGCGTATCGAGGATGTCTTTAACCGCCAGTCCAATTTCTCAGCGGATATCGCCCACGAAATTCGCACGCCGATTACGAATCTCATAACGCAAACGGAAATCGCCCTCAGCCAGTCGCGCAGCCAGAAGGAGCTGGAAGATGTGCTCTACTCTAATCTCGAAGAGCTGACGCGAATGGCGAAAATGGTCAGCGATATGCTGTTTCTCGCTCAGGCCGATAACAACCAGTTAATCCCCGAAAAGAAAATGCTCAACCTGGCGGATGAAGTTGGCAAAGTGTTCGATTTTTTCGAGGCGTTAGCGGAAGATCGCGGCGTAGCACTACGGTTTGTTGGCGACAAATGTCAGGTTGCGGGCGATCCGCTGATGCTGCGCCGGGCGCTAAGCAACCTGCTTTCTAACGCCCTGCGTTATACGCCGCCCGGAGAGGCAATTGTAGTGCGCTGCCAGACGGTCGATCACCAGGTGCAAGTTACCGTCGAAAACCCCGGTACGCCCATTGCGCCCGAGCACTTACCGCGTTTGTTTGACCGTTTCTACCGCGTTGATCCTTCCCGCCAGCGAAAAGGTGAAGGTAGCGGCATTGGGCTGGCGATAGTGAAATCGATTGTTGTCGCGCATAAAGGCACGGTTGCGGTAACGTCAGATGCGCGGGGGACAAGGTTTGTTATCGGGCTACCGGAGAGGGAGTGATTGGTCAGATAATGCAGTGGATGTTAATTGAATTGAGAATTAGCTATTTCGTCACGAGAAAAAGCGTAAAATCCGTTTCGTGCAGATGGTGAGTTTTATCAGGGTATGGCGGTAGCGCAACTGCCTTCGGATAATATATGTGATATGAATACATACCCCTAACAACTTCACTAACTAAATACTTAGTTTAGTTATATTAATTTGCATAATACAAACTCATCACCACGATATGTCATATATTTATAGTCAGCAATCTGGATATATTATTATATAAATGCCATATGGAAATAAAAATTATTATTTAATTCAATATGTAAATTTTACTCTTAACTATTTTCGCAGGATAAACCAGCCTCTATGAATATGACTAAAAAAGAAGCATTAGCATTCCTTGCTCTAAATCAACCTATGCCTAATGATTATGACATCACTCAGGAACTTATCGATAAATATGACGACGTAAGGCTTTATTTTTGTGCAAATCCTGCTGAAGAGGCCATACCGTTATTTTTACAATCCTTTGGGGAAGGTGATGGCTTAGGAGTATATCAGTTGGTCGAAGATTTTTTGTTTAAATGTGATAAAAATATTGTAGTGTCCAATATAGCCAGCATACTGGAAAATCCTCTGACAATAAAAAGTGTCCGATATTGGTGTACATTATTGGCAATGGCTTTCCCGGATAACATCTTAATTAAAGGATTAAATATTTCTCTACATTCTGATGATAAGGATACTCGAGACATGGCTATGTTAAGTTTAAGGATGATTACAGAAGAATGTATATAATTTAGGTTGTACTCCTCCTTTAACTTAAAAAATACTTACCGTGAGTTATTATATACAGCCAGTATAAAGAATTGTTTCAATGCACATATCTGATATCAAAAACAGCATACTATCTATGCCGACCATAATAAGCTATCCGCAAGAAATAGCCCTAATCAAGGCGTTAATGAAACAACCAAATCACATATTAATAAAAAACAAAGAACACATTAAACTTATTATATATACCTTAGAGTTATCTCATTCTGACTCTGGAATTTTTGAATTTACCAGGGATGATGAATTTATTTTCCTGATGTTTAGAGATTGGCTAGTAGAAGTAAATATCAGATTGGATCTAAACCTTAACTCTTCTGTCATAGATACTTTCGGATTAACTTGTTATGACATCAATAATATGATGAGTAAATAAAATAATTCAACTTGCTCATATACATGCAGACTGTGTTTTACCTACTGATATAATATCAGCATTAGATAAGATGGTTGTCTGCCACAAAACAATAAACATTTCAATCCACTCTGCATAAAAACATTACCGCTATGACAAAAATAGAAGAAAAGCTACTTATTTTAAAAGCAAACAAATTTATACAGCATCTTGATGGAATTGATTTTTTTAATTTATATCTATTAAACAGAATTTCCCCACAAGTGAGAAAAGAGATTCAACAGGCATATGCAATAGGCTCTACTAACAATAGAACCTATTTACCTCATCCGGTGGATATAAACCTTTTAATGCGTTATTTAATAACATTATCAAGTACAGATAAAATTTTTAGTTGCTGGCTTATCTATGAAGGTAAAGTAAAAATAGTTATAAATGGGAATAATTTCACGTCATTTGTGCAGAGTATTTTCAGAGAACAGGGAACCTATGATTTAACGTTATTTTTTGACATAACTCGTAGAGTAATAGTAGTCTGTGATAATGAGTATGACATTGATATTTACACCACCACCTATTAAATGCATTGTTTTAGTTAACCAGGAAATGATGCAATGAAAACACAATTCAAGAGCATAATAACCATGCAATCAACCAATAGAGAATCCCCTTATAAATTTGCGAACAAGCTACTGATTGGCCTGTTAGCATGCATGCTATACAGAATAATTATCATCACAATTACAACTATTTATACCTATATTACTGTTCCTCATAAAGTACACACATCAACAAATATTTATATATTTTTTTCTTTCTTATTTATATCATTGATATTTTTTATCGTCACCTTCACCTCCAGTAAAAAGTTGGCAATTATAATTGCAACGCTATCGACATTATTATTAGGAGTCGAAACCTTTAATGCAGGACTGCCATATCGCGCTTTATCAATGATGTTATCAGCCATGCTTTCATATTATTTTATATTTTGTGTAATTTTAAAGAAAAAGAAAACTCTAAACATAAAAACGTCCTGAAGGTTGCGTGCGCAATTTTGTACGTTTTTTATCTTTTTTATGAGCACATATTTTTCAGGAATTTCTCTTTGATTGTTTTTTTCTTTGTTATTTTAACGTTCATTATTTCCCGGTTGAATATTAAACTTAATTAATCTAAAGAGAAATGAAGTTAGCCTTCCTGTACCCACAGCAACGCCGTCTTTTTGTTCAGCACGGGGAAAATGTTCTCCCCTGCTCACCTCCTCCAGGCACTTCCACAACATGATGACCTGATCGGTTGCCGCCTATCCTCCTCACTATGACCTTCACCTCCGCGCTTTTGCCTACATCCTGCACAATCGGCAACTTTTATAACCAGTGTAAAAATAACGTGCCGCAATAATCCTACCTATTAATGATAAAAAGCTGTCACAATTCATAAAAAACTTTAATATACGCCACCCTAAACATAACCAGCGTTAATGTAAGGTTTTTGTGTGGACTGGCTTCTTGATGTTTTTGCAACCTGGCTATATGGCTTAAAAGTAATCGCGATAACGTTAGCGGTCATCATGTTCATCAGCGGGCTGGACGATTTTTTTATTGATGTCGTCTACTGGGTACGCCGCATTAAACGCAAGTTGAGTGTTTATCGCCGCTACCCGCGAATGAGTTACCGCGAACTGTATAAACCAGATGAAAAACCGTTAGCGATTATGGTTCCGGCGTGGAATGAAACGGGCGTCATCGGCAATATGGCCGAGCTGGCGGCGACCACGCTCGACTATGAAAACTATCATATCTTTGTTGGCACCTACCCCAACGACCCCGATACTCAACGTGATGTTGACGAAGTGTGCGCTCGCTTCCCGAATGTGCATAAGGTAGTCTGCGCGCGTCCTGGCCCCACCAGTAAAGCCGACTGCCTGAACAATGTGCTGGACGCTATCACGCAGTTTGAACGTAGCGCCAATTTCGCTTTTGCTGGTTTTATTCTGCATGACGCCGAAGACGTAATTTCACCGATGGAATTGCGTCTGTTCAACTATCTGGTCGAGCGTAAAGATCTGATTCAGATCCCGGTATACCCATTCGAACGCGAATGGACGCACTTCACCAGCATGACTTACATTGATGAGTTTTCAGAACTGCATGGCAAAGATGTTCCGGTGCGTGAAGCCCTCGCCGGACAGGTGCCCAGCGCAGGCGTCGGTACTTGTTTCAGCCGCCGCGCCGTGACCGCACTGTTAGCTGACGGTGACGGTATTGCTTTCGACGTGCAGAGTCTTACTGAAGATTACGACATTGGTTTCCGCCTGAAAGAAAAAGGTATGACGGAAATTTTTGTCCGTTTTCCGGTGGTGGACGAAGCCAAAGAACGCGAGCAGCGTAAATTTTTACAGCACGCGCGGACGTCAAACATGATCTGCGTGCGCGAATATTTCCCCGATACCTTTTCGACGGCGGTTCGACAAAAATCTCGCTGGATCATCGGCATTGTTTTCCAGGGCTTTAAAACCCATAAATGGACCTCCAGCCTGACGCTGAACTACTTTCTCTGGCGCGACCGCAAAGGGGCAATCAGTAACTTTGTCAGCTTCCTCGCGATGCTGGTGATGATCCAGCTTTTGCTGTTACTGGCGTATGAAAGTTTGTGGCCCGATGCCTGGCATTTCCTTTCTATTTTCAGCGGCAGCGCATGGTTAATGACCCTGCTGTGGCTAAACTTTGGTTTGATGGTTAACCGCATCGTGCAGCGGGTGATTTTTGTCACTGGCTACTACGGTCTGACGCAGGGGCTGCTATCTGTCCTGCGTCTTTTCTGGGGCAACCTGATTAACTTCATGGCCAACTGGCGCGCGTTAAAACAGGTACTTCAACACGGCGATCCACGTCGCGTCGCGTGGGATAAAACAACGCATGACTTCCCCAGCGTCACTGGCGATACCCGCTCGTTGCGCCCGTTAGGTCAAATTCTGCTGGAAAATCAGGTCATCACTGAAGAACAACTCGATACAGCACTGCGTAATCGCGTCGAAGGTCTACGTCTGGGCGGTTCAATGCTGATGCAGGGGCTGATTAGCGCCGAGCAACTGGCACAGGCGCTGGCAGAGCAAAACGGCGTGGCGTGGGAATCTATCGATGCCTGGCAGATCCCTTCTTCGCTGATTGCCGCGATGCCGGCCTCCGTGGCGCTGCATTATGCGGTGCTACCGCTGCGTCTGGAAAATGATGAGTTAATTGTCGGCAGTGAAGATGGTATTGACCCGGTTTCGCTGGCAGCCCTGACGCGTAAAGTCGGACGCAAAGTGCGTTACGTCATTGTTCTGCGGGGACAAATTGTCACGGGGTTACGTCACTGGTATGCACGCCGACGCGGTCACGATCCGCGGGCAATGTTGTACAATGCGGTTCAGCATCAGTGGCTCACGGAACAGCAGGCCGGTGAAATCTGGCGGCAATATGTGCCGCATCAGTTCCTGTTCGCCGAAATACTGACCACGCTCGGTCATATTAATCGTTCAGCAATTAACGTGTTGTTATTGCGCCATGAACGCAGTTCTCTGCCGCTCGGCAAGTTTTTGGTCACCGAAGGCGTTATCAGCCAGGAAACGTTGGATCGCGTCCTGACAATTCAACGCGAATTACAAGTTTCGATGCAATCACTATTACTCAAAGCAGGTTTAAACACAGAACAGGTTGCGCAACTGGAGTCCGAAAATGAAGGAGAATAACCTTAATCGCGTCATCGGATGGTCTGGTTTACTGCTGACGTCTTTATTGAGTACCAGCGCACTCGCAGACAATATCGGCACCAGCGCAGAAGAGCTGGGGCTGAGCGATTATCGCCATTTTGTTATTTATCCCCGTCTCGATAAGGCGCTGAAGGCACAGAAAAATAACGACGAAGCAACCGCCATCCGCGAATTTGAATATATACACCAGCAGGTGCCGGGTAATATTCCGCTGACTTTATACCTTGCGGAAGCCTATCGCCATTTTGGTCATGATGACCGGGCGCGGCTGTTGCTTGAGGATCAACTGAAACGTCACCCAGGAGATGCCCGACTTGAGCGCAGTCTGGCGGCTATTCCAGTTGAAGTGAAAAGCGTTACGACTGTTGAAGAACTGCTTGCCCAGCAAAAAGCGTGCGACGCTGCGCCGACCCTGCGTTGTCGCAGTGAAGTCGGGCAGAATGCCCTGCGGCTGGCACAATTACCTGTCGCCAGAGCGCAACTGAACGATGCGACGTTTGCTGCATCGACGGAAGGAAAAACGCTGCGAACCGATCTGCTGCAACGGGCAATCTACCTCAAGCAGTGGTCGCTGGCAGAAACGTTGTTCAGTGAATCACGGCAACAAAATACATTAAACGCAGCTGAGCGCCGTCAGTGGTTTGATGTTCTGCTCGCAGGCCAGCTGGATGATCGGATCCTGGCGCTGCAATCAGAGGGGATCTTCACCGATCCACAGTCGTACATTACTTACGCGACCGCGCTGGCTTATCGTGGCGAGAAAGCACGCCTCCAGCATTATCTCATTGAAAATAAGCCGCTGTTTACCACGGACGCACAAGAGAAAAGTTGGCTCTATCTGTTATCTAAATACAGCGCCAACCCCGTTCAGGCGTTGGCGAATTATACGGTACAGTTTGCCGATAACCGCCAGTATGTTGTTGGCGCGACGCTACCGGTGCTGTTAAAAGAAGGTCAGTACGACGCAGCGCAAAAACTGCTCGCCACCCTCCCCGCCAATGAAATGCTTGAGGAGCGTTATACCGTCAGCGTGGCGACTCATAACAAGGCTGAAGCTCTGCGTCTGGCACGATTGCTGTATCAGCAAGAACCGACAAATCTTACCCGCCAGGATCAACTGACCTGGCAACTGATGCAGAACGAGCAGTCACGCGAAGCTGCCGATTTATTGCTGCAACGCTATCCTTTCCAGGGCAATGCGCGTGTCAGCCAGACTTTAATGGCGCGACTGGCGTCTCTGCTGGAAAGTCATCCTTACCTGGCAACTCCGGCGAAGGTGGCGATTTTATCGAAACCCTTACCGCTGGCGGAGCAACGTCAGTGGCAAAGTCAGTTGCCGGGTATTGCAGATAATTGCCCGGCAATAGTTCGCTTGCTGGGCGATATGTCGCCTTCCTACGATGCCGCCGCCTGGAACCGTCTGGCAAAGTGTTATCGGGACACGCTACCCGGTGTGGCGTTGTATGCATGGCTTCAGGCCGAACAACGGCAACCGAACGCCTGGCAACATCGTGCGGTAGCCTATCAGGCGTATCAGGTTGAGGATTACGCCACCGCACTGGCGGCCTGGCAGAAAATCAGTCTTCACGACATGAGCAATGAGGATCTGCTTGCTGCTGCCAATACCGCCCAGGCGGCAGGAAATGGTGCGGCTCGCGATCGCTGGCTTCAGCAGGCAGAACAACGTGGGCTGGGAAACAATGCCCTCTACTGGTGGCTGCATGCGCAACGTTACATTCCTGGTCAGCCGGAACTCGCACTGAACGATCTCACGCGCTCAATCAATATTGCGCCTTCTGCCAACGCTTACGTTGCGCGGGCGACAATTTATCGCCAACGTCATAATGTCCCGGCGGCGGTGAGTGATTTGCGCGCCGCTCTGGAACTGGAACCGAATAATAGCAACACCCAGGCAGCGCTCGGTTACGCCTTGTGGGATAGCGGTGATATCGCACAGTCGCGGGAAATGCTCGAACAGGCGCATAAAGGGCTACCGGACGATCCGGCACTTATCCGACAACTGGCCTACGTGAACCAGCGTCTGGATGATATGCCTGCGACGCAGCACTACGCCCGTCTGGTGATTGATGACATTGATAATCAGGCGCTGATAACCCCACTGACCCCAGAGCAAAATCAGCAACGCTTCAATTTCCGCCGTCTGCATGAGGAGGTCGGTCGCCGCTGGACGTTCAGTTTCGATTCTTCTATCGGCTTGCGTTCCGGCGCAATGAGTACCGCTAACAATAATGTCGGCGGCGCAGCGCCAGGGAAAAGCTATCGTAGCTACGGGCAACTGGAAGCCGAGTACCGCATCGGACGCAATATGCTGCTGGAAGGCGACCTGCTCTCGGTTTACAGCCGTGTATTTGCCGATACCGGAGAAAACGGGGTGATGATGCCGGTGAAAAATCCGATGTCCGGCACCGGTCTGCGCTGGAAGCCGCTGCGCGATCAGATCTTTTTCCTCGCCGTCGAACAGCAATTGCCGCTGAACGGACAAAACGGCGCATCCGATACCATGCTGCGCGCCAGCGCCTCATTCTTTAATGGCGGCAAATACAGCGACGAATGGCACCCGAACGGTTCAGGCTGGTTTGCCCAAAACCTGTACCTCGATGCGGCGCAATATGTCCGCCAGGATATTCAGGCGTGGACGGCAGATTATCGCTTAAGCTGGCATCAGAAGGTGGCGAACGGACAGACTATTGAGCCTTACGCTCACGTTCAGGACAACGGTTATCGTGATAAAGGCACTCAGGGCGCGCAGCTTGGCGGTGTCGGGGTCCGCTGGAATATCTGGACCGGCGAGACGCACTACGACGCCTGGCCGCACAAAGTCAGTCTCGGCGTCGAATATCAACATACCTTTAAGGCGATTAATCAACGTAACGGAGAGCGCAACAACGCGTTTCTCACCATTGGAGTGCACTGGTAAATGCGTAAGTTCATTTTCGTATTGCTGACACTGCTTTTGGTCAGCCCTTTTTCCTTTGCGATGAAAGGTATTATCTGGCAACCACAAAACCGTGATAGTCAGGTTACCGATACCCAGTGGCAGGGGCTGATGAGTCAGTTACGTTTGCAAGGCTTCGATACCCTGGTTTTGCAATGGACCCGTTACGGCGATGCATTCACCCAGCCAGAACAGCGCGCGTTATTGTTTAAGCGTGCCGCAGCTGCGCAACAGGCTGGCCTGAAGCTGATTGTCGGGCTGAATGCCGATCCGGAATTTTTTATGCACCAGAAACAGTCATCCGCGGCGCTGGAAAGCTATCTTAATCGCCTGCTGGCTGCCGATCTCCAGCAAGCCAGATTATGGAGCGCCGCGCCTGGCGTAACGCCGGATGGCTGGTACATCAGCGCGGAAATTGACGACCTGAACTGGCGCAGCGAAGCCGCCCGTCAACCTTTGCTGACATGGTTAAACAACGCGCAGCGGTTGATTAGCGATGTTTCAGCAAAACCGGTTTATATCAGTAGTTTTTTCGCCGGAAACATGTCGCCCGATGGCTATCGCCAACTGCTGGAACACGTTAAAGCAACCGGCGTTAATGTCTGGGTACAGGATGGCAGCGGCGTGGATAAACTTACTGCTGAACAGCGTGAACGTTATCTACAGGCCAGCGCCGATTGCCAAAGCTCCGCCCCAGCAAGCGGCATTGTTTATGAACTGTTTGTCGCCGGCAAAGGCAAAACCTTTACAGCGAAACCGAAACCGGATGCAGAGATCGCCTCGCTGTTAGCGAAACGTTCCTCTTGCGGTAAAGACACGCTCTATTTCTCTCTGCGCTATTTGCCCGTCGCGCACGGCATTCTCGAGTATTAAATCTCCTCCAGGTAAGTCGGGTACGACCTGGCTTACCTCTTTCGCTCTCGTCAGAATTCCATCAAGATTAATTGCTAAAAAGCGTGCTAAAGAAAGAAGATCGTTATCGGCGAACGGGCCGATCACTCATGCAGGAAGCATAGATCCTTTGAGCGGAGTTTCTGATATCTGAGGAGTGCGAAATGCAATTGAGCAGCAGTGAACCTTGCGTGGTGATCCTGACCGAAAAAGAGGTAGAGGTAAGCGTCAATAACCATGCTACGTTTACCCTTCCGAAAAACTACCTGGCCGCCTTCGCGTGCAACAATAACGTCATTGAACTCTCAACGTTAAATCACGTATTAATCACCCACATCAACCGTAACATCATCAACGATTATCTGTTGTTTTTAAATAAGAACTTAACCTGTGTAAAGCCCTGGTCGCGGCTGGCAACCCCGGTTATTGCTTGTCATAGCCGTACACCGGAAGTGTTCCGGCTAGCCGCCAACCACAGCAAGCAGCAACCCAGCAAACCCTGCGAAGCGGAGTTGACGCGCGCATTGCTTTTTACCGTATTGTCTAACTTTCTTGAGCAATCGCGGTTTATTGCCCTACTGATGTATATCTTACGCAGCAGCGTCCGCGACAGCGTCTCCCGCATTATTCAAAGCGATATTCAGCATTACTGGAATCTGCGAATTGTCGCCAGTTCGCTATGTTTAAGCCCCAGCCTGCTCAAAAAGAAATTAAAAAACGAAAATACCAGCTATAGCCAGATTGTCACAGAGTGTCGTATGCGTTACGCCGTACAGATGTTATTGATGGATAACAAAAATATCACTCAGGTAGCGCAATTGTGTGGCTATAGCAGCACGTCGTACTTTATCTCTGTTTTTAAGGCGTTTTACGGCCTGACACCGTTGAATTATCTCGCCAAACAGCGACAAAAAGTGATGTGGTGAAGGGCAAAGCGGAAACAGATAAGACTGGCATAAATGAAGAAGAAATGGCGCGCCCTGCAGGATTCGAACCTGCGGCCCACGACTTAGAAGGTCGTTGCTCTATCCAACTGAGCTAAGGGCGCGTTGATACCGCAATGCGGTGTAATCGCGTGAATTATACGGTCAACCCTTGCTGAGTCAATGGCTTTTGATCTGGTTGCTGAACAAGTGAACGACCACGTCTGATTTTCTGATTTATTTCGCTATAGCGGCAAACAAACGCACCCCGCTGCGCATCTGAATCAAGAAAACCCGTATTTTCATGTATCAAAGTACAATTTCCAGCCCTAACGGAAAATTGTCCTACCCTGTGAGACTGGTAACTATGAAACCAACGTCGGTGATCATTATGGATACCCATCCTATCATCAGAATGTCCATTGAAGTTCTGTTGCAAAAAAACAGTGAATTGCAGATTGTCCTGAAAACGGATGATTACCGCATAACCATCGATTATCTCCGAACCCGTCCTGTTGATTTAATCATTATGGATATAGACTTGCCCGGTACAGACGGTTTTACCTTCCTGAAAAGAATCAAACAAATCCAGAGTACGGTGAAGGTATTATTTTTATCATCAAAATCAGAATGCTTTTATGCGGGCAGAGCGATACAAGCGGGTGCTAACGGTTTTGTCAGTAAATGCAATGATCAGAATGATATTTTTCATGCCGTTCAGATGATTCTCTCTGGATACACTTTTTTCCCCAGTGAAACGCTCAACTATATAAAAAGTAATAAATGCAGCACCAATAATTCAACAGCTACTGTGCTATCTAATCGTGAAGTGACTATATTACGCTATCTGGTTAGCGGATTATCTAATAAAGAAATTGCCGACAAACTATTACTTAGCAATAAAACAATTAGTGCGCATAAATCTAATATTTATGGCAAACTCGGTTTGCATTCAATTGTAGAACTTATCGACTACGCCAAATTATATGAATTAATATAATATTAATTATAATTGATCATAAATATCGCATCCGCTTTCGCCACACCTGGTTGGACACCGCTGGCTAACGCTCGATAATTGGCAAAAAAGTTTAGCGTTACATTGCCATTTGCATCTACCTCCTCAGTCGGGCTCGCCTCGCCCAGCGCAAGCCGGGAGCGATCGCTCTTGCGTAATTCGATGGCGACGGTTTGTGCCATTGCGGGATCGTCCAGGGCCAGCAGGTTGGCATCGGATGCCGGCGTTCCCGTAAATAAAATCGCGACTGATCCCGGAGGACATCCTTCCAGGCGCAGACTAAAAGGAACAAGTGCCGTGGTATCGCCAGCGGCCAGCAATTGTGTCGTGGGCCATCTTCCTAAATCTACCGTCTTATCAACATCCGCTGTATTTACGGTACAGGAGAAATCAACAACGTTACCGTGCAAATTGATATTAATCGTTCCTAAAGGGTCCGTGGCCCATACGCTGGAACTCCACAGTAACCCGCAGAAACAGCTAAAGATTACTCTTCTCATTCTCCGTACCTCATTGATAATCGACGCGTAAATACCCCAGCGCGCTAAACGGTCCTTCGGCAGGTTTTTGACCAGTAATACTGATAGGCCAGGCGCGAAGTGTGACATTGGCTGCCGCAGCTGCATCCAGACGGAAAGGAATAACGCTATTGAGATCGTTAGGCGTGATTGGCGTATCGTTCTGATCGGCGACAATAAAACCTAAATCCTGATTATCCGAAACCATCGCCTGACCAGAAACGGCACTGGCTTCCAGACGCATTGTTAAATAAGCCTGCACAGCAACATTCGTACATTTGATCGCAATATTCTTGGTTTGCGGCATGACACCATTAGGTCGATTCCCCGGCCCTGCCGCACTAAATAACGATGCACCGATATCACCAAAATCAAATTCAACAATTTGCCCGGCATTTAATTCGCAGTTTTGCGGTACTTCAACCCGGCCACCAAAACTAATGGTATAAACAGGTGTAACCAACGGATCGTAAGGCGTTGATGTCACATACACGGTAAACATCACCTGTCTGGGGATCTCCACCATGTTAATAAAAGGACGAATAACCTTTAAACGAAATATCAAACGAGAATCCATCACCCCGAACGGAAGGTTTTGCGAAACGTTAGGATCTGTTCCCATACGGATATAATTTTGCGGGGGAAACTGAATATCCATCACGCTATCAACCAGACTCATCGCACCTAATAGATAATCATTTAATTGCATATATTTATAATTATCGATAGTTTCCTGAACAACAAAGTTGGTGACATAACTACGGTATGTATAATTCACCAGCGTGCCGGGTGGGCAAATTGCTGACACACCTACCCAGCCGGATTTTTCCGGTAAAACAACAATCTGACCTGGCTGGTTATTGGTGCTATTAAAGACATTTGAGAGATCATAGTGTTCATCTTCTGCTACGCCAGTACTATTTGCACAAACAGTAGCCCAGGATATGTTTGTTAACCACAAACATGCCATTGCCAATAATGACCTGCAGATTATCTTCATTGATAATTTCCTTTATGAGCCAGGATGTGTGCAAACTGCCGAAATAACAGTGACGGCTTGCTGTAAGCTTTGCTTCGGCAATACATAGTGCGCAATGCAGCGTGAGTTCGCGCCGTCTCCCCACTGAACCAGTAATTCACCAGACAATGGCGCACCACTTAAATAAACTTGCCCGTCATCACCCACCATACTGGTTATTCCGGTACTGTTTTCCCGTACCAGTGATCCAAACGGCACCGGTTTTCCGCCCTGGGTAACGGTAATGAGCGCCCGCACGCCTATGCGGGTATCAAAATTGGCACGAACCAACGCGCCTTGCGTCGGCACAACGCTGCTAATATTTTTTTCAACATCGATGGAATTCCCCATCGTATTGGTATCAAGCGCGATACGGTTATACCGATAAACCGTGGCATACGGCATCACCGCATAGCCGCGCCAGTCGGTTAAAATTCCAGTTTGATTTTCAATGCGTACACCGCCTGCGCCAGGCGCTTTAATCAAAACATTGGTATCCCCTAAAGGCTGGCTCAGCGTTATACCATTTTCATGCCCGACCACACCGCCAGACAGCTGCCAGTTAACGTCATGTTGATCGCGGTCGTAGTTATACCCGACCCCCAGCGTACCGTAAGCGGCCTGCCAGTTTGCCGTGGCGCTGCCCGTGTACCCATTATTCGAGGTATCGCCCTGGCTTACGTGATAACTCAGGTTGTGGCCTTCCAGTAAGGTCCCACCAACGCCTGCCAGCCAGCTATTTTGCCCGTTGCTGTTACGGTTGGCGTTAAAGGAGGCATAAGCGCGATCGAGCGCATTTTCCCGGGTGTAGCGACGTTTGGTCAGAACATTGAAAGGCACTGAAACATTAAGTCCGACAATACGTTCGTTATCGGGGATCCCTACAGATTCATTCCACGAAAATGAGAGTGAATAACTGATGCCAACCCAGCTGCTGGTATACCCCACCTGATACCAGGTATCTGAATCCGAAGTATTCCAGTATTTTTGATGGGTACCAGAAATATAAAGCGAGCCAAAGTCATTAAGTGATTGTGAAATATTTAACTGCAAACGGTCTTTACGACTAAAGCGTAAATTGTGGTAATTCACGATTATCGGTTCATCGCGATGCTCACCGTCATAATCGTAATCATATTCGTACCCCTCCATTCGACGATACGCAACATCATCAAGGGTATAAAAACCTTGTGTCGAATAGCGGTAACCCATTAACTGAAAATTGGTGCCGAAAGTGTTCATTGATTTCGCATAGAGGAAGCGAATGGAATCCCCCTCATGACGACTGTCGTCGGCTAACTGACTGCGCGCATGCGTTACATCCAGCGACACTGCGCCCCAGTTCCCGAGGTTGCGCCCCAGCCCTAACAAAAAGGCGGTGTAATTTGCAGATAATTGCGTCCCGCCGTAGGCAGTAAATTCCTGTGGTAAACCGCCGAGTGCCGTGCCCTGAAAAAAGAAAGGCGACGATTGCTGACTATTACCGCTACGAAAATCGCCCGCCGTCAGGTCAAATTTGAAACGCCCTTCGCGTTGTAAAATTGGCACTGTTGAATACGGAATAGTGTAATTCTGCTGATTACCATCGCGCTCGTCGATGGTGACGTCCAGATCGCCATTTGAAGATGTCGGGTGCAAATCTGTAATTTCGAAAGCGCCGGGGGAAACATAGCTTTGATAGATAATAAAACCATTTTGCCGAATCGTTAGCTGGGCCGCCGTACGGGCAATCCCACGTACCGTTGGGGCAAACCCTTGCTGGCTATCTGGATACATATTATCAGAAGAATAAAGCCGTACACCGCGAAATCCGACGCCATCGAAAATATCACTCCCTGTATTACCGTCTCCCATTACCAGTTCACTTTTCAACGGAATAATGGCGCGCTGTACCCAGGTGCCAATATTATTCCACTGTTCTGAATGATATCCATTTCCGCGAAAATAGTTCCAGGAACCATTGTTGCGTAAACGCCACGGGCCAATATTAATCCCACTGAGTTCACTAAAAAAATAGCTATCGTTACCATTACCTCTGTTACCGGTGAAATTATAATTCAGGAGTAAAGCAGGAATACCTTCATCCCACTCTTCAGGCGGAATGTAACCGTGAGCGCTACTCAACAACGCTATCTGAGGAATAGTGATGTTCAGGCGCATCGCTGCAAAATCAAAGTTAATTGTGGCATCAGGTACAGCTTTCAGTAAATTAATGCATTTATTATTTTGCTGCTGGGCTAACTCGGGGAATGCACTGCTATTAAGGCCAATTCGTTCAAGGAGTGCCTGGTTAAAACAAGGCATTAACCCACCTGATTTATCACCTGTATTTACTGTCGTCGATTCAAATACGATATCCTGTGAACCAATGAACTCATCATTACGCCAGAGATCCACCCGATACACACCCGCAGGTTGATGATTACCTCTCTCAAAGCGCGATAAATCAGCAACGGATGTGCCATTCTCTAATAAAAATGCCGGGTTGAAATAACTTTCCGCATAGCTTAAAAAGGTGGGTAAAATGGCAAGAGATGAATAACAAATTCCGGCCAGACACCAGGTATACCTCTGCGGAATATCCGTAATAGTGGGTATTTTCATAATTAGCTCTGATATTGTCAGATGATTCGGTTAGTTTAAGTTCACTTCTCTGACTGGGGTTACTGAACCATAATCATTAACGGTCTGAAATTTCAGCTTTCCCTGTACTCCTGAGGGTAAGGGAATTTGTGAATTAACTCTGGGTGCAGCCATAGCATTTCCCAACTTTTGACTGCCCACTTGCAAGTTAACCAGGGTGACATAAAAAGGTGATGGATTATGAATATTGATATAGTTACCGGATCGCGAAAACTTGAGTGTGTCCGGCGCTTCTGCGGGTAATTCTTGTAGTTGAATTGGACGGAGAAATAACTTCATGCGCGATAAAATCGCCAGTTGCAAAACATTCCTGCCGTTCAATGCATTTTTATCTACCGAAGGGATCGTCTTAACATTCATCCAGAACAAAGACTCACGATCTGCCGCCAGCGGTGGACCGGTGTAAATAATACGCAAGGTATTTTCGCTTTTGGGTTCACTAACAAACAGTGGCGGTGTAATGATGAATGACTTTTCTTTTACACCGCTACTGTTTTCAATCCACGAATTGACCAGAAAGCGCTCATTGGTATGGCTATTTCTAATCCATACCGCAGTCTGTTTAGCATCAGCGGGATAAATAATACGCGTGGCACCTAATGCGATCCCTCCGGCAGCATGGGCGCTGGCCGAAATGATTAAATGAAATATAATGAGCATCAATAACTTTATTTTAGTCATCATAGTTAATACGCCTTGTGTATTCCTGACGGCAAAAATAAGAAATATAAAGAAATGATTGCTTTGGTTTCTTACAACACATCATTCCCTTTTCATTTAATAAAGCGGCATGATACAAAGTGAACATGATTTCGATTTACATTGCCACCATACCGCTTCAGACAACCGGTACATTACTTTGTTATAAGACGTGATATATAATTCAAAACAACGTTGTTTTGATTATTCGTATCTCATAATAAAAGTCGCGTCAGCATTTGCTTGCCCTGCTGATGCACTTGTACCGGTGCCTTTATAACGTGCAGAAAAATGAAGAACGTTGGTCCCGGGGATCAAGTTCTGGTTGGTTGAGAAGCTATTCCCATCAGGTTTGAGAATTGCGGATGTATTATCAAGTATTTCAATACCGACACCCGTTGCTGTTGTTGTATTGGTACTGGATGCAATGGCCAATAAATTATCATTGATTGCATCCGCCTGACCAGAAAATGCAACGGCAGCATTAGCGGCAACAACAGGATCGCAGTCGTTCAACTGTATAGTGAATGGAATTAATGCAGAGGTATTACCAACAGCATTGAAAATATCGGTACGATATTGACCGAGTGTGACAACCTGGTCTGCCGAGTCAGTATTCACTGAACAGGCAGCATTCACCAGTTCGCCTTCAAAGTGAATTGTACCGCCATCTACAACGGCAGCATAACTACCCGTAGCGGCGAATAGTGCGGCAGCCAGCGCAGACGAAATAAATCTTAATTTCATATATATTCCTTCAATCTCATTTATCGACTCCACATCCGTATATAACCGATTACTTTATTTAAGACACTGATAGTAGTAAAATTCCTTTTTATCCTCTAAGAATGTCTTAATTGAAAATATGCACTCTATTCTAAAAAATAGAGAGCCCCGTTAGATGAATATTTCCGCGCAAAATATATTCAACACAAATATAGACCTGAAGCGGTAAATTACCAGGCTGAAAATTCTTTTTATATTGTCAGGTATTTCTTAAATTATCTTAATCCTTAGACAAGGAAATAAATCAGTTCCAGATTTACAACGTCATCATGGACGAAAAATGAAGCTTTCAATCTCAGCGACGGTGCGCCTCACCTTCGCAAGAGGTCGCTTCACGCGATAAATCTGAAACGAAAACTGACAGCACGCCCCGCTTCTGACAAAATAGGCGCATCCCCTTCGACCTACGTAACAGATGGAATCCTCTCTCTGATGGCAGCAAAGATTATTGACGGTAAAACGATTGCGCAGCAGGTGCGCTCTGAAGTTGCTCAAAAAGTTCAGGCACGTATTGCAGCTGGACTGCGGGCACCAGGACTGGCCGTAGTACTGGTGGGTAGCAACCCTGCATCGCAAATTTATGTCGCAAGCAAACGCAAAGCTTGTGAAGAAGTCGGGTTCGTCTCCCGTTCTTATGACCTCCCGGAAACCACCAGCGAAGCGGAGCTGCTGGAGCTTATCGATGCGCTGAATGCCGACAACACCATTGATGGCATTCTGGTCCAACTGCCGTTACCGGCGGGTATTGATAACGTCAAAGTGCTGGAACGAATTCACCCGGACAAAGACGTTGACGGTTTCCATCCTTATAACGTCGGTCGTCTGTGCCAGCGCGCGCCGCGTCTACGTCCTTGCACCCCGCGTGGTATCGTCACACTGCTTGAGCGATACAACATTGATACCTTCGGTCTTAACGCCGTGGTGATTGGCGCATCGAATATCGTCGGTCGCCCAATGAGCATGGAACTGCTGCTCGCAGGTTGCACCACCACCGTGACTCACCGCTTCACTAAAAATCTGCGTCATCACGTAGAAAATGCCGATCTACTGATCGTTGCCGTCGGTAAACCGGGCTTTATTCCTGGTGACTGGATCAAAGAAGGCGCGATTGTGATTGATGTTGGCATCAACCGTCTGGAAAATGGCAAAGTTGTGGGCGACGTGGTGTTTGAAGACGCGGCTAAACGCGCCTCATACATTACGCCTGTTCCGGGCGGCGTTGGCCCGATGACGGTTGCCACGCTGATCGAAAACACGCTACAGGCGTGCGTTGAATATCATGATCCACAGGGTGAGTAACATGGCGACATTTTCTTTAGGTAAACATCCGCACGTTGAGCTGTGCGACTTGCTGAAACTGGAAGGCTGGAGCGAAAGCGGCGCGCAGGCGAAAATCGCGATTGCCGAAGGCCAGGTGAAAGTCGACGGCGCGATTGAAACGCACAAACGCTGCAAAATCGTCGCCGGTCAGACAGTGAGTTTTGCAGGTCACAGCGTACAGGTTGTTGCCTGATCCCTTTTCCGGCCTGTATCAACAGGCCGGTTCTCTTTTCAGACTTTTGCCCTCTACGCCCCGTTCATCCATGCTGATAGCATCGACATTTTGCCGAAGCGACCATCATGCCAACCGTTATTACGCACGCCGCCGTTCCCCTTTGCATTGGTTTAGGGTTGGGTTCGAAAGTCATCCCTCCGCGCCTGTTATTTGCCGGAATCATCCTGGCGATGCTGCCCGATGTCGACGTATTGTCGTTTAAATTTGGCGTTGCTTACGGCAATGTTTTTGGTCATCGCGGGTTTACCCATTCGCTGGTGTTTGCGTTTGTTGTCCCGCTGTTATGTGTGCTGATTGGACGTCGATGGTTCAGGGCTGGGCTGATTTGCTGCTGGCTGTTTTTAACCGTTTCGTTGCTATCGCACAGCTTGCTGGATTCGGTAACCACTGGCGGTAAAGGCGTTGGCTGGCTGTGGCCGTGGTCAGATGAACGCTTTTTCGCTCCCTGGCAGGTGATTAAAGTCGCGCCGTTTGCATTGTCTCGTTACACCACGCCGTACGGGCATCAGGTGATTATTTCTGAATTGATGTGGGTGTGGTTGCCGGGGATGCTACTGATGGGAATGTTGTGGTGGCGCAGACGATAACCGGATGCGAAAACTCGCATCCGGCAATAGCGCAATTACTTACGACGCCAGGTGGTCCCTTGCGGGCCATCTTCCAGCACGATCCCCATCTCGTTAAGACGGTCACGCGCCGCATCTGCCGCCACCCAGTCTTTCGCTTTACGGGCATCCAGACGCTGTTGAATTAAGGCTTCAATCTCAGCCACTTCGCTGTCGTCTGCCTGCGCGCCGCTTTGTAGGAATGCTTCTGGTTCTTGCTCCAGCAGGCCCAGCACGGCAGAAAGTTTACGCAGATGAGACGCCATTGCGTTCGCCGCTGCCATATCTTCTGCTTTCAGACGGTTCACTTCACGCGCCATATCAAACAGCACGGAATAGGCTTCCGGGGTGTTGAAATCGTCGTCCATCGCTTCAATAAAGCGCGCTTCAAACGCTTCGCCACCGGCAGGCGCAACGGTTTTATCTGTGCCGCGCAGCGCAGTGTAGAGGCGCTCCAGCGCTGCACGCGCCTGCTTCAGGTTCTCTTCGCTGTAGTTCAGCTGGCTGCGATAGTGGCCCGACATCAGGAAGTAACGCACGGTTTCCGCGTCGTAGTATTTCAGCACATCACGCACGGTAAAGAAGTTACCCAGCGATTTGGACATCTTCTCTCGGTCAACCATTACCATCCCCGAGTGCATCCAGTAGTTCACATACTGACCATCATGGGCACAGGTGGACTGAGCGATTTCGTTTTCGTGGTGTGGGAACATCAGGTCTGAACCACCGCCGTGGATATCAAAGTGGTTACCCAACTGCTTGCAGTTCATTGCCGAACATTCAATGTGCCAGCCTGGACGGCCTGCGCCCCACGGAGACGGCCAGCTCGGTTCGCCCTCTTTCGACATCTTCCACAGAACGAAGTCCATCGGGTTGCGTTTGTCGTCGACCACGTCAACGCGCGCGCCTGCCTGCAGCTGGTCGAGATCCTGACGCGACAGCACGCCATAGGTCGGATCGGTCGGTACGTCGAACATCACGTCGCCGTTGTCCGCCACATAAGCGTGACCTTTGGCGATCAGTTGTTCAGTGAGTTCAATAATTTCTGCGATATGGTGCGTCGCGCGCGGCTCCATATCCGGGCGCAGAATGTTCAAAGCATCAAAATCTTTGTGCATTTCGGCGATCATGCGATCCACCAGCGCCACAAAGCTTTCGCCATTTTCATTGGCGCGTTTGATGATTTTGTCGTCGATATCAGTAATGTTGCGCACATACTTCAGCTTATAGCCGAGGAAACGCAGATAGCGCGCAACCACGTCAAAGGCAACAAAGGTACGCCCGTGACCGATATGACAGAGATCGTAAACGGTGATTCCACACACGTACATGCCGACTTCCCCGGCGTGAATAGGCTTAAATTCCTCTTTTTGGCGTGTCAGAGTATTGAAGATTTTTAGCATCGAAGATTCCGTTTAGACATGTGTGGGTAATTGAGTTGCGTATAATACCCATATTTCCCGCGCGAATCAGCATACATTGCGTGATGATCCGATCGTGCGGTTATGCTATAACACCACCCTATATATGACCCGAATCGGGTTGAAGCACCAATCAAACGGAACAGGATGCAAAAATGGTTACTTTCCACACCAATCACGGCGATATTGTCATCAAAACTTTTGACGATAAAGCACCTGAAACAGTTAAAAACTTCCTGGACTACTGCCGCGAAGGTTTTTACAACAACACCATTTTCCACCGTGTTATCAACGGCTTTATGATTCAGGGCGGCGGTTTTGAGCCAGGCATGAAGCAAAAAGCCACCAAAGAACCGATCAAAAACGAAGCCAACAACGGTCTGAAAAACACCCGCGGTACGCTGGCAATGGCCCGTACTCAGGCACCGCACTCTGCAACTGCACAGTTCTTCATCAACGTGGTTGATAACGACTTCCTGAACTTCTCTGGCGAAAGCCTGCAAGGTTGGGGTTACTGCGTGTTTGCTGAAGTGGTTGAAGGCATGGACGTGGTTGACAAAATCAAAGGTGTAGCAACCGGTCGTAGCGGTATGCACCAGGACGTGCCAAAAGAAGACGTTATCATTGAAAGCGTGACCGTTAGCGAGTAATCGTGGCGACACTCTTTATTGCAGATCTTCATCTCTGCGTGGAAGAACCGGCGATCACCGCCGGTTTTCTGCGTTTTTTAGCGGGGGAAGCCCGCAAGGCCGACGCACTGTATATTCTTGGCGATCTGTTTGAAGCATGGATTGGCGATGACGATCCCAACCCACTCCATCGCCAGATGGCCGCAGCGATCAAAGCGGTATCCGATTCCGGCGTTCCCTGTTATTTCATTCATGGCAACCGTGATTTTCTGCTTGGCAAACGCTTTGCCCGTGAGAGTGGCATGACGTTATTGCCGGAAGAAAAAGTGCTCGAGCTTTATGGTCGTCGGGTGTTGATTATGCATGGCGACACGCTGTGCACCGATGACATCGGTTATCAGGCATTTCGCGCCAAAGTCCACAAGCCGTGGCTGCAAACGCTATTCCTCGCCCTGCCGTTGTTTGTGCGTAAACGCATTGCCGCGCGAATGCGCGCGAACAGCAAAGAAGCCAACAGCAGTAAATCGCTGGCGATCATGGACGTTAACCAAAACGCGGTGGTCAGTGCGATGGAAAAACATCAGGTGCAATGGTTGATTCACGGGCATACCCATCGCCCGGCGATCCATGAACTTATCGCCAATCAGCAACCTGCTTTCCGCGTCGTGCTGGGTGCCTGGCATACCGAAGGTTCAATGGTGAAAGTCACGGCGGATGACGTTGAGCTGATTCATTTTCCGTTTTAAATACCCGCAACTTTGCTGATTTCACAGCCACGCAACCGTTTTCCTTGCTCTCTTTCCGTGCTATTCTCTGTGCCCTCTAAAGCCGAGAGTTGTGCACCACAGGAGTTTTAAGACGCATGTCTTCCCGCAATAATCCGGCGCGTGTCGCCATCGTGATGGGGTCCAAAAGCGACTGGGCTACCATGCAGTTCGCCGCCGAAATCTTCGAAATCCTGAATGTCCCGCACCACGTTGAAGTGGTTTCTGCTCACCGCACCCCCGATAAACTGTTCAGCTTCGCCGAAAGTGCCGAAGAGAACGGTTATCAGGTGATTATTGCGGGCGCAGGCGGCGCAGCGCACCTGCCGGGCATGATTGCCGCCAAAACGCTGGTGCCAGTGCTGGGTGTGCCAGTACAGAGCGCCGCACTGAGCGGTGTCGATAGCCTCTACTCCATCGTACAAATGCCGCGCGGCATTCCGGTGGGTACGCTGGCGATTGGTAAAGCTGGCGCGGCAAACGCGGCGTTACTGGCAGCACAAATTCTTGCGACTCATGATAAAGAACTGCACCAGCGTCTGAATGACTGGCGCAAAGCACAAACTGATGAAGTGCTGGAAAACCCGGACCCGCGAGGTGCGGCATGAAACAGGTTTGCGTCCTCGGTAACGGGCAGTTAGGCCGTATGTTGCGCCAGGCAGGCGAACCGTTAGGCATTGCTGTCTGGCCGGTCGGGCTGGACGCTGAACCGGCGGCGGTGCCCTTTCAACAAAGCGTGATTACCGCTGAGATCGAACGCTGGCCGGAAACCGCATTAACGCGCGAGTTGGCACGCCATCCGGCCTTTGTGAACCGCGATGTGTTCCCAATTATTGCCGACCGTCTGACTCAGAAGCAGCTTTTCGACAAGCTTCACCTGCCGACCGCACCGTGGCAGTTACTTGCCGATCGCAGTGAGTGGCCTGCGGTGTTTGATCGTTTAGGTGAACTGGCGATTGTTAAGCGTCGTATTGGTGGCTATGACGGTCGCGGTCAATGGCGTTTACGCGCCGATGAAACCGCACAGTTACCGGCTGAATGCTACGGCGAATGTATTGTCGAGCAGGGCATTAACTTCTCTGGCGAAGTATCGCTGGTTGGCGCGCGCGGCTTTGATGGCAGCACTGTGTTTTATCCGCTGACACATAACCTGCATCAGGACGGTATTTTGCGCACCAGCGTCGCTTTCCCGCAGGCCAACGCACAGCAGCAGGCGCAGGCCGAAGAGATGCTGTCGGCGATTATGCAGGAGCTGGGCTATGTTGGCGTGATGGCGATGGAGTGTTTTGTCACGCCGCAAGGTCTGCTGATCAACGAACTGGCTCCGCGTGTACATAACAGTGGTCACTGGACGCAAAACGGTGCCAGCATCAGCCAGTTTGAGCTGCATCTGCGGGCAATTACCGATCTGCCGTTACCGCAACCGGTGGTCAATAGCCCGTCAGTGATGATCAACCTGATTGGTAGCGATGTGAACTATGACTGGCTGAAACTGCCGCTGGTGCATCTGCACTGGTACGACAAAGAAGTGCGTCCGGGCCGTAAAGTGGGGCATCTGAATTTGACCGACAGCGACACATCGCGTCTGACCGCGACGCTGGAAGCCTTAATCCCGCTGCTGCCGCCGGAGTATGCCAGCGGCGTGATGTGGGCGCAGAGTAAGTTCAGTTAACCTGGTACTCATATTCCTGCCGGATGCGGCGTGAACGCCTTATCCGGCCTACTAATCCGGTACCCATTGTAGGCCTGATAAGACGCGTCAAGCGTCGCATCAGGCATGGTGCGCCGATTACCGGATGCGGCGTGAACGCCTTATCCGACTACCAATCCGGTACCCATTGTAGGCCTGATAAGACGCGTCAAGCGTCACATCAGGCATGGTGCGCCATATGCTGGATGCTCCCATCACGACAGCGAAATACAGGTCCCCGCTTCGCCCGCCAGCGTCTCTTCAATCCGCGATAACGCCCCAATCCACGCAGGTTTACCACGGCTTCTGACATAGCCACTTACCGCCGTCACCTTCGGTCCCATCGCCCCATCGGCTTTGGCAAATGGCGCTAACTCATCCGGTGTGGCATGGCGAATGGCGCGTTGCTGCGGCGTTCCCCAGTTTTCATATACCGCATCAGCATCGGTGAGGATCACCAGTCCATCGGCATTAATCTGCTCGGCAAGCAGCGCCGCGGCGAGATCTTTATCAATCACTGCTTCACTCCCTGCCCCGTCTTTCGTCACCGGAACACCGCCGCCGCCACTGCAAATCACCACATGCCCCTCTTTGAGCAACAACTCGATGGCTTCACTGTCGAGAATTTTACGCGGTTGCGGAGACGCCACCACCCGGCGTAAATATTTACCATCACGTTTCATCTGCCAGCCATAAGCCGCTTCCAGTGCCTCTTGTTCTTCTGGCTGATAAACCGGACCGATAAACTTCTCTGGCTGCAAAAACGCCGGATCATCAGGCGAAACTTCAATGCGCGTCAGCACCGTCGTGACAGGCGGCATCTGCGGCTGTGCGCTCAAGCTCTGCGCCAGCATATAGCCAATCATCCCCTGACTTTCCGCCACCAGCACATCCAGTGGATACGGTTCGACCTCTTTCCACGCCAGATTTTGTAACGCCAACAACCCCACCTGCGGCCCGTTGCCGTGAACAATCGCCAGTCGATAAGCACGCGCCAGGCGCGCCAGTGCGGGTACAGCACTGGCAATGTTGCGATATTGATTTTCTGCCGTCAGCGCTTCACCGCGCTGGAGTAAGGCATTGCCCCCAAGAGCTACAACCAGTGTTTTCATGGTGTTCCTTGTAATAATTGTTGACCAAGCCAGAACCCCAGCAGCGTATCTGCCCCTGACGTATGCCCCAGCGCCAGCAGCGAATCAATCGCAACAGCGGTACGTTTCGGGCAACTCAGAGCATGAACAAAGTGCAGGAGTGGCGAGGCGAAATATCCTTGCGCGGCGTAACGCAAATAATTAACGCTCACCGCTGTGGTAACGAGTTGAAGATTGTCGGAACAGGCAAAAAACGGGCGACCGGAGCGCGCATCTAAAGCGCCATAATACCAGGCCGCCAGCAGCATTCCCGTTAGCGTATCATCATGACTTGGCGTTAATCCCGGCCCTTTACCCAGCCAGTGCCGCCAGTCGGTCTTAACGCCATTGAGCGCGGCCTGAAAACAGTGACGAAACTGGCGTAATTCAGCAGGCAGCGGATCGCCTGCTGCCAACGCCAGCGGCCCGAAAAGCCCGGTTTCCTCCGCGCGTTGCATCCATGCCGCTGCAAGCGGTTGAGGATGCGCAGGCGGCGTAATACGCAGCAAACAATAACGCTGTGGCTGTTTAACCGTGAAACGCCCGAGGCGAATCCCTTGAGCCACAACCTGCGGTCGTTCATTGCCGCATAATCCACCGCATAACGCATCGAATTGCGCGCGGCGAAGCACCCATCCTCCGGGGCCGAAACCACTACCCTGACGATGCAGCGTTAACAATTCACCGCTTTCCGTCATCAGGTTAATCGCCCGCCGCCACACGCCCGCTAACCGCCAGGACTGGCGATAATTCGGTGCACTACGGCTGGCAAGCAGAGGATGGATGATCGTCATTGCGCGTTCCTCAACCAATCCCCATGCTTTCAGCCAGAGCTTCCAGCGCCTGTTCAAAGCACGCCAGCGGTGCCCGCACAGTGCCTGCACCAATCTGCCCGATCCCCGCCTCTTTATGGGCGATACCCGTATTGATGAGTGGTGTAATGCCGGTTTCTACCACGCGACGAATATCCAGCCCCAGACACGCGCCCTGGAAATCCCAGCCAGGGATCTGCAACTGCATATTGCGCTCAAGAAAGATTTCTGCCATCTCTTCAGATACAGCTCTGGCTGCTTCCATACCACCTGCACCGACAAAGCGTGTTACGCCAGGGGCGGCGATCATTGCCGCACCACCGATACCAAAGGTTTCGGTAATCGCGCTATCGCCCATATCCGGGTTCGCCTGCTCCTGCGAGAAGCCGGTGAAAAACAGACCTTGCGGAGTGTTAACTGGCGCAGTAAACCAGCGCTCGCCCAGCCCACTTACCCGAATCCCGAACATATTGCCGTTGCGGGTCATAGCCGTGACGATGCTGCCCGCGCGGATCATCGCACCAGCATCCATCGCCGCCTTGCAGTAAGCCATCGCGAGGTTAAGGAAGAACTGATCGGTCACGCTGAGGAAATCCATCACTTCCGCAATGTGCTGTTTATCATGATCGAGGCGAGCAATTTGTGGGGCCAGCGCACGCATTAACAGTGCTGAGGAAGCAATATTGCGTTGATGAAACTCATCGCCCATCGTAATGCCCTGCGCCATCATCGCCGTGAGATCGATACCGCGCTCCATGCGCCCCAGCGCCGCGCTTAATACCGGCATTAACACATCACGCATCCAGCGATGGCGAGTCAGGACATCTTCGCCGTAAGCGCCAAAACGCATCACTTTACCGATACCTTCATTGAGGTTGCAGTACGCCCGGTTACCGTCGGTCACGTTCTCGACCACCAGCATCGGCATACTGGCAGAAGTAATGCCGCCCATTGGCCCGACAGCATTCACATGGTGACAAGGAATGAAGTTCACTTCCCCCTGCTCCACCATTGCCAGTGCCTGCGCTTCATCTTTCGCCCAGCCTTCAAACAGACATGCGCCCACACATGCCCCTTTCATGGGCCCGGTCATCTCCTGCCAGCGCATTGGCGGCCCGGCGTGAAGCAGTGTTTTACCCGGGTGTAGTTCGCTGATAAGTGAAGAAGCCGGTTGCACATCCAGCCAGTGTGGACGAGCGCGACGAATTTGTTCGATAACCGCAGCATTGGCTTGCGCCACTGATGTAAACATGGGAACCCCTTATTGCAAACGTTCTAATAAACGAGCCAGTTTTTTATTGCCGCCAGCGGCTGGTGACCATTGGTAATGCACAACCGGTTTGCTGGCGCTTTGTAGTTCCAGCGCAAAGCTGCGTAATCCGATGTTAATCACGGCGACGTTTTCCAGTAGTGACGGTGTGTGTTGCTGTGCGGCAGGCGAGAGCGGATGAATTAACGCCGCCGCCAGCAAGGTGGCTTCCGGCAGCGAACTCACTACCGCGATCCCTGCATCTTCCAGCATGGCGATTTGCTGCGAGCGGCATTGCGGGTCACGTTCAGTGCCTGTCACCGTGGCAATGGCATACAGTGGTTGATTGTCTGGACGCGCGGCACAGGCTTTTTGCCAGGCGCTTACCAGCGAGGCTGCAGGATCGGTGGTCGCACCGAAGCCAATCACCACATCAAGCAGCAATACGCGCACTTGCGGTTTAGCTCCGAGATCGGCAATTAACTGGTTGCGTAAGGTTGGGTCGATCATCGGATGGGGACGCCCGACGGTGTAGAAATCATCGCCGAGGTCAATAATCTGGTGACCATCGGCGTCGAGCATCATGCCGTGATGATGGGTATCGTCGGCTACCACGCCAAGATGCGCGGCAAGTAATCCCGCCGCTTCGGCGGCTAACGTACCGCCGGTATACAAGCCGCAAATAAGTCCGCTGCTGACAGGTGCTATTGCGTTACGTCGCGCCGTAACGCGTGAAAGCAGGCAAGCCAGGCGTGCAGCCTCATCCAGCGAGGAGGCAAACCAGACATTCTCGTCGCGGGCCACCGCCGGGATATAACCTAAAAACAGCGCCACCGTTGGTTTGCCGGTTGCTTTCATGGCATTAACAATTTTCAGACGCACAGCTTCGGCAGGCGGTTTTGAAACAAACGCCAGCACTTCGCTTTTCTCATATACACTGAGCATTTCCAGCGCCGTTAGCGCACTGATGCCGCCCACGTCACGGCTGAGGTCGCGCCCGCCAAGACCAATCGCGTGAGTAATTCCCTCACCTGCCAGTGCAATCTGCGAACACAGTTCCTGAATCCCGGTACCGGAAGCGCCAATGACGCCAATGTTGCCTTCCGGCATCACGTTAGCAAAAGCCAGCGGCGTGGCGGCAATCATCGATGTACCGCAGTCCGGCCCCATCACCAGCAAACCTTTTTCCCGCGCGCGGGTTTTAAGTTGGATTTCATCTTCCAGCGTGACGTTATCGGAGAACATCATCACGTTGAGGTTGCGATCCAGCGCCTGGTTCGCCAGTTCCGCCGCATACTCGCCAGCCACTGAAATCAGCGCCAGATTGGCATTGGGTAATTTCTGACTGGCACTGTCCCAGCGACGTACCTGCGTCAACGCCTGGCTGCTGCCTGTACCCTGTGCCAGTTGTTTTAGCGCCTCTTCAAGCTGCCGCATAATCGCCTGCGCGATCCCTGCATCCGCCGCTTCGCTACGAATCGCCACGCAAATATCGTTCGGCGTGGCGTGATTAAAATCGTCATGCCAGAAACCTGTAGTCTCTAATAACGCTTTATTGGCGGGCGTACCCATCATTACGGAAACATCATCAACATTTTCTGATTCGCTGAGTTTTCGTGAAATAATCATTAAACTGACCGAATCCTGAAAACACCCTTTTTTAATAAAGGCGTGGATCATAACAACTCCTTAAAAATTGCACCCATGGCAATTGCACGAGCAGTGTTAATGTGGCGATTACGGTATCGATGACAACGAGTAAATAAGGTGATGAATATCACACAGACATTATTAACAAAAGAATTCAAATAACCGCCAGACTATTACGCGTTATTTTTTAATAAGCATAGTTGTTTTAAAAACCAGGTTAAAAGCGAGCGGATTATCAAATAAATTCTAACTATATTTTTTTGCCTGTCTGGATCACATAATCCAGATATTTTCCCTGTATGTTAATTGCAGTCATGCTTCACACCGTCGTTAAAAAGGAAGACAGATGAAAATCAGTCGGGAAACACTCCACCAGCTAATCGAGAATAAACTCTGTCAGGCTGGGTTAAAACGTGAGCACGCTGCAACCGTGGCTGAAGTATTGGTTTACGCTGATGCCAGAGGGATCCACTCTCATGGCGCGGTGCGCGTAGAATACTACGCAGAGCGCATATCAAAAGGCGGCACCAACCGCGAACCAGCGTTTCGTCTTGAAGAAACCGGACCGTGCTCGGCAATTTTACATGCTGACAATGCCGCCGGACAGGTCGCGGCGAAAATGGGTATGGAACATGCCATCAAAACCGCCCAACAACATGGCGTGGCGGTGGTCGGCATCAGCCGGATGGGTCACAGCGGCGCAATCTCTTATTTTGTGCAGCAGGCAGCCCGCGCCGGATTGATTGGCATTTCGATGTGTCAGTCCGATCCAATGGTGGTGCCGTTTGGCGGCGCGGAAATTTACTACGGCACTAACCCGCTGGCCTTTGCCGCGCCGGGAGAAAGCGACGAAATTCTTACCTTTGATATGGCGACTACTGTGCAAGCCTGGGGGAAAGTGCTCGATGCACGCTCGCGCAATATGTCTATACCCGATACCTGGGCGGTCGATAAAAACGGTGCACCAACAACCGATCCCTTCGCGGTTAACGCCCTGCTCCCGGCTGCCGGACCGAAAGGTTATGGCCTGATGATGATGATCGACGTCCTCTCAGGCGTCTTACTCGGCTTACCGTTCGGGCGTCAGGTCAGTTCGATGTATGACGATTTACACGCCGGACGTAATTTGGGGCAATTACATGTAGTTATTAATCCGAACTTTTTCTCCTCCAGCGAATTATTCCGTCAACATCTTAGCCAGACCATGCGCGAATTAAATGCCATTACCCCCGCGCCCGGTTTTAACCAGGTTTATTATCCCGGACAGGATCAGGATATTAAGCAACGCAAAGCCGACGTCGAAGGCATCGAAATTGTTGATGATATTTACCAATATTTAATTTCCGACGCGCTTTATAACACGTCATACGAAACGAAAAATCCCTTTGCGCAATAATTGTTGAGACAGGACTTTCTTATGATTACACATTTCCGTCAAGCCATAGAAGAAACGCTGCCCTGGCTTTCCTCTTTTGGCGCTGACCCAACGGGTGGAATGACCCGTTTACTTTATTCGCCGGAGTGGCTGGAAACCCAGCAGCAATTTAAAAAAAGAATGGCAGCAAGTGGGCTGGAAACACGTTTCGATGAAGTGGGGAATTTATACGGCCGCCTGAACGGCAGCGAATACCCCCAGGAAGTGATTCTGAGCGGTTCGCATATTGATACCGTGGTTAACGGCGGTAACCTCGACGGACAATTCGGCGCACTGGCGGCGTGGCTGGCGATTGACTGGCTGAAAACGCAATACGGCGCGCCGCTGCGAACGGTCGAAGTGGTGGCAATGGCGGAAGAAGAAGGCAGCCGCTTCCCGTATGTCTTCTGGGGCAGTAAAAATATCTTTGGGCTGGCGAATCCTGACGACGTGCGGAATATCTGTGATGCCAAAGGAAATAGTTTTGTCGATGCAATGAAGGCTTGCGGATTTACTCTGCCGAACGCCCCACTAACTCCGCGTCAGGATATTAAAGCCTTTGTCGAACTGCATATCGAACAGGGTTGTGTGCTGGAAAGTAATGGTCAGTCAATTGGCGTGGTGAATGCGATTGTCGGGCAACGTCGCTACACGGTGACGCTGAACGGCGAATCAAACCATGCAGGCACCACGCCGATGGGTTATCGTCGTGATACGGTTTACGCTTTCAGTCGCATTTGCCATCAGTCAGTTGAGAAAGCGAAAAAGATGGGCGACCCGCTGGTGCTGACCTTTGGTAAGGTGGAGCCGCGCCCGAATACGGTGAATGTGGTGCCGGGTAAAACCACGTTCACCATTGATTGTCGTCATACCGACACTGCCATGTTGCGCGATTTTACCCAACAGTTAGAAAACGACATGCGGGCGATTTGCGATGAAATGGACATTGGTATTGATATCGATTTATGGATGGACGAAGAACCCGTGCCGATGAACAAGGAGCTTGTCGCCACCCTGACAGAATTGTGTGAAAGCGAAAAACTGAATTATCGGGTAATGCACAGTGGTGCCGGGCACGACGCGCAAATTTTCGCACCTCGCGTGCCGACCTGCATGATTTTCATTCCCAGCATCAACGGGATCAGCCATAACCCGGCGGAACGCACCAATATTACCGACCTTGCCGAAGGGGTCAAAACGTTGGCACTCATGCTTTATCAACTTGCCTGGCAGAAATAAGGAGTTATAAATGGGATATTTAAATAACGTCACCGGTTACCGCGATGATTTACTGGCTAACCGTGCGATTGTTAAACACGGTAATTTCGCGCTGCTAACCCCGGACGGTCTGGTAAAAAATATTATTCCGGGCTTTGAAAATTGTGACGCGACAATCCTCTCCACGCCAAAGCTGGGGGCCTCTTTTGTTGATTATCTGGTCACACTGCATCAAAACGGCGGCAACAAACAGGGCTTCGGTGGTGAAGGAATTGAAACGTTCCTGTATGTGATCTCTGGAAATATCACTGCCAAAGCCGAAGGGAAAACATTTACCTTAAGTGAAGGTGGCTATCTTTATTGCCCGCCGGGTTCCTTAATGACGTTTGTTAATGCTCAGGCCGAAGACAGCCAAATATTCTTGTATAAGCGCCGCTATGTTCCGGTAGAAGGCCATGCGCCGTGGCTGGTTTCTGGCAATGCCAGCGAACTGGAACGCATTCACTATGAAGGTATGGACGATGTGATCTTGCTGGACTTCCTGCCCAAAGAGTTAGGCTTTGATATGAACATGCATATCCTCTCTTTTGCGCCAGGTGCCAGCCACGGTTATATCGAAACACACGTTCAGGAACACGGTGCCTATATTCTTTCCGGTCAGGGGGTTTATAACCTCGACAATAACTGGATCCCGGTGAAAAAAGGCGATTACATCTTTATGGGCGCTTATTCTTTACAGGCTGGTTATGGCGTAGGGCGTGGTGAAGCGTTCAGCTATATATACTCGAAAGATTGCAACCGTGATGTTGAGATTTAAGTCATACCACTCGCCTGATTATTTTTAGCTATGTTGGATTTTGCCACGGTTTATACCGTGGCTTTTTTGTAGTCAATTCAGGTAAAAAAAGATGCGATATAAATCGCATCCGCTTTAAAGGTAAGAGTCAGTTTTTAATTCCCTGACCTATTTTAATGGCGCAGGCAATATTTCGCGCACTGTTGAAGAGATTGGTTTCACCGCTGGCGAGCACTTCGGCTAAAGGTGCCAGACGTGGCAAAATGCTGAATACCGCGTCAATGCCGTACTGGTGCACCACTTCCACGCCATCACCCAATACGCCAGCAATCCCAATCACCGGTACATTAAACTGCTTCGCCACCGATGCCACACCCAGCGGCGCTTTACCGCCTGCCGTTTGCGAGTCGATGCGCCCTTCCCCGGTGATCACCAGTGCCGCGCCCTGTACCGCCTGTTGCAGATTAACGGCTCGCAGGACAATCTCAATACCCGGTTTGATCTCAGCGTTCAGAAATACCGCTGCGGCAATTCCCATGCCTCCGGCAGCACCGCCGCCCGCCATCTGGCAGACGTTGATTTCGGTTAGCTGTTGTAAAACACGGGCGTAATTTTGCAGCCCCTGTTCCAGCTCTTCGACCATTTCTGGCGTTGCCCCTTTTTGCGGGCCAAACACCGCCGCCGCGCCGCGTGCCCCTACCAACGGATTATCTACATCGCACGCTACTTCAATATGGCAGTTCGCCAGACGCGGATCGCACTCCTCCATCTCAATGCTTGCCACGCGCGCTAAATTGCCGCCGTTAGCCACCAGCACCTGACCGTCGGCATCGAGAAAACGCACACCGAGCGCCTGCGCCATGCCCATACCGCCGTCGACCGTCGCGCTACCACCAATGCCGAGAATAATATGGCGAATATCGTTATCCAGCGCATGGCGAATTAACTCCCCCGTACCAAAACTGGAGGCCAGCAACGGATTACGCTTTTCAGATTCGACCAGCATCAGGCCACTTGCCGCCGCCATCTCAATCACCGCCGTTTTCCCGTCGCCGGTAAGGCCATAAAAAGCATTCACTTTTTCGCCCATCGGTCCACAGACTTCAAGTGTCACGATTTTGCCGCCCGTCGCGGCGACCATCGCCTCCACCGTCCCTTCGCCGCCATCCGCTATCGGCAAACAGATATAGTGCGCATCGGGAAATATGGTCGAAAACCCGGCTTTAATTGCCTGACAACATTTTTCTGCACTTAAGCTCTCTTTAAACGAGTCTGGCGCAATGACAATCTTCATTATCAATCCTTTTTCAACAAATTATTCGATGCGTTCCCACGGAATAAGATTATCCATAAGAACAGCCAGTAAAATTCCGACCAGTAAGCCGTTACTGAGCAGAGGACGAAGCGTTAATGGAAGGTCTTGCAGATACACAGGCGGTAATGCCATTAAAAATATGCCGACAAATAACGGCAATGCGAGTCGATAAATATTGCGAGCGGTAAACGTGATTTGCTGGCTAAACACCAGCGCGGAAAAGAGTAAAGGCAGATAAGAAACCAGCATGACCGCGCTACTCACTGGTAAGGGGATACTGCAAAACAGTCGCGTGAGTGCCGGAACCAGTGCCACCAGCAGGCAAATAACGCTGCCATAAATAAACGAACGCCGCGTGTAATCGCCAGTCTGGGTTAATAAACCAATGGATGAAACAAACGGTGAAAATGGAATTACCGCCAGCGGCACGGTTATCAGCGTCATAAATCCGGTCGCCACAAAGCTGCGACGATAACGCGTATTCCCCGCGCCCTGTTGCGGATAAAAAACATCCGTGCCACGAATCGCACCGTAGGTATTGCTGATATTTACCAGACCTGTAATCACCGCCGTCAGAATAATCCCCGGCAACAAAGCACCGCCACTGCCAAGCGGGAACCACTGCCAGTGCAACTCACCGGAAAGCGAGTGCGAAGAAGGAAAGCAAAAGTACCACAACAACCAGCCGGTTATCGTACCAACCAGTAAGCCGTAACGGGCAAAACGTTGCGGCAGAAAAATAATCATTGCCAGTACCAGGCACATCACCGCGACCGAGAGCGCGAACGGCGGTAACTGAATTTTAAAATTCGGGTCGGCTATGCCAAACGGCAGGCCGAGCATACCTTTGAAAAAGATAGTGGTCAGCTGCGCGCCCAGCATCAACATAAACAAGACCATCACAGACGGCGTAAATAACCGCGCCAGGCGATGACCTAATCCGCTAAAACCAATCAACATCGTCAGCACGCCAGAAATCGCAATCCCCACCGCCAGACTGGTAGCGATATCGTTGATCGGGGTCCCGCGCGATGCTTCGCCAAGGGTGATAGTAAGGATGGTTCCCCACCACAGGCCACCCGGCCCTTCCATAATAGCGCGACGATGACCGCAGAACGCCTGAGCGAAGCAGGCCAGTGCGGTAGCAAGAAAAGCATATTGCGTGAGCGTAAGCAGGCTACTTTGCGGCAACTGAAAAGCAGAAAGTAGCGTAGGAGGAACCACAACCGTGTTGCAAAAAATAAAGAAAAACCACTGAAATCCTGATAACAGGCTTTCGCGGCTGACTGCAAAATTGAACATAAACACACCTTAACCGGAGAATGCCCGCCGCAAGGACGGGCATTGCAGGGGCCAGATTACTGCTGATGTTTAAGGATAAATTGACCTTTCGGCGCAACAGGGAAGCCCTGTTCGATGTCGTAAATCACATCACCACGTAAGATGGTTTTCGTGATACGCGCGCCAATGGTACGGCCAACATACGGGCTGACTTTGTGGCGATATTCCAGATCGTCATTGGTAAGAACATAGCTGCTATTCGGCTGAATGAAGACGAAGTCGGCATCTTTTCCTGGGGCGATCCGGCCTTTTTGCTGCAGACCGAAAATATCTGCTGCGTTAGTTGCCATTAATTTGCCGAACATCGGCAGAGACATACCACGTTTCTGTACTGCTTCATCGAACATCACGTCCATGCAGCTTTGCAGACCGGCGATACCGCCCCATGCTTTCATGATGTTGCCTGCTTTCATTTCCGGCGGGCATGGAGAGTGGTCGGAAACCAGGCAGTCGATTTCACCATTAAACAGTTTTTCCCACATGCCTTTCTGGTTTTCCAGATCGCGGATCGGTGGTGAACACTTCGCCAGAGTACCGATTTCTTCGAACTGATCGGTATCCAGTACAAAGTAATGCGGGCAGGATTCACAGGTAACGTCCTGGCCTTCCTGACGCGCACGAGTCACCTCTTCAACACCTTCCGGGCTGCTGATGTGGCAAACGTGCAGACGGCAACCGGCGACTTTCGCCAGGTACAGTACGCGGCGAATCGCTTCCACTTCGGTAAACACCGGACGCGAAGCCACATAGTCATGAGCGGTTACGCGACCTTCGCGCTTCGCTTCTTCGCCCAGTTCGTCACAGATCAGCGCATTTTCGCAGTGCACCAGCACTGGCTGACCCAGTTCGCCCAGCTTCTGTGCGCCTTTGAAAAACTGCCAGTCGTTTACGTCACGGAAGTCGTTGTCGATACCGCGATCGCCACAGGTTGCAACGAAGCATTTGAAGCCGACAACGCCCACTTCATCCAGCTCATGCAGACGGTCGATGTTGTAAGACACCAGGCCACCGAGTTGCGCCGCATCGATAGTCAGCTTGCCTTTAGCGGCATCAAACTTCAGTTCAATCGATGCGCGGTCAACCGTTGCAGGCAGCTGGTTGAGCGGCATTTCGATCATGGTGGTGATACCCCCTTTTGCCGCTGCGCGAGTACCCGTTTCATAACCTTCCCAGTGGCTACGACCCGGTTCAGAAATATGGGTGTGCGCATCAACCATGCCTGGCGAAACCACCAGACCAGACGCATCCATAACTTCTTTTGCATCGCCCAGATCCTGACCGATAGCAGCAATTTTTCCACCTTTAACGGCGATATCTACAACGCGAGCTTCGTTTTCTAAAATAACGGTGCCGTTTTTAATGATTAAATCAAAAGACATAACAAACTCCTTGTAAAATACAGATTGGTTTTTTAACTCAATGTTCAATATCGGGATTAATTAACCTGTGACTTTTTGTTCTCCTGTTTTTTCTGCTGCAGTACGTTTCTTTAATAAGGCGTAGGCCGCAAAGGCGACAATAACGCCGACAAACCATGAAACGCGTGATAACGGTTCCATAAAGGGAATAAACTTACCGCCAAGAGATAAAATAACGGCGACCAGAGTTACTGAGAACGCGGTGAGGTTAAAGCCGTTATCGTAATATTTATAATCGCCTGCTGCGGTGTACAGCTCATCAAGATTAATTTGCCCACGCATCACCACAAAATAATGCGCCATCATCACACCAATGACCGGACCAAGCATTCCGCCGATAATATCGAGGAACAGATAAATACTGTCCTGATTTTCCATTAATTTCCACGGGCAGATCAGCAGGCTGATAATACTGGCAATCAGTACGCCGTTTTTATAGGTCAGTTTCGTCGGTGCAATAGCGGCAATCTGATAACCAGCCGGAATAATATTACCGGTGGCGTTAGTGGAGATAGTCGTCATCAGAATAACCAGTACCGCAAAGAACGAGGCAAACAGGCTATCCCAACGCTGTACAATATCCAGCACGTTCCAGGTGTCAGCGCCGTAGTGAATACTGGCTCCGGCAATAATACATACCCCGGCGACCGCAAACAGAATATAGGCCACAACTAAACCCAGCGTTTGCCCCAGCGCTTGCTCACGAAACGAGTGGGCGTTTTGCGTAAAGTCGGATGCGCTCACCGCCGGTGCCGCCCAGACCGCAACTACCGCGTTAATCACCACCAGGAACAGGAAACCACCGTTTTCTGCTTTCTGAATACCGCTCGGAATGTAGTCAAAGATTGGACCGATCCCGACCAGCGAAATCGCCCAAATCGCCATACCGCCGAAAACGATATAGATACACGGATTAAGAATAGCGGTGAATTTATTTAAAACTTTGCCACCACCGAAACCGATTCCGACGTTCACCAGCCAGAAGAGTAAGAAAGTGATTAAGCCCGGTAGAGAAAGCCCTAACAGGGTAAAATCACCACCGAGAGTTAAAAATCCCGGCCAGATTTTGCCAATCAGGATCAAGCAGGCCAGCGATCCGGCGTAACATTGCAGGCCAAACCACATAATGGCAGCAATCCCGCCTCTTAATAATCCGGGAAACAGTGCACCACGTACGCCATAAGAAGCACGCAGGATCATGGCAAATGGTACGCCGTATTTACTGCCCGCAGCACCGTTTAATACCATTACCGCGGCAATGAAAAAGGCGCTAAGAATAATGGCCAGCATAATACTAAAGGTAGACAAGCCGAGAATAAAAAAGCCGCCGACCATCACATAATTGGGAACGTTATGAACCGAACCCATCCATAAGGTAAAATAGTTAAATGTTTTCCAGGTCCGCTGGCTTTGCGTTTTCGGCAATAGATCTTCGCTATAGCCGCGTTGCTGGAATAGTTTTCTCTGATGTTCCATAAATCCCTCTTAATTTCACGTATCGAATAACGTCTTTTTAATCTAGCTATGAGGAACAAATAAAATAAAAATATTATTTTTAATACTGAAGCAACATCTTTGGCTGCTTTCTTTTTTTAATATTGCTGGCCGATTCATTTTCTGATATCGGCCATTTTTATTGCGGGTATCAGGCCAGTTTATGGTTAGCCATTAATTCCAGCGCCTGCACTAACGCAGAGTGATCCAACTGGCTGCCACCGTTTGCCGCACAGGTATTAAATAACTCCTGGCAGGTCGCGGTGTTTGGCAGGTTCAGCGCCAGTGCTTTCGCACTTTGCAGTGCCAGGTTGAGATCTTTCTGGTGCAGCGCAATTTTGAAACCTGGATTAAAGGTGCGTTTAATCATGCGCTCACCGTGAACTTCCAGAATACGTGAGGAAGCAAAGCCGCCCATCAGCGCCTGCCGCACCCGTACCGGATCCGCTCCGGCTTTTGAAGCAAACAGCAAGGCTTCAGAAACCGCTTCAATATTGAGCGCCACGATAATCTGATTTGCCACTTTGCAGGTCTGGCCGTCGCCGTTACCGCCCACGAGGGTGATATTTTTACCGAGCAATTCAAACAGCGGTTTAACACGTTCAAATACCGCTTCGTCGCCGCCAACCATAATCGACAACGTCCCTTCACGCGCGCCGATTTCACCGCCGGAGACGGGCGCATCGAGATAATCGCCGTCCAGTTCATTCACCTGACGAGCGAAACGCTTAGTTTCAATCGGGGAAATGGAGCTCATATCAACAATGGTTTTGCCCTTCAGCGAGGCTTTGGTACAACCATTTTCACCAAACAGAACTTCTTCAACCTGTGGCGTATCCGGCACCATAATAAAAATGATGTCCGATGCTTCCGTTACCTGGCGCGCAGTTTCAACACTGACGGCACCCAGTGACAGTAATTCATCAACAACCGGACCAATGGTTGTGACATGCAGTTGATGACCGGCACGCGCCAGATTAATGGCCATCGGTGTACCCATAATGCCTAAGCCAATAAATCCCAGTTTCATAATTAACCTCTTTTAAATTTCGCTTTTCCTGAATTCAGACAACACGATCCCCTGCCAACTTAGCGGCCTAAAAAAGCATTGCCTGAACAGCGTTACGTTTTAACGGTACGGATCCATCCAGTGTAAACCGGCTTCCGTGGTGGTTTGGGGTTTATATTCACACCCAACCCAACCGTTGTAGTCAGAATTTTCAATTACCGTAAAGAGATACTCATAATTAATTTCTCCGGTTCCCGGTTCGCCGCGATGCGGATTATCGGCAATTTGCAGGTGACCAATTTTATCGGCCCATTGAGTCATAGTGTTGGTTAATTCACCTTCCATCCGCTGCATGTGATAAATGTCATACTGAATTTTCAAATTGCAGCAACCAACATCATCAATCAATTTCAGCGCTTGTTGAGTTCCGGTGAGATAGAAACCAGGAATATCGAAATGGTTAATAGGTTCAATCAGTAATAAAATATCTTCTTTTATCAACATATTCGCGGCATAACGCAGGTTTCCTACAAGCGTTGCGTGAATCTGCTCTCGGCTGAAACCTGCTGGCGTTTTACCGACCAGACAGTTGATTTTTTTATTTCCCAGCGCACGAGCATAACGAATCGCTGCCGCTACGCCATCACGAAACTCTTCTTCACGGCCAGGAATACAGGCAATACCGCGCTCCCCCGCCGCCCAGTCACCCGCCGGTAAATTGTGCAGAGTATGTTCGAGTTTATTACTCGCCAGCACCTGTTTTAATTCTTCAATGTCGTAGTCATAAGGAAACATAAATTCAACGCCGCGAAAACCACACTGCGCTGCTTTCTCAAAACGGGCGAGAAAATCATATTCACCAAATAACATCGATAAATTCGCAGAGAAACGTAACATTATTTATCTCCCTTATTCATAGTGCATGAAGCAGGTTTCAGTCGGTGCATCCACTGCGTTATCGGCGATATCTTCAAATTCCATGACATTATCCAGTTCGCTGCCCATCGAAATATTGGTCACACGTTCGAGAATAACTTCCACAACTACCGGAACACGGTATTGATTCATTAATGCTTTCGCCTGTTCAAATGCCGGAGCAATATCTTCCGGTTTGAAAACACGAATCGCTTTACAACCTAAACCTTCCGCTACTTTTACGTGGTCTACGCCGTAACCGTTCACTTCGCTGGAGTTAATATTTTCGAATGCGAGCTGTACGCAGTAATCCATATCAAAGGCGCGTTGCGACTGACGAATCAGACCCAGATAGGCGTTATTCACCAGCACATGGATGTACGGAATGTTGAACTGTGCGCCAACGGCTAATTCTTCAATCAGGAACTGGAAGTCGAAGTCACCGGAAATCGCCACCACATTGCGCTCTGGATCAGCGGCACACACGCCCAGCGCTGCCGGAATGGTCCAGCCCAACGGGCCTGCCTGCCCACAGTTGATCCAGTGGCGGTCTTTAAAGACATGCAGCATTTGTGCCGCAGCGATTTGTGACAGACCAATGGTGGTGACATAACAAACATCGCGACCAAAGGCTTTGTTCATCTCTTCATACACGCGCTGCGGTTTCACCGGCACATTGTCGAAGTGGGTTTTGCGCAGCAAAGTGCGTTTGCGCTGCTGGCAGTCGGCGACCCATTCTTTACGACACGGCAGACGACCCGCTTTTTGCATCTCCTGCGCCACTTCAACCAGTAAAGTCAGGGCAGCTTTAGCATCAGAGACAATCCCCAGATCCGGGCACAGCACGCGGCCAATTTGCGTCGGCTCAATATCGATATGGACGATTTTGCGCCCTTCGGTGTATTTCTCTACCGAACCGGTATGACGGTTGGCGAAACGGTTACCGATACCAAACACCATATCGGACGCCAGCAACGTTGCGTTACCGTAACGATGCGCGGTTTGCAGACCCACCATCCCGGCCATCAGTTCATGATCGTCCGGGATACAGCCCCAGCCCATCAGCGTTGGGATCACCGGAACGCTGGTCAGTTCAGCAAACTGTTGTAACAGTGCAGCTGCGTCAGCATTGATGACCCCGCCCCCGGCAACAATCACCGGACGTTCAGCCTGGATTAACATTTCGACCGCTTTTTCAATCTGCATACGGCTGGCAGCAGGTTTATAGACCGGCAGCGGTTCGTACATGTCAGGATCAAACTCGATTTCCGCCACCTGAACGTCGAACGGTAAATCCACCAGTACCGGACCCGGACGACCAGAACGCATCAGGTGAAATGCCTGTTGCAGCACACGAGGCACCAGTGCCGCTTCACGTACTGTAACCGCCATTTTACTTACCGGCTTGGCGATAGCTTCGATATCAACAGCCTGGAAATCTTCTTTATGCAGACGAGCACGCGGTGCCTGACCAGTGATGCACAAAATAGGAATGGAATCAGCAGAAGCGGAATAGAGCGCGGTGATCATGTCCGTGCCCGCAGGACCGGAAGTCCCCAGACATACGCCGATATTCCCTGCCGTTGCGCGGGTATAACCTTCCGCCATGTGCGAAGCACCTTCCACATGACGCGCCAGAATGTGACGAATACCGCCGTGCTTACGCATCGCTGAGTAGAACGGATTGATTGCAGCTCCCGGAACGCCGAAGGCGGTGGTGATACCTTCTTTCTCCAGCACATACATTGCCGCGTCAACGGCTCTCATTTTTGCCATTTTATTCCTACCTCTATTAATTGGAAAAATTTTCCAACTTTCAAATTTTGTCAAAAAAACCCGCTCCGCAGAGCGGGATGCGACAGACACTATGGATGTGCTTTCAGTCCCAACGCCGTGCTGATATCGCGGGCGGTGTCTCTGACCAGCTCACCCTGACTGACAAAACGATCTTCTGTCAGTCTTGATGAAGGCCCGGAGATGGAGATAGCGGCAACAACGCTACCTACATCATCGTAAATTGCTGAAGCTATGCAATTCAGACCTACAACATGCTCTTCTTTATCTACGGTATAGCCCAGTTCACGCGCTTGTTCCAGGTCCTTCAGCAAGGTGGGCATATCCACAAGCGTAGTTGGCGTAAACTGCTGCAAACCGGTTTGCAAGATGATGCTCATCAACTCCTCTTCCGCCAGCGGATAAAGCAGCGCCTTGCCCGCACCGGAAGCATGCAGCGGCAGACGACTGCCCAGTGGCGCACACATCCTGACCATCGATTTACACTCTAACTGACCAATTAATACTGCTTCATTGCCGTTACGGATCGCGACATTGACCGTTTCGCCGGAAAGTAACATCAGGCGGCGCATAAACGGCCCGGCGACGGAGAGGACATCGCGGTTATGGATGTACGCCGCACCGACGTTAAAGACACCTAATCCTATATGCCACCAGCCTAACTGACTGTCCTGATAGACAAAATCCGCTGCCTGTAAAACCTTCAACAAGCGAAAGGTCGTGGAGAGCGGCAAATCCAGATTGAGAGAAATATCGCTAACCGACGAACTTCCCCCACTTTTTTCCAGATATTGCAGAATCGCAATTCCCCGCTCTAACGCCTGTGCGCCCTTCTGTGCCACAGGCTCCGCCTGTCCTGGCCTGCCGCGCCGTCTAACTTCCGTCATACCTACGTTAACTCCGACCTACAAGTGAGCATAAACAATGAACAATTAGTTTATCTTATGCAAGTCGGTTACAGGCGTCACGCAAAACAGAGTTCCTGTTCAGGAATACTTTCAACATCACAGTTGTCACTGCCGCCGCGATCGATGGTCAGAAAATCGGTGACGCGCTGCCAGGCGAAAAGTGGGTGATGCCAGACGTTACGATGGTAATTCACTCCCTGTTCACCGTTGGTAATAAACGCCCGCAGGGTTGACAGGTCTGGTTTGTCGTCACCTAACGCCACGACCACCACAAACACTTCCCCTTTCATCGGAATAAAGGCCTGAGTGCCCAGCGGATGACGTTCGAGTTCGTGAATGGTCAGCGGCAGATTCGCCGGTTGCGCGCGGTTAATGCTAATAAGCGTACGGTCTTGCTCAAGAATCTCAACCAGCGCCAAATCGTGGTAACGCTCCACCAGGCCATTGTTAATATGGAAAAAATCCCGTTGCTGCGTTTCGATTACGTCGCCATAAGCACTAAAGGCTTCCTGACTTAACGGTAATACCTGAAGTTTCATCTTTTTGTCCTTGTAACATAATTCCGTTCAACCACCGCCGACCGGTCAATGTGGTTCAATAACAGGCAATCTAAAACCTTAAGAGAACAACATCAATACAAAAGTTGGAATATTTTTCCAAAACTAGATTTAGTCCACAAATCACACAGGGTTATCATGTAAAAATACTGATAAATCAGAGGATAAGAAAATCACGCAACTTGCGGATTTAAAAGGGGATACCTGAAGATGTTCGATCCAGAAACCTTGCGGACTTTCATTGCGGTTGCTGAAACAGGAAGTTTTTCAAAAGCGGCAGAACGATTATGTAAAACCACGGCGACGATCAGTTATCGCATTAAACTTCTGGAAGAGAATACCGGAGTGGCGCTGTTTTTCCGCACGACTCGCAGCGTGACGTTGACAGCGGCTGGCGAGCATCTACTTTCTCAGGCCAGAGACTGGCTGAGCTGGCTGGAAAGTATGCCCAGCGAGCTGCAACAGGTGAATGATGGCGTGGAACGCCAGGTGAATATTGTCATCAACAACCTGCTCTACAACCCCCAGGCCGTCGCCCAGCTGCTGGCGTGGCTGAATGAACGTTACCCCTTTACCCAGTTTCACATCTCCCGACAAATCTATATGGGCGTCTGGGACTCGCTATTGTACGAAGGTTTTTCACTGGCTATCGGCGTCACGGGAACCGAGGCGCTGGCAAATACCTTTAGTCTTGATCCCTTAGGATCGGTGCAATGGCGCTTTGTCATGGCGGCGGATCATCCGCTGGCGAAAGTTGAAGAGCCGCTAACAGAAGCGCAGTTGCGGCGCTTTCCGGCGGTTAATATTGAAGACAGCGCCCGCACCTTAACCAAGCGCGTCGCCTGGCGTTTGCCGGGGCAAAAAGAGATTATTGTTCCCGATATGGAAACGAAAATCGCCGCCCATCTGGCGGGCGTTGGCATTGGTTTTTTGCCAAAATCACTTTGCCAGTCAATGATCGATAATCAACAATTGATCTGCCGGGTAATCCCAACGATGCGCCCTCCTTCGCCATTGAGTCTGGCATGGCGCAAATTTGGCAGTGGCAAAGCGGTAGAAGATATTGTGACCTTGTTTACTCAGCGCAGGCCGGAAATCAGCGGATTTTTAGAAATTTTCGGCAACCCACGCAGTTAAAAATCAAGTTTCCTTGCGCGTTGGCGCGTAAAATAGCGTGCAAGCTGATTTGAGGTTCACTTTTAACTATGCAAGAGAGACACACGGAACAGGACTATCGTGCCCTGCTGATTGCTGATACGCCCATTATTGATGTTCGCGCCCCCATCGAGTTTGAGCAAGGCGCAATGCCCGCCGCTATCAACCTGCCGTTAATGAATAACGATGAACGCGCCGCCGTTGGCACCTGCTACAAACAGCAAGGGTCAGACGCGGCGCTGGCGCTGGGGCATAAACTGGTGGCGGGTGAAATTCGTCAGCAGCGCATGGACGCCTGGCGGGCTGCGTGCCTGCAAAACCCGCAAGGTATTCTCTGCTGCGCCCGTGGCGGTCAACGTTCGCACATTGTGCAACGCTGGCTGCATGAAGCGGGGATTGATTATCCGCTGGTGGAAGGCGGTTATAAGGCACTGCGCCAGACGGCGATTCAGGCAACTATTGAACTGTCACACAAACCGATAGTGCTGATTGGCGGTTGTACCGGCAGCGGCAAAACGCTGTTAGTGCAACAGCAACCGAACGGTGTTGATCTGGAAGGGCTGGCGCGTCACCGCGGCTCTGCTTTTGGTCGCACGTTACAACCACAACTTAGCCAGGCGAGTTTTGAAAACCTGCTGGCTGCCGAAATGCTAAAAACCGACGCCCGTCAGGAGCTGCACCTGTGGGTGCTGGAAGACGAAAGCCGGATGATCGGTTCGAATCACCTGCCGGAATGCCTGCGCGAACGCATGACGCAGGCGGCGATTGCAGTGGTAGAAGATCCGTTTGAGATCCGTCTTGAACGCCTGAACGAAGAGTATTTCTTGCGTATGCATCATGATTTTACCCATGCGTACGGCGACGAACAGGGCTGGCAGGAGTATTGCGAATACCTGCATCACGGACTTTCGGCGATTAAGCGTCGGCTGGGGCTACAACGCTATAACGAACTGGCTGCAAGGCTGGATGCGGCGCTGACAACGCAACTCGCAACCGGTAGCACCGACGGTCATTTGGCCTGGCTGGTGCCGTTACTTGAAGAATATTACGACCCGATGTATCGCTATCAGCTTGAGAAAAAAGCGGAAAAAGTTGTCTTTCGCGGTGAGTGGGCGGAAGTGGCGGAGTGGGTGAAGTCGCGGTAATAGGCGGTATTCTGTGCACGCTGTTCATGCCGGATGCGGCGTGAACGCCTTATCCGGCCTACGGTTAAGTGCAGTTTTGTAGGCCTGATAAGACGCGCCAGCGTCGCATCAGGCAATCTAACACCTGTCATCACCCCGCAAACTGCCTGAACAGCGCCTTACCCTTAACCAGTCGCGCGCCCAGCCAGCCGCCGCAAAGCGACAGCAGCAGCGCACCGCTGCACGGCAGCACAATCCACAATCGCCAGTCTGGCTCCCACGGGAAATCAAACACTTTCGCCTGCAACACTGCCAGTGCCGTTTCCGCACCAATTGCGGCCACCAGGCCGGATACAAACCCGAGCATGGCGAACTCACACCACAATGTCGTGCGCAGCAGTTTTTTGCCCGCACCGAGAGTGCGCCACACCACCAGCTCCTGATGACGCTGACGCATTCCCACCTGCACCTGTGCCAGCAACAGCAACATACCGCAGGCGGTGACCAGCACCACCATCACTTCCAGCGCCCGGCTTACCTGCTCCAGCACCTGACTGACCTGTTTTAAAATCGCACCAATATCTAACAGGCTAATGGTCGGGAACTGGCGGTTGAGTTGCGTCAACATGCCGTTGCCGTTCTCCCAGCGAAAACTGGTAAGCCAGCTCTGCGGCTGCCCATCCAGCGCCCCTTCAGGAAAAATAAAATAGAAATTAGGCCGGAGACTTTCCCAGTCCACTTTGCGCAGGCTGGTCACTTTAGCGCGGAACTCCTGGGTATCGCCCATAAAGGTGACGGTATCGCCGAGGGCAACATTTAAGCGTTTCGCCAGCCCCTCTTCCATCGACACTTCATCCGCTTTTGGCGGCCAGTTACCGTCGACAATCGGATTATGATCGGGCCGCGTATTTTGCCAGGTAAGATTGAGTTCGCGATTGAGCGCCTCATCTTCATTGCCTTCTGTCGGCTTATCGTTAATCGCCGTCAACCGCGCCCGCACTACCGGATAAAACGATTCCGGGACTATTTGATGTTCCGCGAGGAACGCTTTTAGCGGCGTAACCTGTTCTGTGGCGATGTTGATTAAAAAGTAGTTCGGGCTTTCTGGCGGTAGCTGCTGTTGCCAGCGGTCGAGCAGATCGCCACGCAACACCAGCAACAGTGCCAGCAGCATAAAGGAGAGCGAAAATGCCGAAAGCTGGCTTAACGTTGACCACGGCTGACGTAACAGGCGGCTAACCGCCAGGCGCAGAGGTAGCGATTTCAGCGTCATGCGGCGAAGTACATTCAGCAGCATCCAGCCCAGCACACCGCACAGCAAAGCCAGTACTACCGCGCCCGCCAGCACCGCCCAGAGCAGCATACTGCCGCCCATTAATCCGGCGAGCAGCAGCACAACCACCACACTGACAATCGGCAGATAAAACTTGAGCGGCCAGACGTTCGCGACCACATCATTACGCAATACGCGTAAAGGCTGTGTTGCCAGCAACAAGCGGTACGGTCGTAGCCCCACCAGCAGCGAGATGACCGTCATGGTGCCAAGCGCCCACAGCCATGGCCAGAGGCTGGCAGGCGGTAGTGCGGCAGGCAGAACGGGCTTGAGCAGCACCATCAACACGTTTTCGAACAACAGGCCTATCGCCCCGCCGGTAACGGCTGAAAGCGCCAGCACCATCAGCCACTGACCGACGATTAGCTTACGCAGTTGCGCTCGCCCAGCCCCCAGCGTTTTGAGGATCGCCACCAGATCGTAGCGACTACGACAGTAATGATTCATCGCCACCGCCACCGCTGCCACTGCCAGCAGCAAGGTCAGAAGCGCCGAAAGCAGCAGAAACTGTTGCGAGCGTTCCATCGATCGCCCCAGCGCGCCTTCGTCCTGTTCCAGACCGTACCAGCGTTGTTCGGGTTTAAGCTGAGGTAACAACCATTTCTCATAGCCGTCGAGCTGGTTCTCGCTGCCGCCGAATTTATAGCGCCAGGTGACCCGACTCCCCGGCTGCACGGCTCCGGTTTTATCAACATCCGCCAGATTCATCATCAGACGCGGAGCCATCTGGAAGGGGTTAAAACCGGAATCCGGTTCCTGAATCACTTCTCCGGCAATCCGCAAGGTGGCATCGCCCACGTCAATGGTGTCGCCTGTTTTCAGGTTAAGCAGTGCCATCAGGCGTGGGGCCAGCAATACGCTGCCCGCCTGCGGTTTCAGGCCAGGGGGATTGGTTTGCAGATCGCCATACATCGGGTAGATATCATCCACCGCTTTAACATTCGCCAGCTGCGGCGTATCGCCCGCAAAAGTCATCGTGGCGAAAGTCAGCTGCTTGCCGACTTTCAGGCCGCGCTTTTGCGCTTCCTCCAGCCACGCTTGCGGCACTTCGCGCGAACTGCGCAACGCCCGATCGCCCGCCATAAACTCACGGCTTTGCTGGCTTAAGCCCTTCTCCATGCGATCGCTGATATTGCCCAGCGCCAGCACGCAGGCCACCGCCAGGCTTAGCGCCAGCCAGACAATTAATAGCGACGGCGAGCGCCATTCGCGCCAGAACCAACGTGCAATCATGCTTCCTCCTGCAACTGCCCGTTAACCAGTCGTAAGCAGCGGTCGCAACGTGCAGCCAGTTGCAGGTCGTGAGTCACCATAATCAACGTGGTGCCATGCTCACGGTTGAGGGAAAACAGCAGGTCGGCAATTTTATCGCCCGTCTGGCGGTCAAGGTTACCGGTGGGTTCGTCGGCAAACAGCACATCAGGCCGACCATTAAAAGCTCGCGCCAGCGCCACACGTTGCTGTTCGCCGCCGGAAAGCTGTGCCGGAAGATGATCAAGACGTTTACCCAGCCCTAACTGTTCGAGCAACGCTTTCGCCCCGTTACGACTTTCCACGCTACTTTCACCGCGCAGCAGCGCCGGAAGCTCGACGTTTTCCAGCGCGTTAAGGGTAGGAATTAACATAAATGACTGAAAAACAAAACCTACGTGCTTCGCGCGTAACTTTGCCCGCGCTTCTTCGTCCATATTATGTAGCGGTTGTCCCACCAGACTTACTTCGCCACTGCTGCCGTCATCCAGCCCGGCGAGGATCGCCAGCAAGGTTGACTTACCCGATCCCGACTCGCCCACCAGCGCGATGGTCTCGCCACGTTTGACAACCAGCTCAACTCCGGTGAGGATGGAGAGTTCATGCTCCCCCTGACCGACGGACTTCTTAAGATGATGAACTTCAACAATGTTTTCCGCTGGCATTTGCCCTTCCTGTTCCTGGTCCTGTTAACCTTCCGTGCCGCCGCAGCGGACACGTTATTGATTCTGGGTGATAGCCTGAGCGCCGGGTATCGAATGTCTGCCAGCGCGGCCTGGCCTGCCTTGTTGAATGATAAGTGGCAGAGTAAAACGTCGGTAGTCAATGCCAGCATCAGCGGCGACACCTCGCAACAAGGGCTGGCGCGCCTTCCGGCTCTGCTGAAACAGCATCAGCCGCGCTGGGTGCTGGTTGAACTGGGCGGCAATGACGGTTTGCGTGGTTTTCAGCCACAACAAACCGAGCAAACGCTGCGCCAGATTTTGCAGGATGTCAAAGCCGCCAACGCTGAACCATTGTTAATGCAAATACGTCTGCCTGCAAACTATGGTCGCCGTTATAATGAAGCCTTTAGCGCCATTTACCCCAAACTCGCCAAAGAGTTTGATGTTCCGCTGCTGCCCTTTTTTATGGAAGAGGTCTACCTCAAGCCACAATGGATGCAGGATGACGGTATTCATCCCAACCGCGACGCCCAGCCGTTTATTGCCGACTGGATGGCGAAGCAGTTGCAGCCTTTAGTAAATCATGACTCATAAAGCAACGGAGATCCTGACAGGTAAAGTTATGCAAAAATCGGTCTTAATTACCGGATGTTCCAGTGGTATTGGCCTGGAAAGCGCGCTCGAATTAAAACGCCAGGGTTTTCATGTGCTGGCAGGTTGCCGGAAACCGGATGATGTTGAGCGCATGAACAATATGGGATTCACCGGCGTGTTGATCGATCTGGATTCGCCAGAATGTGTTGATCGCGCAGCCGACGAAGTGATCGCTCTGACCGATAATTGTCTGTATGGGATCTTTAACAATGCCGGATTCGGCATGTATGGCCCCCTTTCCACCATCAGCCGCGCGCAGATGGAACAGCAGTTTTCTGCCAACTTTTTCGGCGCACACCAGCTCACCATGCGCCTGTTACCCGCTATGTTACCGCACGGTGAAGGGCGTATTGTGATGACCTCATCGGTGATGGGATTAATCTCCACACCGGGTCGAGGCGCTTACGCGGCCAGTAAATATGCGCTGGAGGCGTGGTCAGACGCACTGCGCATGGAGCTGCGCCACAGCGGAATTAAAGTCAGCCTGATCGAACCTGGTCCCATTCGTACTCGCTTCACCGACAACGTCAACCAGACACAAAGCGATAAACCGGTCGAAAATCCCGGCATCGCCGCCCGCTTTACGTTGGGGCCGGAAGCGGTGGTCGACAAAGTGCGCCATGCTTTTATTAGCGAGAAACCGAAGATGCGCTATCCGGTAACGCTGGTGACCTGGGCGGTAATGGTGCTCAAGCGCCTGCTGCCGGGGCGCGTGATGGACAAAATATTGCAGGGGTGAGTTGAAGCGCGCGCTTAAGCCCCCATGTCAAAGAAAATATCGACAACAGAGAGCGACTCCATGTCCGTAGAAAATATTGTCAACATTAACGAATCTAACCTGCAACAGGTTCTTGAACAGTCGATGACCACACCGGTGCTGTTCTATTTTTGGTCTGAACGTAGCCAGCACTGTTTGCAGTTAACCCCAATTCTGGAAAGCCTCGCGGCGCAGTACAACGGGCAATTTATTCTGGCGAAGCTGGACTGCGACGCGGAGCAGATGATTGCCGCCCAGTTTGGTCTGCGCGCGATTCCGACCGTGTATCTGTTCCAGAACGGGCAACCGGTAGACGGCTTCCAGGGGCCGCAACCGGAAGAGGCGATCCGCGCCCTGCTGGATAAAGTGCTGCCGCGCGAAGAAGAACTGAAAGCGCAGCAGGCGATGCAGCTGATGCAGGAAGGTAATTACACCGACGCCCTGCCATTGCTGAAAGACGCCTGGCAGTTGTCGAATCAAAACGGGGAGATCGGCCTGCTGCTGGCAGAAACGCTGATTGCGCTGAACCGTTCTGAAGATGCAGAAGCCGTGCTGAAAACCATTCCGTTGCAGGATCAGGACACCCGCTACCAGGGGCTGGTGGCGCAAATTGAACTGCTGAAGCAGGCGGCTGATACGCCGGAAATTCAACAGTTGCAACAGCAGGTGGCAGAGAATCCAGAAGATGCCGCCCTGGCGACGCAACTGGCACTGCAACTGCATCAGGTTGGGCGTAATGAAGAGGCGCTGGAGTTGCTGTTTGGGCATCTGCGTAAAGATCTCACCGCCGCAGACGGTCAGACACGTAAAACGTTCCAGGAGATCCTTGCTGCGCTGGGTACGGGTGATGCACTGGCGTCGAAGTATCGCCGCCAACTGTATGCGTTGTTGTATTGATATTTCGTTGAACAGCAGATGAACCACAACGCCGGATGCGATGCTGCGCATCCGGCATTGCATCATTTCTTCTTCAATTGCGTCACCACCAACTGGTGGCGCGAATTATAAAACTTACGATAGGTTAAATAGCAGGCAATAATGGTCGACAGGCTGGCGGTTGAGAGCAGCATAAAGGTCACCATAATCTGATATTTAATCGCCTTCACCGGATCAATCCCGGCAAATATCAGCCCGGACATCATTCCCGGTAAACTCACTAAGCCAACCGTTTTTGCTGAATCGACCGTCGGAATTAAAGCCGCGCGAATACTGTCGCGAATCAATATCGCTGAAGCCTGTTTCGGCGTCGCGCCAAGACTCAGTTTCTCCTGAATCTGTTGCTGTTCGCTAATGACCCGTTGCCCTAAATTGTTGTAACACAGCCCTACCGCCACCATCGCGTTACCGGCAATCATCCCGGCAATAGGAATCACCTGCATCGGGATAAATTCAATCGACCCTGAGAGAATCAGCACCGCCAGGGTAATTCCCGCCCCGACCGTAATGGCAATAAACGATGAGATAAAAGCTTTAGCAATATATTTACTGCGTTTTTGCGCATTCCACGCCGCATTAAAGCAGATAAATAACACCATCAATAATGTCAGGCTGGCATCATCCACGCTGAAAATATACTTCAGCACATAGCCGACAATAATCAGCTGAATTATCGCGCGCCCGACACTCCAGAGAATATCTTTCTCCAGCGCCAGTTTTTCTTTATGGCTAATTAAGATTGCCACCACCACCAGCATTAATGCCAGTGCTAATGATTCGTTAGTAATATTATGCGAGTTCATAGCGTGCTTCCTGCATTTCTCCGGCATGCGGTTGCAGTGTAATCACTTTATCCGCATGATTAATTTCGTCTTTATCGTGTGTCACCCACAGCACGGCAATATTTTGCTCGCGCACATAACGGTGGATCATCTCATTAACGTTATGTTTATTACTTTCATCCAGTGCACTGGTGATTTCATCCAGCAATAATACCTTTGGCATAAATTGCAGGTTACGAATCAATGAGATGCGTTGTTTTTCACCACCAGATAGCTCGGCGATATTCTTTGTCAAAATGCTGTCCGGCAAAGCGAAGCGTTCGAGAAAATCGAGAAAAATGGCTGGGTCAGGCTGCTGGTTACGGATCTGCCAGGGAAAGATCAGATTATCGTATACCGTATCGCCAAACAGCGTCGGCGTCTGGGCGCAGTAAGATACTTGCTGGCGGTAGATTTCTGGCTTGAGTGTACTGACATCCTCACCTTCAAACAGCAACGTTCCGCTGGTTGGGCTGATTAATGAAGCAACAATTTTCAGCAGCGTACTTTTGCCACAACCGGAAGGGCCGGTAATTAACTTAAATTCGCCAGCACGTAGCGAAAAATTGATGTTATTAAGAATCTTCGTATCACCCGCCAGATATCCTACGTTTTGTAGCTGAAGCAAAGGACTATTTTCCTGCATCGCTGTTCCCTTTTTCTGATTTTTACTAAAAACAGTTTATCCTTCGCAGGAATAAGGGGGAACTCTCTTTCAGTAATCAGGTATAATTTGTTTAATCAAGCAGCAATTTTGCTGATTATGGACGGTACAACAGGAGGTTTTTCCGATGCTTATCTTTATCCCGATTCTCATTTTTGTCGCGCTGGTCATTGTTGGCGCGGGCGTCAAAATCGTGCCGCAGGGCTATCAGTGGACAGTAGAACGTTTTGGTCGCTATACCAAAACGTTACAGCCGGGGCTCAGTCTGGTCGTGCCGTTTATGGATCGCATTGGTCGTAAGATCAATATGATGGAGCAAGTGCTCGATATCCCTTCTCAGGAAGTTATCTCGAAAGATAACGCCAACGTTACGATCGACGCGGTCTGTTTTATTCAGGTAATTGATGCCCCGCGCGCGGCTTATGAAGTCAGCAATCTGGAGCTGGCGATCATCAATCTGACCATGACTAACATCCGTACCGTACTGGGTTCAATGGAACTTGACGAAATGCTCTCCCAGCGCGACAGCATCAACTCACGCCTGCTGCGTATTGTCGATGAGGCCACCAACCCGTGGGGGATTAAAGTCACCCGTATTGAAATTCGCGACGTGCGCCCACCGGCAGAGCTTATCTCTTCGATGAACGCGCAGATGAAAGCGGAACGTACCAAACGCGCTTACATCCTTGAAGCGGAAGGGATCCGTCAGGCGGAAATCCTCAAAGCCGAAGGTGAAAAACAGTCGCAAATCCTGAAAGCGGAAGGTGAACGTCAGTCGGCATTCTTACAGGCCGAAGCGCGTGAACGTTCTGCCGAAGCGGAAGCCCGCGCCACCAAAATGGTGTCTGAAGCCATCGCCTCCGGTGATATTCAGGCGGTGAACTACTTCGTAGCGCAGAAATACACCGAAGCGTTACAACAGATCGGTTCGTCCAGTAACAGCAAAGTAGTGATGATGCCATTAGAGGCCAGCAGCCTGATGGGGTCGATTGCCGGGATTGCTGAACTGGTGAAAGACAGCGCCAACAAGCGGACTCAGCCATGATGGCGTTAATGGTCGTTCACCCACATATTTTCTGGCTCAGTCTCGGCGGGTTGCTGCTGGCTGCCGAAATGCTGGGCGGCAATGGTTATCTGTTGTGGAGCGGCGTGGCAGCGGTGATTACCGGCCTGGTGGTCTGGCTGGTGCCGCTGGGTTGGGAGTGGCAAGGGGTAATGTTTGCCGTCCTGACGCTGCTCGCTGCCTGGCTGTGGTGGAAATGGTTGTCGCGGCGGGTGCGCGAACAAAAGCACAGCGACAGTCATTTAAACCAGCGCGGGCAGCAGCTTATTGGCCGACGTTTTGTGCTGGAATCTCCGCTGGTCAACGGGCGCGGTCATATGCGCGTCGGTGACAGTTCATGGCCTGTCAGCGCCAGCGAGGATCTCGGCGCAGGTACGCATGTTGAGGTGATTGCGATAGAAGGGATAACGCTGATTATCCGTGCGGTCATCGCCTGATGCGTCTTATCATACCTGGAAATCTGTACCAAAACCCATGCCGGATAAGGCGCTCGCGCCGCATCCGGCATGTGGCCCTCGACATGGGGGTTAATTGAATTTTCGGCTAAGGAGTGGCCATGCTTTTTCCCTTTCGAAAACCTGAAGTACGTCTGCTGAAAAATAACGCTGCGGGCGTCATTTTTTCGGTGAAGTCAGGTAAAGGATTTCTGCGTCAATGTGTGATTTACGATCCGCACCCTTATGGGCTTATCCGTTCGCTCTGCTGGCAGGATGTCCCGTTAATACGTTTCTGGTCCGAGGCTGGCTGCCCCACCTGTGCGGAATTTGTCTACAGCGGTTTTGCGGATGATGAACAGGGAGCCGCCCGGTTTTTGTCTGCTCTCGAAAACTGGAATCGCCCATGGTCTGGCATGACTGACGCTTTTGCCGCGCTGACACCGCTGTTCTCATGCCTGGCTGATGGCTATTATCTGCTGGAAGATCGTGAACTTTACCCGACGGATGGCAACGGGCATTTCTTTTGGGCGGCAACGGACCATAGCGCCAGTAATCCGGCAACCGTTGCCGTCTGGGATCCTGAATATTGCTATTTCAGTGGCACCGCCCCCTGCTTTCTTCTACCCGGACAGCCGCCATCACATTTTAATCCTGAGCGTGCGACGTTTTATCGCGATAAACCGGACGCCCGCGCTCTGGCCTGGTATCTCACTGATTCCTATCTCTGCGTTCTGCTCGACGGGCACCATAAGGCCACTGCCGCCGCGCTGGAAGGGCGACCGCTCAAAACACTGGTACTCAGCACGGCAACCCGTTTTAATGATGAGCAACAAACACTGGTATTTCCGGGCGGAGAATGTCTGCACAAAACAGAGCTACTGTGCCACGTTCCCAAACTCACTGAGTGGAAAACATTACCGCCCGGCGCATGGGAGAGTTTCGGCCCTGATAAGCACATCAGCCTATCCGAAACCTGGTCAGAAGAGTTGCAGAAGAGCGTCAGCCGTTACCCTTCACTGGATCAAGCCTTGCAAATTGTTGAGGCCGGGAATTTGAGCGAAGCTCGTATTAAGCGCATGATCCAACAAGGTTTGGAGGGGGATGAAAAGGCTGATGTTATTTTGCAGGCACTGTTTTCCACATACTCGCCGCTTTTTGTTGACTTTGCTCGATTCGTTATCAGCCATCCGGCATACGCCATTTATCGCCCTCTCACCTTCCGGTTGATGGCGCAAAACCGAACGCCGCAAGCAGATGCCTTTTTTCTGGATTTTGCCATCAACGATGACGGCGAACGTCCGGAGTTGACGAAAATAATGGACGACTATTTCCGTATGCCTTAATTACCCCGCCCGATGATGACAGCAGCCGGAGAGATTTTCGATAATCGGGCAGTCGGCGCTGTCATCGCCAGGGCAGGCATTCGCCAGCGCCAGTAGCTGGTCGCGCATGGATTGCAGCTCCTCAATGTGTCGTTCGATCTCCGCCACTTTCTCCAGGGTGCGCCGTTTTACATCGGCGCTGTGACGCTGCGGGTCGTTAAACAGATTCACCAGTTCGCCGCTCTCTTCCAGGTTAAAGCCCACCTGGCGCGCCTGGCGCAGTAAGGTCAGTTCGTTGAGATGCTGCTGCGTGTAGGTTCGATAACCATTTTCGCTGCGCATCGGCGGCGTCACCAGCCCCTTCTCTTCATAAAAGCGAATGGCTTTGCTGGTCAGGCCGGTAATTTTTGCTACATCGCTAATGTTCATCGTTCGCGCAACGCCTCCTGTGCTTTGTTAAAGGGTTTCAACAGATAATCCAGCACGCTTTTTTTGCCGGTGCGGATATCGACCGTCGCCACCATGCCGGGAAATATCGGAAACTGCTGTTTGCTTTTATTTTCCAGATGGTTGCTGAAAGTGCGAATGTACACCCGATAGTAATAAACATCGCGCCGCACTTCATCCTGCACGGTGTCTGGTGATATCACCGCCACTTCCCCCGGCAGGCCGCCGTAGATGGAGTAATCGTAAGCGGTTATTTTCACCAGCGATTTTTGCCCCGGATGGATAAACGCCACATCGCGGGGGGAGATTTTTGCCTCGATCAACAGTTGCTCATCCAGCGGCACGATAGTCATAAGTTTACCACCGGGGGCGATGACGCCGCCAACCGTGGTGACGTCAATGTCCTGAACAATGCCTCGCACCGGCGCAGTAAAGTTGAGCCGGGTGAGAGAATCTTCCCGCCCGCGGATCACCGAACGCTGGGTTTCCACTTCCGCATTGGCTTTCGCTAACTCTTCCCGCGCCTGTACGTAGTATTGCGTACGCACGTCGCTAAGTTTGTTTTCCAGTTCATTGGCCTGGCGTTGCAGGCGCAGCACTTCAACGCTGCTCGCCGCCCCCTGTTTCACCAGCGGCTGGGTCATCGCCAGTTCGCGGTTGACCAGGCTGATCCCCTGCGTCAGCCCGGTGGTGGCTTTGTTCAACCCGTCGCGGCGAGTGTTATATAACGCCGTTTCCGACTCGATAAGTTCGGGGAATTTATTCAGTTCGTCAGGAAAGACCAGCGGTTTATTGCTCACTTCTGCCCGCAGCCGCGCCGAGGTTGCCAGCGCCGCATACAGCCGCGACATCGCTTCCTGGACGTCGGATTCCGTTTTGGTGCGGTTAAGCTGCGCCAGCGGCTGCCCCTGTTCGACAATATCGCCAACCTTCACGTCGAGATGATACAAAATCCCGCCTTCCAGCGACTGCACCACCTGTTCGCGCCCGGAAGGTTCTACCGTGCCGCTGCCGGTGGTGACTTCATCAAGCTGGAAGTACCACGCCCAGCCGAGAAAACAGAGCAGCATCACAGCGGTAACGCGCACCGCCAGCGCCGAACGTGGCAGGCGGGGTTCAGTCAGGCCACGGTTGTATTGCAGTTGTCCGTTCATGCGGCAGACCCCTTATTCTTCTCCTGCAACACCACGCGTCGCGTCGTGGGTTCGCCCTGTTCACGCAAAATGGTCTCTTTCGCGCCGTCCATCACAATCCGCCCCTGATCCATCACAATTATCCTGTCCACCAGTTGCAGCATTGCCGTGCGGTGAGTAGCGATGACCAGCGTGCGATGCCCAATCCACTGTTTTAGTTGTTCAATTAAATACGCTTCCGCCATTTCATCCAGCGAGGCACTGGGTTCATCGAGCAGGACGATGTTGGGTTGAGAGATGAGGAGCCGCGCCAGCAGCAGCGTTTGCCGCTGACCGCCCGAAAGACCAAATCCCCCTTCCTGAATCATGTAGTTAAGGCCGTTTTTCTGCTTCTGCACAAACGGCAGCGCTCCGCTGAGAGTCAACGCGCGTTCGATATCTTCATCGCTGGCTTCTGGCATCCCCATGGTGAGGTTTTCCCGCAACGAACCGAAGAACAGTCGCCCGGTCTGGCTGAGCAGCCCCATGTCGCGGCGCAGATCCGCCGGATCAAGCTGCCCGATGCTGATGTTATCCAGCAACACCTGCCCCTGCTGGGCGATACGCATTCCGGCGAGCATTTGCAGTAGCGTTGATTTACCCGCGCCGTTGCGCCCGAGAATGGCGATTTTCTCTCCGGCCTGAATGTTGAGTTTGCCGATCGCCACATCGGCAATCTTCTCTTCTTCGTCGTAATAAAACACCGCGTTGCTGAACTGATAATTGCCGTGCAGCACTGCTTTATGCACCAGTTTGCCGTGCTCCGGCTGATCCACCGGGCGCTTCATCAGTTCATCGAGGCCATTACGCGCCACCTTCGCCTGCTGCCAGCGCGAGAGCACGCCGGATATCTGCGACAGCGGCGCGATGGTGCGCGAAGCCAGAATCGTCGTCCCCACCAGCGCGCCGGTGGTCATGTCGCCGCTCATCACCATAAAGCAGCCCACCAACAGCACCACCACATAGACGATGGATTGCACTTCCTGCGTCCAGGTGAGCAGTAGCCCGGTGAGAAAACGTTGCTTCATGCTGATAGATGACGCCACGTCGTTGGTGTGATTCCACTGATTCTGGAAACGCTGTTCAGCACGCAGCAGTTTAATATCTTCAATCGACTGCACGGCCTCGACAAGCGTAGCGTTGCGCACTGCCGATTCGCGCATCCCTTCGTTCGCCAGCCGCGCCAGCGGGCGTTGCACCAGCAGGCCGGGGATCACCAGCAACGGCAGCGCCAGCAAAACAACCAGCACCAGCCAGCCGCCGATCATCCACAGAATAAAAACAAACAGCAGGAAGAATGGCAGATCCGCTACCGCGCCAATGGTGGTGGAGGTGATCAGCTCCCGCACCGATTCCAGTTCGCGGATCTGTGAGATAAACGATCCGGTGGATTTCGATCGCACGTTATTTTTCAGCCGTAATGCGTGACCAAACACGCGATCCGAAATACGCAGATCTGCCCGCTTACCAATCACATCGGAAAGGTGCGTGCGCACCATTCGCATACAGAACTCAAACAGGATCGCCATCATCACCCCGGCGAACAGCACCCATAGCGTCGGGTAGGACTGCGCCGGAACAACGCGGTCGTAAACCTGCATCGAGAAAATCATCGCCGCCAGCGCCAGCACGTTCGCCACCAGCGAGGCCAGCATAATATCGCCATAGCGCCGCCAGTCTTTTAGCGAAAGATTCCAGAACCAGTTCGCCTGATACGGGCGAATGTAGTCATCCACCCGCGCATCGGGAATGGCGCTGAGCGGTCGTAGCAGCGCCAGTTCAACGATTTTGTCTTCTATATCCGTGACGTTTAATGTGGTTTCCAGCCCTTCGTCACCGCTGAACTGAACGCTGATATTGTCGTGATTGTCGCGGCGGGTGATCACGCCAATCTGTTGATTATCAAACACCGCGATCAGCGGCAGCCGCCAGGGGTTAAGCGAATCAGCGGAAAACTCCACCAGCCGCAGCCCCATTCCCAGTTGCCGCGCCATATCGGTGAGCAACTCTTCCCGCTTGCTGTCGCGCTCCCAGTTGACGGTCGCGCGCACGTTCTCCTGGGAAAAATCGAGGCGGTAATAACGTGCCACGGCGATCATCGCCTCCAGCCAGGCTTCCACGGACTGGGCATTTTTTTTCATTCTCTACACCACCATCAACTGATGATTCGCCAGTAAAGTGGCGAGGTCGGTATGCACGCCCGTCAGCGTGACCACGTTAGTTGTCGCAAAGCCGCCGCCCGTGCCGTCACGGTCGATCTGCACGATGGTGTCGCTGCCGCTCTGGGTGACTTTGACAAAATCACCGATGTTCCCGGCCTGCGAATCCAGCGTCGCCACACCGTTGACATAGCTGGCTTTGCCGTTTCCGGTGTAGCCGCTGCCCTGTAACAGTTCACGAATATCAATGCGATCGGTGTCGGCGGTGCCTTCCCAGGTGCCTACCGTAAAGCCATTCACCACGTCCGAACCGTTGCCCCCGGTGGCGTCACTGGCGTTAAGCAGTTTATAGAGCAAGGTGTCATGGCCGCCGTTGCCGATGTTGAGCGTGTCGTTGCCGCCGCGCCCTTCCAGTTGGTTATCGCCGCTGCTGCCGGTCAGAGTGTCATTAAAATTCGAGCCGGAAATCCCTTCGATATTGGTAAATGTCGAGGTATTAAAACCGGTGGCCTGGGCGGTGGTGACGCTTAAGTTAGCGGTCACGCCCACCGTTGAGAGACGGAAATCGACCACGTCCATGCCGCCGTTCGCCAGCCAGGTTCCTGTGCCGGAGCTGTACACCCAGCCGCCGGAACCGTCGTAGATGTCGGTGCCTGCGGTGGCGAAGAAGGTGTCGTTATAGCCAGTGCCGACAAACTTGCCGTTGTTGCTCGCCGTACCTGCTTCAGCACTGAGGTCGTAAGCGTGAGTAGCATCGGTGGCCTGTAAGCCGCCCCAGCTGGTATTCACCGTCTGGTCGATATTGCTGGCGGTAGTGCCGGTGGATTTGATCAGCAGCGCGTTGTAGGTTTCTCCCGCGTTAAGTCCGTAGAAGTTGACCAGCGCCGAGGTGTCGTTAACGCCCATCCCCGACTGCGGGTTGATGATTTGTGTGGCAACCAGCACGCCCGCCGAGTTGTACAGCTTCACGGTATTGCCGTAATAGACGTTAATACCGTTAGGATCGGTGATACGCAGGTGCAGCGAGGTGCCGTAGCTCACCGTGTTGGTGTTTCGGATCAGGAACACGCTGCCCGACTGTTTGGTTACCAGCACATCCACCGCGCCATCCCAGTCGTAATCCATTGCCGCCACGCCGCTGGTGGTGCCGCTCTGGCTGCCGCCGAGGGCCGATTGTGTCCAGTTACTGGCGTTGCTGACGTTAGTATAAAGATACGACTGTCCGGTCTGGGCGATACGGGCGATATCCATTAACCCGTCATGATCCCAGTCGACGGCCAGGCTGAATTGACTGGCGTAGGTGGTTGCCGTCGCGCCGACCGCCACCGGGCTACCCAGCACGCCGTTGGTGTTGAATAACAGCGAACCGTAGTTAGCTCTTCCCTGGCTGGCGGGCAGGAAGAGATCCATATCGCCGTCACCATCGAAATCGGCCCATGTCATGGAAACGGATGTCGAGTTTCCCCCCGAGCCAGGACTACTGAGGAAAGTATTGACGGTGTTTTGTCCCCAGACGAAGGTGCCATTGCCCTGACTTATCAACGATGAGAGGGTGAAGTTGTTGTTCAGGTTGAAAGTGTGCTGAGCCAGATCAATTCTGCCGTCATTATTAAGATCGACACCGGAACCTTCGTTGAGTGACAGATAACCTGTCACCGCCCCACCGACCGTAGCACTCCCCCCGTTATTAGCAGTGGTCGAGTTGCCTGTCAGGGTGCCGGCGTTGTTCCACAGGAAAGTGTTGGAGTCCGGCCCCCCGGCGTCGCCAATCCAGAAATCAAGATAACCGTCGCCCTCTTTATCAAACGCCACAATCGAGCCATACCACGTCAGGGTGCCAACGTTCACCTGGATGGCGCTGGAAAACGTACCATCGCCGTTATTAGTAAAGCCGTTGATATACCCCGTGCCGTAGTCATCACGGGTAATAAACAGATCGCCCGTACCGTTACGGTTGTAATCGGCGATGGAGCTGGTGGCATAGTTGTTGCCACTTTGCACCAGCGTCAGGGCGGTTTTCGACCAGGTGAGCGGATCGGTGGATCGCATAATTTGCTGGTTGGCCAGCACTGTCCACATCCCGTGTGTGTCGAGGCCGTAGGTCAGCCCCCATGCGGTGGATTTGCTGGCGGTGGTCCAGGTCGGTGTGTAATCAATCGCTGCGTTAACCGTTACCGTACCAGTGCTGACGTTAGCGGTGTTACCGTTACCCGCCGAGCTTTTCACCTGCGCGGTGACGTTATAGGCGGTCGCAGACGCCGCCAGCGCGTCGGTATCCGGCAGTTGCACATACCAGGTGTTGTGCGCCGGATCGACCACCACCGCACCGCCCGGCTGCGAAGTGTAGGTTTTGCCGTTGATCACCACTTCAACATACTGCCCGCTGGCGAGTGCCGCCGTGATTACGCCGCTGATAATCGGCGTGGTATCGCGCGTGGTTTGATTGGTGATTTGCGCAAGCGTCGTCGGAATTGAGGTATCGACCGTCAGAACAAAATCGCTGGAGGAGGTGATATTCCCCGCCAGATCCACCACTCGTGCGCTGTAGGTATAGGCACCGCTGACCAGACCACTGTCGCTGTAAGTCCAGTTCAGCGCGCCGACCATCGTTACCGCACCTAACAGCAGACCGTTACGGTAAAGGTAAACGACTTCACCGCTGGCAAGCGGCGCAGAGAGCACGCCGTTGAGCAACGGCGTGGTGTCGTCGGTGGCCTGCGAATTGCTAAACGTCCCCTGCCGCTGCCCGACATCATCGGTATACGACACAATGGTCGGCGTGGCGGTGGGGTTAATCGTATCGACCACCACCGTTTTCGATACCACCGGGCCTGTATTTCCCGCCAGATCCAGCGCCCGTACCTGATAAACGTAGCTGTCGTCGGTCAGCGTGCGGCTGTCAGTGTAAGTCCACTGCGTACCGTTGGTGGTGAGCGTGGTCCAGGTCGCGCCGCCATCGAGGCTAATCTGCGCCACTTCGCCGCTGGCAAGCCCCGCCCCCAGCGAACCGGTCAGCGTGAGCGTGGTATCGCTGGTGATAAAGTCGGTGGCCGAACTCCCCGTATCGGTGCTGATGCTGGCGATGGTGAGCACCTGCGCCGGGTTAACGGTGTCAATCTGCGCCGACTGGCTGCCGGTTGCGCCAACGTTGCCCGCTAAATCAACCACCCGCACCTGCCAGGTGTTGGTGCCGTTGGTCAGCGTACGCCCGTCCACATATGTCCAGTTCAGACCGTCTGCGGCAACGGTCACGTTCACCCAGGTTGCGCCGTTGTCGGTACTGATTTGCGCGAACTCATTAGCGCCGAGCGCCGCGCCCAGCACGCCGCGCACGGTAAGCGTGGTGTCGCTGGTAATAAAATCGCTGCTGCTGGCTCCGGTGTCATCGCTGATACCGGTAATAGTGATGCTTTTCGCCGCTTCCGGGCTGATGGTGTCGACCACCACGTTTTGCGTCGCGGTCTGCCCGACATTCCCCGCCAGATCCACCACCCGCACCGTGTAATTCCATGTACCGTCGGTGAGCGTGCGACCATCGGCATAGCTCCAGCTGGTGCCGATAACAGTTAAGGTGGCCCAGGTAACGCCACCATCAAGGCTGATTTGCGCCCGTTCATCTGCCGCCAGCGCTGCGCCGAGCGTGCCACGCACGGTCAGCGTAGTGTCACGGGTCACAAAATCGCTGCTGCTTAACCCGGTGTCATCGCTGATGCCCGCAATGACGATGGTTTTGCTCGCCAGCGGCGCGGTGGTGTCCACGGTGACTATCTGGCTGGCGGTCGCGCCGATATTTCCGGCGGTGTCGATCACCCGTACCTGATAGTTGTAGTTACCGTCGGTCAGCGTGCGCCCGTCAAGATAAGTCCAGGTTAATCCATTTACCGCCAGATTCTGCCAGGTGGTGCCGCCATCGATACTGATTTGCGCGGACTCACCAGCAGAGAGCGCCGCGCCGAGCGTACCACTCACCGCAAGCGTCGTGTCGCTGGTGACAAAATCATTAGTAATCAGACCTGTATCGGTGGTGATCGCGCTAATGGCGATGGTTTTCACCGCGGGATCTGGCGCAGTAGTGTCGATCACCACATTCTGGCTATCAGTCGCCCCGACGTTGCCCGCCGCATCAATCACCCGCACCTGATAGAGATAGTTACCATCGGTCAGCGTGCGGCTGTCGTTATAGCGCCAGGTCGTGCCAGTAACGGTAAGCGTGCTCCAGGTTACACCGCCGTCGATACTGATTTGCGCCGTCTCGTTACTGGCAAGCGCGGCGGTGAGTGAGCCGTTGACCACCACCGGGCTGACGCTGGTGATAAAGTCGCTGGCGCTAAGGCCAGTGTCGACTTGCAGGGAATCGATATTAATGCCCATCGCCGGGGCGCTGAGATCGACAGTAATGGTGTGATTGCTGCTGCCGGTGTTGCCAATGGCGTTGCTCACCGAGGCATTAATCACATAGGCATTGCCGTCCGCCAGCGCGGTGACATCGGCGCTGCCGAGGGTGTAGCTCCAGCTACCGCCCGTCTGTACCGTGGTGGTGTAGGTTTTGCCGTTTAAGGTCAGGGTCAGCGTCTGCCCGACTGGGGCGGTGGTGGTGCCGCTGATCACCAAAGACGCGCCGTGTTCCGCCGCGTTCACTACATCATCGCCCGCAAAGGTGTTGATGGTGACGGTTGGCACGTCGCCATTGAGGGTCACGCCACGGCTGGCGCTGCCGGGGTTTCCGGCCTGATCGCTGACCGTCGCGCTGATGGTGTAGCTGCCGTCGCTTAATCCGGAAAACTGCTGCGCCGGAATAAACACCGACCAGCTTCCGCCGCTGCCAACCGTTGCGGTCCAGGTTTGCCCGTTAAAGGTAACAGTGACCGTCTGACCCACTTCAGCGGTGGTGGTGCCGCTGATGGTCTGCCCGGCAAGCTGCTCGGCGTTGTTGATAATATCGTCACCCGCAACGGTGGCGATGGTGACCGTCGGCGCAACGGTGTCAACAGTCAGGGCGTGCGTGGTTTGACCGGGGTTACCGGCGCGATCGTTCACGCTGGCGGTAATGGTCTGCGCGCCTTGCCCGAGTGCTGCCAGATCCGCCGCAGGCACGTTCAGCGCCCAGGTGCCATTGGCGGCAACCGTAGCGGTATAGGTTTTGCCGCCAAAGGTGACAGTGACCGTCTGCCCCACTTCCGCGCTGGTCGAGCCATTAAGGGTTAACGGCTGCTGCTGTTCGGCGGCGTTGAGTCGATCGTCCGTTGAAACCGTGTTTATGCTGATAACCGGCGCGGTGAGATCTACCGCCACGCTGCGCGAGGCCGTGGCGCTGTTTCCTGCGCTGTCCTGGGCGGAGGCGCTAACCGTGTAGCTGGTGCCATCCGCCAGTGCCGCAACATCCGCCGCAGGCACGTTCACGCTCCAGCTCCCGTTGCTCTGAATGGTGGCGCTGTAGCCTTTGCCGTTAAGCAACACGGTCACCACTGTACCTGCGGCAAAGTTCGTTCCGGTGCCGCTCAGGGTCAGCGCACTGCCCGCTTCGGCGGCGTTAATAATATTATCGCCGCTGATGGTGCTGACCGAGAGCGACACTGCCGCCGTGTTTACCTGTACGTTGTGCGTCTGGGTGCTGCTGTTGCCTGCGCTGTCGGTGATGGTGGCGCTGATGGTTACCGTGCCGTCCGCAAGGCCGGAAATCACGCTGGCAGGCACGCCAACGCTCCAGTTGCCGCTGGCATCGGTGCTGGTGACATACTGCTGCCCGGCGATGGTCACCACCAGGCGGTCACCCGCCACCGCGCCCGTGGCGGTGCCGCTGATAATCTGCGCCTGAGCGTGTTCGACGTTGTTAATCACGTCATCGCCTGCCACGGTGTTGAAGCTGATGACGGGCGCGGTGGTATCGACGGTGACGCCTTTGCTGGCGCTGCCAGGGTTACCCGCCAGATCGCTGACCGTGGCAGTCAGGGTGTAGCCGTTATTGGCAAGTGCGGTTAAGTCACTGGCAGGCAGCGTTAAGCTCCAGCTGCCGTCTGCCTGCACCGTGGTCTGGTAGTTAGTGCCGTTTAGCGTGACGGTGAGCGTTTGCCCGGTTTCCGCCGTGCTGGTGCCGGAAACCGTTACGCCCGCCGCCGCTTCGCTGGCGTTGATGATGTTATCGCTGGCAATGGTGTTGATGGTCACCGTTGGCGCGGCGCTATCGACGCTGTATTCATGCGTTGCCGTGGCGCTGTTGCCGTTGACGTTAGTCACCCGCACCTGGGCGCTGGCATCGCCGTCACGCAGAGCCGCCAAATCCGCAGTCGGAACGGTGGTGCTCCAGCTACCGTTTGCCGCCACCGTGGTGGTGTAGGTTTTGCCGCCAAAGGTAATAGTAACGGTTTGCCCCGCTTCGACGCCGGACGTGCTGCCGGAAAGCGTTAGCGCCGCGCCTTTTTCGGCGGCGTTAATCACATCATCAGGGGTAATAGCGTTAATGCTGATGGCAACGGTAGTGAGATCAACGGTCAGCGGATGGGTAATGCTGGTTTGCGTTCCGGCACTGTTCGCGCCGCTAACGGTAATATTCAGCATTCCCGCAGGCCAGTTACTGACATCCGCCGCCGGAACGCCGACGCTCCAGGTGCCGTTCGCCAACACCGTGGCGGCATAAGTTTGGTTATTTATCACCACGGTCAGCGCCGTGCCTGCCGTAAAGCCGGAGCTGCTCCCGGTAATCACCTGCGCCTGAGCGTGTTCGATGATATTGACCACATCATCGCCTGCGACGGTATCCACCCGCAGACCGGGCAGACTGGCATCGATGGTGATATCACGCATGCCGCTGCCGGTGTTGCCAACGGCGTTGGTCACCGAGGCATTAACCGTTAATTCACCGTTACCTAACGCCTGCCAGTCGGCGGCAGGTACGCTCACATTCCAGCTTAAATCAGCCTGCACGGTGGCGGTGTAAGTTTTACCGCCCAGTTCAACGGTGACGGTGCTGCCCGCCGCCGCACCGGTTACCTGGCCGCTGATGGTTTGCGCGCTGCCCGCCTCTGAAGCGTTGATAATATCGTCCGTCGCCACCGGATTGATGGTGACGCCCGGCAGCGCGGTATTGACCTGTACGTTATGGCTGGCGGTGCTGCTGTTGCCCTGAGCGTTGGTAACGCTCGCCGTGACGCTGTAGGTGGCTTCGCCAAGCGCACTGACCGCCGAGGCAGGCACGGTGACGCTCCAGTTGCCGGAGGCATCGGTGGTGGCGCTGTAGTTTTGTCCGTTCAGGGTGACGGTGATCGCCGTGCCCGCAGGCTGATCGCTGGTGCCGGAAAGCGCCAGATTCGATCCTTTTTCCGTCGCGTTGATCACGTCATCGCCCGCGATGGTGTTGATGCTAATCGCTGGCGCGGTGAGGTTAACAGTGACGGTTCGGCTGGCGTCGTCGCTGTTGCCCGCCCTATCGCTAACGCTGGCGGTGATGCTCTGTGCGCCGCTACCGAGCGCCGTAACATCCGCCGTCGGTACGCCAACGCTCCAGTTACCGGAGGCATCCAGCGTCGTGGTATACGTTTTGCCATTGAGCACAACGCTCACCACATCGCCCGCTTCCCCGCCCGTACTGGTACCGGAGATCACCAGCGCCTGGGCGTGTTCGGCGTCGTTAAGGATGTCATCGCCCGCCACGGTGTTAATGGTGAGAACCGGCGCGGTGGTGTCTATCGCCAGATTATGGCTGGCGCTGCCGGGGTTGCCCGCTTTGTCGTTGACCGTGGCGCTGACGGTGTAATTGCTTGCGGTGAGCGCGACCAGGGCTGAAGTGGGAACGCTGACGCTCCAGCTGCCGTCCGCCTGTACATTACCGGTGTAAGTTGCGCCGTTAAGGGTGACGGTGACCGTCTGCCCGGTTTCGGCGGTGCTGGTGCCGCTGATGGTGAGCGGGTTTCCCGCCTCCGTGGCGTTAAGGATGTCATCGCTGGCGATGGTGTTTATGGTAAGCGTCGGTGCGCTGGCATCGACGCTATACGCATGAGTTGCCGACGCGTTGTTGCCGCTCGCACTGCTGACACTGGCCTGCACGGTCGCCGCGCCGTCTGGCAAGGTTGCCAGATCTGACGCTGGAACGTTCACGCTCCAGCTACCGTTGGCGGCGACGCTGGCGGTGTAGGTTTTGCCGCCAAAAGTGACGGTAACGGTTTGCCCACTTTCAATTCCGCTGGTGCTGCCAGAAAGGGTCAGATTGGTGCCTTTTTCGGCGGCGTTAATCACGTCGTCGCTGGCAACGGTGTTGATGCTGATTGCCACAGCCGTTAAATCGACGGTGAACGGATGGCTGACGCTGACCGGGTTTCCGGCGCTGCTCTGGCCTGTCACTTCAACGGTTAACGGCCCCGCAGGCCATGCACTGACGCTTGCTGCTGGAATGCCGACGCTCCAGCTCCCGTCTGCCTGTACCGTGGCAGCATAGGCCACACCGTTGATGGTGACCGTCAGCGCGGCGCCTGCATTCAGGCCGCTACTGCCGCCAGTGATTATCAGCGCCTGCCCATGTTCGATGCTGTTGACGATATCATCGCCCGCGACGGTATCCACGCGCAGACCTGGCAGGTTGGCGTCAATGGTGATATCTCGCGTGCCGCTGCCCGTATTGCCATTCGCGTTCGTCACCGAGGCGTTAATGGTCAAATCGCCATTTCCCAGTGCCTGGAGATCGGCTGCCGGAACGCTGACGCTCCAGCTTAAATCGGCCTGAACTTGTGCAGTATAAGTATTGCCACCCAGCGTCACGGTGACTGTATCGCCTGCGGCGGCGCGGGTCACCACCCCGCTGATGGTTTGATCGCCCCCGGCTTCGGCGGCGTTGATAATATCGTCGTCCGCCACGGTATTGATGGTGACGCCTGGCAGGCCGCTGTCGACCAGTAAATTCGCCTGGCTGCTGGCGGTGTTGCCTGCCGCACTGGTGGCACTGGCGCTGATGGTATAGTTAGCCTGACCTAAGGCCGCCAGATCGCTCACCGGCACGGTTAAGGTCCAGTTGCCTGCTGCGTCGGTGGTAGCGTTGTAGTTATGACCGTTGAGCGTGACGGTAACCTGTGCGCCGGTCGCCAGCCCCGTACTGCTACCGCTGATGGTCAACGGCTGGCCTTTTTCATCGGCGTTCAGGACGTTATCGCTGCTGATGGCGTTAAAGGTAATGGTCGGCAGCCCGGTATTGACCGTCACCTGATGGGTGGCGCTGCCGCTGTTTCCGGCGGCGTCAGTGACGCTGGCGTTAATGGTCACCGTGCCGTTTGTCAGTGCCGAAACAACGCTTGCCGGGACACCGACGCTCCAGTTGCCGCTGGCATCCAACACGGTGGTGAAGGTATTTGAGCCGATAGTCACCGTCACGGTGCTACCGGTTGCCGCCCCCGTGGCAGAGCCACTGATGATCTGCGCCTGGGCGTGTTCCGTCGCATTGATCACATCATCGCCTGCCACCGTGTTGATGGTGACGACCGGAACGGAAGTATCCACCGTCAGGTTGTGGTTAACCGAGGTCGGGTTTCCGGCCTTGTCGCTCACCGCCGCGCTGACGGTGTAGTTGCTGGCGGTCAGGGCGCTTAAGTCGGCTGGCGGTACGCTGATACTCCAGCTGCCGTCCGTTTGTACCGTGCCAGTATAGTTTGCGCCATTGAGCGTGACGGTCACCGTCTGCCCGGCTTCCGCCGTGCTGCTGCCGGTGATGGTCAGCGCCGCACCCGCTTCGGCGGCGTTAAGAATATCGTCGCCCGCAATGGTGTTAATGGTCACCGTTGGCGCGGTGGCATCGACGCTGTAAGCGTGGGTAGTGGTGGCACTGTTGCCGTTAACGTTGCTGACGCTGGCCTGCGCGCTGGCATCACCATCACGCAGGGCTGCCATATCCGCCGCCGGAACCGTGGTGCTCCAGGAACCATTCGCCGCGACACTTGCAGTATAGGTTTTACCGCCAAAGGTCACGGTGACCGTTTGACCAGCCTCCACGCCGGAAGTGCTGCCAGAGAGCGTTAACGCCGCGCCTTTTTCGGCGGCGTTAATCACATCATCGGCGGTAATGGCGTTGATGCTGACAGCCACCGCCGAGAGATCGACAGTCACCGGATGCGTAACGCTGACCGGGTTTCCGGCTGTAGTGCTGCCGCTCGCCGTAATCGTCACCGCCCCCGCAGGCCAGGCGCTGACATCCACCGCCGGAACGCCGACGCTCCAGGTGCCATCGGCCAGCACTGCCGCAACATAGGTTTGCCCGTTAATGGTCAGCGTGACATTGCTACCCACCGCCAGCCCAGAGCTGCTGCCGGTAATCACCAGCGCCTGACCGTGCTCGATAATGTTGACCACATCATCGCCCGCCACGGTATCGACCCGCAGACCGGGGAGATTCGCGTCTATGGTGATTTCGCGCGTGCCGTTACCGGTATTGCCTACGCTGTTCGTTACCGAAGCCGAAATGGTCAGCTCTCCGTTGCCCAACGCCTGTAACGCCGAAGCCGGAACATCGACACTCCAGCTTAAGTCTGCCTGTACCGTAGCGGTGTAAGTCGCCCCACCGAGCGTCACGGTCACCGTATCGCCCGCCACGGCCCTCGTGACCTGCCCGCTGATAGTTTGAGTTGCCCCCGCTTCGGCGGCGTTAATAATATCGTCCGTTGCCACAACGTTAATGGTGACGCCCGGTAGCGCGGTATTAACCTGCACGTTATGGCTGGTGGAACCGCTATTGCCATCAACATCGGTTGCGGCGGCGGTAACGGTATAAGTCGCTTCACCGAGCGTACCAACCGCAGACGCCGGAACGGTCACGCTCCAGTTCCCGGAAGCATCGGCAGTGGTGGTGTAATTTTGCCCGTTGAGCGTAACAGTTACCTGCGTGCCCGCAGGCTGGTTGCTGGTGCCGGAAATCGACAGATCCGCGCCTTTCTCCGTGGCGTTGATGATGTCATCGACGGCGATGGTGTTAATGGCGAGTATCGGTGCACCGAGCGCCACGCTGACAGTGTGCGAGGCCGTGCCGCTGTTGCCTGCGGAGTCGGTGACCGTGGCGGTAATGGTTACATCGCCCTGGGCCAGTGCGGAAATCACGCTGGCAGGCACACCGATGCTCCAGTTGCCGTTGGCGTCCAGCACGGTGGTGTAGGTGGTCGTGCCAATCGTCACGGAAACCGTGTTACCCGTCGTCGCGCCCGTTGCCGAGCCGCTGATAATCTGCGCCTGAGCATGTTCCGTGGCGTTAATGATGTCATCGCCCGCTACCGTGTTAATGGTGACGACCGGAGCGGCAAGATCCACCGTCAGGTTATGCGTTGCCGAGGTTGGGTTGCCCGCTTTGTCGCTGACCGCCGCGCTCACCGTATAGGGGCTGGCGGTAAGGTCGGCTAAATCGCCAGTTGGTACGCTGACGCTCCAGCTCCCGTCTGCCTGCACGTTGCCGCTGTAATTGACGCCGTTTAGCGTCACGGTCACTGTCTGCCCGGCTTCTGCGGTGCTGGTGCCGCTGATGGTCAGCGCCGATCCCGCTTCGGCGGCATTAAGAATATCGTCGCTGGCGATGGTGTTGATAGTAACGGAGGGCGCGGTGGCATCGACGCTATAAACATGCGTTGCCTGGGCGTTGTTACCCGCGACGTTGCTGACGCTGGCCTGGATGTTTGCTGCGCCATCCGGCAAGGTTGCGAGATCGGCGGCTGGGATCGTCAGCCCCCAGGTATTATCCGCGGCAACCGTGGTGGTGTAGCTTTTGCCACCGAAAATAACGGTAATAGTCTGCCCCGCTTCCACATCTGAGGTGGTGCCGGAAAGCTGCAAATCAGTGCCTTTCTCGGCGGCGTTTATCACATCGTCAGTGGAAAGGGTGTTGATGGTAATCGCCACGGCAGCGAGATCGACCGTGACCGGATGGCTAATGCTGGTTGTGGTTCCTGCGGTATTGGTGCCAGAGACGGCAATATTGACCGTCCCCGCAGGCCAGTTTGTGACATCTGCCGACGGAACGCCGACGCTCCAGGTGCCATCGGCGAGTACCGTTGCGCCGTAGGTGACGTTGTTGATGACTACCGTCAACGCCGCGCCCGCCGCCAGTCCGCTACTGCTACCGGTGACCACCAGCGCCTGAGTGTGCTCAATGCTGTTAATCACATCATCGCCTGCCACGGTATCAACCCGCAGGCCTGGCAGATTGGCGTCTATCACGATGTCGTGCGTTGCGGTGCCAGTATTATTTGCGGAATTGGTCACCGAGGCGCTGATGGTCAGTTCACCGTTACCCAGCGCCTGCAAATCTGCCGCAGGCACGCTGACGCTCCAGCTTAAATCTGGCTGCACGGTGGCGGTGTATTGATTGCCACCAATAGTGACAATCACCGTATTCCCCGCAACCGCCGTCCCCGTAACCAGACCGCTGAGGGTCTGGTTAACGGCGATTTCAGCGGCGTTAATAATGTCATCGCCCGCCACGGTATTAATAATCACCCCAGGCAGGAGCGAGTCGACATTCACCGTATGGGTGGTACTACCGCTGTTGCCCGCGCTGTCGGTGGCGCTGGCGCTAATCGAATAAATCGCCTCGCCCAATGCGCCGACCGCCGAAGCCGGCACGGTAACGCTCCAGTTGCCGGAGCCGTCGGTGGTGGCGCTGTACGCCAGGCCGTTCAACATCACGGTGACCGTAGTGCCTGCCGCCAGGCCGCTGGAGACGCCGCTGATGATCAGATCCTGGGTTTTCTCCGCATTATTAATAATGTCATCACCGGAGACAGTGTTAATGGTCAGCGTCGGGCCACTGAGATCAACGGTCACATCGTGAGTCGTGCTGTCGCTGTTGCCCGCGCGATCGCTCAGGCTGGCGGTGATGGTCTGGCTACCGGTTGCCAGCGCCGTGACATCCGCTGCCGGAATGCCGACGCTCCAGTTACCGGAAGCGTCCAGCGTGGTGGTGTAGTTTTTACCGTTCAGCGTGACGGTCACCACATCGCCTGCCGCCGCGCCCGTACTGGTTCCGCTCACCACCAGCGCCTGCCCGTGTTCGATGGCGTTGATAATGTCATCGCCCGCGACGGTGTTAATGGTGAGATCCGGCGCGGTAACGTCCACCGCCAGTGCATGATCCGCGCTTGCCGGGTTGCCCGCTTTGTCGCTCACCGTGGCGGTCACGGTATAACTGCTGGCGGTTAATCCGCTTAAATCTGTCGCCGGAACGTCCACACTCCAGGTGCCATCGGCCTGGACGGTAGTCTGGTACGTGTTGTTATTGAGCGTGACAGTCAGCGTCTGCCCGGCCTGCGCCGTGGTGGTGCCGCTGATGGTTATCCCCGCGCCCGCTTCACTCACGTTGAGAATATCGTCGCTGGCGATGGTGTTGATGGTCACAAGCGGCGCGGTGGCATCGACGCTGTACGCGCGATCGGCCTGGGCGCTGTTGCCGTTAATGTTGCTGACACTCGCCTGCACGTTGCCCGCGCCGTCCGGCAACGCAGCGAGATCGGTAGGCGGCACATTCACCGTCCAGCTACCGTTGGCTTCCACAGTGGTGGTGTAATTTTTGCCGCCAAAGGTGACGGTCGCCGTCTGCCCGGCTTCTACACCGCTGGTACTGCCGCTCACCACCAGCGTTTCGCCTTTTTCGACGGCATTGATCACATCATCGCCGGAGAGAGTGTTAATGGTTATGGCGACCGCCGCCAGATCGACGGTAACCGGATGGGTAATGGTGGAGGTTGTTCCGGCGCTGTTGGTGCCGCTTACCGTGATATCCACCGTACCCGCAGGCCAGTTGCTGACGTCTGCCGCCGGAACGCCGAGGTTCCATGTACCGTCAGCTAACACCGTGGCAGCGTAAGTGACGTTGTTAATCACGACCGTTAATGCCGTTCCTGCCGTCAGCCCGGTGCTGCTACCTGTTATCACCAGCGCCTGATTGTGCTCAATGCTGTTAATAACATCATCGCCCGCTACGGTATCGACCCGCAAACCAGGCAGATTGGCATCGATGGTGATATCGCGCGAGCCGCTGCCGCTGTTGCCCACGACGTTGGTGACCGAGGCGTTAACTGTCAGGTCGCCGTTACCAAGCGCCTGAATATCCGCCGCCGGAACGCTGACACTCCAGCTTAAATTAGCCTGCACCGTAGCGGTGTAGGTGTTGCCGCCCAGCGTGACGGTGACCGTATCGCCCGCCGCCGCGCCCGTCACCTGCCCGCTGATGGTTTGCGCACTGCCCGCTTCGGCGGCATTAATAATGTCATCGGTTGCCACTGCGTTAATGGTAACGCCAGGTAAGGCGCTGTTGACCAGCACATTATGGCTGGCGGAATTACTGTTGCCTGCCGTGTCGGTAACGCTCGCCGTTACCGTGTAGTTGGCTTCACCCAACGTGCTAGCTGCCGAGGCTGGCACCGTGGCGCTCCAGTTGCCACTGCTATCGGTGGTAGCGGTGTAATTTTGCCCGTTCAGCGTCACCGTTATTGTGGTGCCTGCGGGCTGATTACTGGTGCCGGTGATTTGCAGATCCGCGCCTTTTTCTGTGGCGTTAATCACGTCATCGCTGGCGATAGTGTTGATGCCAATGGTTGGCGCGGTGAGATTTACGGTGACCGTGCGGCTGGCATCATCGCTATTGCCTGCCGTATCGGTAATTGCCGCAGTGATGGTTTGCGGGCCGCTGCCCAGCGCAGTGACGTCTGCTGCCGGAACGCCGACGCTCCAGTTGCCGGAGGCGTCCAGCGTGGTAGTGTAGGTTTTACTGTTTAACGTGATGGTGATGACATCGCCCGCTTCCCCGCCAGTGCTGGAACCGGAGATCACCAGCGCCTGTCCGTGTTCGGCGGCATTAATGATGTCATCGCCGGAGACGGTGTTAATGGTTAAAACTGGCACGGTGAGATCCACCGCCAGGCCGTGAGTGGCGGTCGCCGGGTTACCCGCTTTGTCGCTTACCGAGGCGCTGACCGTGTACGGGCTGGCGGTCAGATTGCTGAGATCTGTTGTCGGCACGCTGACGCTCCAGCTACCGCCCGCCTGAACGGTGCCGATGTAAGCCACACCATTAAGCGTGACGGTTACCGTTTGCCCCGCTTCGGCGGTGCTGGTGCCGCTGATGGTTAACGGATTGCCCGCCTCAACGGCGTTAAGAATATCGTCGGTGGCGATGGTGTTAATGGCAAGCGTCGGTGCCGTGGCATCGACGCTATAGGCGTGGGTTGCCGAAGCCGTGTTGCCGTTAATATTGCTGACACTGGCCTGTACCGTGGCGTCGCCGTCACGTAACGCGCTGAGATCGGCGGTGGGTACAGTAGTTGTCCAGCTACCATCGCCCGCTACGGTAGCGATATAGGTTTTGCCGCCAAAGGTGACGGTGACGGTTTGCCCCGCTTCCACGCCGGAAGTGCTGCCGGAAAGGGTTAAATCTGCCCCTTTTTCGGCGGCGTTAATCACATCATCGCCGGAAACGGTGTTAATGGAGATCGCCACCGCCGCCAGATCGACGGTGACCGGATGGGTGATGGTGACCGGGTTTCCTGCGCTAGTGGCACCTGAAACCGTGATATTCACCGTCCCCGCAGGCCAGTTGCCCACATCTGCTGCCGGAACGCCAAGGCTCCATGTGCCATCGGCTAATACTGTTGCGCCATAGGTGACGTTATTGATCACCACCGTCAGCGCCGCGCCCGCCGCCAGCCCGCTGCCGCTACCGGTTATCACCAGTGCCTGAGCGTGCTCGATGCTGTTAACCACATCATCGCCCGCCACGGTATCAACGCGCAGACCTGGCAGATTGGCATCGATAGTGATATCGCGCGAGCCGCTGCCCGTGTTGCCAACGCCATTGGTGACCGAGGCGTTAACTGTCAGGTCGCCGTTGCCCAGCGCCTGAATATCCGCCGCTGGAACGTCCACACTCCAGCTTAAATTAGCCTGCACCGTAGCGGTGTAGGTGTTGCCGCCCAGCGTGACGGTGACCGTATCGCCCGCCGCCGCGCCCGTCACCTGGCCGCTGATGGTCTGCGCCACGCCCGATTCCGCCGCGTTAATAATATCGTCGGTCGCCACCGGATTAATGGTGACACCCGGCAGCGCGGTATTCACCTGCACGTTATGGCTGGCGGAATTGCTATTGCCCGCGCTGTCGGTGACGTTCGCCGTCACCGTGTAACTGGCTTCGCCCAGCGCACCGACGGCAGAGGCTGGCACCGTGGTGCTCCAGTTGCCTGCGGCGTCCGTCGTGGCGGAGTAATTTTGCCCGTTAAGCGTCACCGTAATTGTGGTGCCTGTTGGCTGATTACTGGTGCCGGAAATTTGCAGATCCGCGCCTTTTTCGATGGCGTTAATTATGTCATCGCTGGCAATGGGGTTGATGCCAATGGTCGGCGCGGTAAGGTTAACGGTGACCGTGTGCGTCTCGTTGTCGCTGTTGCCAGCCACATCGGTAACGGTCGCCGTCACGGTTTGCGGGCCGCTGCCCAGCGCAGAGACATCAGCCGCCGGAACGCCGACGCTCCAGTTGCCGGAAGCATCCAGCGTCGTGGTGTAGGTTTTACTGTTTAGCGTGACGCTGACGACATCGCCCGCTTCTCCGCCGGTGCTGGAACCGGAAATCACCAGCGCCTGCCCGTGTTCGGCGGCGTTAATAATATCATCGCCCGCAATGGTGTTAATGGTCAGTACCGGAACGGTGAGATCCACTGCCAGATTATGCGTGGTGCTCGCCGGGTTGCCCGCTTTGTCATTGACCGTGGCGGTCAGGGTGTGGCTGCCATCCGTCAATGCCTCAAGGTCTGCCGCCGGAATAGTAATACTCCAGCTGCCGTCGGCCTGTACCGTTGCCTGATAGGTCTGCACGGTCGGGCTATTGAGCGTTACCGTAACAATCTGCCCCGCTTCAGCGGTGGTGGTGCCGCTCACCGTCACGCCCGTATCGGCTTCGCTGGCGTTAACGATATTGTCGCTGGCAACGGTATTGATAATGATGGTCGGCGCACTGCTGTCGACGCTGTAGTTATGCACCGCCGAGGCGCTATTGCCGTTGATATTGCTGACGCTGGCCTGCGCGGAAGCGCTGCCATCGGTTAATAACGCTAAATCGGCAGCGGGAACGGTGGCGCTCCAGCTACCATCGCTCGCCACACTGGCAGTGTAATTTTTCCCGCCAAAGTTGACGGTGACGGTTTGTCCTGGCTCTACATTAGTGGTGGTGCCGGAAAGAGTTAAATTAGCGCCTTTTTCTGCGGCGTTAATCACGTCGTCCGTGGCGATGGTGTTGATGGTGATCGCCGCCGGCGTGAGATCGACCGTTACCGGATGCGTAATGCTTATCGGATTTCCGGCGCTACTTTCCCCGGACACGGTAACTGTCACTGTTCCCGCAGGCCAGGCGCTAACCTGCGCCGCCGTGACGCCCACGCTCCAGCCACCATCGGCCTGCACCGCAGTGGTGTATTCCACATTGTTAATCGTAACGGTAAGCGGCGTGCCTTCAGCCAGCCCCGAGCTGCTGCCGGTGACCACCAGCGCCTGCCCGTGTTCGATGATATTGACCACATCATCGCCCGCTACTGTATCGACCCGCAGACCGGGCAGATTGGCGTCAATGGTGATATCCCGCGTGCCGCTGCCGGTGTTGCCGTTTTGATTGGTGACCGAGGCGCTCACCGTTAAATCGCCATTACCCAGCACCTGAATATCTGCCGCCGGAACGCTCACGCTCCAGCTTAAACCGGCCTGCACGGTGGTGCTGTAAGTATTACCGCCCAGCGTAACGGTTACCGTGTCGCCAACGGCGGCTCCAGTCACCTGCCCGCTGATGGTTTGCGCAGCACCCGCTTCGGCGGCGTTAATAATATCGTCGGTTGCCACCGGGTTAATGGTCACGCCGGGCAGCGCGCTGTCGACCAGCACGTTATGGCTGGCGGTGTTGCTGTTGCCGATATTACTCGTCACCGCCGCCGTTACCGTATAGTTGGCCTGGCCCAGTGCGGTTACCGCCGATGCCGGAACGGTGACGCTCCAGTTGCCGGAGGTGTCGGTTGTAGTGGTGTAATTTTGCCCGTTCAGCGTCACGGTGATGGTGGTATTAACAGGCTGATCGCTGGTGCCGGTGATCTGGAGATCGGCTCCTTTTTCGCTGGCGTTGATCACATCATCGCCCGCGATAGTGTTAATGCCAATCACCGGCGCGGCGGTATCAACCGTGACGGTCAGTGACTGGCTACCCGTATTTCCGGCGCGATCAGTCACTGAAACGTTGATCGGATAACTGCCGTCCACCAGTCCGCTGACAACGGAGGCCGGAACGCCCAGACTCCAGTTGCCGGAAGCATCCACCACCGTGGTGTAATCCACATCATTCAGCGTAACGGTGACAATATCGCCCGCCTGCGCGCCGGTGACCGTGCCGCTGATGATTTGCGCCTGGGTATGTTCCGGCGTGTTAATGACGTTATCGGTTGCCACCGGATTAATGGTCACCACCGGCGGCGTGGCATCGACCAGCGCCACCCGTGAGACGCTGGTCAGGTTACCCGCGACATCGTTCACGCTGGCTGTCACCGTGGCGTTGCCGTCAGCCAGTGCGCCAACGTTGGCGGCGGGAACGGTCACGCTCCAGGTGCCATCTGACTGCACGACGCCCTGATAGGTCTGCCCATTAAGCGTGACGGTCACCGTCTGCCCCGGCTGAGCGTCGGTGGTGCCCGTGATTTGCAGATCCTGACCACTTTCGGCGGCGTTGATGATGTTATCAGCCGTCAGCGAGTCGATGCTTAAGGCCGGGGCCTGGCTGTCGACGGTAATGGTGCGGGAGGTGTTGCCGGTATTGCCGCTGAGATCCGTCACTGAAGCGGTAATCGCCACCGCACCGTCAGGCAGATTTCCCATCGCGGCGGCAGGTACCGTCAGACTCCAGGAGCCATCGGCCTGTACGGTAGTGGTAAAACTCTGTCCAGCCAGGGTTACTGTGACGGTTTGTCCTGTCTCGGCCTGTTGAGTGCTACCGGTAAGGGTCAGTGGCGCACCTTTTTCTGCGCCACTGATAATGTCATCGCCGGAGACGGTGTTAATGGTGATCAACGGAGAAACACCGACCAGCGTGATTGCTCGAGACGCCGCGCCGGTATTTCCTGCAGCATCTGTCACGGTGACGAAAATCGTATTGGCTCCGCGATCCAGCGTGCGGGTTACCGCCGGGTCCAGTGCCACATTCCAGCTGCCATCTGCCAGCACGATGCCCGTCAGGACATGAGTGCCCAATTTCACCGTTACCGTACCGCCTGGAGAAGCACCGCTGACTTGTCCGGAGATGATCTGCGCGACGGCCTGCTCGGCATTATTAAGAATATCGTCGCCCGCCACGGTGTTAACGCTGACCACGGGTGCTGAGGTGTCTACCGTGAAATTCGCGCTGTTGCTGGTGGTGTTCCCTGCCCGATCGCTGACACTGGCATTGACAGCGTAGTTCCCCTCCGCCAGTGCCTGGACCTCCATGGCAGGCAGCGTCACTTGCCAGGTTCCGTCGCTACCGACGGTTGCTGAATGGCTTTTCCCGTTGACGGTCAGGGTTACTGTTTGCCCCGCTTCTGCATTCGAAGTGCCGCTCAGTACCAGCGCGGCGTTATGTTCCGCAGCACTGACGATGTTGTCCTGAGCGATGGTGTTGATAGCAAGTGTTGGCGGCTGGGTATCGACCGTTAGCAGCTGCGCGCCAGTGACCGTATTGCCCGTGGCATCTTTCCCACTGACCAGCACCGCCTGATTCCCTTCGCCTAACGCCTGCGCATCGGCGGTCGGCACCTGCACGCTCCATCCACCGTTAGCACCTACGCTGGTGGTGTAGGTTTTGCCGTTTAGCGTGACGGTGAGTTCCGTTCCCTGCGCCAGGTTGCTCGTAGTGCCAGAAAGGGTAAACCCGGCGGCCTGTTCGCTGGCGTTAATGATGTTATCGCCTGCGGTGGTGGCGAGCTGTACGGCGGCCTGACTATTGTCGATGGTTAACGTTATCGACCCGGCGTTGGTAATGGTGCTCCCAACAATTTGCACCACCGACCAGGTGTGTTCGCCCGCACTTTGCGTAGGCAAATCGACGCTCCAGCGTCCATCGCTACCGACCTGGGTACTGGCGATGGTGTCACCATTGCTGTCTTTAATCTGGATGGTCGCCCCCACCTGTCCGCTGCCGCTAAAGGTTGGCGTAGTGTCATCGGTGATATCGTTGGCGGAAAGAATACCGCGTTGATCGCCCTGGTTATCGGTTACCAAAAACGATGGCGTGGCGTTGCCAGGCTCGGCAGGTGGCGGAGGGTTATTAACCACTTCCGTTTTTGAATCGTCGTCGCCACCGCTTGCCAGTAATGCGCCAAGCGCGCCACCGCCTACCGCAGCACCCGCCAGCCATCCCCACGGGAAGGCGCTGGTCTGAGCGACGGTATCAAGATACGGCGCAATACTTTCAATCGCGGTAGTCTGGGCGCTCAGTTCAACGGGCGCTAAGCCACCGGCGGCGGTATCGGCAAAGGTGACATGTGTCAGCTGTTGACCATCGGCAAACACCAGTTGAGATTGTTCGCTGGTATTTGCCGCTTGCAGGAAATAACCGTTGCAGCGGATCACCGTGCCGTCTTGCATATAGATCAACAGGTCATTTCCGTCACGGACATAACGCACAACAGCAGATGCCTGAGCATGAACCTGCACCACGGAGGGCTCATAAATGACAACCGTAACGTCGCCAGGATTAATCAGCGTTTGTTTGACGGATGTTTTTCGCGAAATAACATCAATAATCAGGCTCATAATGGCATTCCTGATAAATGGCGCATATCCTTAGCGAGTCCATTTATCTAAATAAGACAAAGGTAATCACTTAACAACGATGCATACCTGATATTAATAATGGCAGGATTATTTTAAGTCGGGTAAGTCGTTGTATAAGCCCTGTTTAATTCCCGCTAATGGAATAAGGTTATTAACCGCAGCGGCATAATTCACTGCGGCGACCCAGCCATCATAATTGGCATTTATTTCAGCCGATTGCGCCTGAAAGACATCTTGCTCGACGGTTAATAGATCATTCAGGCTGCGTTTGCCCAATTTATATTCATTTTGGTACACATCTCGCGTTTTGTGCGCACTTTCAGATTGTGCTAAACCGGCTTCTTCGCGACCCCGTGCGCCGGTCCAGTTCGCATATGCCACAGACGCTCGTTGCAGCACATCCAGTTTTGCCTGTTCGACCTGAGAGGCAGAGATTTTTTGTTGCCCTTCAGCCTGTTGCACCTGGGCTGAAACCGCGCCGCCCTGATACAGCGGCGCGTTAACGTTTAGTTGTAACTGGTCGTCCCAGTACGAGCGGTCGCTGGTCTGGTAGCGCGTTTTGCCGCCCTGAATACTGAGCGTCGGCCAGTATTGCGATTTGGTTTTCTCCACGCCGTACTGGGCAGACTGGCGTAAGTTTTCTGCCGCAAGCACCAGCGGGATGGACTGGTAATCAATATTTTTCAACGATACCGGCTGCTCGGCTAATTCAGCAGGTGGCGCGGCTATCGCCTCCGGCTGTACGCCAGTGAGCACCGCCAGTTGCGCTTTGGCGCTCGCCATCTGCGCCTGATATTGCTCCAGCGTCGAGCGCATTCCCGCTATACGCGTCTGGGCCTGCAATTCATCTGACGATGAGTTCAGACCAGCGTTAGCGCGCAGCGCCGCCATGTTGTAGACGTTTTCCAGCGAGTGGATATTGCGTTGAGCCGCATCGCACAACGCCTGATAACGACTGACCTCCATATAGGCAGTCGCCGTTTTTTCGGCAACATCGGTTAAAGTTGCCATCAATTTAAAGCGGTAGCTGTCACGAGCGGCGGTTTGCAGTTTGATATCGTTATCTGTTTTACCGAAGTCATACACCAGCTGTGTCAGGGTTATGCCATACGAAACGTTGTTATCAAGCCTGCCGCTGGAGTCCGTTTGCCGTGACGGCCCCGCGTTGCTGGTTAATCCAACGTGTGGATACCAGGCACTTTTGGCTTCATCAATTTGCGCTTCGCCAATACCTATCTGCGCCGCCTGTTGAGTGACGTCGGGATTTCGCGCAAAGGCGCGTAATATACTTTCCTGTAAAGATAATCGAGCAATTGGCGTTACCGCAGGGGCGTTCGCCCATTGTGGCAGCGGTGCAGCAATTGCTGCTTTTCCCATTACCATAAAACTTATTAAAAAAATAAGTCCATTATTTTTACGGTTTTTAAACTGGAATCGCGCCATAGATAAGTCACTTCCTTCCAGGTCATTATTTTAACTGGTTTTTATAACCAGTCTCATTTTATTAAGAAGGGTAATAACTTGTGCACCTCTTTTGTCGAACATTGAGATTGGAAAAGAAATGCAGTTAAAAAGCTTATACGTTATTTATTTAGAATACACTACGACTTTTAGATTACCATCATACGCATTAAGAATAATCCACAGCAATAAGTGATTAGCATCACAGATTTATCGCGTATATATCATTTTTTTGTGACTTATTTATTAAAGGAATAAGAAAGGAAATTTGAATTAAAGACAAAGGCGCAGTACAGAAAGTACTGCGCCCAGAGAGGTTTTATACGGCTTTATTGCGCTTCATGACCATTGCCACAATAAGGCTGAGTAAGAGTGCGCCAATAATCCATATCAACGCACGGCTGCCCTGGGACCACAGGCTGTAGATAAAGCCAACGATCACCAACAACATAACCAACGTACCAACGATAAGAATCGGCAACGAGGCGTGAATATCATGACGCAGGCGGATCGCCACCACAAACACCGCCAGATAGCAGATCAAAAAGGTGGCGCTGGCAACGCTGGCGAGTGAGCCTAAATTCAGCGCCGCCGTCATCAGCATAATCAACACCACGACGATGATGTTACCCCAGGTACTCTGCCGCCACAGAGGTTTATTCATTAGCTTCGGCAGTTCGCGTTCGCTTCCCATGTTGTCCATGATGTTAAACACGGCGAACAGGTTCGCGTTGATGGCTGAAGCCGTCGCCAGTAAAGCACCGATGACAACGATCACATATCCCACATGCCCGAGGAGCGGAGAAGCAGCCTGCGCTACGGCGGTATCGGCATATTTTTCTAACTCTAATGCCGATACATCGCTAAGCAGTACCAGCGCCAGCGAGATATAAAGCAACGTGGTAACGCCAATCGCCACCAGAAACGCCCGTGGCATAATGACCGCCGGATCTTTCACTTTATCCGCCGCGTTCGCCATCATGCCAAAGCCCGCATAGGCAAGGAAGGTTATCCCGATACAGGAGAAGAACGCACCGGAGCTGGGAGGCGCAGAGACGGAAATATGCGCCGGTTGTAGCGACCAGACACCGGCAATAATCAGCAATAACAGGATCATCATTTTAATGCCGACGAGGATCACTTCCAGCCGTCCTACCGCATGGTTGCTTAAGGAGTTGAATAGCGTCATCACCGCAATGATCCCCAACGCGTAGAGCAGAATAAGGTGCTCCTCCTGGCTGCCTTCATGCAAAAACTGCACGGCATAAGCGCCAAAAGCACGGGCGACCATGGCGATGCTTACCGCCAGCGTCAACAGGTACAGTAACGAGAGCGCCAGCGAAAAGACGCCGTTGCCTAATCCGCGACGAAAGAAGTCGATAATACCGCCATTGCTGGGATAGCTCGCCCCCAGACGCGCATAGGCATAACCAGAAAACATCGCCACAATACCACCAAAAGCAAAGGCGACCCAGGTCGAGGCTTCCATTAGCAACGCAGCCTGCCCCAGCAGCGCGAAGATCCCCGCCCCCACCATTGCCCCAATGCCAATGGAAACGACGTTCCATAGACCGAGGGGTTTGTTACCGTTATTACCTTCCGTGTTCATCATGATCAGCCCTTAAACACGTTATAGCCGAGTTGCTTAGCGACCGATGCCACCATTTTTTGACCGCGAACACTATTGCCTTCTTCGTCCAGCGGTGGTGAGAACGCGGCAATTCCCATCACACCAGGAACGACCGCCAGAATACCGCCACCTACACCGCTTTTGCCCGGTAAACCAACGCGATATGCCCAGTCACCGGAGCGACCATACAGCCCTTCCATCATCATTTCGGCCAGAATGTACGGCACATTGTCGGCCTGAAGAACGCGTTTATGCGTCAGCGGATTCACTCCGCCCGCCGCCAGCGTCGCGCCAAGCGTTGCCAGTTCAATAGTATTGATGAGCGTGGAGCACTGACGGGTGTACACGTCACAGGCTTCCATTGCATCACAATAGAGATATCCGGCGGAGTACAGCAGCCAGGCAATGGCCCGGTTATGGAAGTTGGTTGTTTGTTCCGACTGGTTGACTTCATCAGAGAGCGCTACCTGCTCACCAGCCAGTTGTTGTTGGATATGTAAAATTCGCTGCCAGCGTTGTTCGGCATTTTCAGCGTTAATCAGGCTGGTGGTGGCAATAGCGCCAGCATTTACCAGTGGCGAAAGCGGTTTGCCGCCATGCAACTCTAAGGCGATAACCGAGTTAAAGGGCAATCCGGTCGGGTCAGCGCCAATTTTGTCCTGTACCGCCTGCGGGCCGACATCTTCTAACGCGAGGGCTAACGTACAGACTTTTGAGATGGATTCCAGCGCAAAGCGGTAATCACTGTCACCCGCGCTAAAGACTTTACCATCGCAGGTCACGATAGCCACTGCCGCCAGTTGACTGGGCACATTCGCCAGAAAGGGAATGTAATCGGCATTTTGTCCGCCGTTAAGTGAGTGAAATTGGGTGTAAGCCTGATCCACTGCCTGCTGTAATGTGTTTGCATCTAACATCTTTTGTTAACTCCTTTTTATAGATGCGGGAGGGGATTCCTCACCCCGGTGCCGATTTTCAGGCATCCTGATTTAACTTAGCACCCGCGACTTAACTACAGGAAAACAAAGAGATAAATATCTAATCCTGATGCAAATTGAGCCGATTTTTTAATCTTTACGGACTTTTACCCGCCTGGTTTATTAATTTCTTGACCTTCCCCTTGCTGGAAGGTTTAACCTTTAACACAGTCAGTCAACACTGTCTTAAAGGAGTACGTTATGTCACAAACTATCGACCTGACCCTGGACGGCCTGTCCTGCGGTCACTGCGTTAAACGCGTGAAAGAAAGTCTCGAACAGCGCCCGGATGTTGAGCAGGCGGATGTGTCTATCACTGAAGCGCACGTTACCGGTACTGCCAGTGCAGAACAGCTGATCGAAACCATCAAACAAGCGGGTTATGACGCATCTGTAAGCCACCCAAAGGCTAAACCGCTGGCGGAGTCATCAATCCCGTCGGAAGCACTGACAGCGGTTTCTGAGGCGCTTCCGGCAGCAAACGCCGATGACGATGACAGTCAGCAGTTGCTGCTGAGCGGCATGAGCTGCGCCAGCTGTGTTACCCGCGTACAAAATGCGCTGCAAAGCGTACCGGGCGTCACTCAGGCACGGGTAAACCTGGCGGAGCGTACTGCGCTGGTGATGGGCAGTGCCTCCCCACAAGATTTAGTGCAGGCGGTGGAAAAAGCGGGCTACGGCGCGGAAGCGATTGAAGATGACGCTAAACGCCGCGAGCGCCAGCAGGAAACCGCCGTCGCTACCATGAAGCGCTTCCGCTGGCAGGCAATTGTCGCTCTGGCGGTAGGTATCCCGGTGATGGTCTGGGGGATGATCGGCGATAACATGATGGTCACCGCCGACAACCGCAGTCTGTGGTTAGTTATCGGCCTGATAACGCTGGCGGTAATGGTTTTCGCCGGCGGGCATTTTTACCGTAGCGCATGGAAAAGCCTGCTGAACGGTGCGGCGACAATGGATACGCTGGTGGCGCTGGGTACTGGCGTGGCGTGGCTCTATTCAATGAGCGTCAACCTGTGGCCGCAGTGGTTCCCGATGGAAGCGCGACATCTTTATTACGAAGCCAGTGCGATGATTATCGGTCTGATTAATCTCGGTCATATGCTGGAAGCGCGCGCACGTCAGCGTTCTTCAAAGGCGCTGGAAAAGTTACTCGATTTAACCCCGCCGACGGCGCGCCTGGTCACTGACGAAGGTGAAAGAAGCGTGCCGCTGGCAGATGTTCAGCCTGGTATGTTACTACGCCTGACGACCGGCGATCGCGTACCGGTAGATGGTGAAATTACCCAGGGCGAAGCGTGGCTGGATGAAGCAATGCTGACGGGCGAACCTATCCCACAGCAAAAAGGCGAAGGCGATAGCGTTCATGCAGGTACCGTGGTGCAGGACGGTAGCGTGCTGTTTCGTGCCAGTGCGGTTGGCAGCCATACTACGCTGTCACGGATCATTCGTATGGTGCGCCAGGCCCAGAGCAGTAAACCGGAAATCGGCCAGTTGGCGGATAAAATCTCTGCCGTATTTGTGCCGGTAGTGGTGGTGATTGCGCTGGTCAGTGCGGCAGTCTGGTACTTCTTTGGTCCGGCACCGCAAATTGTTTATACCCTGGTGATTGCCACCACGGTACTGATTATCGCCTGCCCGTGTGCGCTGGGGCTGGCAACGCCAATGTCGATTATTTCCGGCGTCGGGCGTGCGGCTGAATTTGGTGTGCTGGTGCGGGACGCCGACGCGCTGCAGCGCGCCAGTACGCTCGATACCGTAGTGTTCGATAAAACTGGGACACTGACGGAAGGGAAGCCGCAGGTTGTCGCAGTGAAAACATTTGCTGATGTTGACGAAGCGCAGGCGCTGCGTCTGGCGGCGGCACTGGAACAAGGTTCCAGCCATCCGCTGGCACGAGCGATCCTCGATAAAGCAGGCGATATGCAACTGCCGCAGGTCAACAGCTTCCGTACATTGCGTGGGCTGGGCGTGAGCGGTGAAGCAGAAGGTCATGCGTTATTGCTGGGTAATCAGGCGTTGTTAAATGACCAGCAAGTCGATACTAAAGCGATTGAAGCAGATATTTCAGCTCAGGCATCGCAAGGGGCAACGCCTGTGCTGCTGGCGATTGACGGGAAAGCGGTGGCCCTGCTGGCGGTGCGCGATCCGTTGCGTAACGATAGCGTGGCGGCACTGCAACGTCTGCATAAAGCGGGATATCGTCTGGTGATGCTAACCGGGGATAACCCGACCACCGCCAATGCGATCGCCAAAGAAGCAGGGATTGATGAGGTGATAGCCGGGGTGCTGCCAGACGGTAAAGCCGAAGCGATCAAACGTCTGCAAAGTGAAGGACGTCAGGTGGCAATGGTGGGTGACGGCATTAACGACGCGCCAGCACTGGCCCAGGCGGATGTCGGTATTGCGATGGGGGGCGGCAGCGATGTTGCCATTGAAACCGCGGCGATTACCCTGATGCGCCATAGCCTGATGGGTGTTGCGGATGCGCTCGCAATTTCCCGCGCAACGCTGCGCAACATGAAGCAGAACCTGCTCGGTGCGTTTATCTACAACAGCATTGGTATTCCGGTCGCCGCCGGTATTTTGTGGCCGTTCACTGGAACCCTGCTTAACCCGGTGGTTGCCGGAGCGGCAATGGCGCTCTCGTCGATCACCGTAGTGAGTAACGCCAACCGCTTGCTTCGGTTTAAACCGAAAGAGTGAGTACGTCATTGCCGGATGCGGCATAAACGCCTTATCCGGCCTACGATTCAGGCACAGGGTTGTAGGCCTGATAAGACGCGTAAGCGTCGCATCAGGCAATGGTGCTCGGATGCCGGATGCGGCGTGAACGCCTTATCCGGCATCCGAGATGAAGCGATTTTTTGGCCTTACGCGACCTTTTTGCACGTTTTTCCCGGCGTGCCAAATATTTAATCCGTCCCAACTCCATTTGCGCCATCCCTCCCCGCGCGCTAGCATGATATTTCACAAAGGGAGGTCGTATGGATCTGTTGTACCGGGTAAAAACGCTTTGGGCCGCGCTGCGCGGCAATCATTACACCTGGCCTGCTATCGATATCTCTCTTCCCGGCAATCGCCATTTTCATCTGATTGGCAGTATTCATATGGGCAGCCACGATATGGCTCCCCTGCCCACCCGTTTGCTCAAAAAGCTCAAAAACGCCGATGCGCTGATCGTCGAGGCGGATGTTTCCACCAGCGATACGCCTTTTGCCAATTTGCCTGCCTGCGAGGCGCTGGAAGAGCGCATTAGCGAGGAGCAACTCCAAAACCTGCAGCACATTAGCCAGGAGATGGGCATTTCTCCGTCGCTCTTTTCTACCCAACCGCTGTGGCAAATCGCGATGGTTCTTCAGGCGACGCAGGCACAAAAACTGGGGCTGCGGGCAGAATACGGTATCGATTACCAGCTATTGCAGGCGGCGAAGCAACAACATAAACCCGTGATTGAACTGGAAGGGGCAGAAAACCAGATTGCCATGTTGCTCCAGCTCCCTGACAAAGGACTGGCGCTGCTGGACGATACGCTGACCCACTGGCACACCAATGCACGGTTGCTACAACAAATGATGAGCTGGTGGCTGAATACGCCGCCGCAAAATAATGAAATAACGCTGCCTAATACGTTCAGTCAGTCGCTGTACGATGTGTTGATGCATCAGCGAAATCTCGCCTGGCGGGACAAATTACGCGCTATGCCGCCGGGGCGCTATGTGGTCGCGGTCGGTGCACTACACCTGTATGGAGAAGGGAATTTGCCACAAATGTTGCGCTAAAAAAATGGCCAATATCGCTATTGGCCCGTCAAAGAGGAATTTCATTTTTTTATTATTATGCCGTCACTTTAAGCGACGGTGTAACTCGATTGTCGCTCAATCTCACCATCCTGCCAATACTCTTAGGCAAGATGACTCTTTTTTTTGGACCGCCATCAGGCGTATGCTTGCTTCGTTTTTTTGTTTAAGGCAGGAAAATTACCATGACACCCGCAGTTAAATTACTCGAAAAAAACAAGATTTCGTTTCAAATCCATACCTACGAGCACGATCCGGCTGAAACCAATTTTGGCGATGAAGTCGTCAAAAAATTAGGTTTGAATCCGGATCAGGTCTACAAAACGCTGCTGGTCGCAGTGAATGGTGATATGAAACATCTGGCAGTGGCCGTTACGCCGGTCGCAGGTCAACTGGATCTTAAAAAAGTAGCAAAGGCGTTGGGAGCCAAGAAAGTTGAGATGGCCGATCCGATGGTTGCGCAGCGTTCGACGGGGTATCTGGTTGGGGGGATTAGCCCACTGGGGCAGAAAAAACGCCTGCCGACGATTATCGACGCCCCCGCGCAAGAGTTTGCCACTATTTTTGTTTCTGGCGGCAAGCGCGGGCTGGACATCGAACTGGCGGCAAGCGCCCTGGCGAAGATCCTCGATGCCAAATTTGCTGATATCGCTCGTCGCGATTAAGCATTGTGCCGGATGCGAACATCCGGCACTTTCGGATTACTGCCAGCTCACCTCACCTTTCGGTTCATAGACACTCACATCCAGCGGCGAGTTTTTCTGGATATACGCTTTCAGCACTTCAGCATCAATAAAGCCGGTATTCACATAGCCCGGTTTGTTATCCAGACGCGGATAGCCATCACCGCCGGTAGCATTGAAGTTTAATGTCGCCATACGGTAAGTTTTTGCCGGATCGACCGGTTCGCCTTTGATTTTCAGGTCGTTCAGTTTGCCGTCTTTCGCCACAAAGCTAACGTTGGCAAATTGCGGATAGGCACCAGAATCAGGCTTCATTTGTGCGACAGCGGTCAGGTAATCAATCACCTCTTTCCCGCTCATGTCGGCATACACCACCACATTGCCGAATGGCTGCACTTTCAGCACATTTTTATAGCTGATATCACCTGCTTCGATAGAATCACGAATTCCGCCTCCGCTCATCACCGCAAAGTCGGCACCAGTGCGATCCATTTGTGCTGCCAGAATCAACCGCCCCATATTGGTCTGTACAAAACGCACTTTGCTGCGGTCGCCTTCCAGACGACCATTGGTTTCGCCTATTTTCACTTCCAGCTGCGCTTTGCCTTTGTTCTGGAACGGTGATAACAGCGAAATCATTTGCTGGTTTTCGGCGATTTCAGGGGTGTAAAGCACACGCTCGCTTTTCCCGTCTTCCCAGGTCACTTTCTTCTTCAGGTTTACCGGAATCAACTGGTAGTTGACCATTTTCATTTCGCCGTTGCGAAACTCAAAGTCGGCCCGACCAACGTACTTGCCCCACTCATGCGCCTGTACAATCCAGATGCCATTTTGTTGATCCGGTTTGCATGGCGTACCAGGAACGTAATCGACCTGTTTTTTATTTTCTGCCGCCATACAGACTGGATCTTGCGAGTGACCTCCGACGATCATCGCCAGCGATCCGGCAGGCAGCGCGCGTGCCATCTCCACATCGCCCGGTGCATTAGAGCCGTGCTCACCATTGTCGTAATGCCCCATATGGGTTGCCGCGATAATAATGTCTGGCTTTTCTGTCTGTTGCAGCTCCTGAATCACCAGCTTCGCTTCATCAGCGGGCTTACGAAATTCGATATCAGTGAAGTATTCCGGGTTACCAATTTTGGCTGTGTCATCGGTTGTCAGCCCAATAACGGCAATTTTCAGATCCTGACGCTTAAACAACGCCCATGGTTTAAACAGGCGCTCACCAGTGCTTTTTTGGTAGATATTGGCGGAAAGCAACGGGAACTTAGCCCACTTTTCCTGCTGGCGTAATACGGTGAGCGGGTTATCAAATTCATGATTACCGATCGCCATCGCATCATAGCCCACCAGATTCATACCGCGAAAATCAGGTTCGGCATCCTGTAAGTCGGACTCGGGCACGCCAGTATTAATGTCGCCACCGGAAAGTAGCAGCACGCTACCACCTTCAGCCGCAACCTCTTTGCGAATACCGTCCACCAGCGTTTTTTGCGCCGCAAGACCATATTCGCCATATTCATTACGCCAGAAATGACCATGATGATCATTGGTATGCAGAACTGTAATTTTGTAGGTTTTATCCTGCTCATAAGCCAGAGCAGTTTCACTCGCCAGTGTAAATGTGGTTAACAGTGCTAACGCCACGCCCCGCTGCAATAATTTCATACTTCTCTCCCTGATCAGATTTCAACGTGTTGAAAAATAGTATGACGCGACATCATAGACAAGTCTGCGTCCGGTGAAGATAAATCTGCATCCAGATTAGAAATTCTGTATTCAGCGTTGAGACTTCCTTCAGGCGGCGCATACAGGTATGTTAGTCGGGTAATAATCACAAATAAGATCATTCTTTACATCGCAACCCTGAAAAAGTGACTTTCCTATGGCAATGAGTGAACAAACCCAGCCAGTGGCTGGCGCTGCTGCGTCAACGACCAAGGCCCGAACATCGTTTGGTATTTTAGGTGCTATCAGCCTCTCACATCTGCTGAACGACATGATCCAATCGCTGATTCTGGCGATTTATCCCCTGCTTCAGTCAGAATTTTCTCTGACATTTATGCAAATTGGCATGATAACCCTCACCTTCCAACTCGCCTCTTCACTATTGCAACCTGTGGTCGGCTACTGGACGGATAAATATCCGATGCCGTGGTCGTTGCCGATTGGCATGTGCTTTACCTTAAGCGGTCTGGTGCTGCTGGCGCTGGCGGGCAGTTTTGGCGCAGTTCTGCTGGCGGCGGCGTTGGTCGGCACTGGTTCGTCGGTCTTTCACCCGGAATCCTCACGCGTGGCCCGAATGGCGTCTGGTGGCCGTCATGGTCTGGCGCAATCTATCTTCCAGGTCGGCGGAAACTTTGGCAGTTCACTTGGTCCCTTGCTGGCGGCGGTAATTATCGCACCTTATGGCAAAGGTAACGTGGCGTGGTTTGTACTGGCTGCTCTGTTAGCTATCGTGGTGCTGGCGCAAATCAGCCGTTGGTACTCTGCACAGCACCGAATGAATAAGGGCAAACCCAAAGCAACGATTATCAATCCACTGCCGCGCAACAAAGTGGTACTGGCGGTCAGCATTCTGTTAATCCTGATTTTCTCGAAATATTTCTATATGGCGAGCATCAGTAGCTATTACACCTTTTATCTGATGCAAAAATTCGGATTATCTATCCAGAATGCCCAACTTCATCTGTTTGCCTTCTTGTTTGCCGTTGCGGCAGGTACGGTGATTGGCGGGCCTGTGGGGGATAAAATTGGGCGGAAATATGTGATTTGGGGCTCTATCCTCGGCGTTGCGCCGTTTACGCTGATTTTACCCTACGCCACCCTGCACTGGACGGGGGTTTTGACGGTGATTATTGGATTTATCCTCGCTTCGGCATTCTCTGCCATTCTGGTCTACGCTCAGGAGCTGCTTCCGGGACGTATCGGTATGGTTTCTGGACTCTTTTTCGGTTTTGCTTTCGGCATGGGAGGTCTGGGAGCGGCAGTTCTGGGGCTTATCGCCGACCATACCAGCATCGAGTTAGTCTATAAAATCTGTGCTTTCCTGCCACTATTGGGGATGTTGACCATATTCCTGCCTGATAACCGGCATAAAGACTGATTTCATTGCAGCCAAAGGCAAACTTTGGCTGCATCGTTTTACAGTCGCCATAAGCCTTTCCTCTGTTAAACCGCCTTCTGTTTTCCGATCCGTGCTTTTTTTACCGCTAATTCCATTTTTCTGCAAAATTCAACAATTATTCATAAACATCATCAATGAAATTGTCATAAACTATTACCTGTAATTTTGGTTTTCCCGGCCAAAAATGGACAATAACCACCAGGAAAAGGAGACGGAATGCATCACGCCACCCCGCTTATCACCACCATTGTTGGCGGCCTTGTGCTCGCCTTTATCCTCGGCATGCTGGCCAATAAACTACGTATTTCTCCTCTGGTGGGATATCTGTTAGCGGGTGTGCTGGCAGGACCATTCACTCCTGGCTTTGTTGCCGATACCAAGCTTGCGCCGGAACTGGCGGAGCTGGGCGTTATTCTGCTGATGTTCGGCGTCGGTTTGCACTTTTCGCTGAAGGATTTGATGGCGGTAAAGGCCATCGCCATTCCCGGCGCGATCGCCCAGATAGCCGTGGCGACGCTGCTGGGTATGGCGCTCTCCGCCGTGCTGGGCTGGTCGTTAATGACCGGTATCGTGTTCGGTTTATGTCTTTCCACCGCCAGTACCGTGGTGTTACTGCGCGCACTTGAAGAACGGCAATTAATAGACAGCCAGCGTGGGCAAATCGCCATCGGTTGGTTGATTGTGGAAGACCTGGTCATGGTTCTGACGCTGGTATTGCTGCCCGCAGTAGCAGGAATGATGGAACAGGGTGATGTGGGCTTTGCGACGCTGGCCGTTGATATGGGAATCACCATTGGCAAGGTGATCGCATTTATCGCCATTATGATGCTGGTAGGTCGCCGTCTGGTGCCGTGGATTATGGCACGCAGCGCGGCAACCGGTTCCCGCGAGCTATTTACCCTGTCGGTGCTGGCGCTGGCGTTAGGGATTGCTTTTGGCGCGGTGGAACTGTTTGACGTCTCCTTTGCGCTGGGCGCGTTCTTCGCCGGGATGGTACTGAACGAGTCTGAACTGAGTCACCGTGCTGCCCACGATACGCTGCCATTGCGCGACGCGTTTGCGGTGCTGTTTTTTGTCTCCGTCGGAATGCTGTTTGATCCGTTAATTCTGATTCAGCAACCACTGGCGGTGCTAGCGACGCTGGCGATTATTCTGTTTGGTAAGTCATTAGCCGCGTTTTTCCTGGTGCGACTGTTTGGTCACTCTCAACGTACGGCATTAACTATCGCCGCCAGCCTGGCGCAAATTGGTGAGTTCGCGTTTATCCTGGCGGGGCTGGGGATGGCGCTGGATCTGTTGCCGCAGGCCGGGCAGAACCTGGTGCTGGCAGGGGCAATTCTGTCGATTATGCTTAACCCGGTGCTGTTCGCGCTGCTGGAGAAATATCTGGCGAAGACCGAAACGCTGGAAGAGCAGACGCTGGAAGAAGCTATCGAAGAGGAGAAGCAGATTCCGGTGGATATCTGCAACCATGCGCTGCTGGTAGGTTATGGTCGTGTGGGTAGCCTGCTGGGGGAGAAATTGCTCGCGTCTGATATTCCTTTAGTGGTGATTGAGACGTCACGTACTCGCGTCGATGAACTGCGCGAGCGCGGGGTCCGGGCGGTATTGGGCAACGCGGCGAATGAAGAAATTATGCAACTAGCGCATCTGGAATGCGCAAAATGGCTGATCCTGACGATTCCCAATGGTTACGAAGCAGGCGAGATTGTGGCGTCTGCTCGCGCGAAAAACCCGGATATTGAGATTATCGCCCGCGCCCATTATGACGACGAGGTAGCATATATTACCGAGCGCGGGGCGAATCAGGTGGTAATGGGCGAGCGTGAAATCGCCCGCACTATGCTGGAACTGCTGGAAACGCCACCGGCGGGTGAAGTGGTGACGGGGTAAACATTGATTCCATTGCCGGATGCGATGCTGGCGCATCTTATCCGGCCTACAGGTGCCACCTTCCGAAGGTCGGATAAGGCGTTTATGTCGCATCCGACTGTCATTGCCGGATGCGATGTTGACACATCTTATCCAGCCTACAGGTGCCATCTTTCGTAGGTCGGATAAGGCGTTTATGCCGCATCCGACTGTCATCAGTCCGATAACTTAACGATCCCAGTAAGACTCTTCCAGACTGTCTTCACGCTCCGGTAAGCCGCGCGTTAAACGAGGTGAATGCTGGTTCAGTACTTGATAGCTCACACGGTTAGCATATTTACACACCTGCGCTAACGATGAATAAGTTAACCAGGTGAATTTATGTTTGCTGGAGTTTGGTACGTTGCTACGGTGATAACTGTTAGCAGTAATGTCATGCAACAACGCTGCCAGTGCGCCATCCCCCGCTCCGTTAGTGTTCATGATTTTTTCCGGCCCGCCCATGTACGGCGCAATGTGCGAATAGACACGCAACGGATTCTGACAATCCTTGTGGCGCATGGCGCGGCTAAACTCATACTGGTTAAATTCCGCGATAGCGCCCGGCAGCAGCGGATGCTGGGTTTTGCGTTTCGCTTCGTCTTCAGTAAAGCCCGCCATATACAAGCCGATTGGCCCGGCAGTGCATAGCACCAGATCAACCCAGTCCAGCGCCTTGTCAGATGCCAACAACGGATCACTCTCTCCGGTCAACGCTTCCGCTTCATCTTCGTTCATCGCAAGGATAGAGACGTGATCTTTGAGGAATTGCTGCCACCACTGCGGATTCTCGGCAATGACAAACTTGGTACCCAGTGTCAGTACCACCGGTACGTTATATTTCTTCGCATACTCAATGGCTTTCATGGTTGCTTCCGGCATGGGTTCACCCGGCTTGCAACGCACCAGATAAGAAGTGAGAACCAGTGCCGAGGCTCCGGCAATCACATCTTCCGGAATACTTTCAGCCCGCAGCTGGTTCATGTGGCCAGGGCTGATAGCAAAGGTACGTTCCCCGGACTCGCCAATCAGCGTAAAGCAACGACCAATCGGGCCATCCACGCCTTGTAGATAGTTAAGATCGGTACGGCTGGAGGTGTTACATAGGTAACGATAGGCATAGCTGCCAATTTCAATATTGCTGCACATGACGCCCAGCAGCACCGAACGGTCGTCCGCGAGCACCGAGTAGTTGTGCATGGTGTTACCAATAGTGCCACCCGCAAATTGATGGGTAATCAGGTTTTTCTGTTTCAGCTCCTGATAAAGTGCTTCGGCAACATCATCCTCAATCACCAGTGAATGCCCGGCGCTTAATCCATAACGCTCAATGAACTCATCATCCACTTTCGCTTCAATATCGACCAGCGTTTGATCGATACCCACTACCCAGGCAGCGCTGGTTTCGTTTTCTGGCTGGAATTGCTGAAGCAGCGGATCGCGTGCGTTTACGGGAAAATAATGTTTGGATTTACGTTTGCCGGGAAATTTCATGGTTGTTTTTACGGGTGGTTAACTGAGCGGCGAATGTTAACACAATCTGACGGGAGCGCGCGAGACGCAGCCAGTTTCAATATCAGCAGGCGGGATCGCATTTTCATGGCAGTGGTTCCTTACAATGACGTAATTTGAAAGGAGTTTTTGCATGAAGCCGGAAAACAAATTACCCGTTCTGGACCTTATTTCTGCTGAAATGAAGACCGTTGTGAATACTCTTCAGCCGGATTTACCGCCCTGGCCCGCAACGGGAACGATTGCAGAGCAACGTCAGTATTACACGCTTGAACGCCGATTCTGGAATGCTGGCGCTCCAGAAATGGCAACCAGCGCTTACATGGTTCCCACACCTTATGGTCAGGTCGAGACTCGCCTCTACTCACCCAAAAGTCACAGCCCGGCGACACTATTTTATCTGCATGGTGGTGGTTTTATTCTCGGCAATCTTGATACCCACGATCGGATTATGCGACTGCTGGCAAATTACACCCAATGTACAGTGATTGGTATTGCTTACACTCTTTCGCCAGAAGCACGTTTTCCGCAGGCAATAGAGGAAATTGTGGCTGCCTGTTGCCACTTCCACCAGCAGGCAGAGGATTATCAAATCAATATGTCCCGCATTGGTTTTGCCGGTGATTCCGCAGGTGCCATGCTGGCGCTCGCCAGTGCGTTGTGGTTACGTGATAAACAGATAGATTGCGGTGAAGTTGCGGGCGTTTTGCTGTGGTATGGGCTTTACGGATTACGGGATTCCGTGACTCGTCGTCTGTTGGGCGGTGTCTGGGATGGCTTAACGCAACAGGATTTACAGATGTATGAAGAGGCGTATTTAAGCCACGACGCTGACCGCGAGTCGCCGTATTACTGCCTGTTTAATAATGATCTCACTCGTGAGGTTCCGCCCTGTTTTATTGCCGGAGCGGAGTTCGATCCGCTGCTGGATGACAGCCGTCTGCTTTACCAGACGTTAGCGGCGCATCAGCAGCCCTGTGAGTTCAAACTCTACCCAGGCACGCTGCACGCCTTTTTGCATTATTCACGGATGATGAAAACCGCCGACGATGCTCTTCGCGACGGCGCTCAGTTCTTTACCGCTCAGCTTTAGCGATACGCAGCAACAAGATTAGCCATCATTTCGATATGTTCCGGTGTGGCATTAAGCGCCGGAATATATTCGTATTTTTTCCCGCCCGCACCGAGGAAGACCTCACGGTTTTGCTCGGCAATCTCTTCCAGCGTCTCCAGACAATCTGCAGCAAAGCCCGGGCACATCACCTGAATATGACCTACGCCTTTTTCTCCGAGCATTTTCAGCGTTTCGTCGGTATAAGGCATCAGCCAGGGTTCCCGCCCAAAGCGCGACTGAAAGGTCATCATCACTTTTTCCGGTGCCATCCCCAGTACGGAAGCCAGTTCGCGAGTCGTTGTGCGACAACGTTGCGGGTAATCATCGCCTTCATCGGCATAACGCTGGGGAATACCGTGATAAGAGAGCAGCAGTAGATCCGGTTCGCCATGTTTGGCAAAAGAAGCACGTACGCTGTTCGCCAGTGCATTAATGTAATCGTGGTTATCGGCGTAATCACGAATAAACGATATCCCCGGAATGCTACGTTTGCGCGCCAGAATGCGTGCCAGTTCATCCCATACCGCACCGACCGTTGAACAGGAGTATTGCGGATAAAGCGGCAGCACCACGATATGATCTACATGTTCTGCCAGTAGTTCATCTACGGCGCTTTCCAGTGATGGCGAGCCGTAGCTCATTCCCAGCGCCACGGGCGTCTCCGGTAAACGTTGTGCCAGCGCCTGCTGTTGCTGGCGACTGTAAACCATCAGCGGCGAGCCGCCTTCCATCCAGACCGAGGCGTACAGCTTAGCTACGCGCGGTGAGCGCAGCGGCAAAATTACGCCGCGCAGCAACGGCCACCACAACAGCCGTGAGGTATCAACCACGCGTCTGTCGCTTAAAAATTGTTTCAGGTAGCGTTTTACCGCTTCAGGTGTGGGGGCATCGGGCGTACCCAGGTTTGCCAGCAGAATACCGGTTTTAGTTTGACGCATTACCGCCTCTTATCGATTCAACTTGTTGATAATTGTAGCGGAAAAGTGAAGAAGAAGAACTAATTGCTGCAAGAGGTATTGCCTGAGGAGAATGAGCAGACCTGCCCGAAAGCAGATCTGCTGCGGCTTGATTAGCCGAGGATTTTTTCCAGATCAGCGCGAACTTCAGCAACCGGTTTGGTGCCGTCAACTTTCGCGTATTTGGTGTTACCCGCTTCCGCTTCTTTGGAGTAGTAGCCGATCAGCGGCGCAGTCATCTGATGGTATTCAACCAGACGTTTACGCACGGTTTCTTCCTGATCGTCTTTACGGGTAGTCAGTTCTTCACCGGTAACGTCGTCTTTGCCTTCTACTTTCGGCGGATTGAATTTAACGTGATATACACGACCAGACGGCGCGTGAACGCGGCGGCCTACGATACGGTCAACAATCAGTTCGTCCGGTACGTCGAATTCCAGAACGTAATCAACGTTGATGCCCGCTTCTTTCATCGCGTCTGCCTGCGGAATGGTACGCGGGAAGCCATCCAACAGGAAACCATTACGGCAGTCTTCCTGAGCAATACGCTCTTTAACCAGCGCGATCACCAGCTCGTCGGTGACCAGTTTGCCAGCATCCATAATGTCTTTTGCTTGTTTACCCAGCTCGGAGCCAGATTTGACCGCAGCACGCAGCATATCGCCAGTGGAGATTTGCGGAATACCATATTTCTCCATGATGAACTGAGCCTGAGTCCCTTTCCCCGCGCCCGGAGCGCCAAGCAGAATGATACGCATTGCGAAAATCCCCTTAAAATGTGTCGAATTTTTTGAAAAAGCGATAAACGATACCACCATCAGGCGATTGCCTCAAGAAAGGCACCTGAGGCTGAAACGGTTAATGGCGAGATAATTTGCGGAAAGGACAGATGATGAAAAGAAAAATGCCGGATGACACGAGGGTCATCCGGCATTACATCAGGAAACCAGCAGCTGGTTCATACGGCGAATAAACAGGTTCGGATCTTCCAGCGTACCGCGCTCTGCCAGCAGCGCCTGATCCAGCAGCAGTTCTACCCACTCGCTGAACTTCGCTTCATCTTCAGTATCTGCCGCACGTTTCACCAGTACGTGATCCGGGTTCAGTTCGAAGATGTATTTCACTTCTGGTACTTTCTGGCCCGCCGCAGCGAACAGTTTCGCCATCTGGGTGCTCATTTCGTCCGCGTCGGTCGAAACGATCGCTGGCGTATCGGTCAGACGGTGAGTCAGACGGACATCTTTCACGCGCTCGCCGAGCAGGGCTTTCACACGGTCGATGAACGGAGTCAGTGCTTTCTCCGCTTCTTTCGCGCTCTCATCAACTTCGTCAGCCAGTTTTTCCAGCGACTCGTCAACTTTAGACACAGACTGGAACGGTTTACCGTCGAACTCAGTCAGATAGTTCATCATCCACTCATCGATGCGGTCGGAAAGCAGCAGAACTTCGATGCCTTTCTTACGCAGCAGTTCCAGGTGCGGGCTGCTCTTCGCTGCCGCATAGCTGTCTGCGGTGATGTAGTAGATTTTCTCCTGCCCTTCTTTCATGCGGGAAACGTAGTCTTCCAGAGACACGGTCTGCGCAGAAGAATCGGTATGGGTAGAAGCAAAACGCAGCAGTTTGGCGATCGCTTCCTGGTTAGCGAAATCTTCCGCCGGACCTTCTTTCAGCACCAGGCCAAACTGTTGCCAGAAGGTCTGGTATTTTTCCGCGTCGTCTTTCGCCAGTTTTTCCAGCATTTGCAGCACACGCTTGGTCAGCGCATTGCGCAGGTTACGCGTTACCGTGCTGTCCTGGAGGATTTCACGGGAAACGTTCAGCGGCAGATCGCTGGAGTCAATCAGACCACGCACGAAGCGCAGATAGTTCGGCATGAACTGTTCTGCGTCGTCCATAATGAACACACGCTGAACATACAGTTTCAGGCCGTGCTTATGATCGCGGTTCCACATATCCCACGGTGCCTGCGACGGGATGTACAGCAGGCTGGTGTACTCCTGCTTACCTTCGACACGGTTGTGGCTCCAGGTCAGCGGATCGTTAAAGTCGTGAGCGATGTGTTTGTAGAACTCTTTGTACTCTTCATCGGTAATTTCCGACTTGTTACGGGTCCACAGCGCCTGCGCTTTGTTGATTTTCTCCCAGGAGATAACGGTTTCGCCGTCTTTCTCTTCGCGTTTTTCGATCTCTACCGGCAGCGCGATATGGTCGGAGTATTTGCTGATGATGGAACGCACGCGCCAGTCATCGAGGAACTCGTCTTCGCCTTCACGCAGATGCAGGGTGATTTCAGTACCACGATCTTCTTTGGTGATGTCGGCAACGGTATATTCACCTTCGCCAGCCGATTCCCAGAAGACGCCGTTTTCTGGTTTTTCGCCTGCCGCGCGAGTACGCACGGTCACTTTGTCGGCCACGATAAACGCAGAGTAGAAACCAACACCAAACTGACCGATCAGTTGGCTGTCTTTCGCCTGGTCAGAACCCAGGGATTCGAGGAATGATTTGGTGCCGGATTTAGCGATAGTCCCCAGATGGTCAATCACTTCGTCGCGGGTCATCCCCACGCCGTTATCGGAGATGGTCAGCGTACGCTTGTCTTTATCGAAAGAGACACGAACGCGCAGTTCGCCATCACCTTCGTACAGGTCCGGGTTAGAGAGCGCGCGGAAACGCAGCTTGTCCGCCGCATCGGAGGCGTTAGAGATAAGCTCACGCAGGAAGATTTCTTTATTGGAATAGAGAGAATGGATCATCAGGTGCAGAAGCTGTTTCACTTCTGACTGAAAACCACGAGTTTCTTGTCCTTTCATGTAGGTCTACCTCAATAATGCCATTTTAAGGTTAAAAACAGGATGAGGGAGAGATGGGGACAAGGGAGAATAATTTCAAGCGAGAGCAGGTGATCCTGCTCTCGTTTGCTTAAAAACGAATCTTATGACGCCCGGCAAGGGAGTGTGACAGCGTGGTGCCATCGACCATTTCCAGCTCGCCGCCAACCGGTACGCCATGAGCGATTCGGCTGGCTTCCACGTCATATTGCGCGCAAAGCTCGGCAATGTAGTTAGCGGTAGCTTCACCTTCAACCGTGGGGTTGGTGGCGAGGATCACTTCAGTGATTTTTTCCTCTGCCAGACGCTGTTCCAGACGATCAAGGCCGATATCATCCGGACCGATGCCGTCCAGCGGTGACAGATGTCCCATCAACACAAAATAACGACCTGAAAACTGCCCCGTCTGCTCAATGGCGTAAATGTCCGCCGGACTCTCCACCACGCAGATTTGACCGTTTTCCTGACGACGCGGATTCGAACAGATGTTACAGACTTCCTGTTCGGTGAAGGTGCGGCAATCGGCGCAGTGGCCGATTTCCGACATCGCCCGGGTGAGCGCCTGCGCCAGACGCATCCCGCCGCTACGATCGCGCTGAAGCAGCGTGAACGCCATACGCTGCGCCGACTTCGGGCCAACGCCCGGCAGACAGCGCAGTGCTTCCATAAGCTGTGTTAACAGCGGGCTGGTTTGCATCAGAACGGCATCTTAAAGCCAGGCGGCAGCTGCATTCCGGAGGATACAGAGGCCATTTTTTCTTTCTGCGTTTCTTCGATACGACGTGCCGCGTCGTTGAATGCTGCAGCCACCAGGTCTTCCAGCATCTCTTTGTCGTCTTCCAGCAGGCTCGGGTCGATCTCTACGCGACGGCAGTTGTGTGCACCGTTGATGGTCACTTTTACCAGACCTGCGCCAGATTCGCCGGTCACTTCCAGCTGCGCGATCTCTTCCTGCATTTTCTGCATTTTTTCTTGCATCTGCTGGGCTTGCTTCATCAGGTTACCCAGACCGCCTTTACCAAACATAGGTTTCTCTCTCAATCACGTTAAGGATGACGAACGTAAGCTGTGCTTACGATCAAATGGGGCGGATACTTTCTTCATCCAGCTCCGCATCGAAGAATCGACGCAGGGTCTGAATATTATTATCCGCAATAATGGACTCGCGCGCCTGCGCAAGTTTTTCTTCGTATATCGCCTGACGCCACTCCAGCGGCGTACGCACCGCGGGATTATCATCTTCAACGATAGTCAGTTCAACCGTTGAACCTTTTAACGTGCTCAACGCTTCAGCCAGTTTTTGCTGTGCACCGCGGTTGTTTAAATGCCGCTGAGAGGAGCGCAAATGCAGACATACTGCGTTGTCGCTCTCCTCTTTCCAGGCATTTAACGCCACCTGTTCGACCAGTTTTGGTAGCGAAAGTTGGCTCACCTGTGCCGCCCAAGGATCGCGGTCAATGGCTTCTGCCGCCAGCTTTGCCGCCAGTTCCGGCGTTTTTTCATGTTCCAGCGCTTTTTTCAGCGCCTTCGGCGTGGCGACCACTTCTTTTTGCTGCATCACTGGAGTGGTCGCCTTCCAGCGATACGCTTCTTTTTTGGCTGGTGCTTTTTCCAGCGCCGATGGCACCGGACGCGCCTGAACGCGATCGGTGACCGAAGCCAGTCTTTCCAGCGCAGCGTTATTCACCGGCCGCGCGCGGGTAGCGGCTGCCGGTTCACTCTTTTTTGCTTTGGTTGCTCCCTGTGCGCGCTGCAGTTGTTGGCGCGCCGCCAGCACCTGGCTGGTGGTTTCTGAGAGCGGTACAGTCGGTGCCTGCTGCGGAGCTGATTGCGGTTGCGGCGGCACCTGGGTTGGCGTCATTACTGCCGTTGGCGCGACGGGCGCAAAAGACTGGCGTGGCACTTCTGGCTCAGGCAGCGGCATACGCGGATGAAACGCCAGTGCGCGCAACAGCGTCATCTCAACGCCCATGCGGCGGTCCGGCGCATACGGTAATTCTTTGCGACCAATCAACAGCGTTTGATAGTAAAGCTGAATATCCGTCGGCGGTATGGTGCGCGCCAGTTCACGCATCCGCAGCTCGATGGCGGCCATGTCGTTGCCCAGCGCAGCAGGGGAAAGTTGCACCATTGCAATGCGGTGCAACAGGCCGAGCATTTCTACCAGCAACGCTTCCCACTCAATACCACGAGCGGCGGCTTCATTAATCAGCGACATTACACGCTCGCCGTTGGCTTCAACCATCGCTTCAACCAGCGACAGCGCCTGATCGTCGTCAAGCGTACCCAGCATCGCACTGACCGCCTGGGTTGAAACCAGGCCGTCACCGCTGGCAATTGCCTGGTCGGTTAAACTTAAGGCATCTCGCAAGCTGCCTTCAGCGGCGCGCGCCAGCAGTTGCAGCGCCCGCGGCTCGTGAGCGATATGTTCTTCGTTGAGGATGTGCTCAAGCTGATGGCGAATTTGCTCGACATCCAGCGCCTTGAGATGAAATTGCAGGCAGCGTGACAAAATCGTCACCGGCAATTTCTGCGGATCGGTCGTCGCCAGCAGAAACTTGACGTGCTCCGGCGGTTCTTCAAGGGTTTTTAACAGTGCGTTAAAGCTGTGGCGCGACAGCATATGCACTTCGTCGATCAGATAAACTTTAAAACGACCACGCGCTGGCGCGTACTGGACGTTATCCAGCAGGTCGCGGGTATCTTCGACTTTGGTGCGCGAGGCGGCGTCGATTTCAATCAGATCGACAAAGCGCCCCTGCTCGATTTCACGACAGTTATCGCACACGCCGCACGGCGTCGCGGTAATGCCGGTTTCGCAGTTTAGCCCCTTCGCCAGCAGTCGGGCGATAGAGGTTTTTCCGACGCCACGGGTGCCGGAAAAAAGATAAGCATGATGAATACGCCCTAACGACAAGCCGTTCGCCAGTGCGGTCAGCACATGTTCCTGGCCGACGACGTCAGCAAAGGTTTGTGGGCGCCATTTTCGGGCTAAGACCTGATAACTCATTGGCAGGCTCTGAAACGCTGGAAGGTGGATTCACGAAGGGGTAATGCTAACACAGCCCCGTCAGAACGGCGAGGCTGAATGCACATCTTGTGCTGCCCGTAGCGTGAGCAGCGCAAGACTGACGATAATTAATGGCCCGGGAACGGAACAAGGCTGTAGCTGGTAATGCCCTGTTTTTCGAGACGCTGTTCGCCGCCGAGATCGAACAGGTTGATAATGAACGCAGCATCAGCCACTTCACCACCCAGACGACGGATCAGTTTAACGGTCGCTTCGATAGTGCCGCCGGTTGCCAGCAGGTCGTCCACCACCAGAACTTTGTCGCCCGGTTTGATGGCATCAACGTGGATTTCCAGCTGATCGGTGCCGTATTCCAGATCGTAAGTTTCACTGATGGTTTCACGCGGCAGTTTGCCCGGTTTACGGACCGGTACAAAGCCAACGCCCAGACCCAGAGCTACCGGAGCGCCAAACAAGAAGCCGCGCGCTTCGGTGCCGACAACTTTGGTAATACCCGCATTTTTGTAACGCTCAACCAGTAAGTCGATGCTGAGAGCGTAAGCTTTCGGGTCTTCCAGTAAGCTGGTGACATCGCGGAAAAGAATGCCGGGTTTTGGGTAGTCCTGAATGCTTTTGATGCTATTTTTGAGATACTCAAGCTGCTGTGCAGTCGCGGTCATAAGTGTATGCCTGCTTGTTACGGTGGTACTCACGGCGCGTCTTAAACGTATCAAAAGTAACAATTGTTTAACCTTTGACCGCCTGCGCCTGTGCTCGAAAACGCCAGAATGTACTGGCTGTACGCAATAATTGCAACTGCGATTGTTGTGCTTCAGTGCTTTTCTTGCTTTTCATCAATCACAGGAATTCGCCACATATAGAAAAGCAAACAGGCGAGAATAACCAGCAACATGATGCGTACCCATGGCATCTGGACGAACCACAGAGAAATGGCAAACGTGAGCAAAATAAGCAAAATCGCGCGCGGTTTGACGCCGCGCGGCATCGCATGATGTTTCTGCCAGAAACGTAGATAGCTACCAAACCATGAGCGGTAAAGCAACCAGGCGTGAAAGCGCGGGGAAGAACGGGCAAAGCACCAGGCCGCCAGCAGGATAAACGGCGTCGTCGGTAATACCGGTAATACCACGCCCAGCGTACCCAGCACTACCGCCAGCCAGCCAATGATGATTAAAATGATTCGTTGCATATTGAGTGTTGTCAGCTTACAGAGTGGCTACTTTAGCATAACAATTATCATTTTCATTGAGGTCTTATCGTGAAAACCACCCTGCTGCTGGAAAAACTGGAAGGGCAGCTCGCCACGCTGCGTCAGCGTTGTGCCCCGGTAGCGCAATTTGCCACGCTAAGCGCCCGTTTTGACAGGCACCTTTTTCAGACCCGTGCGACAACGCTACAGGCGTGCCTGGAAGAAGCGGGAGATAATTTGTCCGCGCTTCGCCATGCAGTTGAGCAACAGCAACTGCCGCAAGTGGCATGGCTGGCGGAACATCTGGCGACGCAACTGGAAGCCATAGCGCGAGAAGCCTCCGCCTGGTCACTGCGCGAGTGGGACAGTGCGCCACCGAAAATTGCCCGCTGGCAGCGTAAACGTATTCAGCATCAGGATTTTGAGCGGCGGCTACGTGAGATGGTAGCCGAACGTCGAGCCCGCCTGGCGCGGGTGACCGATCTCGTGGAACAGCAAACGCTGCATCGTGAAGTCGAAGCCTATGAAGCGCGCCTGGCACGCTGCCGCCATGCGCTGGAAAAAATCGAAAACAGGTTAGCGCGTTTAACCCGCTAGCAATGGAGAGAGTATGTCACTGGAAAATGCCCCTGACGATGTCAAACTGGCTGTCGATTTGATTGTGCTGCTGGAAGAAAATCAGATCCCAGCGCGCACCGTGCTGCGCGCGCTGGATATTGTAAAACGCGATTATGAAAAGAAATTAACGCGCGATGATGAGGCGGAAAAGTGAGAAATAAATGGGGCCGCTAAATGTCCCCTAAGATTGCGGGTAAACGCAAAACTGCCTGATGCGCTACGCTTATCAGGCCTACACCGCTCCTGCAATATATTGAATTCTTGCGGTTTCGTAGGCCGGATAAGGCGGTCACGCCGCATCCGGCATGAACAACGCGCACTTTGTCAGTAATCTCGGGGCAACTAAATGTCGCCCCCTTTCGTTATTACCCTACCGCTGACGTTGGATCGTCGCCTTTGTAGTCGCGTTTCACTTCCGTCACTTCATCGCCCTTCTCGTTGTGCAGATGCACTTCAAGCTGGTTAAAGGCAATGTTGATGTCGTTTTCACGGCACAGCTGATCAATAGTACGGTTCAGCTCATCGACAGTACGACTGCGGTCACGCAGTTCACGCACGTACAGGCGCAGCTCGTGATCCAACGTGCTGGCACCAAACGCCGTAAAGAAGACTTCCGGCATGGGTTCGTGCATCACCCTTGGGTGCTCAGTCGCCGCCTTCAGCAACACTTTACGCACTTTTTCCAGATCGGAGCCATAGGCCACGCCCAGGCGGATCACCAGACGCGTGGTGGTGTCGGTTAACGACCAGTTGATCAGACGCTCGGTAACAAACGCTTTGTTCGGGATGATCACTTCTTTGCGATCGAAATCGGTAATCGTTGTCGCACGAATACGGATCTTACTGACCGTCCCAGAGTAGGTACCAATGGTTACCGTGTCGCCAATGCGCACCGGACGTTCGAACAGGATAATCAAACCGGAGACGAAGTTACCGAAGATCTCTTGTAAACCAAAACCAAGACCTACGGATAATGCCGCCGCCAGCCACTGGAGTTTATCCCACGAGACGCCCAGCGATCCGAACACCGTCATCGCACCAACGGCAATGATGATGTAGTTAAGGATGGTAGTAATGGCATACGACGCGCCCTGGCGCATATTCAGTCGCGAGAGCACCAATACTTCCAGCAAACCAGGCAGGTTGCGAATCAACGCCCAGGCTACCATTGAGGCGATAATCGCAAACAACAGACTGCCCATGGTGACGTTTTTCACCACCGCAGCGCCAGCTTCAGTGCCGTTGTAATGCCAGAGCGTGATGCTGTCGAGATAGCTGAACACGGTGATCAAATCTGACCAAATTGCCCAGAACATGACACCGAACAGCGCAAACATCAGCAACATAGTAATACGCAGCGTCTGTTGGTTAACCTGCTCCAGTGCAATGGTTGGTTCTTCCGGCGGTTCGGCACCTTCTGCGCCCTCTTTCACCAGATTCTGTCGACGCGCCAGCGCACGACGCCAGGCGATACGCCGCGCCGCTACGCTTAAGCCGCGCAATACCGTCTGGTACAGCAGGTTCCAGATAATCACCAGATACACGGTTTCAATCCAACGTCCGGAGAGGCGCAGTGTGGTGTAGAAATAACCCGTGGCGGTCAGCACCATCAACGCAATCGGGATTATCGACAGTATGGTAATGGTGACAAGTCGCATGGTGTGCGACTCTTTATCACGCCAGCTTTCGCGGCACATTGGCCATACCAGGAAGGCAATCAGCAGCAGGTTGAAGAAAATCATCGCCTGCCCCAACACATCATCCATCAGATGCAGCGGGGAAAGTTCTGCCACCACAGACCAGAAATGAATTGGCAGCAACGCGAGACTGATGCGGACAATTTGCCGACGCCAGTGGCTGGTCTGCTGTTCCGGCATGCCAAAGTGACGCACGGCAACACCGTTTTTCTCCAGTACCTTCCAGCACAGGCCAAACACCAGCCAGAAAATCGCCAGTTTTTTACAGAACGACCACAGCAGTTCGCTGATGTTGAGCTGCATGGTTAGCAGAATCAGACCAACCGCAAGAATAATCAGACATACCGGCAGTGCGCGAATCAGGTCGATAAGGATCGCTTTTGGTGTGTTGAGCTGGCTGTCGTTACGCAGGGAACCCACAGCGGAAGCCAGTTTTTGTTGATACGCTTTCAGCCATCCCAAACGCCAGTGGATCAGCCCGGCAATTAATAGCAGTGGCAAACCAGCGAGGAAAGCGATAAAGACGGCAGGCCAGGCTTTTTCCCAGTTTACCGTGATCTTCATCGACTTAAATTCATCTTTCAGCGTTTGTGGGAACGCTTTGATCCAGTCCCAGTCCATTGGACGGTTACTGTTCACCCAAAAGATTTGCTGAGTCAGGATCGATTTCAGGTTTTTCGACACGCTCATTAACTGCTGCTGGTTGATTTGCAGGTTAATGGCCATCATCAACTGGTTACCCAACTGTTTATTAAGCTGATCCAGCAGTTCGCGACGCATATCCACAACCTGGAGTAATGCGTCATGAACTTCACTGTTAACTTCGTTGGCGTGGCCTTCTTCCAGCTTGTTAACGAACGCATCACTCTGGAAGAGCGCATCACGCTGCTGGTTGACTTCAAACTGTTCGAGACGCAAATCCGCGATGCGGTTGGTCATGTTTTCCAGTTCATCCGCCGAGGGCAGCGTTTGTTGTTGCTGGTAAAGGATACGAGACAACAGCAGACTGCCCTTCAGGACGGCAATCTGCTCCTTAATATTTCGTTCCGATTGCAGCGCCCGCTCAAGCCAGTTTTTGACTTTAATGTTTTGCTGCATTAGCTGATTACCGTTTTCAGTCGCGGTAATCAGACGCTGACTCAACTGCTGGTTAATTTCCAGTTCCTGTTTCACCAGAGGATTAGCCTGAATACGTGCAGCTTCATCCGGAGAGACGGCTTCCTGCGCCGTTTTTTCGGTTAAGGTCAGGCGCTTACTGTTTACCGCTTCTTGCAACAGTTGCAACTGGTGTTCCAGACGAGCACTGTTCGCCGTCACGTAATCACGCTGCTTTTGCAAGGTATCCTGTAAGACGGTGTTCCCTTCCAGGCTTTTTCGCTGCTGGTCAATCTCAGCATTCAGCAAAACCTGCTGGGCCTGCATCAACACTTTCTGGCTGGGACGTAAGGCAGTATCGCCAACATCAGTGCCATCCAGGCGGCTGCGAATTTGTTGCAGCTGCTGCGAAGCGTTATACATCGCATTTTGCACGCGTTCGGGCTGCGTCTGTAACGAAACCAGCTGGCTGTTATAAGACGCCAGATCGTTTTGTGCGTTTTGCAAATCGTCCAGCGCCTGGGCAACGCGAGTTTCCAGCTGGCGCAACGAAAGCGTGCTTAGAATTTTGCGCGTTTCTTCGTCGTTATCGACATCGCTAAGTGCTGTTAACGCCGCGGTCGCCTGACGCATTTTTTCCGGCGCTTCAGCGACTTTTTGCCGTAGCTGAACTGTCTCTTCTTTTATGCGATCGATTTTATCGAGGGTGGCTAATGTATCTGTCAGATCCTGCTGCACCAGTTTGTCCTGAGCAGAAAGATCTTTTTGTTTATTGAATGAGTCAAGTTGTGCCTGCAGGTCCGCTTTTGTCGGCAGATCACCATTCGATGGCGCCCGCGCAAACGCCGCATTCTGGCATAACAAGACCAAAACAAAAGCAATGAATGCTGAAAAAACAAAATGCCGTGATCGTTTGTAATACTGGAACATAGTCATGATGAATGAAGGTTTCTGAACCTGAAGAACGACCTGAAAAAGTCAAACCGCAAGAATATCACGACGCAATGAACCAGAATAGCAACGGCGAAAATGTCCAGGAAAAATCCTGGAGTCAGATTCAGGGTTATTCGTTAGTGGCAGGATTACGAAGCGTGGGGCACAGGAGATACATCTCCAGTAAGATGGCGACGTAATCGCGGGCTTCTTTTTTAAGATCAAAAGATTGCGGGGCAAAGAGCCAGTTTTCCATCAGGCCGGAAATATAGCCGCGCATAATAATTGCTGCGCGACGCGTCATTAAATCCGCAGGCAACATTTTCGCTTCAATACAATGTTTTAACGTTTGTTCTATACGGTCATAACTTTCCAGACAGAGATTACGTTGTGCCTGTTGCACAACAGCCATTTCTCCGACAAATTCGCATTTGTGGAATATAATCTCCATCAATAATCGACGCCGTTCTTCTGTCACCGTGGATTCAAGAACATGAATTAATATCTCTCTTAATACTGAGAGTGGATCGCCAGGGAATTTTGCCTGATACTCAAGCTCTAGTTCACCAATATTGGATTCTGACAGTTCCCAGATCTCACTGAACAAATCCGACTTGTCTTTAAAATGCCAGTAGATTGCACCGCGCGTAACGCCAGCTGCTTTTGCAATCTCGCCCAGCGAGGTGGATGATACCCCCTGCTGTGAGAAAAGACGTAGAGCCACATCGAGGATGTGTTGGCGCGTTTCTTGCGCTTCTTGTTTGGTTTTTCGTGCCATATGTTCGTGAATTTACAGGCGTTAGATTTACATACATTTGTGAATGTATGTACCATAGCACGACGATAATATAAACGCAGCAATGGGTTTATTAACTTTTGACCATTGACCAATTTGAAATCGGACACTCGAGGTTTACATATGAACAAAAACAGAGGGTTTACGCCTCTGGCGGTCGTTCTGATGCTCTCAGGCAGCTTAGCCCTAACAGGATGTGACGACAAACAGGCCCAACAAGGTGGCCAGCAGATGCCCGCCGTTGGCGTAGTTACAGTCAAAACTGAACCTCTGCAGATCACAACCGAGCTTCCGGGTCGCACCAGTGCCTACCGGATCGCAGAAGTTCGTCCTCAAGTTAGCGGGATTATCCTGAAGCGTAATTTCAAAGAAGGTAGCGACATCGAAGCAGGTGTCTCTCTCTATCAGATTGATCCTGCGACCTATCAGGCGACATACGACAGTGCGAAAGGCGATTTAGCGAAAGCCCAGGCTGCAGCCAATATCGCGCAATTGACGGTGAATCGTTATCAGAAACTGCTGGGTACGCAGTACATCAGTAAGCAAGAGTACGATCAGGCTCTGGCTGATGCGCAACAGGCGAATGCCGCGGTAACTGCGGCGAAAGCTGCCGTTGAAACTGCGCGTATCAATCTGGCTTACACCAAAGTCACCTCTCCAATTAGCGGCCGCATTGGTAAGTCAAACGTGACGGAAGGTGCCCTGGTGCAAAACGGTCAGGCGACTGCGCTGGCAACCGTGCAGCAACTTGATCCGATCTACGTTGATGTGACTCAGTCCAGCAACGACTTCCTGCGCCTGAAACAGGAACTGGCAAATGGCACGCTGAAACAAGAGAACGGCAAAGCCAAAGTGTCGCTGATCACCAGTGACGGCATTAAGTTCCCACAGGACGGTACGCTGGAGTTCTCTGACGTTACTGTCGATCAGACCACCGGGTCTATCACCCTACGCGCTATCTTCCCGAACCCGGATCACACTCTGCTGCCGGGTATGTTCGTGCGCGCACGTCTGGAAGAAGGGCTTAATCCAAACGCCATTTTAGTCCCGCAACAGGGTGTAACCCGTACGCCGCGTGGCGATGCTACCGTACTGGTGGTAGGCGCGGATGACAAAGTGGAAACCCGTCCGATCGTTGCAAGCCAGGCTATTGGCGATAAGTGGCTGGTGACAGAAGGTCTGAAAGCAGGCGATCGCGTAGTAATAAGTGGGCTGCAGAAAGTGCGTCCTGGTGTCCAGGTAAAAGCACAAGAAGTTACCGCTGATAATAACCAGCAAGCCGCAAGCGGTACTCAGCCTGAACAGTCCAAGTCTTAACTTAAACAGGAGCCGTTAAGACATGCCTAATTTCTTTATCGATCGCCCGATTTTTGCGTGGGTGATCGCCATCATCATCATGTTGGCAGGGGGGCTGGCGATCCTCAAACTGCCGGTGGCGCAATATCCTACGATTGCTCCGCCGGCAGTAACGATCTCCGCCTCCTACCCCGGCGCTGATGCGAAAACAGTGCAGGACACGGTGACGCAGGTTATCGAACAGAATATGAATGGTATCGATAACCTGATGTACATGTCCTCTAACAGTGACTCCACGGGTACCGTGCAGATCACCCTGACCTTTGAGTCTGGTACTGATGCGGATATCGCGCAGGTTCAGGTGCAGAACAAACTGCAGCTGGCAATGCCGTTGCTGCCGCAAGAAGTACAGCAGCAAGGGGTGAGCGTTGAGAAATCGTCCAGTAGCTTCCTGATGGTTGTCGGCGTTATCAACACCGATGGCACCATGACGCAGGAGGATATCTCCGACTACGTGGCGGCGAATATGAAAGACGCCATCAGCCGTACGTCGGGCGTGGGTGACGTTCAGCTGTTCGGTTCTCAGTACGCGATGCGTATCTGGATGAACCCGAATGAACTGAACAAATACCAGCTAACGCCGGTTGATGTCATTACCGCCATCAAAGCGCAGAACGCCCAGGTTGCGGCGGGTCAGCTCGGTGGTACGCCGCCGGTGAAAGGCCAACAGCTTAACGCCTCTATTATTGCTCAGACGCGTCTGACCTCTACTGAAGAGTTCGGCAAAATCCTGCTGAAAGTGAATCAGGATGGTTCCCGCGTGCTGCTGCGTGATGTGGCGAAAATTGAGCTGGGTGGTGAGAACTACGACATCATCGCAGAGTTTAACGGCCAACCGGCTTCCGGTCTGGGGATCAAGCTGGCAACCGGCGCGAACGCGCTGGATACCGCTGCGGCAATCCGTGCTGAACTGGCGAAGATGGAACCGTTCTTCCCGTCAGGTCTGAAAATTGTTTACCCGTACGACACCACGCCGTTCGTGAAAATCTCTATTCACGAAGTGGTTAAAACGCTGGTCGAAGCGATCATCCTCGTTTTCCTGGTTATGTATCTGTTCTTGCAGAACTTCCGCGCGACGTTGATTCCGACCATTGCCGTACCGGTGGTATTGCTGGGGACCTTTGCCGTCCTTGCCGCCTTTGGCTTCTCGATAAACACGCTAACAATGTTCGGGATGGTGCTCGCCATCGGCCTGTTGGTGGATGACGCCATCGTTGTGGTAGAAAACGTTGAGCGTGTGATGGCGGAAGAAGGTTTGCCGCCAAAAGAAGCCACCCGTAAGTCGATGGGGCAGATTCAGGGCGCTCTGGTCGGTATCGCGATGGTGCTGTCGGCGGTGTTCGTACCGATGGCCTTTTTCGGTGGTTCTACTGGTGCTATCTATCGTCAGTTCTCCATTACCATTGTTTCAGCAATGGCGCTGTCGGTACTGGTGGCGTTGATTCTGACTCCGGCTCTTTGTGCCACCATGCTGAAACCAATTGCCAAAGGCGATCACGGGGAAGGCAAAAAAGGCTTCTTCGGCTGGTTTAACCGCATGTTCGAGAAGAGCACGCACCACTACACCGACAGCGTAGGCGGTATTCTGCGCAGTACGGGGCGTTACCTGGTGCTGTATCTAATCATCGTGGTCGGCATGGCCTATCTGTTTGTGCGTCTGCCAAGCTCCTTCTTGCCAGATGAGGACCAGGGCGTATTTATGACCATGGTTCAGCTGCCAGCAGGTGCAACGCAGGAACGTACGCAGAAAGTGCTCAATGAGGTAACGCATTACTATCTGACCAAAGAAAAGAACAACGTTGAGTCGGTGTTCGCCGTTAACGGCTTCGGCTTTGCGGGACGTGGTCAGAATACCGGTATTGCGTTCGTTTCCTTGAAGGACTGGGCCGATCGTCCGGGCGAAGAAAACAAAGTTGAAGCGATTACCATGCGTGCAACACGCGCATTCTCGCAAATCAAAGATGCGATGGTGTTCGCCTTTAACCTGCCTGCAATCGTGGAACTGGGTACTGCAACCGGCTTTGACTTTGAGCTGATTGACCAGGCTGGCCTTGGTCACGAAAAACTGACTCAGGCACGTAACCAGCTCCTTGCAGAAGCAGCGAAGCACCCTGATATGCTGACCAGCGTACGTCCAAACGGTCTGGAAGATACACCGCAGTTTAAGATTGATATCGACCAGGAAAAAGCGCAGGCGCTGGGTGTTTCTATCAACGACATTAACACCACTCTGGGCGCTGCATGGGGCGGTAGTTATGTGAACGACTTTATCGACCGCGGTCGTGTGAAGAAAGTTTACGTCATGTCAGAAGCGAAATACCGTATGCTGCCGGATGATATCGGCGACTGGTATGTTCGTGCTGCTGATGGTCAGATGGTACCGTTCTCGGCGTTCTCCTCTTCTCGTTGGGAGTACGGCTCTCCGCGTCTGGAACGATACAACGGCCTGCCATCCATGGAAATCTTAGGCCAGGCAGCACCGGGTAAAAGTACCGGTGAAGCAATGGAGCTGATGGAACAACTGGCGAGTAAACTGCCTACCGGTGTTGGCTATGACTGGACGGGGATGTCCTATCAGGAACGTCTCTCCGGCAACCAGGCACCTTCACTGTACGCGATTTCGTTGATTGTCGTGTTCCTGTGTCTGGCGGCGCTGTACGAGAGCTGGTCGATTCCGTTCTCCGTTATGCTGGTCGTTCCGCTGGGGGTTATCGGTGCCTTGCTGGCAGCCACCTTCCGTGGCCTGACCAATGACGTGTACTTCCAGGTAGGCCTGCTCACAACCATTGGGTTGTCGGCGAAGAACGCGATACTTATCGTCGAATTCGCCAAAGACTTGATGGATAAAGAAGGTAAAGGTCTGATTGAAGCGACGCTTGATGCGGTGCGGATGCGTTTACGTCCGATCCTGATGACCTCGCTGGCGTTTATCCTCGGCGTTATGCCGCTGGTTATCAGTACTGGTGCTGGTTCCGGCGCGCAGAACGCAGTAGGTACCGGTGTAATGGGCGGGATGGTGACTGCAACGGTACTGGCAATCTTCTTCGTTCCGGTATTCTTTGTGGTGGTTCGCCGCCGCTTTAGCCGCAAGAATGAAGATATCGAGCACAGCCATACTGTCGATCATCATTGATACAACGTGTAATCACTAAGGCCGCGCAAGCGGCCTTTTTTAGATGCATAACCTACGAGTTGAATGGGGAACTGAACAATCAACTCAGAATCTCATATGAAAACCAGTATTAACTTCGCATAAAATTCATAAAAAATACTGATTGTTAGTTAATTTATATTAAGTAGCGCTAATAGATTTAATAATCCATAATCATTTAGAGGCTTTTCTTAATTATTTGCGGTAATTCTTTATTCATTCATCGGTTATTACGACATATTCAGAGCATTCCTGGTATTAGTGTGACCAATTTCATCTGGCGATAATCTTGAAATGTTATGAACAGTTCGAGCAAACTGCTTTTACCTGCAGCGGGTTGGTGCTAGTATGAAAAAGTGAGTCCTATCCCGCTTCCTTCCTATTTGTAATTTTTCGTAATAATGCGATGAAAACCTGCAAAGAGTGGCTTATAGTTAAGCTAACAAACGAGAGGGCAAGTCCAGGTCAGTAAGTTTTTTCCATCCCGAAAGGTGTCCGTTAGTTCAACCGCTAAGAAGGGGACGCGTTATGGATGAATACTCACCCAAAAGACATGATATCGCACAGCTTAAGTTTCTCTGTGAAACCCTGTATCATGATTGCCTTGCAAACCTTGAAGAAAGCAACCATGGCTGGGTTAACGACCCAACCTCGGCGATCAACCTCCAGTTGAATGAACTGATTGAGCATATTGCGACCTTCGCACTTAATTACAAAATTAAGTATAATGAAGACAATAAGCTCATTGAGCAGATCGACGAATATCTGGATGACACCTTTATGTTGTTCAGTAGTTATGGTATTAATATGCAGGATCTTCAAAAATGGCGGAAGTCAGGTAATCGACTATTCCGTTGTTTTGTCAATGCGACGAAAGAGAATCCTGCGAGTTTATCTTGTTAGAATTATTACAACCATGGGTAGAAGTATGTCCGAAAAACCTTTAACGAAAACCGATTATTTAATGCGTTTGCGTCGTTGCCAGACAATTGACACGCTGGAGCGTGTTATCGAGAAAAATAAATACGAATTATCAGATAATGAACTGGCGGTATTTTACTCAGCCGCAGATCACCGCCTCGCCGAATTGACTATGAATAAACTGTACGACAAGATCCCTTCCTCAGTATGGAAATTTATTCGCTAATAAATAATTGGCTTTCGGAGCTATAACCAGCTGTTTATTAAGAATTTTATACTTTATCGCCATGAAGGCGCACCCTATGTGATCTTCATCACACAGACGTAATGGGAACGTTCTCTTCACTGACTTTTCGTCTTACTGTGTTGCCGCATTTTCAGCAACCGGAGGTCAGTAATGAGCACAGAAAAAGAAAAGATGATTGCTGGTGAGTTGTATCGCTCGGCAGATGAGACGTTATCTCGCGATCGCCTGCGCGCTCGTCAGCTTATTCACCGATACAATCATTCCCTGGCGGAAGAGCACACATTACGCCAGCAAATTCTCGCTGATTTATTCGGTCAGGTGACAGAGGCTTATATTGAGCCAACGTTTCGCTGTGACTATGGCTATAACATTTTTCTCGGCAATAATTTTTTCGCCAACTTCGATTGCGTGATGCTTGATGTCTGCCCTATTCGCATCGGTGATAACTGTATGTTAGCGCCAGGTGTTCATATCTACACGGCAACACATCCCATCGACCCTGTAGCACGTAATAGCGGTGTTGAACTGGGGAAACCCGTCACCATCGGTAATAACGTCTGGATTGGCGGACGCGCAGTCATTAACCCTGGTGTGACCATTGGTGATAACGTCGTGGTAGCCTCAGGTGCAGTTGTCACAAAAGATGTCCCGGACAATGTTGTCGTGGGCGGTAATCCAGCCAGAATCATTAAAAAATTGTAACCTGTTTTTCGCAACTGTTATGCAAAATCGTGGCAAATCTGTTACTTTCCCTCTACTATTCCCACGTTAAAATAGGGTGTTCCCTGGAAAGTTGCAGATACCACGAAGGCAAACGATGACCGAAATACAACGCCTGCTGACCGAAACGATTGAGTCTCTGAATACCCGCGAAAAACGCGACAACAAACCCCGCTTTAGTATCAGTTTTATCCGTAAACATCCGGGGCTGTTTATCGGTATGTACGTTGCTTTTTTTGCCACCCTGGCGGTGATGTTGCAGTCCGAAACGCTGTCAGGCTCTGTCTGGCTACTGGTTGTATTATTTATCCTGCTTAATGGTTTCTTCTTTTTCGATGTCTACCCACGCTACCGCTATGAAGATATCGACGTGCTGGATTTCCGCGTTTGCTATAACGGCGAATGGTACAACACGCGCTTTGTACCTGCCGCGCTGGTTGAAGCCATCTTGAACTCTCCGCGTGTCGCGGATGTTCATAAAGAACAACTGCAAAAAATGATCGTCCGTAAAGGTGAACTGTCTTTTTACGATATTTTTACCCTCGCTCGCGCCGAATCAACATCTTAAGTTAGGGTTACATACCAGGCGTAAAGCTCTACGCCTGGTCAAATGACAACGATCGTTTCCACCCATCGCTTCATGAAATACCAGCTCTACCTCCTTATCTCCTGCCAGCCTTTTTCCACAATCAGATATACTTTCCCTACACTGTGTTAATAAGGATATGCTGGTGAGAACACGACATCTGGTCAGCCTGATTTCGGGAGTACTGATTCTTTCAGTATTACTGCCTGTCGGCTTAAGCATCTGGCTGGCCCATCAGCAAGTACAAACATCGTTTATTGAAGAGCTGAATACCTATTCCTCCCGCGTCGCTATTCGGGCCAATAAGGTGGCGATACAAGGGAAAGATGCTCTGCAGGAGCTGGAAAGGTGGCAAGGTGCGGCCTGTAGCGCAGCCCATCTCATGAAAATGCGTCGGGTATCTTATAGTTATCGCTATATTCAGGAAGTGGTCTATATCGATAACAACGTTCCCCAGTGTTCGTCTCTGGAGCATGAAAGCCCACCCGATGCCTTCCCCGAGCCAGGTAAAATTTCGAAAGATGGTTATCGGGTCTGGTTAACATCGCATAACGATTTAGGCATTATCCGTTACATGGTCGCTATAGGAACGGCACATTATGTCGTCATGATCGACCCCGCTTCCTTTATTGATGTCATTCCCTATAGCTCATGGCAAATTGATGCCGCCATTATTGGCAATGCCCATAATGTTGTCATAACCAGCAGCGATGAAATTGCTCAGGGAATTATTACCAGGCTACAAAAAACACCCGGTGAGCATATCGAAAATAATGGAATTATTTACGATATCCAGCCCTTCCCGGAGATGAATATTTCGATCATCACCTGGGCTTCAACGAAAATGTTGCAGAAAGGCTGGCATCGGCAAGTCTTTATTTGGTTACCGCTCGGGTTGGTGATTGGCCTGCTGGCAGCGATGTTTGTGCTGCGTATTTTGCGCCGTATCCAGTCACCGCATCATCGGCTGCAGGATGCTATCGAAAATCGTGATATTTGCGTGCACTATCAGCCGATTGTCTCCTTAGCCAATGGCAAAATTGTCGGTGCTGAGGCACTGGCGCGCTGGCCGCAGACAGACGGTAGTTGGTTGTCACCAGATAGTTTTATTCCGCTGGCACAGCAAACGGGGCTTTCTGAGCCGTTGACGCTACTGATTATAAAAAGTGTCTTTGAAGATATGGGCGACTGGCTGCGTCAGCATCCGCAGCAGCATATTTCGATCAATCTTGAATCCACCGTACTCACCTCGGAAAAAATCCCGCAATTGCTGCGTGAAATGATCAATCACTATCAGGTTAATCCCAGACAGATCGCGCTTGAACTCACTGAACGCGAGTTTGCCGATCCGAAAACCAGCGCCCCGATAATTTCTCGCTACCGGGAGGCGGGCCATGAAATTTATCTCGATGATTTTGGTACGGGGTATTCAAGTTTAAGCTATTTACAGGATCTGGATGTCGACATTCTGAAGATCGATAAATCTTTCGTTGATGCGCTGGAATATAAAAATGTCACGCCACATATCATCGAAATGGCAAAAACACTGAAACTGAAAATGGTAGCGGAGGGAATCGAAACCAGTAAACAAGAAGAGTGGCTACGCCAGCATGGCGTGCACTACGGCCAGGGCTGGCTCTACAGCAAGGCATTACCGAAAGAGGATTTCTTACACTGGGCCGAGCAACATTTGTGAATTTTTGGGCTGACGGCACGCCGCACAGCCCGTCACGCTACCTATTCGTCGATGATTGACTCGAATCCGCCATAGATCATTCGCTTGCCATCAAACGGCATGGACTCGCCGAACTCCTTCATCCGTGGGTCCGACATCATCTTTTGATTAGCAGCGTCGCGGACCTCTTTTGAAGGGTATTCAATCCAGCTAAAGACAACCTCTTCATTCTCTTCCGCTTTCACCGCCATACGAAAATCGGTCACTTTGCCATCCGGTACATCGCTGGCCCAGCATTCGACAATACGAAGCGCGCCAAACTCTTTAAACAATGGCGCGGCCTTAGCGGCCATTTCCCGATAGGCATCCTTTTTATCGGCAGGAACGGCAACCACAAAACCATCAACATACTTCATCAGACATACCTCCGAAGCGTACTGCGCAGCCAGACAATTCTTGCGACGTCAGTTGTGGTTAAAGTTTAGCCATGTTGGGATTTTTTGACGAAACGGGGGGAGGCAGAAATGGGTGGGGGCCCTGCCAGCTACATCCCGGCACACGCGTCATCTGCCTTGGCTGCTTCCTTCCGGACCTGACCTGGTAAACAGAGTAGCGTTGCGGGAGAACCAACAGAGCCCCCATTGAGAGCGTTGAGAACCAACGCGCAGGCGCATTATCACTGCTGCCCCGGCTAATTGCAACCCATTGCGTGCCAGATGCTGGTTTCTTGCGCAATGCGGCTTCACTCGGGCGTTTTTCCAGATTATGCTGAAAAATTACCTCAGGAAGAAAAGATGGAAAAAGAAGATTCATTTCCCCAACGCGTCTGGCAAATCGTAGCCGCTATTCCCGAAGGCTATGTCACCACTTACGGTGATGTGGCGAAACTGGCGGGATCGCCCCGCGCCGCGCGCCAGGTGGGTGGTGTGTTAAAGCGTCTCCCGGAAGGCAGCACCTTGCCCTGGCATCGGGTGGTTAATCGCCACGGCACCATTTCGCTAACCGGACCGGATTTACAGCGTCAGCGACAGGCATTACTGGCAGAAGGTGTGATGGTGTCAGGAAGAGGGCAAATCGACTTGCAGCGTTATCGCTGGAACTACTAACCCTCTCCGGGCGGAGAGGGTTAACTTCGCTTAATATTGCGTAGGAGCCGGAACTGCCGAAGACGGATTCACCTGGGTTGGTGAGGTCGAAGGTACGGTAGTCGTTGCGCCACCGCTGGCCTGAACCGGCACGGCGGTTTGCTGCACCGGCACTAATGTCAGGTCCGCTTTGGTCCCGCCCTGGTTGATCACCGGCTGAACGGTATCGGTGATAAATACCAGTTTGTCATTCACGGTAATCGCCGCACTCAACAGAATACGCGCGTTCGGCTGAACGTCTGCCGGGTTAAATGGCAGAACAAAGCTGAATGGTGACTGTTTACCTTCAGTACGCACCGCTTTTTGCGCCAGCACTTTTGACGGTGCATCGGCTAATGATGCGTCAGAAAGTGTCACGGTCAGCACGGCATCAGGCGGCAGTGCGACTTTCTGACGGATCCAGACGGTACCGGAAACATTCGGTTGCTGGATAGCAGGTTGCTGTGTTGCTGAAATAGACGTATTTGCAGCCGGTGCTGGCGTCTGAATATCCGCGCTTTTATCTGCGCAAGCCGCCAACGCAATCGCAACCGCTAAACCACTGGCCATGTGCACGAGTTTCATTTACTTCTCCTTATTATCAATGCACCAGCGGGCTAACTTTCCTCGCCGGAAGAGTGGTTAACAAAATAGTAACGTCAACAAGTGTGGCACACATCACGCATTTCTGCCTGTAATTGGCTAGTAATTCAGACTATTGCACCCATCGGACCAGTGGCAAATTTGCGTTATACTCAACTCACTTTGGCTTGCTGCGGCAGCTTTGTTACTGGAGAGTTATATGAGTCAGGCGCTAAAAAATTTACTGACATTGTTAAATCTGGAAAAAATTGAGGAAGGACTCTTTCGCGGCCAGAGTGAAGATTTAGGTTTACGTCAGGTGTTTGGCGGCCAGGTCGTGGGTCAGGCCTTGTATGCTGCAAAAGAGACCGTCCCTGAAGAGCGGCTGGTACATTCGTTTCACAGCTACTTTCTTCGCCCAGGCGACAGTAAGAAGCCGATTATTTATGATGTCGAAACGTTGCGTGACGGTAACAGCTTCAGCGCCCGCCGGGTTGCTGCTATTCAAAACGGTAAACCGATTTTCTATATGACAGCCTCTTTCCAGGCTCCGGAAGCGGGTTTCGAACATCAAAAAGCTATGCCACCCGCACCCGCACCTGATGGCCTGCCTTCAGAAACGCAAATCGCCCAATCGCTGGCGCACCTGCTGCCGCCAGTGCTGAAAGATAAATTCATCTGCGATCGTCCGCTGGAAGTCCGTCCGGTGGAGTTTCATAACCCACTGAAAGGGCATGTCGCAGAACCGCATCGTCAGGTATGGATCCGCGCAAATGGTAGCGTGCCGGATGATCTGCGCGTTCATCAGTATCTGCTCGGTTACGCTTCTGATCTTAACTTCCTGCCGGTAGCTTTACAGCCGCACGGCATCGGTTTTCTCGAACCAGGGATTCAGATAGCGACCATCGACCATTCCATGTGGTTCCATCGCCCGTTTAATTTGAATGAATGGCTGCTGTATAGCGTGGAGAGCACCTCGGCGTCCAGCGCACGCGGCTTTGTGCGCGGTGAGTTTTATACCCAGGACGGCGTGCTGGTTGCCTCGACCGTTCAGGAAGGGGTAATGCGTAATCACAATTAAAAAAAACAGCCGGAGGTGAAAACCGTCCGGCTGTTTTTTGCAGTGCTTATTACGCGTTATAGGCATTTTCGCCGTGGCTGTTGACGTCCAACCCTTCTCGCTCCTGTTCTTCCGGTACACGCAGACCAACCGTCAGATCCGCCAGTTTGTAGCCGATAAAAGCCACCACACCAGACCAGACAATCGTAATGGCGATGCTTTCCAGCTGTACCAGCAGCTGATGCCCCATCGTCACACCTTCAGCGAAGCCCACGCCGCCCAGCGAGCTGGCGGCAAAAATCCCGGTCATGATACAGCCGACAATGCCACAAACGCCGTGCACACCGAAAACATCGCAGGGATCATCCACCCGCAGCAAGCGTTTGAGCATGGTAACGCCCCACAAGCCCGCCAGACCAGCGACTACGCCGATAATCAACGCGCCGCCAACACCAATGTAGCCACAGGCTGGCGTCACGCCGACCAGACCGGCAATCGCGCCAGAACACGCTCCCAGCAGTGAAGGCTTACCGCGCAGCGCCCATTCACCGAAGATCCAGCCAAGAATTGCCGCCGCCGTTGCGACCACAGTGTTCACAAATGCCAGTGCTGCAATTTCATTCGCCGTGCCCGCTGACCCGGCATTAAAGCCAAACCAACCGATATAGAGAATGGCAGTACCGGTAAAGACCATCGGCAGGTTGTGCGGTTTAAACGCCTCTTTGCCGAAGCCCACGCGTTTGCCAATTAGATATGCGCCCACCAGACCAGCAATTGCGGCGTTAATGTGCACCACCGTGCCACCCGCAAAATCCAGCGCACCGTGAGAAGCCAGCAAACCACCGCCCCAGACCATATGCGCAATCGGAATGTAAGAAAGCGTCAGCCATACCACCACGAAAATCAGCACAGCTGAGAAGCGGATCCGTTCCGCCAGCGCCCCGACGATCAAGCCGACGGTAATGCAGGCAAACGATCCCTGAAACGCCACGTGGATATACTGATAAATGCTGCCCATCACCGCCGTCAGTTCGATGTTTTTCAGCATCAACCAGTTAATGTTGCCAAAGAAGTTGTTGCCCTCACCAAACGCCAGCGAGTAACCGTAAACCACCCAGAGAATACAGACCAGTGCAAACGTCACCGTCACCTGCGTCAGCATCGACAGCACGTTTTTGCCGCGAATTAACCCACCGTAAAACAGGGCAATCCCTGGAATAGTCATAAACAGCACCAGCGCAGTACAAATCATCATAAACGCATTGTCGGCTTTATCGGCCACCGCAGGTGCAGCCATTACCAGTCCCGGCAGCATCGCCAGTGAAGCAAGCCCAGTTTTTATCGTCGCTATCTTCATTTTTCGTTCCTGTTGCTGTGTGCCAGAGATTACAGCGCCGCTTCGTCGGCTTCGCCGGTACGAATACGAATGACGCGTTGCAATTCAGCGACGAAGATTTTGCCGTCGCCAATTTTTCCGGTGTAAGCCGCCTTGCTGACGATATCGATCACTTCATCGAGTTGGTCATCAGCAATCGCCACATCAATTTTTACTTTTGGCAGAAAGTTGACGCTGTATTCCGCCCCCCGGTACAGCTCGGCATGCCCTTTCTGACGCCCGAAACCTTTCACTTCGGTGACGGTCAGGCCCTGAATACCAATGGAAGATAACGCTTCACGAACGTCTTCCAGCTTGAATGGTTTGATTATCACGGTCACCAGCTTCATAGATCCCCTCCGGTCAGAATTCGGTAATGGTTCTGCTACACGAATAAGGTATTGCAAGCGGTGTGCCAGAAATGAAAAACGAGAAAGAGAGCAGGAAGTTAAGAAGATTGAAAACAAAAACGCACTATGACAGTGCACAGTGCGTTACATTTTTGCACCAACGATGAAATATTGCGCTATTCAGGCGCTCAATGACTCCTCTTCACGCACGCTGGCTGCCAGCTCTTCGCCCGCAAGTTGCAGTTGATACATCTGCCAGTAGCGCCCCTGGGCGGCCAGCAGTTGCTGGTGAGTCCCCTGTTCCACAGCCTGACCACGATGAAGCACCAGAATGGTGTCAGCATCAACAATGGTCGATAAGCGGTGAGCAATCACCACAAGCGTAGTGTGTTCACGCACCGCCGCCAGTGCGTGTTGAATCGCCTGTTCAGTACCGGAGTCAATGCTGGCGGTGGCTTCATCGAGGATCAGGATTTGCGGTGTCTCCACCAGCACGCGCGCCAGTGCCAGCAGTTGCTTTTGCCCAACCGAGAGATTATTCCCCTGCTCGCCCAGCGGCGTATAAATACCATCACTCATGCTGCGCGCCAGCTCCGCCAGTTGCACGGTTTCCAGCGCCTGCCAGACACGTTCTTCGGAGATATCACGTCCCAGCGTCACGTTGGCGAGGAAGGTATCCGCCAGCACTACCGGATCTTGCTGCACCATTGCCACGCCCTGGCGCAGCGCGCTGTGACTTAGCGAACTTAATGGACGACCATCAAGGCGAATATCACCTTCCGTTAGCGGGTAATAGCCCATCAATAAACTGGCGAGGGTACTTTTACCACTGCCGGTATGCCCCACCAGCGCCACAAAGTTGCGCGAAGGCACCGAGAGATTAATGTTCTTCAGTACCAGATTGTCATCGCGATAAGCAAATGACACGTTATCGACTTCAATGTTGCCGCTCTGTAAGGGGCGATCATCATTGCCATATTGCTGGCGCGGTCCGTCCATCAGCTCAAACACGCGCTCACCAGCAACAACAGCCTGTTGCAGCATCGCCTGTTGCGTGGTCAGTTCGATTAAGGGTTCGTTAAGCCGCCCAAGATAGCTGATAAACGCATACAGTACGCCCACTTCAATGGTACCGCTGGCGGAGAAGCCAAACAGCATCAACAAGCCACAAAGAATGAGCGATGAAAACAGACTCAGCAGCGGACGCAGCAGAAAACCGTCGAGGCGCAGGGTTTGCATCCTCGCCATATAGTGTGAACGACTGGCCTCACCCATACGTTCGCCAAATCGCGCCTGCTGACGGAACTGCTGGATGACGCTCATGCCATTGATGATTTCGTTAAAGCCGTCGTTGATATCTGCCAGATAGGCGCGCACACGACGGACAATCGGCGTGCTGTAACGCTGGTATATCACCATTACCACCAGCACCACCGGGAAAATCATTATCGCTACCAGCGCCATTCGCCAGTCGAGACTAAACATCGCCACCAGCATCGCACCCACCAGGGCGGCGCTACGCAGGACCGTTGCCACTACGGTAACGTAGAGGTCGCGGATCACTTCAGTATCATTGGTAACGCGGGAAATCACCTGCCCGACCGGCTGAGTATCAAACTCACTCAACGGTTGGCGTAACGCAGCATCCATCACGTCGGTACGCAACTGTTGTACCACGCCAACCGCCGCCCGATTAAACAGCAGCGACTGCGCGTAATGTAGCCCGGCGGCAAACAGTTGTAGCCCAACATACGCCGCAGCCAGCCCGGCAACCACTTTCAACGGCAGGTTATTTTTCGCCACCATATTGTCGATAAAATAGCTGATAAGCAGCGGCCCGCTGACTTCTGCCGCCGCCGCAACCCACATCATCAGGACCGCAATCCCCAACGGTTTACGCCACGGCGAACCGTACGCTAACAGGCGCTTGAGAGTCGGCCACAGTTGGCTAAAACTACGCATCGATGGCCTCCTCGCGAATTTCCGGAGCGTCGTCGAGCGCCGCCTCCAGTTGTTGATAGCGATACATATCGCGATACCAGCCGCTTTGTTGTGCCAGCACATCATGATTGCCACGCTGGGCGATATGTCCGTGCTGCATCACAATAATTTCACTGGCTTCCGTCAGTGCAGAAAGGCGATGGGCACTGATGATTACCGTTCTTCCCTGCCCCCACTGGCGCAGGTTATGCAGGATCTGGTGCTCTGTGCGTCCGTCCACCGCCGAAAGCGCATCATCCAGAATAAGGATTTCCGCATTCACCAGTAACGCACGAGCAATGGAAATACGCTGTTTTTGCCCGCCAGAAAGCATCACGCCGCGCTCGCCCACTTCTGTGTCGTAACCTTGCGGTAGACGCAAAATATCGTCATGTACGCTGGCTAACCGCGCGACATGCTCAATCTCTTGTTGGGTGGCATTCGGGCAACCCAACGCGATGTTATTCGCCACGGTGTCGGAAAAAAGGAATGGCGTCTGGCTGACCACCGCCAGGCGGCTACGCCAGCTATCGAGTTGTAACTTCGTCAGAGGAATATCATGAAAGCGAATATCCCCCTCGCTGACGTCGAAATGACGCTGAATGAGCGACAACAGGGTACTTTTGCCGGAACCAGTCGGCCCGCAGATACCCAGCATCTGACCGGGTTTCAGGGCGAAATTGACGTTTTCCAGCGCAGGATGGTCAGTCTGCGGATACATAAACTGGCGAATATTTACATCCAGTTCACCACGACCTTCTGGCACGGGTTCGCTACCATCGTTCACCACCGGCGCTTCCGCCAGCATCGCGCGAATACGGCTGTACGCAGCACTACCACGCTCCACTATGTTAAACATCCATGCCAGCGCCAGCATCGGCCAAATCATCAGACCTAAATACATCATAAAACTGGTGAGCTGGCCCAGCGTTAAACTGCCCTGCACCACCATCCAACTACCGCCGCCAATCGCCAGCAAGTTCGCCATACCAATCGCGATATAGATGGTCGGGTCGAAACGAGCATCAATACGCGCCACACGCATGTTTTTCTTACCGGTGTCTTCAGCATCTGCAGCAAATAGCGCAGACTGGCGATCTTCCAGACCAAAGGCTTTGATCATGCGGATACTGGTGAGGCTTTCTTGAGTTCGGTCATTAAGACTGGAAAACGCCGCCTGCGCCAACTTAAAACGTTCATGTAAGGCATCGCCGTTGCGCTTAATCATGATCGCCATCACTGGCATCGGCAACAGGGCAAATAAGGTCAACTGCCAGCTAATTTGCGTAGACATCATAATCAACACAGCGCAGCCCATCACCAGTGAATCCACCAGCGTCAGCACCCCTTCTCCGGCGGCAAACACGACCCGATCGACGTCATTGGTCGCACGAGCCATGAGGTCCCCCGTGCGATGACGCAGGTAAAACTCAGGATGCTGCCGGCTTAGCTGACGGTAATAATCTTCGCGCAGTTCTACCGCCAGTTGGTAAGACGCGCCAAACAGCAATACACGCCAGACGTAACGCAGGAGATAAACCACAACGGCAATCAGCACCATGGTGGCGATCCACATCAGGATCTGCCCGGTAGTAAAGTGTTGTTCTGTCACGCCATCGACAACAATACCAACCACTTTTGGTGGAACCAGTTGCAGCATCGCGATAATGACAAGCAAGGCAACAGCCCCGAGATAGCGACGCCATTCCCGACGGAAATACCAGCTTAATTGAGCAAATAATCGCACGCGTTGTGTCCTGACCTGATTCTGGATATTTATTCGATGGGTAAAGAAGTGGTGTATTTAATCTGTTCCATCGCGAAGCTGGAAGTGACGTCCGACAGCCCCGGCACGCTGTTTACCAGACGCTTATAAAACTCGTCGTAGCGTTTCATGTCGGCAACCTGGACGCGCATCAGATAATCGTATTCCCCGGCCATGCGCCAGAACCCCAGCACTTCTGGCATTTCAGTAACCACCGTCACAAAGCGGCAATACCATTCGCTGCTGTGATGTTGCGTTTTTATCAGCACAAAGGCGGTCAGACCGAGGCCAATTTTTTCCGGGTCCAACAGGGCGACTTTGCCGATAAGGATACCGTCATCCTCCAACCGTTTCAGTCGCTTCCAGCAAGGCGTGGTTGTCAGATTAACGGCTTCAGCCAATGCCTGCAAAGAGAGGGTGCAATCCTGCTGTAGTAAGGCCAGCAGCTTACGGTCAATTTTATCTAACATAACCCTTCCACAGAGAATTTTTTTCTCTTTTAATTCTATTTTAAAGGTGAAATCGCGACAATTTATTCTGTGCGGTTTAAACATCACGGCACAAAATGACAAATTCAACGCAAAAAAAACCGGGCAATTGCCCGGTGCTGGAAGGGATCTCGTTATTCGGGGGAATAAGGTAGATGTGGATAGTCCAGCCAGTGCGTCAAATAGTGAGAGACCGCCTGATTTCGGCAATGTCCAATCACCGGTAAATGAGGGAGCTCCGCGCGCAGTTGCGGCATCGCATTGCCCATAATAAAGCCGCTACCGACGCTGCCTAACATTTCGCGATCGTTCATCGCATCACCAAAGGCCATGCAATCGCGCAACGATAAACCTAAATGTTGGGTCAGCACCGTCAATGCAGCGCCTTTATTGCAGCCCACCGGGAGCACTTCGAGGCAATCCGTCGCGGAAAAACACAAATGTGCACGCTCGCCTAATGCTTCGTGTAGTTGGATCTGCAAGCGTGTAAGATCGTCGTGATCGCCACAGAAGCAGATCTTGGTGACGCGATTGAGTGGCATTTTTTTAACATCGATTATCTGATAACGAAAACCGCTATAGACAAATGCCTGCAACAACGCAGGGATCTCTTTTCCGGTAAACCAACCATCGTCATTGAAAATATGCATGCTAGCTCGGGTATCCCATTGCTGATACAGCACCAGCTCTGCCACATCCGCAGGTAAATCATCACGATGTAAAAGTTCACCTTCCAGAGAATGCACGCGCGTTCCGTTGCCGGTAATCAAATACGCATCCAGCGATAGCGCCCCGAGAATATGCTGCATCTCCAGCGCATGACGACCTGTGGCGAAAGTGAGGGTAATGTCGCGTTCACGCAGTCGTGCCAAAGTAGAGAGTGTTTTCTCACCTAAATGATGGTCAGGCATCAATAAAGTGCCGTCCATATCAAATGCTGCCAGACGAGCCATTTCTTTCTCCACTCTGTGACACGGTTAATAGTGATTGAGTATCACCTGATATATACGGAAGTAATAGTGAATAGTTAAATAATATTGTTCCGGGTTTATATGCGACTGCTCAACCGTCTTAACCAGTATCAACGTCTGTGGCAACCTTCCGCCGGAAAGCCGCAAACCGTCACCGTCAGCGAACTGGCCGAACGCTGTTTTTGCAGCGAACGCCATGTTCGTACGCTGTTACGCCAGGCACAGGAGGCGGGATGGCTGGAGTGGCAGGCGCAGTCAGGACGCGGAAAGCGCGGTCAACTACGCTTTCTGGTCACGCCAGAATCGCTACGCAATGCGATGATGGAACAGGCGCTGGAAACCGGAAAGCAGCAAGATGTGCTGGAGCTGGCGCAACTGGCCCCAGGTGAGCTGCGCACTCTGTTACAGCCGTTTATGGGCGGACAATGGCAAAACGATACGCCCACGTTGCGTATTCCCTACTATCGCCCGCTCGAACCGCTACAACCGGGCTTTTTGCCCGGCCGTGCCGAGCAGCATCTCGCCGGACAGATATTTTCCGGCCTGACCCGCTTCGATAATAATACCCAGCGCCCGATTGGCGATTTAGCGCATCACTGGGAAACCTCTGCTGACGGGTTACGCTGGGATTTTTATCTTCGCTCAACCCTACACTGGCATAACGGCGATGCAGTAAAAGCCTCACACTTACACCAGCGGTTATTGATGCTGTTACAACTGCCAGCACTGGATCTATTATTTATTAGCGTGAAGCGTATTGAAGTCACCCATCCGCAGTGTCTGACCTTCTTTTTACATCGCCCCGATTACTGGCTTGCGCACCGGCTGGCGAGCTACTGCAGCCATCTGGCGCATCCGCAATTCCCCCTGATCGGCACTGGTCCTTTTCGCTTAACACAATTCACAGCGGAACTGGTGCGCCTGGAGAGCCATGATTATTACCATTTGCGTCATCCGCTGCTTAAAGCGGTTGAGTACTGGATAACTCCGCCGCTTTTCGAAAAAGATTTGGGAACCAGTTGTCGGCATCCCGTGCAAATCACCATCGGCAAACCGGAGGAGCTGCAACGCGTCAGCCAGGTCAGTAGCGGCATCAGTTTAGGTTTTTGCTATTTAACGTTGCGCAAAAGTCCCCGACTGTCCCTCTGGCAGGCGCGAAAAGTGATCTCCATTATTCATCAATCCGGTTTATTACAAACGTTAGAAGTCGGAGAAAACCTGATCACCGCCAGTCATGCATTACTGCCTGGCTGGACTATTCCACAATGGCAAGTACCGGATGAAGTCAAACTACCGGAAACCTTGACGCTGGTTTATCACCTACCGATAGAACTTCATACCATGGCAGAACGCCTACAGGCGACACTGGCCGCGGAAGGCTGTGAACTTACAATTATTTTTCATAACGCAAAAAACTGGGACGACACGACCCTACTGGCACACGCAGACCTCATGATGGGCGACAGGTTAATTGGCGAAGCGCCGGAATATACCCTGGAGCAATGGCTGCGATGCGATCCACTGTGGCCACATGTTTTCGAGGCTCCAGCATATGCACATTTGCAATCGACACTGGACGCGGTGCAAGTAATGCCTGATGAGGAAAACCGATTTAATGCCCTGAAAGCGGTTTTTAGCCAGTTAATGGCAGATGCGACGCTGACGCCGCTGTTCAACTATCACTATCGCATTAGCGCCCCTCCCGGCGTGAACGGTGTGCGACTGACACCGCGCGGCTGGTTTGAATTTACCGAAGCCTGGCTTCCCGCGCCGTCGCAATGAAGAGCTGGTCCGGGTTAATCGCAGGCGTTACCATAACGCTTTTATTGTTCAAGCAGGATTATCTATGAAACGTGCTGTCGTTGTGTTCAGTGGAGGCCAGGATTCCACCACCTGTCTGGTGCAGGCATTACAACAATATGATGAAGTCCATTGCGTGACGTTCGATTACGGTCAGCGGCATCGCGCAGAAATCGACGTGGCACGCGAACTGGCGCTGAAACTGGGAGCACGCGCGCATAAGGTTCTTGATGTAACGCTGCTCAACGAGCTGGCGGTCAGCAGCCTGACGCGTGACAGCATTCCGGTGCCTGATTATGAACCTGAAGCCGATGGCATCCCGAATACGTTTGTCCCAGGGCGTAATATTTTGTTCCTGACACTGGCGGCAATATATGCGTATCAGGTAAAAGCAGAAGCCGTAATTACCGGCGTCTGCGAAACGGATTTCTCCGGTTACCCGGATTGCCGCGATGAGTTTGTGAAAGCACTAAACCATGCCGTCAGTTTAGGCATGGCGAAAGATATTCGTTTTGAAACGCCGCTGATGTGGATTGATAAAGCGGAAACCTGGGCGCTGGCTGATTATTACGGCAAGCTGGATTTAGTCCGTAACGAAACGTTGACCTGCTATAACGGCATTAAAGGCGACGGTTGCGGTCATTGTGCGGCGTGTAATTTACGCTCCAACGGTTTGCATCATTATCTGGCCGATAAACCGACGGTGATGGCAGCGATGAAGCAGAAAACCGGGTTGAAGTAATTATTCCGGGTGTCGCCGGATGCGGCTTGAGCATCCGGCACCACAAAACGTTTACTTAACCATCTGCTCCAGCTTTTCGCGCAATTCCCCTTCCAGAGCTAATGCTTTCTGCGTTTTAAGATCAATACAAACAAACGTAATAAGCGCATCCGCGACCACCTGCCCTTCCGGCTCCAGTGTAATGACCTGGCTTAAGATGCCGCTTTTACCGTTTAATTGCTGCAACTGACTGGTAATGGTTAACAGGTCGCTTAATACCGCCGGGCGACGATAGTTAATATTGATATTGACCACGACGAAGGCGATGTTATGGGCCGTCATCCACTGAAAACTGTCGCTATTTTCCAACCCATCCCAGCGGGCTTCTTCGAGAAACTCAAGGTAGCGGGCGTTGTTTACGTGCTGGTAAACGTCGAGATGATATCCACGAACTTTGATTTGTGTTTGCATAGCGCAATAACCTTACGTTGTTGTTATAAGAACTGTTATAAGTGCAGAGGTCATAACTGGTATGACCTCTTCAGTCTGGCAAAAATTTGCCACTATGCAAATTAATTACAGGGTTAATACCGCCAGATTACGTTCCACCAGCGAATTGCCCATCCCCGGCACCTGCTTGAGATCCTCCACCGTTTTAAACGGACCGTACTCTTCGCGATAACTGACAATCGCCTGCGCCTTCTTCAGGCCAACGCCATTCATCGCGCGGGCTAACTCTTCCGCGCTGGCATTATTAATGCTGACCCGGGTACCTTCTTCGTCACTGGCTTTAGTCGGTACTGCTGCTTTACTTTGTGCTGCAGGAGCTTCCGCTTTGGTTTCTACCGTTGTCGGTTTCGCTGCAGGAGCTGCCGCCAGCGCGCTATGAGACATTCCGGCACAGGCCAGGGACAGGGTAATGAGCAGTGCTTTAATTCCGTGTTTCATACTGTTTTCTCCTTGTTTGTTAACAGTGGAATCACCTTAACGGCAGTGAAAACAGGAAACAAATGGCAATGTTCAGAAATGGAAAAGGCCGCGAAAGCGACCTTTTCTTGTTACAGCTGCAAAGCATTTTTTTGCGAGGCGGCTTCAGGATTATTGCTGTTCCAGCGCATCGCCAATTTTGATTTTCGCCTCTTTACGCAGGTTACTCATCAGAGCTTCAAAGACGATTTGTGCGTTGTTCTGGGTGATACCCTGCACCATCGCTTTTTTCTGATCTTCCGGCATTGAACCTTGTTTCACTTCATCCAGCGCCAGCAGAACCACATTACCTTGCATATCGGTCGCCATACCGTAGCTCGGTTTGTCTTTCGCTGGCAGTGGCAGTGCAAACGCCGCCTGGCTAATCGGGTCACGACCGGAACGGCTTAAGGTTTTCGGCTCGCCAAATTTCAGACCGGCGGCCTGCATAGCTTCTGCACCTTTGCCGGCTTTCAAATCAACCAGCAGTTTTTCAGCATCCACTTTCGCCTGTTGTTCAGCTTTGTTGTGCTGAACCAGTGCCTTAACTTGTTCCTGAACATCTGCCAACGGTTTCACCGCTTCCGGTTTGTGCTCGCTGATGCGCAGCACGAATGCGCGGTCGCCGTCTACGGTGATGATGTCAGAGTTGATGCCCGGTGCGCCGTTTTCACCTACCAGACCGCCGTTAAAGATAGCGTCTGCAACCGGCTTAAAGTTCAACTCTTCCGGCAGGTTATCTTTGCTGAACCAACCCGTCTGAGTGGCTTTTACGCCCGCAGCTTGCTCTGCACCGGCCAGAGACTCGGTATCATTGCTTGCTGCATCGCTCACTTTCTGCTGCAGTGCGTAGTACGCATCGAGGGCTTTTTCGTGTTTCACTTTCGCCGCGACATCGTCACGCACTTCGTCTAACGACTTCACTTTCGCTGGCTGAATGTCGTCCAGACGTACAATCAGGAAACCGACCGAAGATTTGATGACACCAGAGAGTTGGCCTTTTTCTTTCAGACCAGCATTTTTCAGTTCGTCAGGGATAGTGGCATCTTCTAACCAACCCATATCGCCGCCGTTACGGGCAGAGATAATATCGGCAGATTTTTCTTTGGCTAACGCAGCAAAATCACCGCCTTTATTCAGCTCATCAAGTACCGCTTTCGCTTCATCTTCAGTTTTGGTCTGGATGATGCTGTAGCGGGTACGCTGCGGCTGGGTGAATTGATCCTGATGCTGATCGTAGTAGCTCTGGATATCCGCATCGCTAACCGGTTGCTGCATCGTTGCGGCATCCAGCTTGATGTAACTCACGCGGAATTGTTCCGGCGTCATGAAATTGTTTTTGTTTTGTTCGTAGTAGCTGGCAATTTCCTGTTCGGTCACAGGCTGCTTCGCCGCCAGCGCGTTAACATCGATAGTCGCTTCACGTACCACGCGTTGTTGAGCTACCAGTGCCGCCAGCTCGTCGGTTTCACCTTTCAGCATAAAATCGGTACCGGCAACGCCGTTAATCAGCTGTTGGGTAGTGAGCTGGTTACGTAGCGCCTGGGCGTACTGATCGGCGGTCATCCCCATCTGGTTGAGGATACCGTTATAGCGGCTGTTATCAAATTTGCCGTCAACCTGGAAGGCTGGGGTCGCGAAAATCGCCTGTTTAACCTGCTCATCACTGATACCCAGTTTCAGCTCACGAGCGTACTGATCCAGCAGCGCCTCGTCGATCAGACGATTCAGCACCTGTTGACGCAGGGTTTTCATATAGCCTTCGTTCGCTGCAAGCTCAGAGTATTGATCGCCCAGCTGTTGCTGCATGCGATTACGCTCGCTGTTGAAGGCGTTCTCGAACTGCCCACGGCTGATTTCCTGGTCATTCACTTTTGCGGCGTAGTTATTGCCTCCGCCAATCAGGTAACCACTCACGCCGGTCAATATGAACGACACGATAATGATACCGAAAATAATCTTGAGCACGAGACTGTTTGCAGCCGTGCGTAAGCTGTCCATCATGGTGTAACAACACTCCGCTGTAGATGACTGTGTACCTCACGCAACGTATCGATGCGCGCAAAGGCCTATTGTGACAAGAAACGGGGGCAATTGTCAGCCCACAAGACGCAGAAAGTCACCGAATACAAATAAAAAAGGCACATCAGTAGATGCGCCCTTGAACTTCGTCACATCCCCACTGGGGACAACGCTTAGTTTACCGCGTCTTTCAGTGCTTTACCTGCACGGAAGCTCGGTACTTTAGCGGCAGCGATGGTGATCTCTTTACCGGTCTGCGGGTTGCGGCCAGTACGGGCAGCACGCTCTTTAACGGCAAAAGTACCAAAACCTACCAGTGCTACATCATCCCCTTCTTTCAGAGATTCAGTTACGGAAGCAATAATAGCATCTAACGCACGGCCAGCCGCAGCTTTAGAGATATCAGCCCCTGCAGCAATCTTGTCGATCAATTGAGATTTATTCACTCTTCTCTTCCTCTTTATAATTTATATCGCACTTGAATCCTTCAAGGTACGAACGCGCAGCAGTTATATCAGGCCAGCCATCCCCTTACAACACCCCTTAATAAGGGCAAGCCCAATCCGCCATCTAACTTAGCGAGACAAAAAAAGGCTGGCAAGTCCGAATTAGCCTGCCAGCCCTGTTTTTATTAGTGCATTTTGCGCGAGGTCACTATTTTGCAGTCACAACCTGCATGCCAGACGGTTCATTTTGCAGTGCCAGAGTCAGAACTTCCTCAATGCGTTTCACAGGATGAATGTCCAGATCAGCAATTACGTTGTCAGGAATCTCTTCCAGATCGCGTTTATTTTCGAACGGAATTAACACTGTTTTAATCCCGCCGCGATGCGCTGCCAGTAGTTTTTCTTTCAAACCACCGATCGGCAGTACCTGACCACGCAGAGTGATCTCACCGGTCATTGCCACATCGGCACGAACCGGGTTACCGGTCAGGCAAGAAACCAGCGCGGTGCACATAGCAATACCGGCACTCGGACCATCTTTTGGCGTCGCACCTTCCGGTACGTGGACGTGGATGTCGCGTTTTTCGTAAAAATCAGGGTTGATCCCCAGTTTTTCCGCACGCGCACGAACCACCGTTAACGCCGCCTGAATGGACTCTTGCATTACTTCGCCGAGCGAACCGGTATAGGTCAGTTTGCCTTTACCCGGAACGCACGCGGTTTCAATGGTCAGCAAGTCACCGCCCACTTCCGTCCACGCCAGACCAGTTACCTGACCAACACGGTTTTCGTTATCCGCGCGACCATAGTCGAAACGCTGAACACCGAGATAGTCGTGCAGGTTATCGCCGTTAATTTCGATATGTTTTAAAGACTTATCGAGCAACAACTGCTTAACCGCTTTACGGCACAGTTTGGAGATTTCACGCTCCAGACCACGCACGCCCGCCTCACGGGTGTAGTAACGAATAATGCCGATAATGGCGCTATCGTCGACGGTCAGCTCACCTTTTTTCAGTGCATTACGTTCAATCTGCTTCGGCAGCAGGTGACGTTTGGCGATGTTCAGTTTTTCATCTTCGGTATAACCGGAGAGGCGAATCACTTCCATACGATCCAGCAGCGGTGCCGGAATGTTCATGGAATTCGACGTCGCGACAAACATCACGTCGCTGAGATCGTAATCCACTTCCAGGTAGTGGTCGCTGAACGCTACGTTCTGCTCTGGATCCAGCACTTCAAGCAGTGCGGAAGCCGGATCGCCTCGCATGTCAGAAGACATTTTGTCGATCTCATCGAGCAGGAACAGCGGGTTTTTCACGCCCACTTTCGCCATTTTCTGGATCAGTTTACCCGGCATAGAACCGATGTAAGTACGGCGGTGACCACGGATTTCCGCTTCGTCACGCACGCCGCCCAGCGCCATACGAACATATTTACGTCCGGTAGCTTTGGCGATGGACTGACCAAGAGAAGTTTTACCTACCCCCGGCGGCCCAACCAGGCAGAGGATCGGCCCCTTGATTTTGTTGACACGGCTTTGAACCGCAAGATACTCAAGGATACGATCTTTAACGCGCTCCAGACCATAATGGTCGGTATCAAGGATTTCTTGCGCCTGACGCAGGTCTTTTTTGACCTTGCTACGCGCATTCCAGGGCACCTGCACCATCCAGTCGATATAACCACGCACCACGGTCGCTTCTGCCGACATCGGAGACATCATTTTCAGCTTCTGCAGTTCTGCTTCCGCTTTCTCTTTTGCCTCTTTCGGCATTTTCGCCGCGTCGATTTTGCGCTTCAGCGCTTCGTTTTCGTCCGGTGCATCGTCCATTTCGCCGAGTTCTTTCTGAATAGCTTTCATTTGCTCGTTCAGATAGTACTCACGCTGGGATTTTTCCATCTGCTTTTTAACGCGGTTGCGAATGCGTTTCTCAACCTGCAGCAGATCGATTTCCGATTCCATCATCGCCATCAGATATTCCAGACGTTCGTTGACGTCGGACATCTCCAGAACAGACTGTTTGTCAGCGAGTTTCAGCGGCATATGCGCAGCAATGGTATCCGCCAGACGCGCCGGATCGTCGATGCTGTTCAGCGACGTCAGCACTTCTGGTGGGATTTTTTTGTTCAGCTTGATATAACCTTCAAACTGGCTGATTGCGGTGCGCACCAGCACTTCCTGTTCCCGCTCATCAATGGTCGGCGACTCCAGATACTCCGCCTTCGCAGAAAAGTGTTCGCCATTGTCAGAGAGCGCAGAAATACGCGCGCGCTGTAACCCCTCGACCAGCACTTTGACGGTGCCGTCAGGCAGTTTCAGCATCTGCAATATAGAGGCCACGGTCCCGACGGTGAAAAGATCGTTTACACCCGGCTCATCCGTTGAAGCTTCTTTCTGCGCGACCAGCATAATTTTTTTATCATGGTCCATCGCCGCTTCCAGACAACGGATAGATTTTTCCCGCCCGACAAATAAGGGGATGACCATGTGCGGATAAACCACCACATCGCGCAGCGGCAATACGGGGATTTCAATGCGTTCAGAACGCTCAGGATTCATAGAGCTCTCTCTTAGTTTAATTTCCGCCAGGTAATCAGATGACACGACTGTGCTTCACGCCATCTATTAACATGTACGTCAGTATATGGGGATGTTTCCCCCACATTCAACGCCGAGAATAGAGGAAAAATTAAAGGGGAGATAAAATCCCCCCTTTTTGGTTAACTAATTGTATGGGAATGGTTAATTATTCACCAGATGCCTGTTGCGCTTCCGGCTTGCCATAAATCAGCAACGGTTTGCTTTGACCATCAATTACCGACTCGTCGATAACCACTTTCTCGACATCTTCCATGGACGGCAGATCGTACATGGTATCGAGCAGTGCGGCTTCTACGATGGAACGCAGGCCACGGGCACCGGTTTTACGCGCCATCGCTTTCTTAGCGATAGCATCCAGCGCCTCGTCACGGAATTCCAGATCCACGCCTTCCAGATTAAACAGCGCCTGATACTGCTTGGTCAGGGCGTTTTTCGGCTCTTTGAGGATCTGAATCAGAGCTTCTTCGCTCAGTTCATTCAACGTTGCGACAACCGGCAGACGACCAATGAACTCAGGGATCAGACCAAACTTGATCAGATCTTCCGGTTCAACCTGCGCCAGCAGCTCGCCTTCACTTGCTTTGTCAGATTTCGCTTTTACCGTCGCGCCAAAACCAATGCCGGAGCCTGTTTCTACACGATGGGAAATCACTTTATCCAGACCGGCAAACGCACCGCCACAGATAAACAGGATCTTAGAGGTATCAACCTGCAAGAATTCCTGCTGCGGATGTTTACGCCCACCTTGCGGTGGAACAGCAGCTACCGTACCTTCGATCAGTTTCAACAGTGCCTGCTGTACGCCTTCACCGGAAACGTCTCGGGTAATGGACGGGTTGTCTGACTTACGAGAAATCTTGTCGATTTCATCGATGTAGACAATCCCGCGCTGCGCTTTCTGTACGTCGTAATCGCACTTTTGCAACAACTTCTGAATGATGTTTTCAACGTCTTCGCCCACATAACCGGCTTCGGTCAGCGTGGTTGCATCGGCCATGGTGAACGGGACGTCCAGCAGGCGCGCCAGCGTTTCGGCCAGCAGCGTTTTACCGGAACCGGTCGGACCGATCAGCAGAATGTTACTTTTGCCCAACTCGACACCATTGCTGGTATCTCCGTTGCGCAGACGTTTGTAGTGGTTGTATACCGCGACCGCCAGCACTTTTTTCGCCTGTTCCTGACCGATAACGTAATCGTCCAGGTGGTTGCGAATTTCATGCGGCGTCGGTAGCGCACTGCGTTCACGATGCGGTGCAACTTCTTTAATCTCTTCGCGAATGATGTCGTTACATAAATCAACACATTCGTCGCAGATATACACGGATGGACCGGCAATCAGCTTGCGCACTTCATGCTGGCTTTTGCCGCAAAAAGAGCAATACAGCAATTTGCCTGAGCCATCTTTGCGTTTATCTGTCATGGGTCAAAACCTCTTCTTTGTTCTTTGTGCCGCACACGACGACGCAAATGCCATTCTCAGGCGCAAGCCGCTTTATAGCGTTGTGCCGCCCTGGATAAGTATAGCGGCACAGTTGCGCCTCTGGCATCAATTACGATGGGTCAGAATCGAATCGACCAGACCGTATTCCACCGCTTCAGGGGCGGAAAGGAAGCGATCGCGCTCGGTGTCACGTTCAATCTGTTCTAATGATTGACCCGTATGAAGCGCCATAAGTTCATTCATACGCCCTTTAACTTTCAGAATTTCACGGGCATGAATTTCGATATCGGTCGCCTGGCCCTGGTAGCCGCCCAACGGCTGGTGAATCATCACGCGCGAATTCGGCAGGCAGAAACGTTTACCTTTTGCCCCTGCAGTCAGCAAAAAAGCGCCCATCGAAGCCGCCTGGCCCATACAGATGGTGCTGACATCAGGCTTGATAAACTGCATGGTGTCATAGATAGACATCCCGGCAGTGATCACCCCGCCTGGGGAGTTAATGTACAGATAGATATCTTTTTCTGGGTTTTCTGCTTCCAGGAACAGCATCTGCGCCACAATCAGGTTAGCCATGTGGTCTTCAACCTGGCCAGTCAGAAAAATGACGCGTTCCTTAAGTAGACGAGAATAGATATCAAAAGAGCGCTCACCACGTGAGGTCTGTTCAATGACCATCGGCACCAGCGCCATATGGGGTGCAAAGTTATCTCGTTCGCCGCTGTATGACATTTCCGTCTCCTGGATAAAATTGAAAAAACCTGCTGTACCGATTGTAACCTTATGGACGGATTATCAGCTAGTCCCTGTGTTATGGGTACGGCATCACCATATTTCAAGCATAACAATCTTTTGTTGTTACGCTAACACCGAAAGAGGCTTTTCGCACGGTTCCATGCAAAATTCATGACAAAAAAAGGCCCACCACCTGGCGGTGATGGGCCTTTGTGCGAATTTAGCGCGTTATGCTGCGTAAATTACGCCTGCTGGTTCATCAGCTCGTTGAAAGTGGTTTCTTTTTCAGTCACTTTCGCTTTCGCCAGTACAGCTTCAACAGCCTGTTCTTCCAGAGCAACATTGCGCATGTTGTCCATCAGTTCTTTGTTTTTGCTGTAGAACTCGATAACTTCTTTCGGATCTTCGTACGCAGAAGCCATCTCTTCGATCAGGCCTTTCACGCGTTCTTCGTCAGCTTTCAGCTCGTTGGTGCGGATAACTTCGCCCAGCAGCAGGCCAACAACTACGCGGCGTTTAGCTTGTTCTTCGAACAGTTCGCGCGGCAGTTCCAGAGCCTGTTTTTCGTTACCGCCGAAACGCTGTGCAGCCTGGCGACGCAGAACGTCGATTTCGCTGTCGATCAGCGCAGCCGGTACGTCGATGTCGTTAGCTTTTACCAGACCTTCGATCGCCTGAGACTTAACGCGGTTACGGATGGCACTCTTCAGCTCGCGCTCCATGTTTTTACGCACTTCAGCGCGCAGACCTTCTACGGAACCATCTTCAACGCCGAAACGTTTGATGAATTCTGCAGTCAGTTCCGGCAGTTCACGCTCTTCAACTTTCTTCAGGTTGATAGCGAATTTCGCTGCTTTACCTTTCAGGTTTTCTGCGTGGTACTCTTCCGGGAAGGTCACGTCGATGGTGAACTCTTCGCCAGCTTTGTGGCCTTTGATACCGTCTTCAAAGCCCGGGATCATACGACCCTGGCCCATCGCCAGTACGAAATCAGACGCTTTACCGCCTTCGAACTCTTCGCCGTCTACAGAACCGGTGAAGTCGATGGTTACGCGGTCTTCTGCTTCAACAGCGCCGTCTTTTTCTTTCCAGGTCGCCTGCTGTTTACGCAGAGTATCCAGCATGCCGTCAACGTCAGCGTCGGTCACTTCAACGATCGGTTTTTCAACTTCGATCGCTTCCAGACCCTGCAGTTCAACTTCCGGATAAACTTCAAACTCTACAGAGTAGGTGAAGTCTTCACCCAGCTTGTATTCGCCCGGAACATAAGTCGGTGCGCCAGCCGGATTGATTTTTTCTTTAATGATGGCGTCAATGAAGTTACGGCTCATCAGGTCACCCAGAACGTCCTGGCGTACAGACGCGCCATAACGCTGAGCAACGATATTCATTGGCACTTTGCCTTTGCGGAAGCCGTCAATACGTACTTTTTTCGCAACGTTGACCAGCTCGCTTTTAACAGCGGTCTCGATGCTGTCAGCAGCGATAGTAATCGTTACACGGCGGCCAAGGCCTTGAGTGGTTTCAACTGAAACTTGCATCTTGTTACCTCAAAAAATCACAGTGCTCGGTCAACTCTTACCCCGCAAGCACAGGTTGTTGGCTTCGCGGAACCGGGATGTTCTTATAATCAATCACATTCCCTGTTACCAGAATCATCCCGAAAGCATTCAAATAGGACGCGGCATTATAGCGGCATCACTTTTATGAGTCGAGAACGGTTATTGCGCGCTGTCGCGTATTTTTTCACAATTCCCGGGCAATTTTCGTCTGAATGCTGGGCAAAAAGCGCAAAATCCAGACAAAACAAAACGGCCCGCAGGCCGTTTTTCATAAAATCTTTAGCAACATACTGGAAAAGCGCCGACAGTTGCAAATGCGTTTTTACGCGATGCTTCCTGCTCCACGACAGGGAGGAGAGGCAAAGACGGTGTCCTGCAACCCTTCCCACTCCTTAATAGTGTAAGTATGCAGAGCCAGCGCATGAACGGTAGTAGAGAGTTCCTCCGCTAAAGTACTGTAAATCATTCGATGACGATTCAGAAAACGTTCACCCGTAAAACGATCGCTGACCAGCACAACTTTAAAATGGCTTTCAGAGCCGGCTGGGACATTGTGACGATAGCTTTCATCCACTACTTCGAGGAATACGGGTTGGAACGCCGCCCTTAATTTTTCTTCTATCCGCTCACGTATCATCATGAAATATCTCCTCCGACAACGCTGAGATGTCATCCATCCCTTTAAATACTAGCCGCTTTTACCGTTTCCATTGCAGCTTAACAACAAATATTTAGGTTTCGTCCTGGTTTTTCCGTCAAGCGTATGAAGTTTACTGATTTAAAGATTGAAACACAGGCCTCGCATCAGCGTTTCTTTTACCAGGGGCGATTATTTCGTCAACATGATGAATTTACATGCCTTACCCACTTCCCCTCGCCGTTGGCAATGTTATGATGGCGGGAATTTTTACCAAACACGCTTAAGAGTCTCTGAGAGCCCGAACATGTTCAAAAAAATCCTCTTCCCGTTAGTTGCTCTGTTTATGCTTGCAGGATGCGCAAAACCGCCAACAACTATTGAAGTTTCTCCGACGATAACGCTGCCACAACAAGATCCAAGTCTGATGGGCGTCACCGTCAGCATTAATGGTGCTGATCAGCGTACCGATCAGGCGCTGGCAAAAGTTACCCGCGATAATCAAATCGTTACCCTGACAGCCTCCCGCGATCTGCGTTTCCTGCTGCAAGAAGTGCTGGAAAAACAGATGACCGCGCGTGGTTACATGGTTGGTCCGAATGGCCCGGTTAATCTGCAAATCATCGTTAGCCAACTGTATGCTGACGTGTCCCAGGGCAACGTGCGCTATAACATCGCCACCAAAGCGGATATCGCTATCATCGCTACCGCGCAGAATGGCAACAAAATGACCAAAAACTATCGTGCCAGCTACAACGTTGAAGGTGCGTTCCAGGCCTCCAACAAAAATATCGCCGATGCGGTTAACAGTGTGCTGACCGATACCATCGCTGATATGTCTCAGGACACCAGCATCCACGAATTCATCAAGCAGAACGCGCGTTAATTTCTGCCCTCTGGCCCGGTGCAAGCCGGGCCTGTAGACGCCCATGTCCAGTCAATATTTACGTATTTTTCAACAGCCACGTTCAGCCATATTGCTGATTCTGGGTTTTGCTTCCGGGCTACCGCTCGCCCTGACATCCGGCACCTTACAGGCCTGGATGACGGTCGAGAATATCGATCTTAAAACCATTGGTTTCTTCTCTCTGGTAGGCCAGGCTTACGTTTTTAAATTCCTCTGGTCACCGCTGATGGACCGCTACACGCCCCCATTTTTCGGGCGGCGGCGCGGTTGGTTGCTCGCCACGCAAATCCTGTTATTAGTCGCCATTGCGGCGATGGGTTTTCTAGAACCAGGCACCCAGCTCCGCTGGATGGCGGCACTGGCGGTGGTGATCGCTTTTTGCTCTGCCTCCCAGGATATCGTCTTCGATGCGTGGAAAACCGATGTGCTCCCGGCAGAAGAGCGTGGTGCGGGCGCGGCAATCAGCGTGCTGGGTTACCGTTTAGGGATGCTGGTTTCCGGCGGCTTAGCCCTGTGGCTGGCAGATAAATGGCTGGGCTGGCAGGGCATGTACTGGTTGATGGCGGCGCTGTTGATCCCCTGTATTATCGCGACGTTACTTGCACCAGAACCAACCGACACCGTTCCTGTGCCCAAAACGCTGGAACAAGCGGTTGTTGCACCTCTGCGCGATTTCTTTGGTCGCAATAATGCCTGGCTTATTTTGCTTCTTATCGTGCTGTATAAGCTGGGCGACGCATTCGCCATGAGCCTGACAACCACGTTTTTGATTCGCGGCGTCGGGTTTGATGCAGGTGAAGTAGGCGTGGTTAACAAAACGCTTGGCTTACTGGCGACCATTGTTGGCGCATTGTACGGTGGGATTTTGATGCAGCGCCTGTCACTGTTCCGGGCGCTGCTGATTTTCGGTATTTTACAAGGTGCGTCTAACGCCGGTTACTGGCTGCTGTCGATTACTGATAAGCATCTCTACAGCATGGGCGCAGCCGTCTTTTTCGAAAACCTCTGTGGCGGGATGGGTACATCAGCCTTTGTCGCGCTGTTAATGACGCTGTGTAATAAGTCATTTTCCGCTACTCAATTTGCCCTGCTCTCAGCGCTTTCTGCTGTAGGGCGAGTTTATGTCGGCCCCGTGGCGGGTTGGTTTGTTGAAGCACACGGCTGGTCGACATTCTATCTGTTCTCCGTCGCCGCTGCTGTACCAGGGCTTTTTTTGCTGCTGGTTTGTCGCCAGACGCTTGAATATACACGAGTAAATGACAACTTTATCTCCCGTACCGAATATCCGGCAGGTTATGCCTTTGCCATGTGGACACTGGCGGCGGGCGTCAGCCTGTTGGCCGTGTGGTTACTGCTGTTGACGATGGACGCGCTGGATTTGACGCACTTCTCTTTCCTGCCTGCTCTGCTGGAAGTCGGGGTTTTAGTCGCCCTTTCTGGCGTCGTGCTTGGTGGTTTACTGGATTATCTGGCGCTACGAAAAACGCATCTGACGTAATCTGTAAATATTATTTAGCTGTAGTAATCACTCGCCGTAATTATTACGGCTAAATAAACATCAGCATCGCTTATTAATATTTGTTCTTTTGTGCGGCTTAGTGTTTGGAAATTATTGACGCCATTTATGAAATCTATTTTTTCTTACACGATTCAGCTAATGAGACTTTATTTCCCCACCACCCAATTGTCACCTTAATGATAATTATTTGTTAAATAAATGTTTTATTTAGCATTGGTTATACCAATTGCCCGCTCAGACTCCTTCTGCACTCCCCTTTCGTTATAACGCCCTTTTGCAACAGCTTCTTAAAATCAACTTGATATGTTTTGCAACATATGTGACCTGACAGCCAAATCCAAGTAACAGGAATTTAATCATGTTTACAGTAATGTAACCTTCCCGTAAAATGCCCACACACTTTAAACGCCACCAGATCCCGTGGAATTGAGGTCGTTAAATGAGACTCAGGAAATACAATAAAAGTTTGGGATGGTTGTCATTATTTGCAGGCACTGTATTGCTCAGTGGCTGTAATTCTGCGCTGTTAGATCCCAAAGGACAGATTGGTCTGGAGCAACGTTCACTGATACTGACGGCATTTGGCCTGATGTTGATTGTCGTTATTCCCGCAATCTTGATGGCTGTTGGTTTCGCCTGGAAGTACCGTGCGAGCAATAAAGATGCTAAGTACAGCCCGAACTGGTCACACTCCAATAAAGTGGAAGCTGTGGTCTGGACGGTACCTATCTTAATCATCATCTTCCTTGCGGTACTGACCTGGAAAACCACTCACGCTCTTGAGCCTAGCAAGCCGCTGGCACACGACGAGAAGCCCATTACCATCGAAGTGGTTTCCATGGACTGGAAATGGTTCTTCATCTACCCGGAACAGGGCATTGCTACCGTGAATGAAATCGCTTTCCCGGCGAACACTCCGGTGTACTTCAAAGTGACCTCCAACTCCGTGATGAACTCCTTCTTCATTCCGCGTCTGGGTAGCCAGATTTATGCCATGGCCGGTATGCAGACTCGCCTGCATCTGATCGCCAACGAACCCGGCACTTATGACGGTATCTCCGCCAGCTACAGCGGCCCGGGCTTCTCAGGCATGAAGTTCAAAGCTATTGCAACACCGGATCGCGCCGAATTCGACCAGTGGGTCGCAAAAGCGAAACAGTCGCCGAATACCATGTCTGACATGGCAGCGTTCGAAAAACTGGCCGCGCCTAGCGAATACAACCAGGTGGAATATTTCTCCAACGTGAAACCAGACTTGTTTGCCGATGTGATTAACAAGTTTATGGCTCACGGTAAGAGCATGGACATGACCCAGCCAGAAGGTGAGCACAGCGCACACGAAGGTATGGAAGGCATGGACATGAGCCACGCGGAATCCGCCCATTAAAGGGGTTGAGGAAGAATAAAGATGTTCGGAAAATTATCACTTGATGCAGTCCCGTTCCATGAACCTATCGTCATGGTTACGATCGCTGGCATTATTTTGGGAGGTCTGGCGCTCGTTGGCCTGATCACTTACTTCGGTAAGTGGACCTACCTGTGGAAAGAGTGGCTGACCTCCGTTGACCATAAACGCCTCGGTATCATGTATATCATCGTGGCGATTGTGATGTTGCTGCGTGGTTTTGCTGACGCCATTATGATGCGTAGCCAGCAGGCCCTTGCCTCTGCGGGCGAAGCGGGCTTCCTGCCACCTCACCACTACGATCAGATCTTCACCGCGCACGGCGTGATTATGATCTTCTTCGTGGCTATGCCTTTCGTTATCGGTCTGATGAACCTGGTGGTTCCGCTGCAGATCGGCGCGCGTGACGTAGCGTTCCCGTTCCTCAACAACTTAAGCTTCTGGTTTACCGTTGTTGGTGTGATTCTGGTTAACGTTTCTCTCGGCGTGGGCGAATTTGCGCAGACCGGCTGGCTGGCCTATCCACCGCTATCGGGAATAGAGTACAGTCCGGGAGTCGGTGTCGATTACTGGATATGGAGTCTCCAGCTATCCGGTATAGGTACGACGCTTACCGGGATCAACTTCTTCGTTACCATTCTGAAGATGCGCGCACCAGGCATGACCATGTTCAAGATGCCAGTATTTACCTGGGCATCATTGTGCGCGAACGTACTGATTATCGCCTCCTTCCCAATTCTGACGGTTACCGTCGCGTTGCTGACCCTGGATCGCTATCTGGGCACCCATTTCTTTACCAACGATATGGGTGGCAACATGATGATGTACATCAACCTGATTTGGGCCTGGGGCCACCCGGAAGTTTACATCCTGATCCTGCCTGTTTTCGGTGTGTTCTCCGAAATTGCAGCAACCTTCTCGCGTAAACGTCTGTTTGGTTATACCTCGCTGGTATGGGCAACCGTCTGTATCACCGTGCTGTCGTTCATCGTTTGGCTGCACCACTTCTTTACGATGGGTGCGGGCGCGAACGTAAACGCCTTCTTTGGTATCACCACCATGATTATCGCCATCCCGACCGGGGTGAAGATCTTCAACTGGCTGTTCACCATGTATCAGGGCCGCATCGTGTTCCATTCTGCGATGCTGTGGACCATCGGTTTTATCGTCACCTTCTCGGTAGGCGGTATGACTGGCGTGCTGCTGGCAGTACCGGGCGCGGACTTCGTTCTGCATAACAGCCTGTTCCTGATTGCGCACTTCCATAACGTGATCATCGGCGGCGTGGTCTTCGGCTGCTTCGCAGGGATGACCTACTGGTGGCCTAAAGCGTTCGGTTTCAAACTGAACGAAACCTGGGGTAAACGCGCGTTCTGGTTCTGGATCATCGGCTTCTTCGTTGCCTTTATGCCGCTGTATGCGCTGGGCTTTATGGGCATGACCCGTCGTTTGAGCCAGCAGATTGACCCGCAGTTCCACACCATGCTGATGATTGCAGCCAGCGGTGCTGTACTGATTGCGCTGGGTATTCTCTGCCTCGTTATTCAGATGTACGTTTCTATTCGCGACCGCGACCAGAACCGTGACCTGACTGGCGACCCGTGGGGTGGCCGTACGCTGGAGTGGGCAACCTCTTCCCCGCCTCCGTTCTATAACTTTGCCGTTGTGCCGCACGTTCACGAGCGTGATGCATTCTGGGAAATGAAAGAGAAAGGCGAAGCGTACAAAAAGCCTGACCACTATGAAGAAATTCATATGCCGAAAAACAGCGGTGCCGGTATCGTCATTGCGGCTTTCTCCACCATCTTCGGTTTCGCCATGATCTGGCATATCTGGTGGCTGGCGATTGTTGGCTTCGCAGGCATGATCATCACCTGGATCGTGAAAAGCTTCGACGAGGACGTGGATTACTACGTGCCGGTGGCAGAAATCGAAAAACTGGAAAACCAGCATTTCGATGAGATTACTAAGGCAGGGCTGAAAAATGGCAACTGATACTTTGACGCACGCGACTGCCCACGCGCACGAACACGGGCACCACGATGCAGGCGGAACCAAAATCTTCGGATTTTGGATCTACCTGATGAGCGACTGCATTCTGTTCTCTATCTTGTTTGCTACCTATGCCGTTCTGGTGAACGGCACCGCAGGCGGCCCGACAGGTAAGGACATTTTCGAACTGCCGTTTGTTCTGGTTGAAACTTTCTTGCTGTTGTTCAGCTCCATCACCTACGGCATGGCGGCTATCGCCATGTACAAAAACAACAAAAGCCAGGTTATCTCCTGGCTGGCGTTGACCTGGTTGTTTGGTGCCGGATTTATCGGGATGGAAATCTATGAATTCCATCACCTGATTGTTAACGGCATGGGTCCGGATCGCAGCGGCTTCCTGTCAGCGTTCTTTGCGCTGGTCGGCACGCACGGTCTTCACGTCACTTCCGGTCTTATCTGGATGGCGGTGCTGATGGTGCAAATCGCCCGTCGCGGCCTGACCAGCACTAACCGTACCCGCATCATGTGTCTGAGCCTGTTCTGGCACTTCCTGGATGTGGTTTGGATCTGTGTGTTCACTGTTGTTTATCTGATGGGGGCGATGTAATGAGTCATTCTACCGATCACAGCGGCGCGTCCCATGGCAGCGTAAAAACCTACATGACAGGTTTTATCCTGTCGATCATTCTGACGGTGATTCCGTTCTGGATGGTGATGACAGGGGCTGCCTCTCCGGCCGTAATTCTGGGAACAATCCTGGCAATGGCAGTGGTACAGGTTCTGGTGCATCTGGTGTGCTTCCTGCACATGAATACCAAATCAGATGAAGGCTGGAACATGACGGCGTTTGTCTTCACCGTGCTAATCATCGCTATCCTGGTTGTCGGCTCCATCTGGATTATGTGGAACCTCAACTACAACATGATGATGCACTAAGAGCGGCGGTTATGATGTTTAAGCAATACCTGCAAGTAACGAAACCAGGCATCATCTTTGGCAACCTGATCTCGGTGATTGGGGGATTCCTGCTGGCCTCAAAGGGCAGCATTGATTATCCCCTGTTTATCTACACGCTGGTTGGGGTGTCACTGGTTGTGGCGTCGGGTTGTGTGTTTAACAACTACATCGACAGGGATATCGACAGAAAGATGGAAAGGACGAAGAATCGGGTGCTAGTTAAGGGCCTGATCTCTCCTGCTGTCTCGCTGGTGTACGCCACCTTGCTAGGCTTTGCTGGCTTTATGCTGCTGTGGTTTGGCGCGAATCCGCTGGCCTGCTGGCTGGGGGTGATGGGCTTTGTGGTTTATGTCGGCGTTTACAGCCTGTACATGAAACGCCACTCGGTCTACGGCACATTGATTGGTTCTCTCTCCGGCGCAGCGCCGCCGGTGATTGGCTACTGTGCAGTGACAGGCGAGTTCGATAGCGGCGCAGCAATCCTGTTGGCTATCTTCAGCCTGTGGCAGATGCCTCACTCTTATGCCATCGCCATTTTCCGCTTTAAGGATTATCAGGCGGCAAACATTCCGGTACTGCCGGTGGTGAAAGGCATTTCGGTAGCGAAAAACCACATCACGCTGTATATCATCGCCTTTGCTGTTGCCACGCTGATGCTCTCTCTTGGCGGTTACGCTGGGTATAAATATCTGGTGGTCGCCGCGGCGGTTAGCGTCTGGTGGTTAGGTATGGCCCTGCGTGGTTATAAAGTTGCTGATGATCGAATCTGGGCACGCAAGCTGTTCGGCTTCTCGATCATCGCCATCACTGCCCTCTCGGTAATGATGTCCGTTGATTTTATGGTGCCGGACTCGCATACGCTGCTGGCTGCTGTGTGGTAACACAACCTCTCTATAAAAAAGGTGCTACGGCACCTTTTTTATTGTCTGAGAACAGAGATACGGCTAATAACCGTATCTCTTGACAGAGTGAGCATATGCACATAAATTAATCATACGGTTGATAGCCGTATTATGCATGAGATCGACTCCCTACGATTTCATTCAGTTAATCAAAGAGGTCATAATGCCTGGAAAAACAGTCGCTCTACCCGATATCGATAAAACGCTGAAAAATGCGCGGGTTGAACTCAAAACCAGTCCCGACGCCAAAAACAAACTTCGTGAAGCTGCGCAAGCCGTTGGGGTAGATTTAAGCGCTTTTATTTTGAGCGCAGCTATGGAACGCGCCGAAAGTGTGCTTGATAACCAACGTCGCCGTGAGCTTTCGAATCAAAGCTGGGAACTGATGAACCAACTCATCGCTGAACCTGCTCAACCGACGCTCGCCCTCAAGGCGTTAATGAAAAGGAAAAACAGCGATGGTCGACAAGCATGAAGAGATTACTCTGCCCATAGTCCTCTCCTGTAATTATCAGTCTGATATTACTTATCCTGGGCAAAAACAGTTTGATTGCGGTAACCCTGTTATCGATAAATTTGTACGCGCATCGCTAAAGAAAAGTGTGCGTAATAGCGACTGTGCTGCTAAAGCACTTATTGACAGACAAAGTGGTGAACTGATTGGCATCTGTACTTTTACGGCATATTCGCTGGAAAAACAACGCGTTTCTGGCGTCCTTCAGGGTTCACAACCTTCAGAGATTGGTGTTGTCAGATTAGTCATGTTAGGGGTAGCGCGGAAATATCAAAAGCGGGGCTTTGGTCAGGACCTACTATGTGATTTTTTTGAACATGTAAAAATAATTCACCGGGCATTACCAATTAAAGGGGTTTATCTTGATGCTGACCCTGCCGCCATTAACTTTTATACTCGTCTCGGCTTTGTTCAGCTTTCAGCGAGGCCCAATGTTTTCGGTGCTGTACCGATGTTTTTAGCGATTCAGCATATTCTCGCGGCTTAGATTATTATCGCCTCCGGCCATGGCAAGTTTTGCCTCAGCCGGAGACTGAGCAGCGTTACCACTTTTGTTCAATTGCCCCCGCTTTCATCAGGTCCACATCCTTGCCTTTAATGGTTGCCGTTGCGGCAACGATCGTGGTCCTTATAGCTGCACAAGATTTTCGTTCAAATTCCGGTTTATAAAGAATAAGCAACGAATTACTGGTAAATGAATCAAGCCGGTAATCTGTAAAGTTAATATCCAGTCAGTTTAAGCCGAAAGGTGCAAAGCCGACCGTTTGAATAGTTTCCTTACCTGACGGACTCTTGATGTTGTACGTAACACGAAGATTGGCCACTTCGCCTAAATTATTGGTTTTGGCAAAGAGGCTATCCATGCAGGAAAAACCTTTATCTAAAAAATTATCCCGCATTCCAGAACGGGTAATCGTGATCACAGGTAACGTATCGTCAACCGTTTTTCTGTCAATCATATCTTTTCGACAGGCGGCCATAAAGTCTTCCGGACCAGCATAAATGTGAACACCCTTATCAAGATATTCTTTCGCTTTACTACAATCCACCTCGACATACTGACCATTGGCGTACATCATGCCCAACCTGGACCATGCTAAATTCACACCGCGTTGCGTAGCCTGATTAAATAACGCATACGCTTTGGCATAATCCACCCGCACCTGTTCACCTTCGTAGTAGATATCCCCCAGCGCTAACGGAGCTTCTTCATCACCTTGTTTAGCGGCTAACTCGAACCATTTAATGGCTTCCTGAACGTTGGGTTTGGTATCGTAGCGGGGCTGATAATATTCCCAGCCTAACAGGCTTTGCGCGTCGACATCCCCCGACTCAGCCATTTTATACAGTGTCCTTATCACATCGGGGGCAGGCTTTTCACTGTATATGCTGTCATACAATTCATGCGCTTTCTCGCTTGCCAGTGAACCTTGTGAGGCAATTAATAAAATAGCCAATAAACTCTTTTCATTTAACATAAATAACCTTTATGCATCCATCACTATATTTTTCAATAAACCTAACCACCAAACATCCACTTCATGAATAAATACACAGCCATAACAACCTCAGGTAATAAGTAAACATTTAAGCTGAAGCAGAATAACCAGCACCTCCAACACCTCTATTTATTGCGATAAAATAACACCATCCTTTAATAAAAAATCACACGCTCATCAACAAATCCGAAAATAATATCATTCGTGGCAGGATAAAATCAGGTGAGCTTTTCATTTGTTATATTTAACACACAAAGTATTAATGGCAAGAATACGAGAGAAGCACATGCCTGACGTAAAAATCACTCTCTTATGTAATATTTACTCATTAACACTCTGTTTACCCAACATGCGCTCCGCACTACACTATGTGGGCAATTTTTTAAGAGGTGGTAATGAACGATTATAAAATGACGCCAGGTGAGCGGCGCGCGACCTGGGGTTTAGGGACCGTATTTTCATTGCGCATGCTGGGCATGTTTATGGTACTGCCGGTTCTAACTACGTACGGTATGGCACTGCAAGGTGCCAGTGAAGCATTAATCGGTATTGCCATTGGTATTTATGGCCTGACTCAGGCCGTTTTTCAGATTCCGTTTGGCCTGCTCTCAGACCGTATTGGTCGCAAACCATTAATTGTCGGCGGGCTGGCGGTGTTTGCTGCCGGTAGTGTTATCGCTGCGCTTTCCGACTCAATCTGGGGAATTATTCTGGGCCGGGCGTTACAAGGTTCTGGAGCGATTGCCGCTGCCGTTATGGCGCTACTTTCTGATCTCACGCGCGAACAAAACCGCACCAAAGCGATGGCGTTTATCGGCGTGAGTTTTGGCATTACCTTCGCCATTGCGATGGTACTTGGCCCTATCATCACTCACAAACTTGGACTGCACGCGCTGTTCTGGATGATCGCTATTCTGGCAACGACCGGTATTGCGTTGACCATTTGGGTTGTGCCCAACAGCAGCACGCACGTACTTAATCGTGAGTCCGGAATGGTGAAAGGCAGTTTCAGCAAAGTGCTGGCAGAACCGCGACTGCTGAAACTCAACTTCGGCATTATGTGTCTGCACATGCTGCTGATGTCGACGTTTGTTGCCCTGCCCGGACAGTTGGCTGATGCAGGGTTCCCGGCGGCTGAGCACTGGAAGGTCTATCTGGCGACGATGTTAATCGCCTTTGGCTCGGTTGTGCCTTTCATTATCTACGCTGAAGTTAAGCGCAAAATGAAGCAAGTCTTTGTCTTCTGCGTCGGGCTGATCGTGGTTGCGGAAATTGTGTTGTGGAACGCACAAACGCAGTTCTGGCAACTGGTGGTCGGCGTGCAGCTTTTCTTTGTGGCGTTTAATTTGATGGAAGCCCTCCTCCCCTCGCTTATCAGTAAAGAGTCGCCAGCCGGTTACAAAGGTACGGCGATGGGCGTTTACTCCACCAGCCAGTTTCTTGGCGTGGCCATTGGCGGTTCGCTGGGTGGCTGGATTGACGGCATGTTTGACGGTCAGGGCGTATTTCTCGCTGGCGCAATGCTGGCCGCAGTGTGGCTGGCAGTCGCCAGTACCATGAAAGAACCGCCGTATGTCAGCAGTTTGCGCATTGAAATCCCATCGGACATTGCCGCAAACGAGACGTTAAAAGTGCGTTTGATGGAAACTGCGGGTGTCAAAGAAGTGTTGATTGCAGAAGAAGAACATTCAGCTTATGTGAAAATCGACAGCAAAGTGACGAATCGCTTTGAGGTTGAACAGGCAATTCGTCAGGCATAAAAAACGAGGCGAATTGCCTGTTGCGCTACGCTTTTCAGGCCTACAAAGTTCCTGAGTGACAAATCTTTGTAGGCCGAATCAGGCGTTCATGCCGCATCTGACATGAACAAAGCGCAGGTTGTCGCGATTAATCGCGGAAGTTTTTGAACTGGAACGGCTGACCCAGATCGCCACCACGTACCATCGCCATGACAGCCTGCAAATCATCACGAGATTTGCCCGTCACACGGATCTCATCGCCCTGAATTTGCGCCTGCACTTTCAGTTTGCTGTCTTTGATCATCTTGACGATTTTCTTCTGGGTCGCGCTTTCAATGCCCTGTTTCAGTTTTGCTTCCACAAACCAGGTTTTACCGCTATGAACGATATTTTCCGGTACATCCAGCGAACTGCCTTCAATGCCGCGCTTCAGCAGCTTGGCACGCAGAATATCCAGCAACTGATTGACCTGGAAGTCGGACTCGCTCAACACTTTGATGGTTTTGCTGGCGTCGTTCAGCTCAAATGAGGCTTCAACGTTACGGAAGTCAAAACGGGACTCCACTTCGCGGCTCGCGTTATCGACCGCGTTTCGTGCTTCCTGAAGATCAACTTCAGAGACAATATCGAAAGATGGCATCTTTTCCTCTCCCTTCATTTTTGATGCGAAGCATAATACCTGCAAAGTTAAATAACCGACAGTCCTGCACCAGGACGTATCCCTTAATTGTGCATAGTCGCAACAGCATGCACAATTAAGGGATAGCCTTATTGAACACCCGGAGTGGTTGCGGGTGAGGAGGAACAATGAAAATTACCGTATTGGGATGCGGTGCCTTAGGGCAATTATGGCTTACAGCACTTTGCAAACAGGGTCACGACGTTCAGGGCTGGCTGCGCGTACCGCAACCTTATTGTAGCGTGAATCTGGTTGAAACCGACGGTTCGATATTTAATGAGTCTCTGACCGCCAACGATCCCGATTTTCTCGCCACCAGCGATCTGCTCCTGGTGACGCTGAAAGCATGGCAGGTTTCCGATGCAGTCAAAAGCCTCGCGTCTACACTGCCTGTAACCACGCCAATACTGTTAATTCACAACGGCATGGGCACCATCGAAGAGTTGCAAAACATTCAGCAGCCGTTACTGATGGGCACCACCACTCATGCCGCCCGCCGCGACGGCAATGTCATTATTCATGTGGCAAATGGTATTACGCATATTGGCCCGGCACGGCAACAGGACGGCGATTACAGTTATCTGGCGGATATTTTGCAAACCGTGTTACCTGACGTCGCGTGGCATAACAATATTCGCGCCGAGCTGTGGCGCAAGCTGGCAGTCAACTGTGTGATTAATCCACTGACCGCCATCTGGAATTGCCCGAATGGTGAATTACGACATCATCCGCAAGACATTATGCAGATATGCGAAGAAGTCGCGGCAGTGATCGAACGCGAAGGGCATCATACTTCAGCGGAAGATTTGCGTAATTATGTTATGCAGGTGATTGATGCAACAGCGGAAAATATCTCATCGATGTTGCAGGATATCCGCGCGCTACGCCACACTGAAATCGACTATATCACTGGTTTTCTCTTACGCCGCGCCCGTGCGCATGGGATTGCCGTACCGGAAAACACCCGCCTGTTTGAAATGGTAAAAAGAAAGGAGAGTGAATATGAGCGCATCGGCACTGGTTTGCCTCGCCCCTGGTAGTGAAGAGACTGAAGCCGTCACCACTATCGACCTCTTGGTTCGCGGCGGAATCAACGTCACCACTGCCAGCGTCGCCAGCGATGGTAATCTTGCGATTACCTGCTCACGCGGCGTGAAGCTGCTGGCGGATGCGCCGCTGGTCGAAGTAGCTGATGGCGAATATGACGTGATCGTGCTGCCTGGTGGCATTAAAGGCGCGGAGTGTTTTCGTGATAGCACCCTGCTGGTTGAAACCGTGAAACAGTTCCACCGTTCCGGGCGTATCGTCGCGGCTATTTGCGCCGCACCAGCCACCGTGCTGGTGCCTCATGATATCTTCCCGATTGGCAATATGACCGGCTTCCCGACGTTGAAAGACAAAATTCCCGCTGAACAATGGCAGGACAAGCGCGTCGTCTGGGATGCTCGGGTAAAATTGCTGACCAGTCAGGGGCCAGGTACGGCTATTGATTTTGGTCTGAAAATTATCGACCTGTTGGTTGGGCGTGAAAAAGCCCATGAGGTGGCATCACAACTGGTGATGGCGGCAGGGATTTATAATTATTACGAGTAGTGTCGGATGCGGCAAACGTCGCATCTGACCAGATGCGACGTAAAAACCACAAATTACGGGCGATACACCTTCACATTGTTAAAGCCCTGCTCGCGCAGATAGAGCGCCTGCAGACGGCTCATCACCCCGCGCTCACACCACAACAGCCAGGTTTTGTTCTGGTCGAGATCGCCAAATTTGGTGCTCAGTTTATAGAACGGCAGAGAAACCACGTCGATACCTTCAACTTTCAGCGGCTTATCTTCTTGTTCATCAACAGAACGGATATCGAGGATCACGTCGTTCGGGCCGAAGCCGTTGACGGTTTCCACTTCCACCACTTCCTGCTCGGTCTGCTGAGCGATTTCGCGGATATCAACGTTATTCGCTTCCTCAACCACTTTATCGAGAATGCTGAAGTCGAACTTCTCTTCTTCCGCTTCAATCTTCGACTTAACCGCTTTCACGGTCGGGCTTTTGGAGATAACACCGCAGTATTCCGGCATGGTGCGGGCAAAATCTTCGGTGCCAATCTGGCGAGCCAGGTTGATGATGTGCTCTTTGTCGTAAGAGATCAGCGGACGCAGGATCAGCGTATCGGAGACGTTATCAATCAGGCGCAGGTTGGTTAGCGTCTGGCTGGACACCTGTCCCAGCGCTTCGCCGGTGACGAGCGCCTGTACGCCGTAACGTTCAGCCACTTTAGACGCGGCACGCACCATCATACGTTTGAGGATTACGCCCATCTGACCGTCGTCGATTTTCTCGAGAATTTCACCGACGACCGGCTCAAAGTTAATGGCGACAAAACGCACGCGGTGGGAGCTACCAAAACGGTTCCACAGATAATGCGCCACCTGACGAACACCAATTTCATGCGCCGCGCCGCCGAGATTAAAGAAGCAGTAATGCACGCGGCAGCCGCGACGCATCAACATATAGCTGGAAACTCCGGAGTCGAAACCACCGGAAATGAGCGAAAGCACATCTTCCTGAGTGCCGATTGGGAATCCGCCAATACCTTCGTAACGACCTTTGATCAGCAGGAGACGATCGTCTTCAACTTCCAGATGGACAGTCACATCCGGATTGGTCAGCTTCACGCGTGCGGATTCAATATGCTGATTTAAACCGCCGCCGACGTAACGTTCCACATCAATCGAGCTAAACTCATGTTTACCACGGCGCTTCACGCGTACGCAGAAGGTTTTACCTTCTAGCTGATCGCGATACTGAACCAAGGCTTTCTCGAAAATATCGTGCATGTCGGTAAACGGCACGTCTTCGACTTCGAGAATATGGTGGATACCCGGAATACGGGTCAGGGCGTCGCGAATAGCCAGACGCTGGTTTTCATCTTTTGCGCGAACTTCGATGTTATCCCAGTGACGGACGACAGCGAGCGTCTCATCATAGTGCTTTAAAACGTTACGAATGTTCCCGGTAAGGATTTTTATAAAGCGCAAGCGCACAGATTGGCTTTTGATGGTGATTTCCGGGAACAATTTAATGATAAACTTCATGGCGGCAATGGTTCGTTGGCAAGTCTTAAGCGACTTGTATAGGGAAAAATACAGCAGCCCACACCTGCGGCTGCATCCAGGCGCGGAAGTATACCACTAACATCGCTTTGCTGCGCACATCACCTTACCATTGCGCGTTATTTGCTATTTGCCCTGAGTCCGTTACCATGACGGGGCGAAAAATATTGAGAGTCAGACATTCATTATGCCGAAGAAAAATGAGGCGCCCGCCAGCTTTGAAAAGGCGCTGAGCGAGCTGGAACAGATTGTAACCCGTCTGGAAAGTGGCGACCTGCCGCTGGAAGAGGCGCTGAACGAGTTCGAACGTGGCGTGCAGCTGGCACGTCAGGGGCAGGCCAAATTACAACAAGCCGAACAGCGCGTACAAATTCTGCTGTCTGACAATGAAGACGCCTCTTTAACTCCTTTTACACCGGACAATGAGTAATGGACTTTCCGCAGCAACTCGAAGCCTGCGTTAAGCAGGCCAACCAGGCGCTGAGCCGTTTTATTGCCCCACTGCCCTTTCAGAACACTCCCGTGGTCGAAACCATGCAGTATGGCGCATTATTAGGTGGTAAGCGCCTGCGACCGTTCCTGGTTTATGCCACCGGCCATATGTTCGGCGTTAGCACAAACACGCTGGACGCACCCGCTGCCGCCGTGGAGTGTATCCACGCGTATTCATTAATTCATGATGATTTACCGGCAATGGATGATGACGATCTGCGTCGCGGTTTGCCGACCTGCCATGTGAAGTTTGGCGAAGCAAACGCGATTCTCGCGGGCGACGCTTTACAAACGCTGGCGTTCTCGATTTTAAGTGATGCCGATATGCCGGAAGTGTCGGATCGCGACAGAATTTCGATGATTTCTGAACTGGCGAGCGCCAGCGGTATTGGCGGAATGTGCGGTGGTCAAGCATTAGATTTAGATGCGGAAGGCAAACACGTACCTCTGAACGCACTCGAGCGTATTCATCGCCATAAAACCGGCGCATTAATTCGCGCCGCCGTTCGTCTTGGTGCATTAAGCGCCGGAGATAAAGGACGTCGTGCTCTGCCAATTCTCGACAAATACGCAGAGAGCATCGGCCTTGCCTTCCAGGTTCAGGATGACATCCTGGATGTGGTGGGAGATACTGCAACGTTGGGTAAACGCCAGGGTGCTGACCAGCAACTTGGTAAAAGTACCTACCCTGCACTTCTGGGTCTTGAGCAAGCCCGGAAGAAAGCCCAGGATCTGATCGACGATGCCCGCCAGTCGCTAAAACAACTGGCTGAACAGTCACTCGATACCTCGGCACTGGAAGCGCTAGCGGACTACATCATCCAGCGTAATAAATAAACAATAAGTATTAATAGGCCCCTGATGAGTTTTGATATTGCCAAATACCCGACCCTGGCACTGGTCGACTCCACCCAGGAGTTACGACTGTTGCCAAAAGAGAGTTTACCGAAACTCTGCGACGAACTGCGCCGCTATTTACTCGACAGCGTGAGCCGTTCCAGCGGGCACTTCGCCTCCGGGCTGGGCACGGTCGAGCTGACCGTAGCGCTGCACTACGTCTATAACACCCCGTTTGACCAATTGATTTGGGATGTGGGGCATCAGGCTTATCCACATAAAATTTTGACCGGACGCCGCGACAAAATAGGCACCATCCGTCAAAAAGGCGGCCTGCACCCGTTCCCGTGGCGCGGCGAAAGTGAATATGACGTGTTAAGCGTCGGGCATTCATCAACCTCTATCAGTGCCGGAATTGGTATTGCGGTTGCTGCCGAGAAAGAAGGCAAAAATCGCCGCACCGTCTGTGTAATAGGCGATGGCGCGATTACTGCTGGCATGGCGTTTGAAGCGATGAACCACGCGGGCGATATCCGTCCCGATATGCTGGTGGTTCTCAACGATAATGAAATGTCGATTTCCGAAAATGTTGGCGCGCTCAACAACCATCTGGCGCAGCTGCTTTCCGGTAAGCTTTACTCTTCACTGCGCGAAGGCGGGAAAAAAGTATTCTCCGGCGTTCCGCCCATTAAAGAGCTGCTCAAACGTACCGAAGAACATATTAAAGGCATGGTAGTACCAGGCACGCTGTTTGAAGAGCTGGGCTTTAACTACATCGGCCCGGTTGACGGTCACGATGTGCTGGGGCTTATTACCACGCTTAAGAACATGCGCGACCTGAAAGGCCCGCAGTTCCTGCATATCATGACCAAAAAAGGTCGTGGTTACGAACCGGCAGAAAAAGATCCAATCACCTTCCACGCCGTACCTAAATTTGACCCCTCCAGCGGTTGCCTGCCGAAAAGCAGCGGCGGCCTGCCAAGCTATTCAAAAATTTTTGGCGACTGGTTGTGCGAAACCGCAGCAAAAGACAACAAGCTGATGGCGATTACCCCGGCGATGCGCGAAGGTTCTGGCATGGTCGAGTTTTCACGTAAATTCCCGGATCGCTACTTCGACGTGGCAATCGCCGAGCAACACGCAGTGACCTTTGCTGCGGGTCTGGCGATTGGTGGGTACAAACCCATTGTCGCGATTTACTCCACTTTCCTGCAACGCGCCTATGATCAGGTGCTGCATGACGTGGCGATTCAAAAGCTCCCGGTTCTGTTCGCCATTGACCGTGCGGGTATTGTCGGTGCTGACGGTCAAACCCATCAGGGCGCGTTTGATCTCTCTTACCTGCGCTGCATTCCGGAAATGGTCATTATGACCCCGAGCGATGAAAACGAATGTCGCCAGATGCTCTATACCGGCTATCACTATAACGATGGCCCGTCAGCGGTGCGCTACCCTCGCGGCAACGCTGTAGGCGTAGAACTGACGCCGCTGGAAAAGCTCCCGATTGGCAAAGGCATTGTGAAGCGTCGTGGCGAGAAACTGGCGATCCTCAACTTTGGTACGCTGATGCCGGAAGCAGCGAAAGTCGCAGAATCGCTGAACGCTACGCTGGTCGATATGCGTTTTGTGAAGCCGCTTGATGAAGCGTTAATTCTGGAAATGGCCGCCAGCCACGAGGCGCTGATCACCATTGAAGAAAACGCCATTATGGGCGGCGCAGGCAGCGGCGTGAACGAAGTGCTGATGGCCCATCGTAAACCAGTACCCGTGCTGAATATTGGCCTGCCGGACTTCTTTATTCCACAAGGAACGCAGGAAGAAATGCGCGCCGAACTCGGCCTCGATGCCGCCGGTATGGAAGCCAAAATCAAAGCCTGGCTGGCATAATCCCTACTCCACTCCTGCTATGCTTAAGAAATTATTCATAGACTCTAAATAATTCGAGTTGCAGGAAGGCGGCAAACGAGTGAAGCCCCAGGAGCTTACATAAGTAAGTGACTGGGGTGAACGAATGCAGCCGCAGCACATGCAACTTGAAGTATGACGAGTATGGCAGGAGTGGCAGCATGCAATACAACCCCTTAGGAAAAACCGACCTTCGCATTTCCCGACTTTGCCTCGGCTGTATGACCTTTGGTGAGCCGGATCGCGGTAATCACGCATGGACACTGCCCGAAGAGAGCAGCCGTCCCATCATTAAACGCGCGCTGGAAGGCGGCATAAATTTCTTTGATACCGCCAATAGTTATTCTGACGGCAGCAGCGAAGAGATCGTCGGTCGTGCACTGCGGGACTTTGCCCGTCGTGAAGACGTGGTCGTTGCAACTAAAGTGTTCCATCGCGTTGGTGATTTGCCGGAAGGATTATCCCGTGCGCAAATTTTGCGCTCAATTGACGACAGCCTACGACGTCTCGGTATGGATTATGTCGATATCCTGCAAATTCATCGCTGGGATTACAACACGCCGATCGAAGAGACGCTGGAAGCCCTGAACGACGTGGTAAAAGCAGGGAAAGCGCGTTATATCGGCGCGTCATCCATGCACGCCTCGCAGTTTGCTCAGGCGCTGGAACTGCAAAAACAGCACGGCTGGGCGCAGTTTGTCAGTATGCAGGATCACTACAATCTGATTTATCGCGAAGAAGAACGAGAGATGCTGCCGCTGTGTTATCAGGAAGGCGTGGCGGTGATTCCGTGGAGTCCGCTGGCGCGGGGACGTCTGACGCGTCCCTGGGGAGAAACCACCGCACGACTGGTTTCCGATGAAGTAGGAAAAAATCTCTACAATGAAAGCGACGAAAATGACGCGCAGATAGCAGAACGCTTAACGGGCGTCAGTGAAGAACTGGGGGCAACGCGAGCACAAGTCGCGCTGGCCTGGTTGTTGAGTAAACCGGGCATTGCAGCACCAATTATCGGTACATCGCGGGAAGAACAACTTGATGAGCTGCTGAACGCGGTAGATATCACTTTAAAGCCGGAACAGATTGCCGAGCTGGAAACGCCGTATAAGCCACATCCGGTAGTAGGATTTAAGTAAATTTCGCTTTTCACCCATTTTATCTGCTGAATTCCCCATCGTCTGCGATGATGGGGAAAACATAAACCCCATCACCTTCTTTAACCATAATGCACCTCTGCAAGAGAATTTCTTCGTGATTGAATATGTAGCTATGCATCGTCCTCATCACTTTGAGCGATTTTTGATAGTGTCTCCTGGTAATATCCACTAAAAATCTCTTATTTAGTCACATGTAAGAGGATTACAATCATGATGAAAACCATTTCCAGCCAACCTATCCGGTTTTCTGATGTACCGGTTGAAGATTTAATAAAATCAACGAAAAGAGATTACAATAAAAATTTTATTGAAAAACTATGGGACATAATTTGTGATTTTTTTCTATACACTGATAAACAAAAGGCATTTAAATCAATTAATAAATACATGAATACATTAAGTATTGGAAATGAACGTATAGAACCGGATCCCAACTTTAATATAGATGCAAACTCAGATTTAGACTCATATTTAAATCTGGATTTTAATCTCCTCTCGCCCAAACAGAGGCAGACCACGCTTTGTTATTTCTGGAAGAAAATAGCCTCTACATTTCCAGAGCCATACAACACTACGTTCAAGCATGAGATTATATTTTCTGATAACCAAAATAGTTTGGTAGTCACTGGAACTATCTCTGTTATGAACGAGGTAGTAAATATGTATTCTATCAAATTAGATAAGGATAATAATGGAGTTGTCGATTTCAGCGGCCTATATTTAGGACACAGTAATATTTCCAATATGAATATGGAAAACTGTATCTTCTCCAATGTCAACTTCGAACATACTTATTTTGATGACGTCAATTTTACAAAGGCGAATTGTACAAAAGCTAATTTTAACAGTTGTAGATTTATGAAATGCGATCTAACAAATATGAATTGCACTGGCGCAATTCTTGATAATGCGGTGATATATGGTAAAGAACCTGAGATGCAATATCCAGAAGGAGATCAAATAATACAAAGGATAACTTATCAAAAAACACATGGGAATGAAACGAAAGGGATGATTCTAACTAACTGCTCCTGTGTTAAAACCACTTTCAATTGGGCAGATTTATCAGAAAGTGATTGCCAAAAGGTGGACTTTAGCGAGGCTAATCTTTCAAACACTATTCTTCCTGACATCGTCAGGATGAAAGGCACGAAACTTTACCGTACCGACCTTTTTAACCCAATATTAAAAAAAGAAGCAGAATCAACAGAAGAAAAAGACATTAGCCCATTAGCAAAAATTATTCTTGACTATATTGAATCAGATAAAAACCCTGAGTCATTAAACTTTGAAGAAAAATCAACAGTTATTAAAATAAAACAAGATGTCGATAATTTTATTTTCTACAATAAGCATTTAAAGGAAATATTCAATCGCGCAATGAATCTTCAAGGAAAAATAAGCAGGAAAAAGTATAATGAATTTTTTAAATATATACAAGCACAAGCCAAACAAGATTTCAAAGACCAGTATAAACTAACAAAAAATGATTATTTAAAGAAAATACCTTTAACTGCACAATTAATTGCAAAATACAAAATGGATGATCAATTGGACCAACTTTTGGTTACCCGTGAAATTCAAGATGAAATAAAATCAAAGATTCAAGACAAAATAGATGAACTTTCTAAAAATTTATTCAACACTATGACCGAAACCATTGAGAATAATTTTGATGATATTTTTCGTCAACAGTCAGAGAATATGAGCAATTATTATGAGTTCGTCGACTGACGATATTTCAGTGTCATTGAATTATGAGTGACAAAGATACACCTTGAAATATCGCCGCATAGTATATTCGGTGATGTCGGGTTTTACTTTAACAGAGTGCCCCCAAATTGGGGCTCTGTTCATTTATAAATCAAACCGGGTGGTCTGGAATCGACTACACCACCCGGTCAATGGCATCAAAGAATACCCAGCGGCCAATGATGACCGATAAAGTACAGGATGCCAGCGGAGATCACCCCGGCGACAATATCATCTATCATGATCCCCATGCCGCCATGTACATTGCGGTCAAACCAGCGGATCGGCCACGGTTTCCACATATCCAGGATACGGAAAATCACAAACCCGGCGGCGACCCACTGCCAGTCATTGGTCGGCAGCGCCATGAGCGTGATCCACATACCAATAAATTCGTCCCAGACAATGCTGCCGTGATCGTGCACGCCCATGTCTTTCGCCGTTTGATGACAAAGATAGACGCCGATACAGATCCCCAGCATGACTACCAGCGAATAGAGCTGCCAGGGCAAAAAGGTCATCAGATACCAGAATGGAATCGCCGCCAGCGATCCCATCGTGCCAGGAACGATTGGGCTTAATCCACTTCCGAATCCGACAGCAAGCAGATGCCACGGATTACTCATCTTCAGGCGACTTTTCGCGACATCTTTATGGCGTGGCAAAATGGTCATATCCTTTCCAGTCTAACGTGACAGGTTCGCCGTCACGAATAAAACAAAGCCCTTCGATATCGGCGGTCATTTGCCCGATACAGGTAAACGGTACGCCCAGGTGTCCGAGAGCCACATCCAGCGCGCCACGGTTAAGCTCTGGCACAGTGAAACATAACTCGTAATCTTCACCGCCAGAGAGCGCCCAGCGCAGCGCCTGTTCCGGCTCAACATGGCGAGAAAGCGCATCAGAAAACGGCAGCAATGCCAGGTCAATACGTGCGCCGCAGTCGCTGGCTTTCACGATATGCCCGAGATCGGAAATCAGACCGTCAGAGAGATCGATGGCTGAATTTGCCAGATCACGCAAAGCCTGTCCCTGTAAAATACGCGGCGACGGACGGAGATGACGTTTGATCAAGTAGTCCGCATCTTTAGCATCGGCAACCTGCAAACGATTTTGCAAAATCGCCAGCCCGGCGGCGCTATCGCCCGGTGTCCCGGTCACATAAATCCAGTCCCCCGGTTTCGCACCAGAACGCGTTAAGGCTCGCCCCATCGGGACAAAACCGTGGATACCCAACGTCATCGCTAGCGGTCCACGTGTGGTATCGCCGCCAATAAGTTGCATATCGTAATAATTGAGAAGATCAAACAAACTGTCGCTGAAGGACTCAAGCCACGCTTCGTCGACGTCCGGTAAGGTTAATGCCAGCGTCAGCCAGGCCGGATCGGCGCCCATCGCGGCCAGATCGCTTAAATTCACTGCCAGAGCTTTATATGCCAGATCCGCAGGATCGATATCAGGGAGGAAATGGTTACCCGCCACCAGCGTATCAGTGCTGATCGCCAGGGTCTGTTTCTCGGGGATATTGAGAAGTGCGCAATCGTCGCCGATGCCCAGTTCGACATCAAGACGAGAGCTTCTCACACGGTCAAAATAACGGGCAATCAGGGAGAACTCGCCACATGCCATACGTTATGCCTCAGCAGGTAAAAAAGAAAAGGCCGGCGATCGCGGAACGGTCTTCCGTGAATCTACCGGCCTGGATATCACTTTTTGTTAGGGCGAATCACAGGTGCTGCTTTATCGAGTACGCCGTTGACGAACTTATGGCTGTCTTCTGCGCCGAACGATTTTGCCAATTCGATCGCTTCGTTAATGGCCACTTTGTATGGCACATCGCTACGTTTAGACAGCTCGTACAGCGCAATGCGCAGTACCGCTTTTTCTACCTGGCCCAGTTCTTCCAGCAGGCGGGACAGGTATGGCTTCATCAGTCCGTCGAGGTATGCGGTGTTAGTCGCCACCCCGGCCAGCAGCTCACGGAAGTACAGGACGTCAACGTCTTTTACATCCTGTTCAGCCAGGAACTGGTATTCAACATCAGCGATGTCGTTCTGGGACAACTGCCAGGAGTAGAGCGCCTGGACGGCACACTCACGAGCGCGGCGACGAGCAGCAGGTTTCACGGATTTCCCCTTACTAATTTCAGGCCTTGATGGCTTTCAATACATTAATCATTTCAAGCGCGGTCAGTGCAGCTTCTGCACCTTTGTTGCCAGCTTTGGTGCCAGCACGTTCGATCGCTTGTTCAATGCTTTCAGTGGTCAGAACACCAAAAGCAACCGGAATTTCGCTGTCCTGGGCAACATGCGCCAGGCCGTTGCTTGCACCACCAGCGACATATTCAAAGTGGGCAGTGCCACCACGAATAACCGTACCCAGCGCAATCACCGCGTCATATTTACCGGTTTTAGCCAGTGCACCCGCCGCCAGCGGCAGCTCATAGGCACCAGGCACCCAAACAACGGTAATGTTTTCATCTTTTACCTGACCGATACGTTTCAGTGCGTCAATTGCACCTTCCAGCAGGCTGTCATTGATAAAGTTGTTGAAACGCGCGATGGTGATGGCGACGCGAGCGTCCGGGGTAGCAACGTTAGCTTCAATAATGTTCATTTTCTTCCTTCGGGTTCGAGTATGGCCCCGCAGGGGGGCGGATTTTAGCATAATATTTCGTGCGCTGCTTCCCTTTCGAGCCGGGAGATCATGCACCCACTAAATGCAGGCAAACATCCGGGCCTACATGACGTATCTCTTTGAATTTAAATTGGGGGGCGTCGGCTAATTTCTCAAGCCCCGGCAACGTACATAATCCGCGGGCGTCACTGCCTAATAGTTTAGGTGCGATATAGACAATCAGCTCATCGACTAAGCCCGCCTGTAGCAATGCGCCAGCGAGCGTTGGCCCAGCTTCCACCCAGATGCTATTAATCTGCTGTTTACCCAGTTGCATCATCAATACAACCAGATCCAGATGACCTTTATGCTCTGGAATCAGCAAGGTTCGCACCGTTTCCGGCCACTCACGAGAATCTTCCTGCGTACGCGCGAACCAGGTTTCGCCGGGCTGCTGCACAATGCGATGTTCCGGCGTCACGCGATTTTGGCTATCAATCACAATACGTACCGGCTGGCGGAGATTGTGTTGCGGGTAGAGCCCCTGAGTTTGTTCATCCAGTTCAGACCAACGCACTGTTAAGGCTGGATCATCCACCAGCACCGTGGCGCTGCTGGTTAAAATGGCATGACTTTGCGCGCGCAGACGTTGTACATCGCGTCGCGCCTGAGGAGACGTGATCCACTGGCTCTCACCGCTCGCCATCGCTGTGCGGCCATCTAGCGACGCGCCAAGTTTTAACTGGATATAAGGAAAGCCGGTGCGCATGCGCTTGAGAAAGCCTTTATTCAATTGCTCGGCTTCACTCATCATCAGGCCGTGGCTGACCTCAATGCCAGCCTGTTGCAAACGATAAAGTCCACGCCCAGCGACCTGCGGGTTAGGATCCTGCATCGCGGCAACCACGCGCGTGACACCCGCAGCAATCAACGCATCGCAACATGGCGGCGTACGACCATGATGACTACAAGGTTCGAGTGTGACATACGCCGTGGCACCTTTGGCTTTTTCGCCAGCCATGCGCAACGCGTGTACCTCGGCATGCGGTTCACCCGCTCGCTGATGGTAACCTTCACCGACGATTTCGCCATCTTTTACAATGACGCACCCGACATTCGGGTTGGGATGAGTGGTAAAACGTCCTCGTTGCGCCAGCTTTAGCGCCCGCGCCATGTAATACTCGTCCTGCACGGCTTAGTCCTCCAGGCGCGCGATCTCTTCGCCAAATTCTTTGATATCTTCGAAACTGCGATAGACAGAGGCAAAACGGATATAGGCGACTTTATCGAGCTTTTTCAATTGCTCCATCACCAGATTGCCAATCATCTTGCTCGGCACTTCACGCTCACCGGTGGCGCGCAGCTGCGATTTAATATGATTGATTGCCATTTCGACGTCATCGGAACTCACCGGACGTTTTTCCAGCGCCCGCAGCATTCCGCTACGTAATTTCTCTTCATTAAACGGTTCACGCACGTCATTGCTTTTTACAACACGTGGCATAACCAGCTCCGCCACTTCAAAGGTGGTGAAACGTTCATTACACACCAGACACTGCCGACGGCGGCGTACGGATGAGCCCTCGCCTACGAGACGAGAGTCAATTACCTTAGTGTCCACGGCGAAACAGAATGGGCAATGCATACGGCGTCCTGACCAGGTGGTTAACAGGAATCTATTTTACCCTGAACTGACGATACAACAAAGGCGCAACGCTTTTGAGATAAAGGATCGATGCTTTCGCTGCTTTTACCCTCTACCATTAGGCTTATTGCGATGAGAAAGGGACGACCTATGAATACTAACGTTTTTCGACTGCTCCTGCTGGGAAGCCTGTTCAGCCTTAGCGCCTGTGTGCAGCAAAGCGAAGTGCGGCAGATGAAACACAGCGTCAGCACACTGAACCAGGAGATGACGCAACTCAATAAAGAAACGGTCAAAATCACTCAGCAAAACAGGCTGAATGCAAAATCCAGCAGTGGGGTTTACCTTCTGCCTGGAGCGAAAACACCAGCAAGACTGGAAAGCCAGATCGGTACTTTACGTATGTCGCTGGTGAATATTACGCCTGATACAGATGGCACCACCCTGACGCTACGTATTCAGGGCGAGTCGAATGATCCCTTGCCCGCATTCAGCGGAACTGTTGAATATGGGCAAATTCAGGGAACAATAGACAACTTTCAGGAAATCAATGTGCAGAATCAATTGATTAACGCCCCTGCCAGCGTCCTCGCCCCCAGCGATGTTGATATTCCGTTACAGTTAAAGGGTATTTCTGTGGATCAGTTAGGCTTTGTACGTATCCACGACATTCAACCTGTTATGCAGTAAACGTATCGCGGGGCGTTTTGTGCGTCCCGCAACATCTTTCCCCGTCATTTTGTTACTCTGCTTACATCACCCAGATTGATAGTAAAAGTTTGCAACAAGGGTGAAAGTCAGTACAATCCCCGCCCGAATGTGTGTAAACGTGAACGCAATCGATTACGTAAATGATAGAACTGTGAAACGAAACATATTTTTGTGAGCAATGATTTTTATAATAGGCTCCTCTGTATACGAAATATTTAGAAACGCAATTTGCGCCTTTTTCACTCCCGCAAGGGATTTTCAAACAGTGGCATACATATGAAAAAAACATTACTGGCAGCCGGTGCGGTACTGGCGCTCTCTTCGTCTTTTACTGTTAACGCAGCTGAAAACGACAAACCGCAGTATCTTTCCGACTGGTGGCACCAGAGCGTTAACGTTGTCGGAAGCTATCACACCCGTTTCGGACCGCAGATCCGCAACGATACCTACCTTGAGTACGAAGCATTCGCTAAAAAAGACTGGTTCGACTTCTATGGGTATGCGGATGCGCCGGTATTCTTCGGCGGTAACTCCGATGCAAAAGGTATCTGGAACCACGGTTCCCCGCTGTTTATGGAAATCGAACCACGTTTCTCCATCGACAAGCTGACCAATACTGACCTTAGCTTTGGTCCGTTCAAAGAGTGGTACTTCGCGAACAACTACATTTACGACATGGGTCGTAATAAAGATGGTCGCCAGAGCACCTGGTACATGGGTCTGGGTACCGATATCGATACTGGCCTGCCGATGAGCCTGTCCATGAACATCTATGCAAAATACCAGTGGCAGAACTATGGCGCAGCGAATGAAAACGAGTGGGACGGTTACCGTTTCAAAATTAAATACTTTGTGCCGATTACCGATCTGTGGGGTGGTCAGCTGAGCTACATCGGCTTCACCAACTTCGACTGGGGTTCCGATTTAGGGGATGACAGCGGTAACGCAATCAACGGTATTAAGACCCGTACCAATAACTCCATCGCTTCCAGCCATATTCTGGCTCTGAACTACGATCACTGGCACTACTCTGTCGTAGCTCGTTACTGGCACGACGGTGGTCAGTGGAACGACGATGCAGAACTGAACTTCGGCAACGGCAACTTCAACGTTCGCTCTACCGGCTGGGGTGGTTACCTGGTAGTAGGTTACAACTTCTGATGACTGAAATGCCGGATCTTGTATCCGGCATTTCAGATTGTTAACAACGTGCGCTTTGTTCATGCCGGATGCGGCGTAAACGCCTTATCCGGCCTACAAAAACACGTAAATTCAATACATTGCTGAGATTACGTAGTCCTGATAAGCGTAGCGCATCAGGCAATTTTGCGTTTGTCATAAAGCTCAAATAACGGATTTTGTATCCGTCATTTTTTTATCACTTCTTCTTATTCATCATCGCTTTTAAATCAGCGAATGGGTTGTACTTCGCTTCACCGACATCTTTCTGCGCATCTTCCCCTGCGATAACGGTCGTACCATACTGATCCGCTTCGGTATATTTCGAATGCTCATGATCGTGGCAATAGAGACACAACAATTCCCAGTTACTGCCATCTTCCGGGTTATTAGTATGGTCGTGATCGATATGGTGAACGGTAAGTTCACGCAGATTGGAGTAGACAAACTCGCGGGAGCAGCGTCCACACACCCACGGATAGATTTTTAATGCTTTTTCGCGATAGCCGCTTTCTAACCGCGCATAATTTTTTGGGATGATAGCCATGAGAAGTTACCTGGATGAAATGTAGGGTTAGGCGCAGTTTCCCAAGATGCGAGGGTTTTCGCAATCACCTTACATCAAAAAAATCCCGATCTTCTGACCGGGATTTTCAACATCAGCTGAAACTTGATTAAGGCAGAATTGACGGCTGATCCGCCCCTTCTTTTTCCACTTTCTGCTGCAGCATGTGTTCGCGCTTCATACCCAGTTTCAGGGCCAGCGCCGATGCTACGTAGATAGAAGATGCAGTACCGATAGTCACACCAATCAGCATGGTCAGCGAGAAGCCTTCCAGTACCGGACCACCGAAGAGGTACAGCATCAGGATAACCATCAAGGTAGTACCGGATGTGATCAAGGTACGGTGCAGCGTCTGGGTCAAGGACACGTTAAAGATTTCGTAAGGCGTACCGCGACGGATCTTGCGGAAGTTTTCACGAATACGGTCCGAGACCACGATACTGTCGTTAAGCGAGTAACCGATGACCGACATCAGTGATGCCACAATAGTCAGGTCAATCTCGATATGGAATAACGACAAAATACCCAGCGTAATGATAACGTCGTGCGCCAGCGCAATAACAACCCCTGCCGCCAGTCGCCACTCAAAGCGGAAACCTACGTACACGAGGATAGACAGCAGCGCCGCCATCAACGCCATCGCACCGGTTTGCGCAAGGTCTGCCCCCACGCTCGGACCGACGAATTCAATACGCTTCACTGCCGCATTCTGATTGGTGGATTCGTTAATCACCTTCAGAACCTGGCTGCCCAGCACCTGACCGCCGGTTTCGCCTTCAGCAGGCGGCATGCGGACCATGATGTCGTGGCTGCTACCAAAGTTTTGCAGCATTGGCTCTTCAAAACCGGCTTTTTGCAATGCATCACGCATTACGTCAATTTCAGCCGGTTTTTCGAGCGTAATTTCAATAACCGTACCACCGGTGAAATCCAATCCCCAGTTAAAGCCACGCACGCCCATAATAACGATAGCGGCGATTAACAGCAGACCAGAGATGCCGAAAGCCCAGTAGTCCCAGCGCATAAAGTCATAGACTTTACGGCCGTGGTTTAGTTGTTCAACAGTATATTCCTGTGCCACATCGCACTCCTCAGATTGACAGCTTCTTGACGCGCTTGCCGCCATATAGCAGGTTTACGATGGCACGCGTACCGACAATCGCGGTAAACATCGACGTCGCCACACCGATACCGGTAGTAATCGCGAACCCTTTAATTGCCCCGGTACCCACTGCGTACAGGATGATGACTTTAATCAGCGTGGTGATGTTCGCATCGAAAATGGAACTGAATGCGCCACGATAACCTTCATCGATTGCCTGCTGAACAGTACGCCCGTTGCTCAACTCTTCTTTAATACGTTCGTTGATCAGTACGTTCGCATCGACCGCCACCGCAAGGGTTAAGACAATACCCGCGATACCCGGCATACTCAGCGTTGCACCTGGCAACAGCGACATAATGCCGACAATCAAGATCAAGTTCGCAATCAGAGCACTGGTCGCAATCAGACCAAACTTCTTATAGAAGAGGATCATGAACAGAATAGAAACCAGCAGACCGGCGAGACATGCCTCCAGCCCCTGTTCAATATTCTGCATACCCAGGGTCGGGCCAATGGTACGTTCTTCAACAATCTGAATCGGTGCGATCAACGCACCAGCACGCAGCAAAAGTGAAAGCTGACGGGCTTCGTTCGGGTTGTTAATACCGGTGATACGGAAGCTGTTACCCAGACGAGACTGGATGTTAGCGATGTTAATCACCTCTTCCTGTTTCACCAGAACCGCACGACCGTTAGCATCTTTCTTGCCGCTGTCTTTGTACTCCACAAACAGGGTCGCCATCGGTTTGCCGATGTTGTCCTTGGTGAAGTTAGACATAATGTTGCCACCAGCGCTATCGAGCGAGATGTTAACCTGCGGCTGGTTGTACTCGTCCTGGCTGGAAGTGGAGTCGGTGATATGGTCACCGGTCAGAATTACGCGTTTATACAGCACAACCGGCTGACCTTCGCGGGTCTGTTTCACTTCAGAATCGCCCGGTACGCGGCCGGATGCCGCTGCGGCCTGATCAACGTTGGTGTTTACCAGACGGAATTCCAGCGTTGCCGTCGCACCCAGAATCTCTTTCGCACGCGCGGTGTCCTGAATACCTGGCAGTTCAACAACGATACGGTCAGCACCCTGACGCTGAACCACCGGCTCCGCCACGCCAAGTTGGTTTACACGGTTACGCAGGATATTAATGTTCTGCTGCACCGCATATTCACGCGCTTCACTCAGGCGAGCATCGCTCATTACCGCACGCAGCTGGTTGCTGCCCTGGCTACTAATCACCAGGTCCGGATGACGCTTGCTCAGATACGCAATGGCTTCATCACGAGCTTTAGCATCGCGGAAAGTGATGCTCAGGCCGTAGTTGTTTTCTTTACGAACGGTGGTATACGGGATGCCCTTTTCGCGCAGGTCGCTGCGCAGGCTATCGATGTTTTGTTCCTGGAGTTTGCCAAGCGCGGTGTCCATATCCACTTCCATCAGGAAGTGAACGCCGCCACGCAGGTCAAGGCCGAGCTTCATCGGCTCAGCGTGAATAGCTGCCAGCCAGCGCGGCGTTGCCGGGGCAAGGTTAAGCGCCACGACGTATTTGTCACCCATAACGCCCATTAATGCTTCACGAGCGCGCAGTTGGGTGTCAGTGGAGTCGAAGCGCGCAAGAATAGCGCCCTCTTCCAGTGCCACAGACTTAGCAGTTATTTTTTCTTCTTGTAACGTTTTCTGGACCTGGATCAGCGTTTGCTCACTGGCGGCGACTCCGCGCGCGCCAGTGATCTGAACAGCCGGATCCTCACCAAACAGGTTGGGAAGCGCATACAGCAGACCGATGACAATCACCACGATCAGCATGACGTACTTCCACAAAGGATAACGGTTTAACACGGCAATTCCCTTAGGGAAAAATTTTAATTACAGCGCCTTCATGGTGCCTTTCGGCAGGACGGCAGCTACGAAGTCACGTTTAATAACTACTTCAGTGGTGTCATTCAGCGCGATAGCAATGTAGCCGTTTTCCGCTACTTTGGTTACGCGACCAACCAGGCCACCGTTCGTCAGAACTTCATCACCTTTGGCAATGGAGTCCATCAGCTTTTTGTGTTCTTTGGTGCGCTTCTGCTGTGGACGCAGGATCATGAAATAGAAAATCAGACCGAATACCACCAGCATCAAAATCAAAGACATCGGGCTACCTTGCGCCGGTGCACCCGTTGCCGCTACCGCATCAGAAATAAAAAAGCTCATTAAATTTCCCTCATTATTAATATTAATCAACGTTCAAAGGTGGTACTTCTCGCCCCTGACGCTGGTAAAAATCAGTTACGAAGCTCTCTAATTTACCCTCTTCAATAGCCTTGCGTAAACCCGCCATCAAACGCTGGTAGTAACGAAGGTTATGAATGGTATTGAGTCGCGCGCCTAATATTTCGTTGCAACGGTCGAGATGATGCAAGTAAGCGCGTGAATAATTGCGACAGGTGTAGCAATCACACTCAGGATCGAGTGGGCCAGTATCGCTCTTATACTTCGCATTGCGGATTTTCACCACGCCATCGGTCACGAACAGATGACCATTTCGGGCGTTGCGGGTTGGCATTACGCAGTCAAACATATCGATACCGCGACGTACGCCTTCAACCAGATCTTCCGGTTTACCAACGCCCATCAGGTAACGCGGTTTGTCTGCCGGAATTTGCGGACACACATGCTCCAGAATGCGGTGCATATCTGCTTTCGGCTCACCCACAGCCAGACCGCCGACAGCGTAGCCATCAAAACCGATATCTACCAGACCTTTAACAGAAATATCACGTAAATCTTCGTAAACGCTGCCCTGAATGATACCAAACAGCGCATTTTTGTTACCGAGACTGTCAAAACGCTCACGGCTACGCTTCGCCCAACGCAGAGACATCTCCATCGAGCGTTTTGCGTAATCCCAGTCAGCAGGATACGGCGTACACTCATCAAAGATCATGACGATATCTGAACCAAGATCGTACTGAATCTCCATCGACTTTTCCGGGTCGAGGAAAATCGGATCGCCGTTGATGGGGTTACGGAAGTGAACGCCCTGTTCGGTGATTTTACGAATATCGCCAAGACTGAAAACCTGGAAGCCGCCGGAGTCGGTAAGAATCGGGCCTTTCCACTGCATAAAATCGTGCAGATCGCCATGCAGTTTCATGATTTCCTGGCCCGGGCGCAGCCACAGGTGGAAGGTGTTACCGAGAATAATTTGTGCGCCAGTGGCTTCAACTTCTTCCGGCGTCATCCCTTTTACGGTGCCGTAGGTGCCAACAGGCATAAAGCAAGGCGTTTCCACTACGCCACGATCAAAGACCAGGCGGCCACGGCGTGCGCGACCGTCGGTGGTGTCCAGTTCAAATTTCATTTTTTCTCCACTACGTCAGAAAAACAGTCCAACGTTTAAACCAGCGCCGCGGAATTACTCCCCGACGCGCTCATTAATTGCCTGCGGATTGTACGTGATAAACATCGCATCACCGTAACTAAAAAAGCGATATTTCTCTTCTACCGCCGCTTTATAGGCGTTCATAGTGTGTTGATAGCCGGCAAATGCCGAAACCAGCATAATCAGCGTCGATTCAGGAAGGTGGAAGTTCGTCACCAGCGCATCGACCACTTTGTACTGGAAGCCCGGATAGATAAAGATTTGGGTATCGTCAAAGAACGGTTCAATGAGATCGTTTTTCGCCGCCTGGGCCGCGCTTTCCAGCGAACGTACCGAGGTGGTGCCAACCGCAATCACCCGATTGCCGCGCGCTTTTGCTGCCAGTACCGCGTCTACCACATCCTGCGGCACTTCAGCGTATTCTGAGTGCATGATGTGATCTTCAATGGTGTCGACGCGCACCGGCTGGAAAGTACCCGCACCAACGTGCAGAGTTACGAACGCCATCTCCACGCCTTTGGCGCGCAATTTTTCCAGCAAAGGTTCGTCAAAATGCAGCCCGGCAGTCGGGGCCGCTACCGCGCCCGGTTTTTCACTATAAACTGTTTGATAAAGTTCGCGGTCTGCATCTTCGTCCGGACGGTCGATGTACGGCGGCAGTGGCATGTGGCCGATGCTGTTGAGGATATCCAGTACAGAACGATCATCATTAAATTCGACTTCAAACAGTGCGCCGTGGCGAGCGGTCATTGTTGCGTTGATACTTTCGTCATCGCCCAACAGCAGCTCTGCGCCCGGTTTTGGCGCTTTCGAAGCGCGAATATGCGCAAGAATGCGTTTGTCGTCGAGCATACGCTCAACCAGCACTTCAATCTTGCCGCCGCTGGCTTTACGCCCAAACAGGCGCGCCGGGATCACGCGGGTATTATTAAAAACCAGAAGATCGCCGGGGTTGAGCTTATCGAGTAAATCGGTGAAAGTACCGTGCGTCAGCGCGCCCGTCGGCCCGTCCAGCGACAGTAAACGACAGCTACTGCGTTCAGGCATTGGATAGTGGGCAATCAGGGATTCGGGCAATTCAAAGGAGAAATCGGTAACGCGCATGACACTGACTCAGACTAAAATAAGAGGCGGGTAGTCTAGTGCCGGGGCGCTCTCCCTGCAACCTTTACCCCCCTTTGGATAGAATATAATCGATGAATTTTTTAGCTCACCTGCATCTAGCCCATCTCGCGGAAAGTTCGCTTTCCGGTAATTTACTGGCTGATTTCGTACGCGGAAATCCTGAAGAAAGTTTTCCGCCCGACGTCGTGGCTGGCATTCATATGCATCGACGTATCGACGTATTGACTGACAATCTGCCGGAAGTCCGCGAAGCACGGGAATGGTTTCGTAGTGAAACTCGCCGCGTTGCGCCTATTACGCTGGATGTCATGTGGGATCACTTTCTTTCACGCCACTGGTCGCAGCTATCACCGGACTTTCCGCTACAGGAATTTACCTGTTATGCCCGGGAGCAAGTGATGACTATTCTTCCAGACTCACCGCCACGCTTTATCAATCTGAACAATTACTTATGGTCTGAGCAATGGCTGGTGCGCTATCGCGATATGGATTTCATCCAGAACGTGTTAAACGGCATGGCAAGCCGTCGCCCACGTCTGGATGCCCTGCGTGACTCCTGGTACGATTTAGACACCCATTACGACGCCCTGGAAACCCGCTTCTGGCAGTTTTATCCGCGGATGATGGCGCAGGCGTCACGCAAGGCGCTCTGAAACTTCAAGCTCCAGCGTCACTATTTTTTAGCATTCGCATCCAGCGGGGCGGCATAACAGCTGTAAGAAAAACATTCGCTGGAATGATTGGCGATATCTTTAAAGTTGCTTTCAGCAACCCCCTCGAACATGAGTACCGTTCTGGACAAATCTCCGTTTTCATTTATATGTGGAAAATCAAATTGTGCACTGAATCGCCATACATCTGTCTTTTCTGGCTCGCTGTTCACAGAGATACGTCGATGGAAGACCCCTCCTGTAAACGTGCGCCAGAACAATTGTTGATCAAAATCTTGTAATATCTCAGAGTTGGATGCTATTTGATGTAGTAAACCTGCATACCGTGGACTGCCATCACGAGCAACATTATGCAAACCCTGACTAAAAGCATCAAATAAACAATACATGTGATCACTAGTGAAAAAAGGTCTTAATTTGTTTTGTTCTTCATCGCTGTAATCCAGGAGCATCTCATTGATTTCTTCCTGTGAGAATTTTAAGACAAAATTATCCTCAGGATTTGTTTCTTTCTTGTTTTTTTCGATATTCTTCTCCTCAATGGTCTTCGCATTTTGTTTCGCATTTTCTTTCTCAGTTTTTTTCTCAATTACTTCCGCAATTTTTTCCCGAGTTTTTGATTTTAGACTAACACCATCGATGTCAACCGGTGTTGTTTTCAGATCTCTCTGCGCGTCTTTCAAATTTGTCTTATAGAGATCGGGCACTTTATCGGCAGATAAGTATCCGGATGAAGAAATCTGGTGTGTACGCATGGGGGGCTGTTCACAAAGCATCGAGGCTATATCGTCTTTAAACTCTTTTACATTAAAGTTATCGACATTAACCTTCCCTGTTATAAACCCCGCATCGGCAATTTTCTTCTCTAATTGTTTTGTACGTTTAGAATAATAAGCGTTGTTATCATAAAACTTTTCAAGAAGGGCCCACTCCTCAAGTTGCCTTATGTGATTTTTCAACTGTTGATGATCTATTTTATATTGATGTGTACTAGAATCATTTTGGTTGCAGGAGTTACAGATTTTTAAGCATAATTTTCCATCAGATTTATCATCTATGGTATCAGTGAAAATATAGGAAACTTCAATACTCTGCCCGTACTTATCAGTCATCTCATATGACCATTGCCCCGTTCGTTTCGCATTCTTAATGACTTCGATGGACTCTGCAGGGCAACCATGAAGAATGGCCAGAATTTTATCAGGATGCTTAATTAGTAAAATTATTATATTTACAACGTTTGAAAAGAAACTTTTGCTATTTTTTATTTCATCGATTTTTTCCGCTGAAATGTTTACTAAGTTTTCATTTCCGGAAATGAAAAGCAATTTGCCATGGGGGCTTTTTTTAAATTGTTCTTCTGTTTTAGAAAAGACATCCTCTTTAAAAGGTGGCCACTCAGTACCAGTAATAAACGGTTTCAATAAATTCGAATTTGAAATTGTCATATCTTTGCTCCACTACAGGGTTATCCTGGAGCAGGTTGTACATAACCTCATGGGCAAAGAATACCAAAAATCGCTCATATCGATCGGGACAAATATTTAACAAACTCAGCCCTGACATTGTGCAGCTTTTTCGCTGCGTAGTGTCAGGGCTGATGACTAACGACGTAACAAATAAAACAGATGCTTTAGTTCATCCATACCGTAGCCGAAATGGCAGGCAAAGCCAGAATCCCGTCTGTCAGTTGCCCATGGCCTTCTTTGCGTTGCCATTGCGCGACATTGAGTAACGGCGACGCGGGTAGCACCACTTCACAGGCTTCGCCACGGTTGATAGCCACCAGCACACGCTGCTGATTCAGCACGCGGACAAATACCACCACGTTATCTTCCGCATATAGCACCTGACAGCCGCCACGACGCAGCGCCTGACTTTTCTTACGCAGCGCAATCATTCGCTGGTACAGCGCGAATAACGCCGTATCCTGCTTTTCCACCTGCCAGGGGAACGGTTTACGGCAAAACGGATCGTTTTTACCATCCAGTCCCACTTCATCACCGTAATAAATGCACGGTACACCAGGCCAGGTGAACAACCAGACCACCGCCAGCGGCAGGCGCGCAATATCCCGACCGAGCAGCGTTTTAAATCGCGCAGTATCGTGGCTATCTAGCTGATTAAACATACGTAATTGCTGTTGATGAGAAAGCCCTGCGCGGTAATTATCCATCCTGGCCATACAGGTTTGGGCGTCAATTTGCTGCGGATCATAAGAGATATCGGTGTTGGCAAGAAATCCCCACAACGGGAATGTGAAGCCGCGATAGTTCATGGCGGCATCTTCCACATCGGCCTGTAACCATTGCCGTGCATCGCCAAAATGCTCTCCGACAATATACGCTTCCGGCTGAGTTTCTTTCGCCGCTTCGGTGATCCCAGCAACGTGCTGCAAATTATTGCGCGCCCCACCCGCTTCTCCCAGCATATGCACCACATCCAGCCGCCAGCCGTCCATATTCCATGGTGCTTTCAGCCAATGGCGGACAATGCTGTCTTCCCCGCGATAAATTTCATTCACCAGACTTTCCGACTGATAATCCAGCTTCGGCAGGCTGGCATAGCCCAGCCAGTCGAGCGCCGTGCCATCATCGCTAAATGAGTACCAGTCACGCCAGGGCGATTCGGGGTTGTGACAAGCGCCACCTGTTCCACGATTATGTCGGTCAAACCAGGCATGGGAATCGCCACTGTGGTTAAACACGCCGTCCAGCACCAGCCGCATTCCCATCTGCTGTGTATTGTTTCGTAAACGCAGCAACGCCCCATCGCCGCCAAACTGCGGATCGACATGGCGATAATCCTCGGTATCGTATTTATGTACGCTGGGAGCTTTAAACACCGGATTAAGATACAGCGCCGTCACGCCAAGTTTTTTCAGATACGGCAGTTTTTCGCTGATACCGTCCAGATCGCCGCCATAGAACGTTGATCCGCCCGCCTGCGCCGTGACCGGTTCATCCCAGTCACGCAATATGATCTCTTGTCCGGCTGCGTGATGGTAATAAACATGATCCTGTTCAGCTTCACGAGGAAGACTACGGGCGAAACGATCAGGGAAGATCTGATAAAAAATCTGATCCGCAGCCCATTGTGGGCCGATATCCGGGACATCGACGGCAAACTGCTCCAGTCGTGCTGGCGGCATTCGGCTGAAGCCCTGCGGTGTAAACCAACGCTGGCGATCGTGCCACAGTAATTTGAAACTATAACGCCGCCGAGGTTGCCCGCTGGAGAGATCGATCGCCGCCCGCCATGCGGTAACGCCAGGCTGCGGCTGACTGCGCTGCTTATGCATCGCTACTGACGTTTCTTCGTTATCGTTTTCTGTACGTAGCATAATCCGCTGCGGTGGGTCTTCGCCTGTCAGCCACAGTGTAATGAGTAGTTGATCTTTGCTTTGTTTAACAAATGGGGGCACCGGCAGGTGCCATGCATTTAACATCATAATTCCCCTGTGATGAAAATCTGATCACCTTGCCATAGCCTAATGCAGGATCACTCATCATCTGAAGGATATTTGGGGGAGGAGGACGGGGGCGGATAACTTTCGGAATAGCCGGATCAGGGCTTGCCTTGATCCGGCTTACAGAACGCAGTGATTAGTGATTTTCAGCCAGCTGACGATCGTGGCGGCGTTTAAACATCCAGCCAATCAACAGCAGAACAATCCACGCGAAACCAACGTACAGCGAGATACGTGTGTCCGGATGATAACCAATCAATCCGATAATAAAGAGCAGGAAAATCAAACCGCCGATGGTCGTTGCTACCCCACCTGGTACTTTAAATTTCAGTGACTTCACTTCTTCTGGCGGCAAACGGCGACGGAAAGCAATTTGCGACAGCAGGATCATAATCCATACCCACACCGTGGCGAAGGTTGCCAGCGAAGCGATCACCAGGAAGACATTTTCCGGCATGATGTAGTTCAGATATACCGCAAACAATAGCGCGGTAGTCATCACCAGCACCGTGACCCACGGAATACCGCGACGCGAGGTTTTGCTGAAAATTTTCGGCGCGCTACCCTGCTCTGCCATGCCGTGAAGCATACGACCTACGCCAAATACGTCACTGTTAATTGCTGACAGCGAAGCGGTCAGCACAACAAAGTTAAGAATGCTGGCGGCAAAGGTAATGCCCATATGCTGGAACGTCAGCACGAACGGGCTACCGGCAGTGCCAACCTGATTCCACGGATAGATAGACATAATGACGAACAGCGTACCGACGTAGAACACCAGAATACGCATCGGCACGGAGTTAATCGCACGCGGAATCGATTTTTCCGGATCTTTCGCTTCCCCGGCGGTAATCCCGATAATTTCGATCCCACCGTAAGCAAACATTACCATTTGCAGCGACATCACCATGCCAAGCCAGCCGTTACTGAAGAAGCCGCCGTTGCTCCAAAGATTATGGATACCGGTCGGTTGCCCGCCGTTGCCAATCCCCCAGATAATGATGCCGAAACCGGCGACAATCATGATGATGATGGTGGCGACTTTAAAGAACGAGAACCAGAACTCAAGCTCACCAAATACCTTCACGCTCATCAGGTTTACGGCGCAGATAATCAGCACTACGCTCAGTACCCAAATCCAGTGTGGCACCGTCGGGAACCAGACGCCCATATAGATACCGAAAGCGGTCACATCGGCGATGGCGACAATAAGGATTTCAAAGCAGTAGGTCCAGCCAGTGATATAACCTGCCAGTGGACCGAGGTTTTCCTGCGCATAGCGCGAGAAAGAGCTGGCTGCCGGGTTATGTACCGACATTTCCCCCAGCGCACGCATAATGATATACGCCGCGATACCACCGATAATATAGGCCAACAACACGCTCGGACCGGCCATTTTGATGGCGTCTGCCGAACCGTAAAACAACCCGGTGCCAATTGCTGAACCCAGTGCCATAAAGCGTATGTGTCGGGTACTTAGCCCACGCTTTAGCTTGTTCTTACTTTCCATCAATTCCTAACCCATCAACACAATAAAAAACCACGGGGCATCGCAGCCCCGTGGTTAAAACAAATATTCAGTGATTTAGTGAGCGCTGGAGGTCACCTGACGACCTGCCGCGCGATCCCAAATAATGGCCAGAACCACCATCACCACTGTTGGCATTAACCACGCAAGACCTTGTTCGGCCAGCGGTAAGCGCTGCGCCCAGGACGGTAAGATATCGCTGAATGCAGATGCTTTGATCCCGTCGAGAATACCAAAAAGCAGGCTGATAAACATCGGCGGAGCAATCACGCGGGACGAATTATGCCACCATGAGCGTGTAAAACTTAATACAACCAGTGCGATACACGGCGGATAAATAGCGGTCAGCACCGGTACGGAGATCTGAATCAGCTGGCTCAAGCCGAGGTTAGACACCACCATCGAGAAGCCGCCGAGGATAAACACCAGCGTACGATAGGAGAGCGGTACGTACTGAGCAAAGAATTCTGCACAAGCACAGGTCAGGCCAACCGCCGTGACCAGGCAGGCGATAAAGATTAACGCCGCCAGCAGGAAGCTACCACCGCCGCCAAAGGTGTGCTGAACGTAGGCATGCAGAATAGCCGCACCGTTTGCAGACTGATCGACCAGCGACGCGCTGTCTGAACCCAGACGGAACAGCGCCAGGTACAGCAGAGTCAGACCGACACCCGCCATCAGGCCAGCCCAGACGGTATAACGGGTCAGCAGACGCGCTTCGGTAACGCCGCGAGAACGCGCCGCATTAACAATAACGATACCAAACACCATCGCGCCCAGCGTATCCATGGTCAGATAGCCATTAACGAAGCCGTTAGAAAACGCGGCGTTTTGATAAGCCTCAGTCGCCGTGCTGATAGAGCCCGCAGGCCAGACAATTGCCGCAACAGACAGGATGACCAGCGCGATAATTTTCAGCGGTGCCAGGAAGTTACCGACGGTATCCAGCAGTTTGCCCGGATAGAGCGAAACCAGAATAACGATAGCGAAATAGACCAGGCTGTAGATAAACAGCGGCAGCGCGGAGTCACCCGTCAGGGGCGCAATGCCCACTTCAAAGGAGACGGTGGCTGTACGCGGCGTGGCGAACAACGGCCCTACAGCCAGGTAGCAAACCGTTGCCAGCAGTACGCCAGCGACTTTACCAATTGGCGTGCTGAGGCTGTCAACACCACCGCCAACTTTCGCCAGCGCCACCACCGTTAATACCGGCAGGCCAACGGCAGTAATGAGGAAGCCGAATGCCGCAGTCCAGACGTGTTCGCCTGCCTGCAAGCCGACCATTGGAGGGAAAATGATGTTACCTGCGCCGACGAACAACGCAAATGTCATAAAGCCCAGAGCGATGATATCGCGCGATCTTAATTGATGGGTCATAAATCATACTGCCTGTGGATGTGGTGTTGTAACGTTAAATTTTTGTGCCAATCCCTGGGGATGATACAGCGGTATATTTAAACAATTTTAGCGGGAAATACTCCCAACCAGGCGCGGCGAAGAATAGTTTTTCGATTTACCGCGTGAATGCAGTCAGTATGACAGCACCTGAAGCGCAATTTAAACGCTTATAACGTTTTAAAGCAAGAAGGGATCTAAAAACCAGAGGTATATAGCGATAAGAAATCACCAACCAGTATAAAACACTATTTCCGTGAAAAAGACATGGCTAATCATGCGAACAAAAAATCACCAACCGTTGTAAAATCTAACGCCCGTATTTTGACTGCAAAGAAAATAAGCCAGCATCAGCTGGCTTATGGCAATAAAAGATGACAAAGGCGGATTATTCGCTGTTTTTGGCAATTAAACGTTCCGGGATAACAAAACTGAAACGCGTACCTTTTCCCACCGTACTCTCAATATGCAGGCGACTTTCGTGATGATTCACCGCATGTTTCACGATCGCTAACCCTAATCCGCTACCGCCAGTTTGTCGGGAACGTGCTTTATCAACGCGATAAAAACGCTCGGTCAGGCGCGGAATATGCTCTGGTGCGATGCCCGGTCCATTATCTTCAACGCTAAATTCGGCACCGTGCGGCACTCGCTGCCAGCGTACGGTGATATGCGTACCTTCCGGCGTATGATTCACGGCGTTATAAACCAGGTTAGAAATCGCGCTGCGAAGTTGGTCTTCGTTGCCAGACACCTTGAGGTCGTTATCTATTTCAAAGGTAAATGTCTGTTTCTGCTGGCTCAGAGTCTGGGCCTCACGCTCAACGACCCGCAGCATCATCGGCACATCAACCTTTTCATTAAGCAACTGCGTTGGCGCGGCTTCTATTTTTGACAGCGTCAGTAACTGCTTCACCAGCCCTTCCATCCGCTGGGTCTGCTCGCGCATGGTGTGCAACGCTTTTTCACGTACCGCACCTTGCAGTGGTTGCTCATCCATCATCTCCAGGTAACCCTGTAACACTGTCAATGGCGTACGCAACTCATGGCTCACGTTGGCAAAAAAGTTACGCCGCGCCCCTTCCAGTTGATGCATTTGCGTGACATCACGCGCCACCATCAGCAACTGTTTGTGGGTATAAGGCATGACGCGAATTTCCAGATGCCGCCCGGTATTTAGCACCAGATTGAGCGGGCGAGAAAAATCACGCGTTTTCAGATATTGCGTAAACTCCGGATAACGAAGCAGATTAAGGATGTTCTGCCCGTTATCTTCCGGCCAGCGCAAACCAAGAATTTGTTGCGCCAGACCATTACACCAGAAAATACCGCCCTCTTCCGTGGTCAGCACCACCGCATCAGGCAGCGACTCCGCGCCGCTACGAAAGCGTTTAATCAGATTGCCCAGTTCGCGGCGACGTTTTTTATTACGCAGCTGCATCTGGTGTAAGCCGTATAGCAGCGGTTCCCAGCTACCACGCCCCGGAGGCGGGGTCATACTGCGATCCACCCACAGCCACCATGAAAGGCGCAATAAATTCCAAAAATGCCAGATAAGCAGTCCTGTTACCGATGCCAGCAAAAACCAAGGCAGGTAACCAAAAAATGCACCCAGGATGAAAGCCGGGAGGCAGCAAAGTAGCAGCTCCAGCACCAGCCTTTTCCACGACAGCCGTTCCAGCACGTAAGATACTCCAGTTAAGAAATCATAAGCCCTGCTCTGCGTCCGATGAGCAAGGCGTTAAAAGCGGGTTGAAAAACGATATCCTGTACCGCGTACGGTCTGCACCATGCGGTCATGTCCGCCGGGCTCCAGTGCCTTACGCAGGCGACGAATGTGAACATCGACCGTGCGGTCTTCCACATATACGTTGGTTCCCCAGACGTGGTTTAACAGCTGCTCGCGGCTGTACACGCGCTCGGGATGCGTCATAAAAAAGTGCAGCAGTTTAAATTCTGTCGGCCCCATCTCCAGCGGTTCTTCGCCCGCCATCACCCGGTGAGATGTCGGGTCGAGACTGAGCCCCTGCATCTCGATCACCTCTTCCACCGCCATTGGCGAAATACGGCGCATTACCGCTTTGATTCGCGCCACCAGTTCCTTCGGCGAAAACGGCTTGGTGATATAGTCATCCGCACCGGTTTCAAGGCCGCGCACGCGATCTTCTTCTTCCCCTCTGGCGGTCAGCATCACCACTGGAATATCTCGGGTCATCGATTCGCGCTTGAGGTGTTTGATGAACTGGATACCGGAGCCGCCAGGTAACATCCAGTCAAGGAGAATTAAATCCGGCCAGGGTTCATTCAGTTGATTCACAGCACTGTCATAATCTTCCGCTTCGACCGGCTGAAAGCCATTTTGTTCGAGCACGAAGCAGACCATTTCGCGAATTGGAGCTTCATCTTCTACGACCAGAATACGTCTCGCCATGATTTGCCCTGTTGTAATAAATAGGTTGCGATCATTAATGCGACGTCATTATGCGTCAGATTTATGACAGATTTATGAAAAGCACGTCGCACATATCTTCAGGTAGTTGATTTCCGTGGCGCAGAAAAAAGCAAATGGCACATCTGTTTGGGTATAATCGCGCCCATGCTTTTTCGCCAGGGAATCGTTATGCGCATCCTTCACACCTCAGACTGGCATCTCGGCCAGAACTTCTACAGTAAAAGCCGCGAAGCTGAACACCAGGCCTTTCTTGACTGGCTGCTGGAAACAGCGCAAACCCATCAGGTGGATGCGATTATTGTTGCCGGTGATGTTTTCGATACCGGATCACCGCCCAGTTACGCCCGCACGTTATACAACCGTTTTGTTGTCAATTTACAGCAAACGGGCTGTCATCTGGTGGTACTGGCAGGAAACCATGACTCGGTCGCCACGCTGAATGAATCGCGCGATATCATGGCGTTCCTCAATACTACCGTGGTCGCCAGCGCCGGACATGCGCCGCAAATCTTGCCTCGTCGCGACGGGACGCCAGGCGCAGTGCTGTGCCCCATTCCTTTTTTACGCCCGCGTGACATTATTACCAGCCAGGCGGGGCTTAACGGTATTGAAAAACAACAACATTTGCTGGCGGCTATTACCGATTATTACCAACAACATTATGCCGATGCCTGCAAACTGCGCGGCGATCAGCCTCTGCCCATCATCGCCACGGGGCATTTAACGACCGTTGGTGCCAGCAAAAGTGACGCCGTGCGTGACATTTATATTGGCACGCTGGACGCCTTCCCGGCACAAAACTTTCCGCCAGCCGACTACATCGCGCTCGGGCATATTCACCGCGCACAGATTATTGGCGGCATGGAACATGTTCGCTATTGCGGTTCCCCCATTCCACTGAGTTTTGATGAATGCGGAAAAAGTAAATATGTCCATCTGGTGACATTTTCAAACGGCAAATTAGAGAGCGTGGAAAACCTGAGCGTGCCGATAACGCAACCGATGGCGGTACTGAAAGGCGATCTGGCGTCGATTACCGAACAGCTGGAACAGTGGCGCGATGTATCACAGGAACCACCTGTCTGGCTGGATATCGAAATCACTACTGATGAGTATCTGCATGATATTCAGCGCAAAATCCAGGCATTAACTGAATCACTGCCTGTCGAAGTATTGCTGGTACGCCGCAGCCGTGAACAGCGCGAGCGTGTGTTAGCCAGCCAACAGCGTGAAACCCTCAGCGAACTCAGCGTCGAAGAGGTGTTTAATCGTCGTCTCGCACTGGAAGAACTGGATGAATCACAGCAGCAACGTCTGCAACATCTTTTCACCACGACGTTGCAGACCCTCGCCGGAGAACACGAAGCATGAAAATTCTCAGCCTGCGCCTGAAAAACCTGAACTCGTTAAAAGGCGAATGGAAGATTGATTTCACCCGCGAACCGTTCGCCAGCAATGGGCTGTTTGCGATTACCGGCCCAACCGGCGCGGGGAAAACCACCCTGCTGGATGCCATTTGTCTGGCGCTGTATCACGAAACTCCGCGCCTTTCTATCGTTTCACAATCGCAAAATGATCTAATGACCCGCGATACCGCCGAATGTCTGGCGGAAGTGGAGTTTGAAGTCAAAGGTGAAGCGTACCGTGCATTCTGGAGCCAGAATCGGGCGCGTAACCAGCCAGACGGTAATTTGCAGGTGCCGCGCGTAGAGCTGGCGCGCTGTACCGATGGCAAAATTCTCGCTGACAAAGTGAAAGATAAGCTGGAACTGACGGCGACGTTAACCGGACTGGATTATGGGCGTTTCACCCGTTCGATGCTGCTTTCGCAGGGGCAATTTGCTGCCTTCCTGAATGCCAAACCAAAAGAACGCGCGGAATTGCTCGAGGAGTTAACCGGCACCGAGATCTACGGGCAAATCTCGGCGATGGTTTTTGAACAGCATAAATCGGCCCGTACTGAGCTGGAGAAACTGCAAGCGCAGGCCAGCGGCGTCGCGTTATTAGCGCCAGAACAGCTGCAATCGCTGACAGAAAGTTTGCAGGTACTCACTGACGAAGAGAAACAGTTACTCGCCGCGCAGCAGCAAGAACAACAATCGTTAAACTGGTTAACGCGTCTGGACGAATTGCAGCAAGAAGCCAGCCGCCGTCAGCAGGCATTGCAACAGGCGTTAGCCGAAGAAGAAAAAGCGCAACCTCAACTGGCGGCGCTCAGTCTGGCACAACCGGCGCGAAATCTTCGTCCGCACTGGGAACGCATCGCAGAACACACTGCGGCACTGGCGCATACTCGCCAGCAGATTGAAGAAGTAAATACTCGCTTACAGCGCACAATGGCGCTTCGTGCGAGCATTCGCCACTACGCGGCGAAGCAGTCTGCAGAATTACAGCAGCAGCAACAAAGCCTGAATGCCTGGTTACAGGAACACGACCGCTTCCGTCAGTGGAACAACGAACTGGCGGGTTGGCGTGCGCAATTCTCTCAACAAACCAGCGAACGCGAGCATCTGCGGCAGTGGCAGCAACAGTTAACCCATGCAGAGCAAAAACTTAATTCACTTCCGGCGATCTCATTGACGTTAAGCGCCGATGAAGTTGCTAGCGCCCTGGCGCAACATGCTGAGCAACGCACGCTGCGTCAGCGCCTGGTCGCGCTGCATGGGCAGATTGTTCCCCAACAAAAACGCCTGGCGCAATTACAGGTTGCTATCCAGAATGTCACGCAGGAACAGACGCAACGTAACGCCGCACTTAACGAAATGCGCCAGCGTTATAAAGAAAAAACGCAACAACTTGCCGATGTAAAAACCATTTGCGAGCAGGAAGCTCGTATCAAAACGCTGGAAGTTCAACGTGCGCAGTTACAGGCGGGTCAGCCTTGCCCACTTTGTGGTTCCACCAACCACCCGGCGGTCGAGGCGTATCAGGCGCTGGAACCGGGCGTTAATCAGGCCCGGCTATTAACGCTGGAAAACGAAGTGAAAAAGCTCGGTGAAGAAGGTGCGGCGCTACGTGGGCAACTGGACGCCTTAACGAAGCAGCTTCAGCGTGATGAAAACGAAGCGCAAAGCCTCCGACAAGATGAGCAAGCACTTACTCAACAATGGCAAGCCGTCACGGCCAGCCTCAATATCACCTTGCAGCCACAGGACGATATTCAACCGTGGCTGGATGCACAAGATGAGCACGAGCGCCAGCTGCGGATACTCAGCCAACGGCATGAATTACAAGGGCAGATTGCCGCGCATAATCAGCAAATTATCCAGTATCAACAGCAAATTGAACAACGCCAGCAGCAACTCTTAACGGCATTGGCGGGTTATGCACTGACATTGCCACAGGAAGATGAAGAAGAGAGCTGGTTGGCGACGCGTCAGCAAGAAGCACAGAGCTGGCAGCAACGCCAGAACGAATTAACCGCGCTGCAAAACCGTATGCAGCAGCTGACGCCGATTCTGGAAACGTTGCAGCAAAGTGATGAACTCCCGCACAGCGAAGAAACTGTGGCGCTGGAAAACTGGCGGCAGGTTCATGAACAATGTCTCGCATTACACAGCCAGCAGCAGACGTTACAGCAACAGGATGTTCTGGCGGCGCAAAGTCTGCAAAAAGCCCAGGCGCAGTTTGACACCGCGCTACAGGCCAGTGTCTTTGACGATCAACAGGCGTTCCTTGCGGCGCTAATGGATGAACAAACACTAACCCAGCTGGAACAGCTCAAGCAGAATCTGGAAAACCAGCGCCGTCAGGCGCAAACGCTGGTCACTCAGACAGCTGAAACGCTGGCACAGCATCAGCAACACCGACCTGACGGCCTGGATCTCAGTGTGACGGTGGTGCAGATTCAGCAAGAGTTAGCGCAAACTCACCAAAAGTTGCGTGAAAACACCACCAGTCAGGGCGAGATTCGCCAGCAGCTGAAACAGGATGCGGAAAACCGTCAGCAACAACAAACCTTAATGCAGCAAATTGCTCAAATGACGCAGCAGGTTGAGGACTGGGGATATCTGAATTCGCTAATAGGTTCCAAAGAGGGCGATAAATTCCGTAAGTTCGCCCAAGGGCTGACGCTGGATAATTTAGTCCATCTCGCTAATCAGCAACTGACTCGCCTGCATGGGCGCTATCTGTTACAGCGCAAAGCCAGCGAGGCGCTGGAAGTCGAGGTTGTCGATACCTGGCAGGCAGATGCGGTACGCGATACCCGTACCCTTTCCGGTGGCGAGAGTTTCCTCGTCAGTCTGGCGCTGGCGCTGGCGCTTTCGGATCTGGTCAGCCATAAAACGCGTATTGACTCGCTGTTCCTTGATGAAGGTTTTGGCACGCTGGATAGCGAAACGCTGGATACCGCCCTTGATGCCCTGGATGCTCTGAATGCCAGTGGTAAAACTATCGGTGTGATTAGCCACGTTGAAGCGATGAAAGAGCGTATTCCGGTGCAGATCAAAGTGAAAAAGATCAACGGACTGGGATACAGCAAACTGGAAAGTGCGTTTGCAGTGAAATAACTATTCAGCAGGATAATGAATACAGAGGGGCGAATTATCTCTTGGCCTCGCTGGCCGTTATCCTGCAAGCTATCACTTTATTGGCTACGGTGATTGGTAGCCGTTCTGGTGGTTGTGATGGTGGTATGAAAAAAGTCATTTTATCTTTAGCTCTGGGCACGTTTGGTTTGGGGATGGCCGAATTTGGCATTATGGGCGTGCTCACGGAGCTGGCGCATAACGTAGGAATTTCGATTCCTGCTGCCGGGCATATGATCTCGTATTATGCGCTGGGGGTGGTGGTCGGTGCGCCAATCATCGCCCTCTTTTCCAGCCGCTACTCACTCAAACATATCTTGTTGTTTCTGGTGGCGTTGTGCGTCATTGGCAACGCCATGTTCACGCTCTCTTCGTCTTACCTGATGCTCGCCATTGGTCGGCTGGTTTCCGGCTTTCCGCATGGTGCATTTTTTGGCGTCGGGGCGATTGTGTTATCGAAAATTATTAAACCCGGCAAAGTCACCGCCGCCGTGGCGGGGATGGTTTCGGGGATGACAGTTGCCAATTTGCTGGGCATTCCGCTGGGGACGTATTTAAGTCAGGAGTTTAGCTGGCGTTACACCTTTTTATTGATCTCTGTGTTTAATATCGCGGTGATGGCATCGGTCTATTTTTGGGTGCCGGATATTCGCGACGAGGCGAAAGGAAAGCTGCGCGAACAATTTCACTTTTTGCGCAGCCCGGCCCCGTGGTTAATTTTCGCTGCCACGATGTTTGGCAACGCGGGTGTATTTGCCTGGTTCAGCTACGTAAAGCCATACATGATGTTTATTTCCGGTTTTTCGGAAACGGCGATGACCTTTATTATGATGTTAGTTGGGCTGGGGATGGTGTTGGGGAATGTGCTAAGTGGCCGGATTTCAGGACGTTATTCACCACTACGCATTGCGGCAGTGACTGATTTCATTATTGTGCTGGCATTGCTGATGCTCTTTTTCTTCGGCGGCATGAAAACAACGTCGCTTATTTTTGCTTTTATTTGTTGCGCGGGATTATTTGCCCTCTCAGCACCGCTGCAAATATTGTTACTGCAAAATGCCAAAGGTGGAGAATTATTAGGTGCCGCAGGTGGGCAAATAGCGTTTAACCTCGGTAGCGCCGTCGGCGCATATTGCGGAGGTATGATGCTGACGCTGGGGCTGACTTATAATTACGTGGCGCTGCCTGCCGCCCTGCTTTCGTTTGCTGCGATGTCGTCGTTGCTGCTGTATGGTCGCTATAAGCGCCAGCAAGCGGCGGATAGTCCGGTGCTGGCGAAACCAGTGGGATAGGTTGCAATCACTGCTTGTTGTCGGATGCGGCGCGAGCGTCGCATCAGGCATGATGCACCAATTGCCTGGTTTTTTTACTCATGTGGCCATAACCATGCAGCGCCGCGTACGCCGCTGGAATCACCATGTTTCGCCTTACGCACCGGCGTTTCACATTCGCCGCCGAAGACAAATTGTTTAATCAACTGCGGAACCGTTTGATATAAACGATCTACATTGCTCATCCCGCCCCCCAACACAATCACATCCGGATCGAGAATATTCACTACGTGTGCCAGCGATTTTGCCAGCCGCAGCTCGTAACGACGCAATGCCAACTCCGCTACCGGATCGCTTTCTTCAACAAGGCGGATAATTTCACTACCTTTCAGCGCATGTCCGCTCAAACGATGATAATCCGTCGCAAATCCCGTACCCGAAATAAAGGTTTCAATGCAGCCTTGTTTGCCGCAATAACAAGGGACTTCCTCGCGATAACGCAGTTCATCTTCGTCCATCCACGGTAGCGGATTGTGTCCCCACTCGCCTGCCGTGCCATTGCCGCCGATATGCGCTCGACCATTGAACGCTACGCCCGCGCCGCATCCCGTGCCGATAATCACGGCAAATACCGTCTGCGCTCCCGCTGCTGCGCCATCTACCGCTTCCGAGACCGCCAGACAGTTGGCGTCATTTGCCAACCGCACTTCCCGTTGCAACCGCGCGCTTAAATCTTTATCAAATGGCTGACCGTTAAGCCAGGTTGAATTGGCATTTTTCACCACGCCAGTGTAAGGCGAAATCGAGCCTGGAATGCCCATGCCTACCGTTCCGCGCTGCCCTGTCGCCTGCTCCGCCATATCAACCAACGTGGCGATCGTTTCGATGGTCTGATGGTAATCATCACGCGGTGTGGGCAGACGATGACGATACAACTGCTCCCCTGCATCGCCCAGTGCAATCACTTCAGTTTTAGTGCCGCCTAAATCGATACCTATACGCACGGTACTCTCCTTATTTTTTTCAATATCAATAGCGTAGAGACGGACAACCGGATTGGCAATGCAAGGCCGCCGACAATTCGTTATCATGCCCGCTAAATTTAACGACAAGGCCGTGGAAATTATCATGCTGTGGTTCAAAAATTTAATGGTTTACCGTCTTAGCCGCGAGATTTCGCTGCGTGCAGAAGAGATGGAAAAACAGCTAGCCTCGATGGCATTTACCCCATGCGGCAGCCAGGACATGGCGAAGATGGGCTGGGTTCCTCCGATGGGATCGCACAGCGATGCGTTAACGCACGTTGCCAATGGTCAAATTGTTATCTGCGCGCGCAAAGAAGAAAAAATCCTCCCGTCTCCGGTGATTAAACAGGCGCTGGAAGCAAAAATCGCCAAGCTGGAAGCGGAACAGGCGCGCAAGCTGAAGAAAACCGAAAAAGATTCGCTGAAAGATGAAGTGCTGCACTCTCTTCTGCCGCGCGCTTTCAGCCGTTTCAGCCAAACTATGATGTGGATCGACACGGTAAACGGTTTGATTATGGTGGACTGCGCCAGTGCCAAAAAAGCAGAAGATACGCTGGCATTACTGCGTAAAAGCCTGGGGTCGTTACCGGTTGTACCATTGAGCATGGAAAACCCGATTGAACTGACGCTGACCGAATGGGTACGCTCTGGTAGTGCAGCACAAGGCTTCCAGCTGCTTGATGAAGCCGAACTGAAATCGTTGCTGGAAGATGGCGGCGTGATCCGCGCGAAGAAACAAGATTTGACCAGCGAAGAAATCACCAACCACATTGAAGCAGGAAAAGTGGTGACTAAACTGGCGCTCGACTGGCAGCAGCGCATTCAGTTTGTGATGTGCGACGATGGTTCACTCAAGCGTCTGAAGTTCTGCGACGAGCTGCGCGATCAAAACGAAGATATCGACCGTGAAGATTTTGCCCAACGTTTTGATGCCGATTTCATCCTGATGACCGGTGAACTGGCAGCATTAATCCAAAACCTGATCGAAGGATTAGGTGGCGAAGCACAACGTTAATTGCTGATTTGCCTTTAATGCCGGATGCGACGCCTGCGGCGTCTTATCCGGCGTACGAATCCACACCAGGCATATAATCATTCGCTACGGCGGGCAATAATTTTTAGCGCAGCAATATTATGCGTTTTACGCCGTAACTGATCCAACCGTCTCATCCCTATTCGCCTGTCAGCGGCACGCAGAATATTCACTAACCCCCATTTATCGCTGGTAAATTGTTTCGTTAACAGCTCCGCTTTTGGGGTATCAATATATTCACGCAATAAATCAGAAATTGAACAAATATCCGTCAGATAAGGATACCAGCAAGTTTCACCATGAAAATTACGCACTCCACCATTGCCTGCCATAAAGTCTTTTGGGTAATCCCAGATCACGTCTTTATCCAACGTGATCCAATAACGCGGTAAATCGGTGCTTCCACCATTTTGGCTGCGCATGGGATAACGGGTACAGTGAATTTGCAGGTTGATCGTTGGCGTCAGTAAGTCATAAATCTCCCTCTGTAACTTGCTCCAGGGGCGTTGTGTCATTGTTTTTCCTCAAGCCGGTTACGCGCTTCACTGCGAATTTGCCGCGTTGCCCCGGTTTTCACTAAATCACGTAACTGCGAAAGATCGGGCTGATCGACAAATAAGATTAATGATGGATCCTCTTTTAACCACGCCGTTTTCACATCGGCAGCCAACTGTGGATTATTAATAGCCAGCGCCCGATCCTGTGACTCAGTCAATGTCGTTAACAAAGAGGCTGGGGTATGTACATTGCGCAACGCCGTCTGCCGCAAATGATCATTGTGACTTTTCAGCAATCCGCACCACCATTCATCATCTGATTTATCTTTTATCGTATCCAGCTCCGCAAAAATATCGCTTTCCTCATGATTCCAGCGGTGTAATCCTCTTTCACTTTGTCTACGGGTGCTATTTTTCATACTGACAACAGACAACGCCCAGTCGGAGTTAAAACGATACTGTTGATCGAGTTTGTTGATAATTCCGGAGGGTAAATCTTTATTATCAAATAACTGGTTTCGCATCCGATAGCGGTATTCAGCAGGTAAATAAACCAGTAAATCGATAGCATTATTAAGCATCTCTTCGTCAATAATACCATTATCAATCAGCGCCAGCTGTACTTCGTAGGCTTGCTCTTGATCTTCTTGCCGTTTACTCATCATTAATTTTAAGGTGTGTTGCCATAATTGTTTCTTATACTCCAGAGGTAACAATTTATCGCGTGCCAGCTCATACCAGATGCTGGGAATGTCATGCTGATTCAGTAGATAACTAATCACTTCCTTCGAGGTCAGATAACGCATGCCGTCACGTAAATTGTGCACATCTTCTTTTGCCAAAGTCAGTTGACGCGACTCCGACAAAGCGACCAATAACGCCTTCACGATATTTTTATTTTCTTTATTATCCAGATACATTTGTTCTGCGATACGTTCAACATCCTCTGTCCTCAGGGTCGCTGACAGTTGGGTGATTTTTAGTTCAGTAAGCGTCCGGGCTAATGCTTGACGAACTTTCAGCGATTTATCTTTACTCAACAACACCGCTTGTTGTGCGGTTAAATCGGTTCCGGTAATTCTTTCGCGTAACTCCGGATCTTCGCTATTTATCAATTCATCAACCACTGCAGTTGGAACCAGCCAGGCGTAATCGTAATGGCTGATTAATGTCTTGCGCACACTGAGAAAAGGGCTTTGACTTAACGATACAACAATATCAGGAGAAAGATTATCCTGTCTGGCCTGCTCCAGCTGTACGCTCTCGACGGGTACAGACATTAATTTTTTATTCACTTCGGCGGATATATTGCTGTTTTTAACCAGTCCTCTGGCAACAGCTTCATCTTTAATTAATTCATCGGTAAGCAAATGCATGTGTTGAGCAGGCCAGGACTGCGCCATTGATTCACGCGTCTGGTCATCGGGGTGCTGTAACAGTTGCAGCATAACGGCGGTTGACAAACTTTCTATATGAGTCAGAAAACGTGCCACCAGTGGATCTTCATGCTTTATTTTATCCGCAAGGAAATTATCGAGTTTCCCCGTTTCAATCCATTTTAATTTCTCATTAATTTCAGGAGCAGCTTTATCTCGAAAAAGAGGTAAACCCTGAACGATATTGTCTACGACGCTATCATAGTCAGGATACGCATTGGAAATATTATCGGTTTCGATTTCACTATGATCATAAAGATTAGGCGTCACCAGTGAATAGGCTTTTTGAATATTCTCGTCCCAGTTATATTCTTCACCGCTTTCATCTTCATTGATATAAAACTCAGCTTTGATGACCTCAAATTGCGTTGCTTTATCGGAAACAATAATGCCTCGCGCGTTAATTCCTTTCATCACTTCAAAGTTGTGATCATTATAATCAGCATAAACTAAACCTTTTGCTGTCATCTGCCCTTTGACATACGCGAAATCATGATTAATAAAGTTATCGACAATAACATTACCTAGTACAATCAGATGACCATTACCTGACAGATAATCATCATAATCGCCGGAAATCGTTAAATTACCGTTCACCACCAGTTTATGCTGATTGCTGAAGTTAGTGGGTAATGATAGGTCACCATTGTGATAATACCAACGGATATTATCTTTCAGCATATAAGCAGCTTCCATACTATCGTTGGTTGCCGCTTTAACCACGTTGCGCTCATCTGCCGTCATAAGATGAAAGTCAGGGGTGATAAGGTCCTCGCTACTGATCCACTCTGTGGCGCATGCATTACCAGTCATAAAAACTGCGACCATACAGATGACCAATATATTAATTCTATTCATAATCTTCACTGATATTTATATCAACCTTGATGAATTATGAATATATCGGAAATCGAAAAAATCGCAGCAGAGGAAATATTATTATGGGTTAAATAGAGGACATTTCAGAAAAATGCCCTCCCGTTCAAGGGGAAGGCGGGGAATTACAGATAGCGGCACAGATAAGAGGTAGGTTCGGCAACTTGCAGATGAAACTCACTGTGACCGGGAACATGAAATACCGAACCGGCTTCGTACACTTGCCAGTCGGTCGCGTCAGGCAGTAACACATTCAGCGCGCCACTGATTACCGTCATCTCTTCCGGTTCAGCGGTGCTGAAGGTGTATTCGCCTTCAACCATAACACCTACGCTGGCGCGGCCAGTGCTACTGCTGGAAAAGCCGATCGATTTCACTTTGCCGGAAAAGTACTCATTACTTTGAAGCATAAACTGGCCCTGTCTGGTAGTTGAACATCTACTTCACTATAGGGGCCAGAGGCGCTGGCTGTCACGCAAAATTACACCAGTAATTCCGCAGCTAGCCGTGCAATCAATACGTTAGAGAGCAAGACAGGAACATCGAGCTGTTTTTGCAGTAAATCGCGATGACGTTGGTGAAATCCTAAACAATCCAGCATGATGACATCTGCGCCTTTTGCCAGTAATTCTTTCCCGGCATCAATGATTTTTTGTTCTGAATCATGAATGGGGTTACCCAATGAAAATACTGGCGGTTTCTGCAAAATTTGCCATTTTTGCGCCTGAACGGGCAGCATCTCCTCAACCGGAACGATAACCCCCACCTGATGATCTTCAACAATAGATGAAACCAGCGGTGGCAATATTCGCGACGGCTCAAGAAAGATCGTATTACGCGCGGTCATACTCCTAATGTTTGCCGTACTCATTAATATAATGACGTCGTAACCCTGATTATCGAGCACTTCAACCACACCTTGCAGGTCTCGCTCCACTTTGCGACGCGAAACATGGGCCAGCTGGTTGTCATTTAATAATGTGAGAATTGTGTCTTCGCCTGCTTCTGGCGCGTACTCCGCCATCACTTCTTCGCGGCTTAACTTCCCCAGCAGGCTATGATGGGAAATATTATCTTCGTCAATGTATTCTGTCAGGAGCGGCAAAACTTCCTGCATAGGTACAATGCCGATGGTCAGGATCGCCAACGACGCACTCATTGTTCTTCCACCTTACTTTTATTTCGTCGTTAATTACCGGGCAAGCGCTAAGCACCACTGCCGACACTTACCTGTGCTACAAATGACAAAAAGCGTAGCAGCAGACCTGCACGGCATAATGTAAAGATTCCAAATGATTCCAGTAATGGATTGTTATTGTTTAATATTCTAATTATTTGAAAAACATGAATTGTGAAAAATGTGACGCAGATCCCTTGTGGTGGCACTCAGAATCCCTTCCGAGCAGTCTGATGCGGTCACTCTTTGTCAGGGTCCTCATAGCGTTTTTTCGCATCCATCGCTTCCTGAGCGGTCGGATGTTCACTGATCAACGAGTCTGGTTTAGGATGATCGGCTCTGAGTTGGTACCAGGTTACCGTCTGTCCTGGCTTTCCTTTTTCAATCGTCACTATATATGCTTCACGAGGATAAGGCGGTTTCGTTGGCATCGTTCTTCCTTATTTCACGGGATGAACGTTAAGTATAGGCGCTCGAAAATCAACAATTGATCGTCTGTGCCAGGACGCTGCGAATTTCAGAAATCACCTGGCTGGGTTCGTTTGTTGCGTCGATGATAATATGCGCAACTTCGCGATATAGCGCATCGCGTTCTTCCAGCACTTCCTGAACTTCTTCGCTCAGCGGTTTCCCCGTTAAGGTTGGCCGTAAATCTTCTTCCGGTGCAGCTTGCAGTCGGTTAACCAGGACTGATACTGGCGCACACAAATAAACCACGATCCCGTTATTTTGCATAAAGTGACGATTAAATTCCGTCAGGATAATGCCGCCGCCCGTGGCGATAACGGTGGATGGCGCAGTTACCGCTTCCAACGCCGCCGTTTCTCTGGCGCGGAATCCCGCCCACTCTTCCCTTTCGACGATCTCCGCGACCGTCATATTGAGCTGTGATTGCAACCACTGGTCGGTATCGACAAATCGACGGTTAAGCGAATCGGCAAGGGCCATTCCGACCGTTGTTTTACCACAGCCCCGAGGCCCGATCAGAAAAAGAGGTTGTGTCATCGTGGGTTTTCCCCAATAGGTCGCAATGCGGCGAAAGCCGGTGTCATGAGAATAGCGATCATACCATCAAACTAGTACAATTTCGATTGTAAAGAAAAAATTCCACTTAAAGTGAAAATTTTAATACATCCCTTACTATACCAATAAATTTTCAAGAATGAAGTGTAAATAATAAATTACATTCAGCCACGACTACGTTGCACTTCCAGCCACCACTTCTCCAGCTCCGCGGCAAAGGCCTGGCGGTCACGTTGTGAAAGGCTATCTGGTCCCCCGGTCTGGATCCCACTGGCGCGTAAGGTATCCATAAAATCACGCATCGTCAGGCGCTCACGAATGGTCGCTGGTGTGTAACGTTCGCCGCGTGGATTAAGCGCCGCAGCGCCTTTCTCGATGGCTTCAGCAGCCAAAGGAATATCTGCGGTGATCACCAAATCGCCAGCTTCACACTGCCGGACAATTTCGTTATCGGCAACGTCGAAACCTGCCGCGACGCGCAGCGTTCGAATAAATCGCGAAGGCGGTACGCGTAAACTCTGGTTTGCTACCAGTACCAGCGGCATCTGCATACGTTCAGCCGCGCGATACAAAATCTCTTTAATTACATTGGGACACGCGTCGGCATCCACCCAAATTGTCATAAAGTCATCCTTTGTTGGGTAATTCTCTATTGTGTCGCGCTTTTGCCTTCCGGCATAGTTCTGTTTATGCTTCTGCCAGCGATTATCAAAACAATGAATTTCACGGCAGGAGTGAGGCAATGGAAAAGAAAATCGGTTTTATTGGCTGCGGCAATATGGGAAAAGCCATTCTCGGCGGTCTGATTGCCAGCGGTCAGGTGCTTCCAGGGCAAATCTGGGTATATACCCCCTCCCCGGATAAAGTCGCCGCCCTGCATGACCAGTTCGGCATCAACGCCGCAGAATCGGCGCAAGAAGTGGCGCAAATCGCCGACATCATTTTTGCCGCCGTTAAACCAGGCATCATGATTAAAGTGCTTAGCGAAATCACCTCCAGCCTGAATAAAGACTCTCTGGTCGTTTCTATTGCAGCAGGTGTCACGCTCGACCAGCTTGCCCGCGCGCTGGGCCATGACCGGAAAATTATCCGCGCCATGCCGAACACTCCCGCACTGGTTAATGCCGGGATGACCTCCGTAACGCCAAACGCGCTGGTAACCCCAGAAGATACCGCTGATGTGCTGAATATTTTCCGCTGCTTTGGCGAAGCGGAAGTAATTGCCGAGCCGATGATCCACCCGGTGGTCGGTGTGAGCGGTTCTTCGCCAGCCTACGTCTTTATGTTTATCGAAGCGATGGCCGACGCCGCCGTGCTGGGCGGGATGCCACGCGCCCAGGCGTATAAATTTGCCGCTCAGGCGGTAATGGGTTCCGCAAAAATGGTGCTGGAAACGGGAGAACATCCGGGGGCACTGAAAGATATGGTCTGCTCACCGGGAGGCACCACCATTGAGGCGGTACGCGTACTGGAAGAGAAAGGCTTCCGTGCCGCAGTGATCGAAGCGATGACGAAGTGTATGGAAAAATCAGAAAAACTCAGCAAATCCTGATGACTTTCGCCGGACGTCAGGCCGCCACTTCGGTGCGGTTACGTCCGGCTTTCTTTGCTTTGTAGAGCGCCAAATCTGCCGATTTCAACCACTCCCGATAGTGACTCATTTGTGGATTCAGCGGTGCGACACCCACACTAATCCGTAACATCACCTGCGGTGTATTCGGCAAACGTAACGTATTTAGCCCTTCATGTACCCGTAACATGGCGGTAATGGCGCTCTCAGCTGGCGTACCGGACATGATCACCGCAAACTCATCGCCACCAAACCGACCAATCACATCGCTACCGCGCAGGGTTATTTGTAACTGTCGGGTAAGCGCCACAATGGCTTCATCGCCCACATCATGGCCCCAGGTATCGTTGATGCTCTTGAAATGGTCGATATCGATAATCAGTAACGTCGCATCGCGGTTATGCCGCCGACAGTTATCAAATTCATTGCGTAACATCGTTTCCCAATGACGTCGGTTATACACGCCCGTCATACCGTCGCGGGTACTCATGACCTGCAACCTGCGTTTATGTTCCGCCAGTTTGGTTGCCGTCTGGTAGCTGACCCAGCCAAACAGCATAGGATAAATGACGATAATGGGAAGGGAGAGCCACCATTCCAGCGGCGCACTATTGAACGACACGGTGATGCCCGTCAATTCGAGGGTGACAAGGCAGGAAACCACCATCAACACCAGACCCGCGACAAACAGACGGGGGCCGCCTGCCCCCATCAAATTCAGACACATAATCATCAACATCGCGGTGGAAGGCAGCACGTTTACGCCCATTACGCCTACCCACATTCCCGCTAATACTGCATCGGTTTTTAAGTTATAAATTTCCCGGCTAAGCGGATCGACAGCCCTACTCGCAATCTGCCAGGCTAAATGCGGCCAGACGAACGCCCAGCCGACCAACACCAGCCACCACCAGCCCGGCGGCGGGTGCGAAACCAGCGTTGAAGCAATCGGTAAGAACATGCCAGCCAGGCCAACCGCGCGGGGTAGTCTGACGCGACGGGCGAAGCGCAGCCCGGACCGCTGATGTTCGTTTTGAGGAGTTAAAGGAGGTTCCTCCCCATGCGCCGCCGCTTTTTTGAAAAAGTTTTCATCATTCATTATTTTTGGGAACATTCAGAAACAATTTTCCCAAATTATAGAGACGGGGCTAAAGGCAGAAGTATGAAATTTCGGGTGAGCCATTTTCGTAGCTCACCCGTTAGCACTATCAGGTATCAGGCGGCTTTCTTGAGGCAGGCGCTCATAAACTTATTACGATCATCACCTTTCAGAGATTGTTGCGTTGCTTGATTATTACATTCGCGCATCTTTTGCTGCTGTGGCGTCAAACTTTTTTCACCTGGCGCAGACTTGCTGTTCTTCAGGCAATCACTCATGTAGGTCTTACGAGCATCCCCTTTCAACGCCTGCGCCGTCGCCTGCTGATTACAGGAGGTCATACGCTGTTGTTGCGGGGTTAAGGTTCTCTCGGCAGCGCCGACGGTGGTTAAAAAAACCAGTCCGAAAAGCAAGGTAACCAGTAATGTTATTTTCATAGCACCATCCCTCTTCATGTTTTAACCATGAGCGTTTGCGCCCGTGATCTGCCATTAAGTCTGGTTGCTAACAGCAAAAAAACCACCCGACAGCGAAAATTCACCGCCGGGCGCGGTTTTATTTCAGCCCCAGGGCGGCTTTCATGGTGTAGAAGAGATCGGTCTGGTCGGTCAGTCCAACGACATTGGCGGCATGTGGGCCATACGCCGCAATACGCAGCTGACTACCGGTATGTTCTTGTGAATCCTCTTCGGAGTTCCCGTAACTCATCACCATCACTGCGCCATCTTTGGTATTTAGCGCCTGGGTGAGGCCCGGCGCTTTGGTGTCCGGCGCGACAATCTGGCTGGCGTGGGCGTGATCAGCGGTGACTATGACCAGCGTGTTGCCATCCTTTTTAGCGAATTCCAGCGCCCGTTGTACGGCTTCGTCGAGATCGACCGTCTCGCCAATTTGCCCACAAGGATTCGCCGCGTGATCCTGTTTATCGATTGATGCACCTTCAACTTGCAGGAAAAAGCCTTTCTCATTTTTACTCAACAATTCAATGGCTTTATCAGTCATCTGCGCCAGGGTCGGTACGCTGTCATTACGTTGCGGATTAGGCGTACAGGTAACTGCGGGCTTGTCGATATTGCCGTGGTACGTTGCTTTTGGTCCTTGCCAGCGCACTGGCATATTGCCGTCAGCAAACAGGCCAAGCAGGGGTTTTTGCTGGTTCGCTTCCGTCACCGCGTTCAGCGAGGCAGCATCGTTCACTAACTGATAACCACGCACCTGCGCCTGTTCACGCAGCGTTTTTCCCTGCCATTCACCAGCGGTTGCCGTTTCCGCAAAGGTTTTTGCGCCGCCGCCAAGCGTAACATCGGCACGGGCGTTAAGCAGCTGTTCGGTAATCGATCCTTTTCCGCCTTTTTCCAGCGCGTTACCCGGACATTTTTCACTGGTCGCGCTCGGACCGTAGCATTTGCGCGAAGTCACATGCGCCACCAACGCGGCGGGAGTGGCATCCTGCAACTCTGCGGTAGAAACGTTACCGGTCGCCAGCCCTGCGGCTTTTGCCATTTCCAGAATCGTTGGGTGATCTTTTTCATGAATATCGACACCCAATGCGCCATTATAGGTTTTGACACCGGTTGACCAGGCAGTTGCTGATGCAGCCGAGTCGGTAACGTAGTCCGGTTTGCCGGTTTTTTTATTCAGCGCATAGTGAGTGTATTGCCCGGTAAGCGGTAAGGCATCAATACCTTTAAAAAAGCCGCCCGCACCTTCGGCATAATTACGTGCGGCAGTAATTTCCGAATCCCCCATCCCATCGCCAATCAGCAAAATAATATTTTTTGCAGGCTTATCGCTAAGAGAATCACGCAGAGCGGCGCTCTGATCACCCGTTAAGCGGCGAGCACCGCCGGGTGCAGTAATATCGCCCTGAGCAGCCCGGTTTTCCAGAATAGGCATTTCTGGTGTCCGGGCTTTTGTCACAGGGGTAAACAGTAACGGTAAGAGTGCCAGTGCAATAGTGCTTTGTTTCACTTTATTTTCTCCATGTACAAATACATTAAAAAATAAAAACAAAGCGACTATAAGTCTCAGCCGTGACAGCTTTATGACAGCTGTTGAAAAGATTACCTTTTTACTGACGAGGATGCTTCAATAACTTCTTTACATAATCGCGCAGCAGCTCCGTATCGTCGTCAGGAATGCTGGCATCGGGCTTTACCTCGTAAAGTGCCCCCTCTACCTGATCAATCAACCGCTGTTGGTCATTTTGCGCCATATTACGAAGCATTGCAGTGACGATAATCTCCAGTGCTTCTACCTGCGCGCACAGTTCTTTCGACTCTTCTTCTTTTTGGGCAAGCTTAAATAACAACTCAGCAATGAGATTTTTCATGTCTGTATTTCCTTATCCAAAGTATGGAGAAGTTAACATTATGCTTCACAACTTCATAGTGTCTGGAGGTAGTATTTTTATGACGAATGAAATACTTTGCGCAAATATTTTTTCCATATTTATCAGCGAAACGTTTCTCTTATTTAAATAAGTAACCATACAAAGTATAGGTTTTTAATTATCAACCTTTATTATAAGTAAAAGTTATGAAATATATTCTCTTTGCCAACTTATAATTAAGAGAAAAAAACTCACTGCATGGCCATTTAAACCAGGAATAAATTAGCTTCCCGTTCATCATTTTTGTGATCTTGCGCACATCTTTGAGATAACGCACTTTCTTCACCAGTACGTTGCACACTTTGTCAGTAGAAGATTGCAACATTCTGTCAGAAGGCCGCGAATCCCCCGTTTTGTCGTGGTAATGTATGCACTTTGTGTTAGACGGGATAGGTTTTCAAGATGGAAAAACTGCGGGTAGGAATCGTTTTTGGTGGTAAATCAGCGGAACATGAAGTGTCTTTGCAATCGGCAAAAAACATTGTCGATGCCATTGATAAAAGTCGCTTCGACGTTGTGCTGCTGGGCATTGATAAACAAGGGCAATGGCACGTCAGCGATGCCAACAATTATCTGCTAAATGCAGACGATCCTGCCCATATTGCGTTGCGCCCTTCGGCGACCAGTCTTGCGCAGGTGCCTGGTAAACATGAGCATCAGCTTATCGACGCGCAAAACGGTCAGCCATTGCCGACGGTGGATGTCATTTTCCCGATTGTTCACGGTACGCTAGGCGAAGATGGTTCCTTGCAGGGAATGCTGCGGGTCGCCAATTTACCGTTTGTGGGTTCTGATGTTCTGGCGTCAGCAGCCTGTATGGATAAAGATGTCACCAAACGTCTGCTACGCGATGCCGGGCTGAACATTGCGCCATTTATTACCCTGACACGCACCAATCGTCAAAACATCAGTTTTGCCGAAGTGAAGTCAAAACTGGGGTTACCGCTGTTTGTAAAACCCGCTAACCAAGGCTCTTCTGTTGGTGTCAGCAAAGTAACCAGTGAAGAAGAGTACGCAATTGCCGTCGATCTGGCGTTCGAGTTCGATCATAAAGTGATCGTTGAGCAAGGGATCAAAGGTCGTGAGATCGAATGCGCGGTTCTGGGCAACGACAATCCGCAAGCCAGTACCTGTGGCGAGATCGTACTAACCAGCGATTTCTATGCCTACGACACCAAGTACATTGACGAAGATGGCGCGAAAGTGGTGGTTCCAGCAGCCATTACGCCTGAAATTAACGATAAGATCCGGGCAATTGCCGTTCAGGCTTATCAAACGTTGGGTTGCGCAGGCATGGCGCGTGTAGACGTGTTTTTAACCCCAGAGAACGAAGTGGTAATCAACGAGATCAACACACTGCCAGGCTTCACCAACATCAGTATGTATCCGAAGCTGTGGCAAGCCAGCGGTTTGGGTTACACCGACCTGATCACACGTCTGATCGAGTTGGCGCTGGAGCGTCACGCTGCGGATAACGCATTGAAAACCACAATGTAATTTTTAAATGCCCAATAACTGTTATTGGGCATTTAAGACTGTAAGATTGCCTGATGCGCTTTGCTTATCAGGCCTACAAGATAATTGCAATATACTGATTTTGTAGGCAGGATAAGGCGTTCGCGCCGCATCCGGCAAAAACAACGAGCACTTTGTCAGCCCCCAGAACGCCCAATCCTCTGTTATTGGGCGTTTTCAGTTTCTTCATCGCGACGACGAATAATCAGCCCCGCGAGCCAGAAACTAATCACCCACGTCACCAGACCAACGGCATAGGTCTGCCAACCTTTTGCTTCAAATCCCAGTAACCCCACCACGCCATTAAGAATGAATATCAGGCCAATGGCGAACGCATAGTAGTGCCAGTCACGGCGAATTTTTACAGGCAGACTCATGGCAGCTCCGTTAACGAAAAATAACATCTTCGCATAATCGATAACTTACGTCTGTGGGGTAGACAGCATTTCCCGTATCGTTAAAAAATTTAACTTAAAGTTACCGTTTTGTGACTCGTGACAAATATTCCCGCTTCGGGAATATTCCCAACATCAATTTACCATGATTCTGATATTGACAATCTTAATGACCTGTCAGACTTGCCATAAGCCGCTGGTATGACACCAGAAGAGAAGCAGATGACTTCCGGAGGTTTTTATGGCTGATTTCACCCTGTCAAAATCGCTGTTTAGCGGAAAATATCGCAATGCCTCTTCTACGCCTGGCAACATTGCCTATGCGTTGTTTGTGCTGTTTTGCTTTTGGGCTGGGGCGCAATTGCTGAACCTGTTAGTGCATGCGCCCGGCGTCTATGAGCGTTTAATGCAGGCTCAGGAAACAGGCCGCCCACGGGTGGAAATTGGTTTAGGTGTCGGTACCATTTTCGGGCTGATCCCATTTTTAATTGGCTGCTTCATTTTTGCAGTGGTGGCGCTATGGCTGCACTGGCGACATCGCCGCCAGTAAGAGTAGGTTGCCAGATGCGGCCTAAAATGCCTTATCTGGCCTGGCGTTGCCTTTTGCTTACTGTTTCATACAACGCGCCCGCCGTTCGTCTACGCGCTTCGCAAACCAGGCCGTAGTCAGATTGCGGGTAATTTTCGGGCTTTCCAGTTGGATGCCGGGCAACATTTCGCGGGGTAGTGATCTACCCGTTTTCGCTTCGGCAAGTTGATAAACTTTCTTGTACAGCGCCGTCTCCTCAAAAGAGAAGCTGTCCCCTTTCTCTAACTGACGGCGAATTTCGCTGTCGCTCATCCCCAGTTTGCCTGCCAGTTTGCGCGTTGCCAGCTCTGTTTTCCCAGGTTCTTTACTGTCGTAACGAATTAAATCACCGTCCAGCGCCAGCTTTATGCCAGTGGCCTTACTGACCGCGTTCTGAAAAGCGGCATTACGGCTGGCGTACCAGCCAGCGTTAAAATCGGCAAAACGGTATATCGGCGCGCTATAACTGGCGGGATAATTCAGTAAATGGTAAGTACCGAACCACAATCCGCCGCGGCGACTGAAGACTTCCTGACGGACTGTACCGTCCATTTTCCACGGATACCCTTTGGTATGCTGTTCGGCAAACGCAATGCTGACCTGCATCGGTCCACCGGTACGTACCGGATTAAGCGAACCAAACAGCGTCTGCCCCATTGGCACCATGCTGATCAAATCGTCAAAAATCGCGCTTAATTGCTTTTCTGTACGCACAGAATCTAACCGCTCACTATAACTTTTACCGTTTGGCGATTTGATTTTTAGCGCGGTATGAACCAGAAAAGCAGGGATGTGCATCCGTTCGGCACGACGGTCAATCTCTTGCCATGCTATCTTGCTTAAGCCCGGAACGGGCGGATCTGCCTGATAATTTGACTCCTGCTGCGCCACCGCCAGCACCGAGCAGACATTTTCCAGCGTCGGTGCCAGCCCCTGACTTTCAAACGTGGTGGCGAGATCTTTCGCCCAGGCATCGCGGTCTTTCACGCTCGCGGGCATCTTCTGCCGCACGACGCTCGCCACATCTATCGCTTTTTCGCCCTTTTTCAACGGTTGCGGAGCCTGACTACTACACCCTGCTAAAACCAGAACCGCCAACAACGAAAGCGAAGATAGATGATTGACGCGCGACATTACTTCTCCTTTTTAACTCAAGGTATGGGTTACTTCCTGAATTTTGTCACCATCCAGCTCATGTTCAAAGCTGCGCAGACGTTTGTAGATAGACATCAACTCAACCAGCGTGGTCCATGAGTTAATCAGGTACTGAAAAGCACCGCGAACCTGACCAAAAACGTTGGTAATCTGCGTCATCAGGCCGAGCGTAATCGTACCGGCAACAATCGACGGAAACAGCAAGAACAAACCGAAAACGTTATCGACCTGCAAATAGAGAATGCGGGCGATGTTGAAATACATATAGTGAAAATAGAGGCGGAAATAGTTTTTCCGCACGGCGCTAAACAGCTCGCGTACCGTAGGCGGCGTCGCGCGCGATGCATCGTCTTCACCATAAACCAACTCTTTACGGTAGGCAGCCTCTACACGCTGATTTTTAAACTCCAGTCCCGGCAGTTTGATCCCTACCACTGCCAGCAATCCGGTCCCCATCAACGACCATACGATAGCAGCAATCACCAGACCATACGGAATATGCCCGACAATCGGCAGCTCCGGCACATGCGCAGAGAGCGTTACCAGTACCGGCAGGAAGGCGATCAACGTCATGATAGCGTTGATAAAACTGACGCCCATATTCTCAAGCGTTGAAGCAAAACGCATGGTGTCTTCCTGCACACGCTGGGCGGCACCTTCGATATGACGCAGTTGTTGCCAGTTCGCCATGTAATATTCGTTCATCGCCGTACGCCAGCGGAACACGTAGTGACTGACAAAGAAGTTGTTCAGCACACTGATCACCACCGCGATCAGCGCAATCCCCAGAAAGACGCCCACTTCGCGGTAAAATTGTTCGATAGTGACTTTATGCGGCGAACTTAGCGCAGTTTGAATCAGATCATAAAACGGCGCATACCAGGCGTTGACGGCAACTCCAACTTCCACCAAAAACCAGGTGACGAAGATTATCAACGCAGTACCGAGTATTGACCAGTATTGCCAACGATGCGGGCTATAAATAAACCAGAACAGTGCAAAAAGCCCTACGCAAACAATGTAGTAAGCGTAAAAAATCAGGAAATCTAACGACCAGAAACGCGCGGCGCTAATTGGGATCTGCCCGGAAGCTCCGGTGATGCGAGCCACCCAGTCCCCCCCACCGGCTTGCCAGAAGATAACGGCAATCAATGCCCAAACAAAGGCCGAGAGAAAAAACGTTCCCGGCTTTGGGAAAAAAGACTTAAACATATGCACTCCTGCTAACTTCTTATCGTTTTAACAACTGCTGTGTATTAACCGCATGACCGCTACATAGAATCAGCCAAATGAAACCGCCCATTGTGACCCATAGCAAGGCGCATAGTTCGCCAGCCTGACCATAAGAATTGTTTCGACGGATTTCACAAACCAAAGATTATTTACATTAGCGGATTAACACGCGCAGGATCACAAATGCAGGCATTGGTGAGCAGGAAAAAGATCGTGTTTACGCGCCGTTACGTTTTTAACACTATTATTGCACTAATTCGCCCTTTGCAATCCATCAATGAGTAGTATAAATACGCTCAGTTACCTTCATTCAATCTATGGACACCACCGTTGAAACGTAGTCTGCTTTTTTCTGCCGTGCTTTGTGCGGCGTTATTGACCCCCGTCCATGCGGCGCAGCCGATCACTGAACCGGAGTTCGCCTCTGATATTGTCGATCGTTATGCCGATCATATTTTTTATGGCAGTGGTGCCACGGGGATGGCGCTGGTTGTTATCGACGGTAACCAGCGCGTCTTTCGCAGTTATGGCGAAACGCGCCCGGGTAATAACGTTCGCCCGCAGCTGGATTCGGTCGTGCGTATTGCTTCGCTTACCAAGCTAATGACCAGTGAGTTGCTGGTGAAATTGCTCGACCAGGGGACCGTGAAGTTAAACGATCCGCTAAGTAAATATGCTCCACCAGGCGCACGCGTGCCGACTTACAATGGCACGCCTATTACCCTGGTGAATCTGGCAACCCATACCAGTGCCCTGCCCCGTGAACAGCCGGGAGGTGCGGCACATCGTCCAGTGTTTGTCTGGCCAACGCGCGAGCAACGCTGGAAATACCTTTCTACGGCGAAGCTGAAAGCCGCGCCAGGCAGTCAGGCGGCATACTCTAACCTTGCGTTCGACCTGCTGGCAGATGCACTGGCGAATGCTTCCGGCAAGCCTTATACCCAGTTGTTTGAAGAGCAGATTACCCGTCCGTTGGGGATGAAAGACACGACCTACACTCCATCGCCGGATCAGTGCCGACGTTTAATGGTTGCTGAGCGCGGTGCCAGTCCATGCAATAACACGCTGGCGGCAATTGGCAGCGGCGGAGTCTATTCCACGCCTGGCGATATGATGCGCTGGATGCAGCAGTATTTGTCATCTGATTTTTATCAGCGCAGTAACCAGGCAGATCGCATGCAGACGTTGATTTATCAGCGAGCGCAGTTTACAAAAGTGATTGGCATGGATGTCCCCGGCAAAGCGGATGCGCTTGGTTTAGGCTGGGTATATATGGCCCCGAAAGAGGGTCGTCCAGGGATTATTCAGAAGACAGGTGGTGGTGGCGGTTTCATTACCTATATGGCGATGATCCCGCAGAAGAATATTGGCGCGTTTGTGGTGGTTACTCGTTCGCCGTTGACGCGCTTTAAAAATATGAGCGATGGCATCAATGACCTGGTGACCGAACTGAGCGGGAATAAACCGTTGGTCATCCCCGCGTCCTGATTAATACTCTGAAGGCAAACGGTTGATAGCAACCAGTTTGCCTTTATTCATTTCGATATAGCCGCCTTTACGTAAAGCAGCGAGAACTTCTGCGACGACAGAACGCGATATGCGTGTACGTTGATGGATATAATTCATCACGCCAATACGTGAGCGCAATTCTTCATTCCAGTCAATCATTGATAATAACGTGGCGCGGATTTGTTCGTAGGAATTATGTCCAATGAGCTGCACATCGCGTAATTCCAGAATTCTATTTTGCCAGGCTAACCAGTAAAAAGCGTCTCGCCAGAGTTGATTTTGTTCAATAAGCGTAATGGTTTGTTTGGCTGGCAGATGATATCCCGTACAATTTCCTTCTGATATTAATTTGTATGGTATATCGTTTTTCATCAATCCATCAGCCAGTCCCATAATATAAGGAGCCTGGGTAATACCGATAAGTACGTTTTCTTCTCTACGCAAAGAGATAACGCCCTCTAAAATAACGAAAGTATCTTCGCTATTGACATCACTTGAAAATATAACTTGCTTTTCATTATTAAACTCGAAGCGCGTGCCGTATCTGGACAAACATTTATCGAGCTTACCAAATTCCTGAAGAGGTTTAACTACAGATAACATTTGCGCGTCCTTTGCAGTAATGCCCGTCAAATCCTTGACGGGCATTATTTAGATTAAATTACCTATTTCTTCGGAGTGAAGAATATTACCAGGTATATTTAACACCCACATTCGCGGACCAATCTTGATCTACGTCACCACCACCGAGGTAGTTAGCATCGGTATAGGCGCTGAAGTTCTTGGTGAAGCTGAACTGAGTACCCAGACCAACACGTACCGCAGACCCTTCAGTACCGTTATCGATGGAATCACCGTTCACATCGTTATCGTTGTTAGAGTCGTCGTAGACGTAAGCCAGTTTGAAGTACGGAGTCAGAGCCTGGTCTTCGCTGTAGGTGAAGGTATAACCTGCATCTACACCCAGTTCATAACGCATGCTGTCGTAAGACTGACCGTCAACTTTCATGTCGTTGCTCAGCTGGTAGTCATCACCAGACTGGAACAGACCAGAAATGCTGCCGTAAGGAGTCACGTAACCAGCATCACCCAGTTTGAAGTCGTAACCGGCTTTCAAACCGAAGCCCCAAGCGTCAGAGTTGGTGCTACCGTCAACGTAAGTACCGTTGCTCATGGTTGCAGACAGGTCGTTGTTGAAGTGAGAGTAGCTCAAGCTACCATCAACAAAGACGTTGTTCGCGAAGTGAGCAGAAGAGTAGATGTAGGCAGTCTGGCTGTCTTGATCCACCTGACCAGAACGGTCATTCATATCACCTTTAGCGAAGCCTGCAGCCGCACCGACGATCCACTTAGCGTTGTTACCGTCAACTTTGGTATCAACACCGACCATGATGCCGTTTACATCCTGATCATAGTTAATGGTGCCGTTGTCGCCGTTGAAGTTACCACCGAAGTAGCTTACCCATGCGCCGCCGTTATCAGCCAGGCCATGACGAGAGTTGGTCAGACGAGTACCAACGGTGTCTTGTTCCAGGTTCCAGATATTGGTGTTTGCAGACGGGATGCTCAGCGCCATGTTAGCGTAGTCGGTCAGCTCCATCTGTTGCAGAACAACGGTGTTACCGCGCTGCTCAGCCTGATAGGTGTATGCACCCAGGTCAGCTTTGTTAGCAGCAGAGAAGGTCGCGTTGGTATTAACGTCGTTTACGTAGATAATTTCTTTATCTTTGTAATCAGCGATTGCGCCAGCGCCAGTTGCGTTGTCGATACGAACTTTGTAGTTACCGGTTGCAGCAACAACGTTGTCAACAGAGCTGTTATCCAGTTCAGTACCATTGTCTACATCGCCGTTACCGTTGATAGTCAGGTGACCATCAGAGTTCATAGCAACAATACCGTAACCGTAGTTAGACTTGGTAGTATCCCAGGTACGGTCGTTCACAAGATCAGCGTTCAGAACATAATCGCTGCTGTTGATGTCGAACACACCAGCAACTACGTTGCCGTTGTGGTCAGCGATGTTGCCGCTAGTCAGTTCCAGTTTATCTGTACGGAAAGCTTCAGTATCGAACTGATCAACATTCACATCCAGCACACCACCGTTAGTTACGGTGATAGTATTGGTATACAGATTAGAATAATTATTCCAACCAGTAGATTCGGTTAAATTAACGGTACTGTAGCTATCAACAGTCAGGTGGTCTGTAGCAACCACGCCATTTGCACCAATATTCAGTGAAGAACCGTTGGTTAAACCAATGGTATCTGATACCAGAGAGGAATCAGTAACATTTACCTGAGAGCCATTATTTACAGCTAATGTATCAATTACTGAACTATTAACGGTATTCCATTCTGAACTATTGTTCAGTGCTACGTTAAATACGCCGCTCTGGAATACTTTGTTGTCAATCATACGGCCCCAATCATTAGCTTCGATGGTGGCACCAGGGGTCAGGCTGTTCGGCGCAACGTCATACATATCTGCCGGAGCAATTACTTCAGCACTCATGTTTGCTGAACCAACCCACTTACTACCGTTATTCAGAGTAATGTTCAGTTCGTCAACGTTCTGAGCGTCATCTACCCAACCGCCGTTGGTATCAAGGACGCCGTCGCCGTTGCTGTCATGACCGGTGGAAAAGAAGAATACGCCATCGTTATTCCAGTGACTTGTAAATTCGACATCACCCAACAGAGTTGAATGGTCAAAGTTTACATTGTTTTTCATGGAATAATTTGAGCTAGCATTGTCAGTGAATGACAGTGCTACGTCATTCTGACCACCATCACCAGCGTAATCACTTGGTTCATCAGATTTACCAAAAAAGCCATTGCTTTCTTCCAGCGGAGTCTGTGATCCTGAAGTTACAGTGGAGTTAGACACATTAATGTTGTTGTCCCACTGATGATATTCGCTAGTATAAGTTGTGTTGCTTGTATTGCCTTCAGACAGCGCAATACCAGCAACACGGGAGTTGTTGGTAATATTGATATTGCTTTCAACATCAAGATTTACTGCAACACCCAGAGCGGTATAGAACGTTTCATTGGTTGACTTAGATTTATCACCATCAAGATATGTGTCAGTGAAGTAAAGCGCTTCATAGTCATCATCAATGGTGGAATTGGATACGTTCAGAGTGAATACATCACCATCGTACCAATTGTAGTCAAGGTCAGTAGTGGTTCCATTATGGAAAGTGTAGCCGTTATAAATCTGTGGTGATGTAACTTCACCTTTCTCATTAACTTTTTCAGGCGTAATGCTGTAATAACCAAATGGCAGTTCAGAGGTGATTGCCCCATGAATTACTGAATTGCTGATATCTACCTGGTTAACAGAACCGCTAGCGTAATCATGATTCAAGTAATAAGTAGAAATGGTACCGTTAACGGTATCGCCTTTAAAGACGGTATCGAAATCACCATTGGCATTGTTATAGTAAACAAAACCATTGTAAGTTACGTAGTTACCATCTGAACCCATCGGGTCCATACCGCCAACATCGGCAATTCCATCATTGTCAGTGTCATACGGCCAAACTAAATCGGTCGTGGTGTTGTCATGATACCCCCAGGTATCATAGTTTGCTGCATTAGCCTGAGAGGTGATAGCCAGAGTGCAAGCCAATGCTAATTGTGATACTACAAGTTTCTTTTTCCAGGAGTGCATTTGTCATCCCTCCTCAGGGACGTAATAAGTTGATCCATCAATTATCAATGCATAGAAAACATATTATGTTTCGCGTTTACGATTATGCGGCGTTATAGAGGAATGGTTCAATTATTCTTTCCCCTAAGTCCGATTGCGGACATATATAAAGCACGTGAACACACATAAAGAAATAAATAACAAAAATACATTATTTCAATAGGTTAATGAAAGCGCCAATTTTAAAACATAGACCATAAAAATATAAAACAACCAAACTAGACAAATAATGTATCAATAAGCAATGAACTTTACGCTATTCACTTTTTGAAAACGTCACCAAATCCCCAAAAACAATAATCTATAGCTATAAATAAAAATTAAAAATATTTTCAATGAATATAAATTTATTGCTATTTCTATTACAAAGATGTCCTGACCTCTCATTCATTCTCTTCTTGTCAACATCGCGACAACTTTCGTAAAACATCCCCACCCTGCTTCAGGTATACTATGCCCCTCGATTCCACAAACATCAGGCAGACCATGACAGACTTAATCCAACGCCCTCGTCGCCTGCGCAAATCTCCTGCGCTGCGCGCTATGTTTGAAGAGACAACACTTAGCCTTAACGACCTGGTGTTGCCGATCTTTGTTGAAGAAGAAATTGACGACTACAAAGCCGTTGAAGCCATGCCAGGCGTGATGCGCATTCCAGAGAAACATCTGGCACGCGAAATTGAACGCATCGCCAACGCCGGTATTCGTTCCGTGATGACTTTCGGCATCTCTCACCATACCGATGAAACCGGCAGCGATGCCTGGCGGGAAGATGGACTGGTGGCGCGTATGTCGCGCATCTGCAAGCAGACCGTGCCAGAAATGATCGTTATGTCAGACACCTGCTTCTGTGAATACACATCTCACGGTCACTGCGGTGTTCTGTGCGAGCATGGCGTCGACAACGACGCGACTCTGGAAAATTTAGGCAAGCAAGCCGTGGTTGCAGCTGCTGCAGGCGCAGACTTCATCGCCCCTTCTGCCGCGATGGATGGCCAGGTACAAGCGATTCGCCAGGCGCTGGACGCTGCGGGCTTTAAAGATACGGCGATCATGTCGTATTCGACCAAGTTCGCCTCTTCCTTTTATGGTCCGTTCCGTGAAGCGGCGGGAAGTGCATTAAAAGGCGATCGCAAAAGTTATCAGATGAACCCAATGAACCGTCGCGAGGCGATTCGTGAGTCACTGCTGGATGAAGCCCAGGGCGCAGACTGCCTGATGGTTAAACCAGCCGGAGCGTACCTCGACATCGTGCGTGAGCTGCGTGAGCGTACTGAATTGCCGATTGGTGCGTATCAGGTCAGCGGTGAGTATGCGATGATTAAGTTCGCCGCGCTGGCGGGTGCTATAGATGAAGAGAAAGTGGTGCTCGAAAGTTTAGGTTCAATTAAGCGTGCGGGTGCGGATCTGATTTTCAGCTACTTTGCGCTGGATCTGGCTGAGAAGAAGATTCTGCGTTAATGTTCATTATGCCGGGTTATCCAACCCGGCATTTCCCCCTTACCCCGCCAGATAAAACGGTTTATCCCCAAGGATCGTCGCCCGATGCATAATCCGCCGCTGTGGCAGGTAATCCGCATTGGCATAGTGCTGAGTCACGCGGTTATCCCAAATCGCGATATCATTTGGCTGCCAGCGCCAACGTACCTGAAACTCCGGTTTGGTGATATGGGCAAACAAAAAACCTAACAAGGCTTCGCTCTCTTTCTCGCTGACATCAACAATTCGTGTGGTAAAACCTTCGTTCACAAACAGCGCCTGTTTACCGGTCACCGGATGCGTTCGCACCACCGGATGGAGCAACGGTGGATTTTTCGCGACCGCCTCGCGCCAGCGTTGATGCTCATCCTCGGTTTTGCGGTACTTGTATTCCGGGAACGATTTACGGAAATCATGCTCCGCACGTAGCCCGCTCAATAGTTGACGGAAGGGAACTGAGAGCGCCTCATAGGCCGCAATACCGCTGCTCCATAGCGTATCGCCGCCGGTCGAGGGTAACTCTTTCGCCGCCAGAATCGCCCCTGCGGGTGGCGTTTCAATAAATGTCACATCGGTGTGCCAGTTATCGTTATCCGGCGGATTATCGTTATGAGTATCCAGTACGATAATCTCCTCAACCCCTTCGGCATGAGGGTAAACAGGATGAATATGCAGTTCGCCAAAACGCTGGGCCAGCGCGCGTTGCTGCTGCGGTGTAATGGCTTGTTCACGCACAAATACCACCTGATGGCGCAGTACCGCATGGTAAAGCTGTTCAAACTGATTATCGCTTAACGGACGCGTCAGGTCGACACCCGTAATTTGTGCACCGATATACGGCCCCAGCGGGGTAATGCTCAGACGTTCACTCATTGTACTTCTCCATGCCAGGGCGTCAGGCGGCGCTGTAACGCGCGCAGACCCAGTTCTAAAAGAAAGGCGATAATCGCAATCACCGCGATCCCCGCCAGCACCACGTCAGTCGCGAGAAATTCACCCGCTGACTGGACCATAAAACCCAAACCGCGCGTCGCGGCAATCAACTCCGCCGCCACCAGGGTAGACCAGCCCACACCCAGACCAATGCGTAATCCAGTGAGAATTTCCGGCAGCGCACCGGGCAAAATAACAAACCACAGTACCTGTGTTCGGCTGGCCCCCAGCGACTGAGCGGCACGAATGCGAACCTGCTGCGCGCTTTTCACCCCCGCCAGCGCCGACATCGCCACCGGTGCAAAAATCGCTAAATAGATCAGTAAGATCTTCGAGGTTTCACCAATACCAAACCAGATCACCATCAGCGGCAAATAAGCCAGCGGCGGCACCGGGCGATACAATTCAATTATCGGATCCAGAATGCCGCGCACCGTCGGACTTAGCCCCATGGCGATCCCGACCGGAATACCGATCAACACCGCCGCAATTAACGCCAGCACAATGCGCGTCAGGCTGGCGGCCAGATGCTGCCACAGCGTGGCGTCCATAAATCCCTGCGGCCCGGCAATGGTGAGCAGTTTTGCCAGTACCTGTTGCGGTGGCGGCAAAAACAGCGGGCTAATCAGTTGCAGCGCCGCCACCGCCCACCATACCGTGAGTAAAACCGCTAACGTGCCAATGCTTAAGGTCACCTGACGCGAGAGCGGCCAGCGCCATTTCAGCCGATGCGAATGCAGTTTTTCATTAATGAGCACACTCATGAGAACGCCTCCCGTTGCTCAAATACGCGGCTTAAAACATATTCGCGCATGGCGATGAATTGTGGATCGGACTTGATGCTGCGGCTCGGTTCCCCGGCAACAAAGCGGCGGGCGAAGTTGAGCGGCAGGCGTTCCAGCACGCGGCCTGGGCCGGGTGAAAGCAGAACCAGTTCAGTCGCCATAAACACCGCTTCTTCTATATCGTGGGTAATCAACAACACCTGCTTGCCTGTCTCCTGCCAGAGTTTCAGCAGCAGGGTTTGCATCTGGTCGCGGGTGAAGGCGTCCAGCGCACCAAACGGTTCGTCGAGTAATAACAGCTGGGGATTTGCCGCCAGCGCGCGGGCAATCCCTACCCGCTGACGTTGACCGCCGGAAAGCTGCCAGATGTAGCGTTTTTCTGCGCCTTCCAGCCCCACTTTTTTCACCATCTGGTGCGCGATTTCCAGGCGCGGCACTTTCTCTACACCTGCCAGTTGCAGGCCGAATGCCACGTTGTCTACCACATTACGCCACGGCAACAGCCCTTCATTCTGAAAAACCACGCCCCGCTCTGCGCCCGGTCCCTCAATGCACTTACCCGCCAGTTGAATGCTGCCATGCTGATAAGGCACAAAACCGGCAATCAGATTCAGCAAGGTGGTTTTGCCGCAGCCAGACGGTCCCAGAACCACCAGAAGCTCGCCGCTTTCCAGCGTCAGGTTGATATCTTCCAACGCCGGTTTGCCGCCATAATCGGCGTAAAGATGAGAGATTTGCAGCATCTGCGCCTCCTTTTATTGCACGAAGCGCGAGGTCACGTACTGGCTGTAATCATTCGCCACGGCAGGGACTTTGCCCTGATCTTTCAAAAACTGCGCGGTATCGATGATCGCTTTATTCACCGGTCCGGTCAGTTCTGCCGTTTGTTGCTGCGGCGTCAGATAAGTATTCCCCTTCACCAGCCCCGGAACGTCACCTTCCGGCACGCCGCTTAAACGCGCCAGCTTGCTGATGTTTTCCGGCTGTTTCAGCCACGCGTCTGGGTTAGTAATGTATGGTTGCTGAGCATCGATGGCGCTTTTAGCGAACGCTTTCACTACCTCAGGATGTTTCTCGGCAAAATCTTTGCGCACTACCCAGACGTCCAGCGTCGGCGCGCCCCACTGACCGACCTGTTCAGAATCGATCAGCACCTTGCCATCTTTTTCCAGGGCATTAACCGCCGGTGCCCAGACATAAGCACCATCAATGTCTCCCCGCTGCCAGGCGGCGATAATCGCAGGCGGCTGCAGGTTCACAATCTCCACTTGCCCGGGTTTAATGCCCCAGTGTTTCAGCGCCGCCAGCAAGCTGTAATGCGTGGTGGAGATAAACGGTACGGCAATGCGTTTGCCAATGAGATCTTCGGGTTTGCTGATGGTTTTCTTCACCACCAGCGCTTCGGAGTTACCCAGTTTTGACGCCAGTAAGAAGACTTCAATCGGCACCTGTTGGCTGGCTGCCACCGCTAATGGGCTGGAACCGAGGTTACCGATTTGGACATCGCCTGAAGCCAGCGCCCGCACGATGCTGGCTCCGCTGTCAAACTTGCGCCAGTCCACCGTCGCCCCGCTCTCTTTAGCAAAGGTGTTATCAGCCTGAGCCACTTTCGCCGGTTCAGCGGAGGTTTGATAGGCCACGGTGACGTTCACCGCCTGTGCCTGAAAAGCGATGAATGCCAGTGCGGCAAGAAGTGTGTTACGCGATGAAATTGCCATGATTGTCTGCTCCCCTGTCTTGTTATGGGAGCAGTATTTCGTTGCGGGTCAGTTTGATAAAGGAATTAAAACGTCTTGTTAAGAACAAAGCGTTTTTAGAAAAAAACTGGCAATGGTTAGCGAGTTTACGCATTTTGCAGCTTGGGCGAATGTAGCATGCCGATTCACAAACCAGATCAGATGTTCGCTCTCCGGCAAATTATTGCCATTTTGTTACATCCATTCCATATCTGTCGCTGGTTGATTGCCAGCGACGCGCCGTGATGCATGATAGGAGAATGAGATAATAAGAGAAGAAAAGTATGATTCGGGTTGTGCTGGTGGATGACCATGTGGTGGTGCGCTCTGGCTTCGCACAGTTACTCTCTCTGGAAGACGATCTGGAGGTCATTGGTCAGTACAGTTGTGCCGCGCAGGCATGGTCGGCATTAACTCATAATGACGTTAATGTTGCCGTCATTGATATCGCCATGCCGGACGAAAATGGCCTCAGTCTGCTTAAGCGTCTGCGTGCACAAAAACCGCAATTCCGCGCCATTATTCTTAGCATTTATGACACGCCAACCTTTGTACAAAGCGCTCTGGATGCTGGTGCCAGCGGCTATTTGACCAAACGCTGTGGGCCGGAAGAGTTAGTGCAGGCGGTGCGCTCGGTCGGGATGGGCGGGCATTATCTCTGCGCCGATGCAATTCGGGCTTTACGCGGCGGCGGGCAACCCGCCCAGGCGTTGGAAATTCTCACCCCACGAGAACGTGAAGTGTTTGATTTATTAGTCAAAGGCGACAGTGTAAAAGAGATCGCCTTTAAGCTCGAACTCAGCCATAAAACGGTACATGTACATCGCGCCAACGTGCTGGGAAAACTGAACTGTCATAGCACCATTGAGCTGGTGCATTTTGCACTCAATCACCATCTGCTGGCGGGGCATTAATGTCGCGTAACCTTCGTCATTGGGTGATTTCGCTGTTTATTGTGCTGGCCTGGGGAAGCGGCTGGCTGATGTTGTGGACGCTCAGCTTTTATCTGACCAATAACGGTCAACAGGCAGTGTTATTTCTGCCGCACGGAGTTTACCTCGCTCTTCTTATTTTGCTCTCTCGCCGTTACTGGCCTGCGTTGGTGCTCCCCCCTTTGCTGATGATGTTCTGGCTGCACAGCGAGCAACTGTTGAACGGCTATCTCATGCTGGCAACGCCGGTTATTAGCCTGCTTCCTGCCATCCTTGCACAAAACGTCTGGCACCGTTTTCCACTTTACTGGCAGCGTCTGACGTTGCTGTTAGCCTCAGTAACAGCAGCTTCATTGCTGAATACAGCCATGCTAACCCCTTTTATGTCAGGCCCAATAATGCTGCCCGGTCTGACCTCATTTACCGGCGGCGTATTGTTGACGCCGTTTGTCTATCTCATCTTTGAGTTTCTGCGCCAGCAGCATCGCTATCAGCTTCTGAGACTCGATACGCATAATCCCCCCTTGCGAACCTCTTTAATCATCTGGTGTAGCCTATTTTTTATTATTGGTATCGGCACCCAGATGGTGTTGTCGCCTGAAATCGAACGCCTGCTGCTGATCGTGGTATTTCTACCCAATGTGGTCATGGCCTGGAAATTTGGCTGGCAAGGTGGCGTACTCTCGGGGCTTTTGGGCAGCATGATGATCACTATTGCCCGCCAGATTGGCGTGGGCTTTAGTAACCTGGTGGAACTGGAGATTTTTCTCGCAACCCAGGCATTGCTGGGAATTGGCCTGGGCATTGCCATCAGTCGCCAGCAACATCTGGCGCTAAACCTGCATCATTACCGTCAGCGACTGGAGGCAGAACTGGCAGCACGGCGGGCATTGGCTGAAAAGCTGATCCACACCGAGGAAGACACGCGTAAAAGCCTGGCTCGCGAGCTGCACGACGAAATCGGTCAGAACATTACCGCCATTCAGATCCAGTCGCAACTGGTGACGCGGGCACGCGATCCGGCGCAAGTTCATTCCGCAGCTAGCCAAATCAACGAACTCGCCCGCCGCATTCATCTCTCCACCCGCCAGTTGCTGCGCCAGTTGCGGCCACCCGCGCTTGATGAACTGACATTCCGCGAAGCATTACTTCATCTGATTAATGAATTTGCCTTTAGTGAACGCGGCATTCATTGCCAGTTTACCTATCAACTAACCACCACGCCAGAAAACGAAACGGTTCGCTTTACACTGTATCGGTTATTGCAGGAGTTACTCAATAACGTCTGTAAACACGCCGAAGCCAGCGAAGTGACGATTATTCTGCGCCAGCAGGGAGAGATATTGCACCTGGAGGTCAGCGACAACGGTATAGGAATCGCCAGCGGGAAAATGACCGGATTTGGCATTCAGGGGATGCGTGAACGCGTCAGTGCCCTGGGCGGCGACTTAACGCTCGAAAAACATAACGGTACGCGAGTAATTGTTAACCTGCCCACATTTTTGCAACAAATCGCCGGATAACCAGGAAAAAGTCTTAGGCATCCCGGATTTTCTCTCATCCTCTTTCACTTTCATTTTCATATAGTCAGCAACATGGAGACGACCATGCACGCGCGTTCAGCGAGAGAGATTAATCAATGCTACCGGACATTACGTCCGCGATTGCTGATGTGCATGATTATTGGCTACGCCGCATTTTATCTGACGCGAAAAAGCGTGAATTACGTCCTTCCGGCGCTGCAAACCGACCTCGGACTGGATAAAGGCGACATTGGCCTGCTGGGTTCGCTGTTTTATCTCAGCTACGGATTGTCGAAATTTACCGCCGGACTGTGGCATGACAGCCACGGACAACGCGGTTTTATGGGCGTCGGCTTGTTCGCCACTGGGCTATTGAACGTGGTGTTTGCCTTTGGCGAATCACTTACGCTTCTGCTTGTGGTCTGGACACTGAACGGATTTTTTCAAGGCTGGGGGTGGCCACCGTGTGCCCGCTTACTGACCCATTGGTACTCCCGTAATGAACGTGGTTTCTGGTGGGGCTGCTGGAATATGTCGATCAACATTGGCGGAGCGATTATTCCGCTGATTAGCGCCTTTGCCGCCCACTGGTGGGGCTGGCAGGCCGCGATGCTGACACCGGGGATTATCAGCATGGCATTAGGGATCTGGTTAACGCTACAGCTTAAAGGCACACCCCAGGAAGAGGGATTACCGACGGTGGGTCAGTGGCGTCACGATCCGCTGGAATTACGTCAGGAACAACAAAGTCCGCCGATGGGTCTGTGGCAAATGTTGCGCACCACAATGCTGCAAAATCCGATGATCTGGCTGCTGGGTGTCTCTTATGTACTGGTTTATGTGATCCGGATTGCGTTAAACGACTGGGGCAATATCTGGCTGACGGAAAGCCACGGCGTCAACCTACTCAGCGCCAACGCCACGGTAATGCTGTTTGAAGTGGGCGGCTTACTCGGCGCGTTATTTGCCGGATGGGGTTCGGATTTGCTGTTTAGCGGGCAGCGAGCCCCCATGATTTTGCTGTTTACCCTTGGGTTGATGGTTTCGGTCGCTGCACTCTGGTTGGCACCGGTTCATCACTATGCCCTTCTGGCTGTGTGCTTTTTTACTGTGGGCTTTTTTGTCTTTGGCCCGCAAATGCTGATTGGACTTGCGGCAGTGGAATGTGGACACAAAGCTGCGGCGGGTTCAATTACCGGATTTCTCGGTCTGTTCGCCTATCTCGGTGCGGCGCTGGCAGGCTGGCCGTTGTCGCTGGTTATCGAACGCTACGGCTGGTCAGGAATGTTCAGTTTACTCTCGGTCGCCGCAGTACTTATGGGTTTACTGCTGATGCCGTTACTGATGGCGGGCATCACCACCACTCACGCTCGAAGGATAAAACAATGAAAATGCCCCTTACCTCTACTCTGATTGCTTCTGCCGTTGCGCTGGCAACCTTAACGGGTGCCGCACAAGCGAAAGGTCGACTGGTGGTCTATTGCAGCGCCACTAATGAAATGTGTGAGACCGAAACCAAAGCGTTTGGCGAGAAATATGATGTGAAAACCTCGTTTATCCGCAACGGCTCCGGTAGCACCCTGGCAAAAGTCGATGCTGAAAAGAAAAACCCACAGGCTGACGTCTGGTACGGCGGCACCTTAGACCCGCAGTCGCAGGCCGGCGAGATGGGCCTGTTACAGGCATATAAATCGCCTAACCTTGAACAGATCATGGAAAAATTCCGCGATCCGGCAAAAGTGAAAGGAAACCTTTCCTCCGCCGTTTATGTGGGGATCCTCGGGTTTGGCGTCAACACAGAGCGTCTGAAAGAGAAAAACCTGCCTGTGCCGAAGTGCTGGAAAGATCTCACCAAACCTGAATATAAAGGCGAAATTCAGATTGCCGATCCACAAAGTTCCGGTACCGCCTACACCGCGCTGGCTACCTTTGCGCAGCTGTGGGGGGAAGATCAGGCCTTTGATTATCTAAAACAACTTAACACCAACGTCTCCCAGTACACCAAATCAGGCATTGCCCCGGCACGTAACGCCGCCCGCGGCGAAACGGCGATTGGTATTGGTTTCCTGCATGACTACTCGCTGGAAAAAGAACAGGGCGCACCACTGGAGTTGATTTCCCCGTGTGAAGGTACGGGCTACGAAATAGGCGGCGTCAGCATTCTGAAAGGTGCGCGCAACCTCGACAACGCCAAACTGTTCGTGGACTGGGTATTATCAAAAGAAGCTCAGGAACTGGCGTGGAAGAAAGGGAAATCTTATCAGATCCTGACCAATACCACCGCCGAAACGTCGCCAAATTCGCTGAAGCTCGACGACCTGAAATTAATCAACTACGACATGGATAAATACGGTTCAACTGATGTTCGTAAGGCATTAATTAATAAATGGGTCAGCGAAGTGAAGATGGGTAAATAAACCCGCATTGCGTGCACTTGCCGGGTGCAGCACAGACGCCTGCCCCGGCCAACCATACCGGAACTGCTATGTCACAGACACTTGCACTCCATCCCGCGAAAAAGCGGGATGCGATTTTCCTTTGGGTTTTGCTGGGCTGGCTGGCATTTATCCTGTTGCCGAGCTGGAGCCTCGATTATGGTCTGCTGGAGTCCACGAGTGATGAGATCCTCGAGGCGTACAGCTGGTCGCATTTTAATATCAGCTGGCTGTGGTATTTACTCCCGAGTTTGCTGCTGGTTCGCCCGTTTAATGAGGCCAAACGCGAGCAGCGCAGCCGTCATTATTTTGATGCCGGCTGGGCATTGCTTTGTTTAGCGTTTATGGTCATCAGTGCCACCATCGTTGGCCGCGGTCTAGGCTACGCCGCCATCGTGCTGTTTATCGAATTAAGCGCGATAATGACGCTGGCCTTAACCCGCCTCGAATGGCTGGGTGGCGACCGCTTTGTGATCGGCTCGCTGATTGCGATTGTGGCGCTGATTGGCATTTTTATCGTCTGGCCGAGCATCGCCATTTTTATCCCGATGTTCACCAACGACGCGGGAGAGTTCGCCCCACTGGCGTTTATGAATGTGCTCTCGCAGGCACATATTGTTCAGGTAATCGTCAACTCCATCGTCTTATCGATAGCGGTGGGTATTGGCTGTACTTTCTTCGGTCTGGTGCTGGCGATATATACCACGCGCATCGCTAAACGCAGCGCCGTAATCGGCCGCATCTTTTCCATTCTGCCAATTGTCACGCCACCGTTTGTGGTCGGCTTAGGCGTTACGCTCATGATGGGGCGCTCCGGCTACATAACGGAATTTATGGTGGAGTGGTTTGGGCTGACCAACACCAACTGGCTGTATGGTTTTACCGGGATCTGGCTGGCACAGGTCCTGGCATTTACGCCAATGGCTTTTATGATCCTCGATGGGGCCATTAAAACCATTCATCCCTCGCTGGAAGAAGCCTCCTACACCCTGCGCGCCAGCCGCTGGCAAACCTTTAACGGTGTGTTTGTGCCGTTGTTAAAGCCCGCGCTTGCCAATGCCTTTTTAATCGTCGTGGTACAGTCACTGGCTGACTTCAGTAACCCGCTGGTGCTTGGCGGCAACTTCGACGTACTGGCGACGCAAATTTACTTCTACATTACCGGCTCGCAGCTGGATTATCAGGCCGCCAGCACGCTTGGCGCTTTCCTGCTGCTGTTCTCGCTGCTGGTGTTCTGCGTCCAGTATATGTGGATTGGTAAACGCTCTTACGTCACGGTTTCCGGCAAATCCTACCGTGGCGACGTCCAGCCGCTACCGGTCACCCTGGTGTGGAGCGTGGTCGCCATACTTGCGGTATGGATTGCCTTTAACGCCCTGCTCTATGGCAGCATTTTCTACGGCAGCTTCACTGTGAACTGGGGCGTTGACTACACCCTGACGCTGGATAACTTTATCAAGTTATTTGGTCAGGGGATGAGCGACGGCGCGTGGCCTTCACTGTTGGATACCCTGCTCTACGCCGGGATTGCCGCCCCCATTACCGCTATCTTTGGTCTGCTCATCGCCTGGGTGGTGGTGCGTCAACAATTCAAAGGCAAAAAGACCATCGAGTTCACCACCATGTTGTGCTTTGCCGTACCGGGTACAGTGGCGGGTGTCTCGTATATTCTTGCCTTTAATAGCGCCCCAGTCTATCTCACCGGAACGGCGGCAATAGTGATTATCTCGATGGTGATGCGTAACGTTCCGGTGGGTATTCGCGCCGGGATTGCAGGTCTGGGGCAGATCGACAAATCGCTGGATGAAGCCTCACTCAGCCTGCGCGCGGGTTCACTGCGAACCATAACCCACATTTTACTGCCGCTGTTACGCCCAGCCATTCTCTCGGCCCTGATTTACAGTTTTGTGCGGGCTATCACGACAGTCAGCGCCATCGTCTTTCTCGTCACGCCGGACACACGCGTGGCAACCGCCTACATCCTTAACCGCGTAGAAGACGGCGAATATGGCGTAGCCATCGCCTACGGTTCGATTCTGATCGTGGTGATGCTGGCGATTATTTTCCTCTTTGACTGGCTGATCGGTGAAGCACGTATTTCCCGTTCTAAAGCCAAAAACCAGGCGTAATGGAGCGCACTATGAGTCAGAAAAATTTTGTGGAACTGCGCAACGTCACTAAACGATTCGGCAGTAATACGGTTATCGACAATATCAATCTCACCATCCCACAAGGGCAAATGGTGACGCTGCTCGGTCCTTCCGGATGCGGCAAAACCACCATTCTGCGTCTGGTTGCCGGGCTGGAAAAACCGAGCGAAGGGCAAATTTTTATAGATGGCGAAGATGTCACGCATCGTTCCATTCAGCAACGCGATATCTGCATGGTGTTTCAGTCATACGCTCTGTTCCCACATATGTCGCTGGGCGAAAACGTTGGCTATGGGTTGAAAATGCTTGGCGTGTCGCGTAGTGAAGTGAAGCAGCGGGTGAAAGATGCGCTAGCAATGGTGGATCTGGAAGGATTCGAAGACCGCTATGTCGACCAGATTTCCGGTGGTCAGCAACAGCGTGTGGCTCTGGCCCGTGCGTTGATCCTTAAGCCTAAAGTGCTGCTGTTTGATGAGCCGTTAAGTAACCTCGATGCCAACCTGCGTCGCAGCATGCGCGATAAAATCCGCGAGCTGCAAAAGCAATTTAACATCACTTCGCTCTATGTGACTCACGATCAAAGTGAAGCTTTCGCGGTGTCCGACACCGTGTTGGTGATGAATAAAGGTCACATCATGCAGATTGGTTCACCGCAGGATCTCTATCGTCAGCCCGCCTCCCGCTTTATGGCAAGTTTTATGGGCGACGCCAACCTGTTCCCGGCGAACTTTAGCGAAGAGTATGTCGATATCTACGGTTATCGCCTGCCGCGCGCGGCGCATTTCCCGGCGCAAGGTAGCGGCACCGTCGGCGTTCGCCCGGAAGCCATCACCTTAAGCAATCACGGCGAAGAGAGTCAGCGTTGTGTTATTCGCCATGTCGCCTACATGGGGCCGCAGTACGAAGTGACCGTAGAATGGCATGGTCAGGAGATTTTATTGCAAGTCAACGCCACCCGTTTACAGCCCGATATTGGTGAGCACTATTACCTCGAAATCCATCCTTACGGGATGTTTGTTTTAGCGGATGCGGCATAAAAATAGCACATAAACGGTCCCAACCTGTCTTGAGGGACCGTTCACCTGTTTAGACGTCGGACAACAATTATTCTCCGGCGTTATATACTATAGGGGGGTATGCATTGACATATAGCATACCCCCCTATAGTATATTGCGTGCAGATGATGAGGTGCGAAATGCCCAGTACTCCGGAAGAGAAGAAAAAGGTCCTTACTCGAGTTCGTCGTATTCGGGGGCAAATTGATGCTCTGGAACGGTCGCTGGAGGGTGATGCCGAATGCCGTGCCATACTCCAACAGATCGCTGCCGTTCGGGGCGCGGCTAACGGGCTGATGGCAGAAGTGCTTGAAAGCCATATCCGGGAAACGTTTGACCGAAATGACTGCTACAGCCGCGAAGTCAGCCAATCCGTTGACGACACTATTGAACTGGTTCGTGCCTATCTTAAATAGCTGAATCTATTACCATATTGAGGAAGAGCGAGAGATGAAATCACGTGCTGCCGTTGCATTTGCTCCCGGTAAACCGCTGGAAATCGTTGAAATTGACGTTGCACCACCGAAAAAAGGTGAAGTGCTGATTAAAGTCACCCATACCGGCGTTTGCCATACCGACGCATTTACCCTCTCCGGCGATGACCCGGAAGGTGTATTCCCGGTTGTTCTCGGTCACGAAGGGGCTGGTGTTGTAGTTGAAGTCGGTGAAGGTGTAACCAGCGTCAAACCTGGCGACCATGTGATCCCGCTTTACACCGCAGAGTGCGGCGAGTGTGAGTTCTGTCGTTCCGGCAAAACTAACCTCTGTGTCGCAGTTCGCGAGACTCAGGGCAAAGGCCTGATGCCAGACGGCACCACCCGTTTTTCTTACAACGGGCAGCCGCTTTATCACTACATGGGATGCTCTACATTCAGTGAATACACCGTGGTCGCGGAAGTGTCTCTGGCAAAAATTAATCCAGAAGCAAACCATGAACACGTCTGCCTGTTGGGCTGTGGCGTGACCACTGGCATTGGCGCGGTGCATAACACCGCTAAAGTCCAGCCAGGTGATTCTGTTGCTGTGTTTGGTCTTGGCGCGATTGGTCTGGCAGTGGTTCAGGGCGCACGTCAGGCGAAGGCGGGACGGATTATCGCTATCGACACTAACCCGAAGAAATTCGATCTGGCGCGTCGCTTCGGTGCCACCGACTGCATTAACCCGAATGACTACGACAAACCGATTAAAGATGTCCTGCTGGATATCAACAAATGGGGTATCGACCATACCTTTGAGTGCATCGGCAACGTCAACGTGATGCGTGCGGCGCTGGAAAGTGCTCACCGTGGCTGGGGTCAGTCGGTGATCATCGGGGTAGCAGGTTCCGGTCAGGAAATTTCAACGCGTCCATTCCAGTTGGTCACCGGACGTGTATGGAAAGGTTCTGCGTTTGGTGGCGTGAAAGGTCGTTCTCAGTTACCGGGTATGGTTGAAGATGCGATGAAAGGTGATATCGACCTGGAACCGTTTGTAACGCATACCATGAGCCTGGATGAAATTAATGACGCCTTTGATCTGATGCATGAAGGCAAATCCATTCGAACCGTAATTCGTTACTGATTTCCCGCTGATTTCGCCCCGTCCAGTTCAGACGGGGTTCTCAATACCGTCCCCGGGCAGCCGTCCGGGGATTAACCATGAGATAATGACTGATGGAACTCATTGAAAAACATGCCAGCTTTGGCGGCTGGCAAAATGTGTATCGGCATTATTCCCAATCACTGAAATGTGAAATGAATGTCGGTGTCTATCTCCCGCCAAAAGCCGGGAATGAAAAATTGCCGGTACTGTACTGGCTTTCGGGCCTGACCTGTAACGAGCAGAATTTCATTACTAAATCGGGGATGCAACGTTACGCGGCTGAGCACAACATTATTGTTGTTGCGCCAGACACCAGTCCGCGAGGCAGTCATGTCGCAGATGCCGACCGTTACGATCTCGGACAAGGTGCCGGGTTTTACCTGAACGCAACGCAAGCGCCGTGGAATGAACATTACAAAATGTATGATTATATCCACAACGAGCTGCCGGATTTAGTGATGCAACATTTTCCGGCAACGGAAAGAAAGTCAATCGCGGGTCATTCAATGGGCGGGCTGGGCGCGCTGGTGCTGGCGTTACGTAACCCAGATGAATATGTCAGCGTCTCGGCGTTTTCGCCCATTGTCTCCCCATCGCAAGTACCGTGGGGACAGCAAGCCTTTGCCGCATATCTTGGTGAAAATAAAGATGCCTGGTTGGATTACGATCCGGTGAGCCTTATTTCACAAGGTCAACGCGTTGCGGAAATCATGGTTGATCAGGGATTGAGTGATGATTTTTACGCAGAACAGCTGCGGACTCCAAATCTTGAAAAGATCTGCCAGGAGATGAATATCAAAACGTTAATCCGTTATCACGAGGGTTATGATCACAGCTATTATTTTGTCTCCAGTTTTATTGGCGAGCATATTGCCTACCACGCCAATAAACTGAATATGCGTTGAGCATCCGCGCACGCCAGCCGGATGCGGCGTGAACGCCTTATCCGCCTACATTTCGCCCATAAACCGTAGGCATGATAAGACGCGCATAGCGTCGCATCAGGCATCTGCGCACAACTGCCGGATGCGGCGTGAACGCCTTATCCGGCCTACATTTCGCCCATGAGCCGTAGGTATGATAAGACGCGTCAGCGTCGCATCAGGCATCTGCGCACAACTGCCGGATGCGGCGTGAACGCCTTATCCGGCCTACATTTCGCCCATGAGCCGTAGGCATGATAAGACGCGCAAAGCATCGCATCAGGCATCTGCGCACGACTTATCTATGTTTACCACATCAAATCATCAGGCACTTTGAAGTCGGCATACGGATCGTCTTCATCCTGCTCTTCGGCGCTAAGCGCGCTGTGCAACACAACACTGCTGGCATCACGCTGAGCAATTTTATCGGCAACGCTGGCGGGAATAATGGCGTATTCACCTTCGCTATTGTTATCGATCTGCAAACGTGCAATCGCCAGACGACCATTAATCAACTGCGCTTGCGTGAGCTTATCGACAAAGATTTTCTTAATCAGATTACCGTCAGTGAAGTTAAAACCAATATCGCCATTAGCAATGGTGATCCGGTTCATTTCAATGAGCTGCTTCACCTGGGCTTTATATTCTTTCGCCAACGCCGCTTGTTTTTGCTGCTCGCTAAGCTGTTTATCACGCTCAAGCTGTGCCTTTTTATTTTCTTCTACCGCCGCCCGAGCTTCACGCGCCTGAACGCGCGATTTTTTCGCCGTTCTCTCGACCTTCGCCGCTTTTTTGCTGGTGACTAATCCTGCTTTGAGCAACTGCTCTTGTAAGGTAAGTTTTGCCATCTTTGTTTCCAAACCCGCTGAATAATTTTTAGCGAGTATACCTGTAAACGCCGTAGGTGTATTGGGGGCAAGTCCCTTTCGCCCCTACCTAATAAGGCGCGTCAGGCATCGGCGCACGGCTGCATTCGTGATTTTCGACTCATCAAAATAAACACCGCTAATCCAGCAACAAGAATACCCGGCGCAGATGCGGCCATTACGCCAACCGTGCCAGTGCCTAATGCCAGCATTTTCCCTGCCAGCAACGGGCCGCTCATGGCCCCCAGACGCCCAACCGCCACGGCGGTTCCCACGCCGGTTGCGCGGATCTGCGAACTGTAAAACAACGGAGCCAATGCATACAAAACGCTTTGCCCACCTGTTGCAAACAACCCTGCGACAAATCCCGCCAGCAACATACCGTTAAATGATGACACCGTTCCCAGCGCTAGCAGCGAAGCTAACATGCCGCTATAAATCAGTAGCGACATGGCCATGGGTCGCAGTTTATCCATCAACGCGCCCAAAATTAATGTTCCGCTCGCCGCTCCCATTTGCAGTGCAAACATCACCCCTGCCGCCTGCGATGGCTGGAATCCTTGTTCCACCAAAAGCAGCGGTAGCCAGTTGATCAACATGTAGACCACCAGCAAAGTGAAGAAATAACACAACCACAGCAGCAGCGTTGCGGTTGCCGTTTCTGGCGCAAATAACGCACGCAGTGGAGGCGCGGCCTGTTTTTCGCCAGCGAACACCGCCGACTCCGGCAGCCAGCGCATTAACAGTGGCACCAGAATCAACGGCACCACACCACCTACCCAAAACACCGTTTGCCAGGCTAAGTTTGCCCCTGCAAAACCCAGTGTCGCCGCCAGCGCCGCGCCAATGGGAACCCCGCAATACATCAGGCTCACCGCCGTTCCACGAAAACGTGGCCCCGCCGCTTCAGACGTCAGGGCGATAAGATTCGGCAACGCCGCCCCCAGCCCGACACCGGTCATCAGCCGCGCAAAGACCAGTGAGGGGAAATCCCAGGCAATAGCCGTTGCCAGCGAGAACAAACCAAACAGCGCAACTGAACCAATCAAAATGCGTTTACGACCATAACGGTCCGCCAGCATTCCGCCAACCAGCGCGCCGGGTAGCAAACCGAGTATTCCGGCACTGAATATCCAGCCCATTTGCATTTTATCGAGTGCAAAAGCCTGGGCGATGCCACCCGCCGCAATGCCAGCCGCCTGAAGATCCAGTCCTTCCATCAGAGCGACCAAAAAACAAAGCCCGACGGTCAGCATCAGGCGGGATGAAGATGATGAAGGGGTACGAGTCGACATAAGATGAACCTCGTTGCGAATGCAGGTGAATCGCGGCTGATACATTGCCAGCCGCGTAATCAAAACCATTTAATGACTGCCTACGGACGAAAGTAGGCCGGATAAGGCGTTTATGCCGCATCCGGCTGTCGTGCGCCATTGCCTGATTCGACGCTGACGCGTCTTATCATGCCTACAAATTCCCGCGCCATCCGTAGGCCGGATAAGACGTTTACGCCGCATCCGGCAGTCGTGCACAGATGCCTGATGCGACGCTGACGCGTCTTATCATGCCTACAAATTCCCGCGCCATCCGTAGGCCGGATAAGGCGTTTACGCCGCATCCGGCAGTCGTGCGCCATTGCCTGATGCGACGCTGACGCGTCTTATCATGCCTGGGATGGGTATACAAAATGTACGTTGTCAACAGTCAACATGATTTGTTGTTGCGCAGATCCAGCGCCACGTCGACGATCATATCCTCCTGGCCGCCAACCATCCGGCGTTTACCCAGCTCAACGAGAATATCCACCGCGCTTAAACCATAACGCGCCGCCGCCGTTTCACAGTGACGCAAAAAGCTTGAGTAAACACCAGCGTATCCCAGCGCCAGCGTTTCGCGGTCGACACGTACCGGACGATCCTGCAACGGACGCACCAGGTCGTCAGCGGCATCCATTAACGCATAGAGATCGGTCCCATGCTGCCAGCCCATTTTATCCGCGGCGGCAATAAACACTTCCAGCGGTGCGTTACCTGCACCCGCGCCCATCCCCGCGAGGCTAGCGTCGATGCGGTCACAGCCCTCTTCCACCGCCGCGATAGAGTTCGCCACACCAAGACTCAGGTTATGGTGAGCATGCATGCCAGTTTGCGTTTCCGGTTTCAGCACCGCTTTCAGGGCGCGGAAACGGTCGCGGATATCGCTCATGTTCATCGCACCGCCAGAATCCACCACATAAATACAGGTCGCACCGTAGCCTTCCATCAGCTTTGCCTGCTTTGCGAGATTCTCCGGCGTGGTCATGTGGCTCATCATCAGAAAGCCAACGGTATCCATTCCGAGTTCGCGGGCATACTGAATATGCTGAGCGGAAACATCAGCTTCGGTGCAGTGCGTAGCCACACGAACCACCCGCGCGCCAGCCTGCCAGGCATTTTTCAAATCGTGAATAGTGCCGATTCCTGGCAGCAACAACGTCGCGATTTTGGCGTGCTTCACCACATCCGCCGCCGCTTCAATCCATTCAAGGTCGCTATGTGCGCCGAAACCATAGTTAAAGCTGGAACCCTGCAAACCGTCGCCGTGGGCCACTTCAATCGAATCCACGCGGGCATCGTCCAGTGCTTTGGCAATCTGGCGGACATTTTCAAGTGAATACTGATGACGAATGGCGTGCATACCGTCACGCAACGTGACGTCCGAGATATAAAGTTTTTTACCGTTCATGCCGCTTCTCCTGCCTTGCGCGCCAGTGACTGGGCCATTTTTTCTGCTGTCGCCAGCGCACTGGAAGTCATAATGTCGAGGTTGCCTGCGTAGGCAGGCAGATAATGCGCTGCGCCTTCGACCTCCAGCCAGACCGCCGTTTTCAGCCCAGAGAACTGACCAATGCCCGGTAAATTAACCGGTTTATCCTGCGGGATAACTTCAAACTGCACGCGCTGTTTCAGGCGATATCCCGGTACGTAAGCCTGCACCGCCTCAGCCATTTCATTGATTGAGGCTTCGATATCATCTTGTGAAGCTTCATCGCTCAATACATACACCGTGTCGCGCATCATCAACGGCGGCTCTGCCGGATTAAGCACAATAATCGCCTTCCCTTTTGCCGCGCCGCCTACGACTTCAATGGCTCGCGAGGTGGTCTCCGTAAATTCATCGATATTGGCACGCGTGCCAGGGCCAGCAGATTTACTGGCGATAGAAGCGATGATTTCGGCGTAATGAACACGCGCCACGCGTGAAACCGCCGCTACCATCGGAATGGTGGCCTGGCCGCCGCAGGTGACCATGTTGACGTTCAATTGATCGACGTTTGCGTCGAGATTAACGACCGGCACGCAGTAAGGGCCGATGGCAGCTGGCGTCAGGTCGATTAAGCGAATATCCGGTTTCGCTTCGCGCAAAGCGGCATCGTTTTTCACATGTGCGCCCGCGCTGGTCGCATCAAACACTATATCGATATCAGCAAATTCAGGCATGTTCATCAGCCCAATCACCCCTTCATGGGTGGTAGCGACGCCCATACGTCTGGCACGCGCCAGACCGTCGGACTGAGGATCAATGCCGACCATTACCGCCATCTCCAGATGCTGACCGTGACGCAAAATTTTAATCATCAGGTCGGTGCCAATGTTGCCAGAACCGATAATGGCGACTTTACGCTTACTCATGACAGACTTCCTTTTAGGGCTGCGTTTGAAAATGTCGCAGCAACTGAACCTATGCCTTCGATATGGGCTTCAAAACGATCGCCCGCATTTACCGCCACCATCGGACCTAATGCCCCGGTAAGAATGATATCTCCGGCGCGCAGCGGTTCACCCAGGCTGGCCATTTTGCGTGCCAGCCAGACGGCGGCATTAAGTGGATGCCCCAGACATTCGCTGCCGCGCCCGCTGGAAACCTCTTCGTTATTACGCGTCATCGTCATAGTGCAGTTTTTCAGATCTAACCCTGCCGGACGTTGCGCCGGACCACCGATGACATATACCCCACAGGAGGCGTTATCTGCCACGGTATCGACAAACTGAATCGACCAGTCGCGAATACGGCTGCCCACCACTTCCAGCGCCGGAAGCACCCATTCAATGGCGTTATACAGTTCGTCGAAGGTAATATCCGTTGCGGGTAAATCGCGGTTTAGCACCAGTGCGATCTCTGCTTCAATACGAGGTTGCAGAACACGGGAAAAAGGAATGGTTTCGTTATCGCCATAACACATGTCGGCAAATAATGTTCCGAAATCCGGTTGATCAACCCCCAGTTGTTGCTGCACTTTCGGATGTGTCAGGCCCACTTTACGCCCCACCACGCGACGCCCCTGCGCAACGTCATATTGCACATTTATGTGCTGAATGCTGTAGGCCGCTTCAGCGTTATCAATACCAATCAGATCGCGTAGCGGCGCAATCGCTTCGCCCTGTTCTGCGGCGCGGCGTAAATCCGCCGCCAGTTGCTCAAGAGTATGCTTCGTCATGACCGTTCCTTAAGGACGTGCGAGGAAATTCAGCACCAGTTGATTGAAAGCGTCGGCATGTTCCCACTGCGCCCAGTGACCACAGTCGCGGAAGATATGCAGCTCAGAACCGGCGATGCCAGAAAGCAGACGCAGCCCTGCATCCATCGGCACAAAACGGTCGTTACGCCCCCAGACAATAAGAGTTTGCGCTTTGATTTCCGCCAGACGTGGACCAAAATCCGGGAACTGTTTCGGATTGGCTTCCAGGCTCTTAACGAAGTTTTCCAGGTGATCGCGGCGCGACAGCATATTATTCAGGCGCGCTTCAAACAGGGCGTCGGTCAAATCGCTGGTATCGAAAACGAAGATATCCATCATCAGCTTCAGATTTTCGATAGTCGGCTGGCGATAAAGCTGATTCAGTCGCTTAATGCCTTCAGTTGGCATCGGCGTAAACAAACTCATGCCACCTGTACCGCCGCCCATCAGCACCAGTTTGCCGACGCGCTCCGGCCAGTTAAGGGTGAACGCCACAGAACTGTGGCCGCCCATCGAGTTGCCCAGCAGGTGGATTTTGGCGATATCCAGTTGATCCACCACGCTTTTCAGGATGCGCGCATTGAGATCCGATCGCGAACCACTGTTAACGATCGAATCGCTCTTACCCCAACCAGGACAATCCAGCAGGATCACCCGATAACCAGCTTCTACCAGCGGATCGATATTGCGGCTGAAGTTCGCCCAGCCCGTAGCCCCCGGGCCGGAGCCGTGCAGCAGGACAACGGTTTCGTCGCCTTGACCGCAGTCATTAAAATGGATGCGCAGCGTTTTACCCGCTTCTTCTACATTCAGAAAACGGCTGGTGGCGGCTTCGGTTTGTGGCTGATAACTCATCATCTTCTCCTGCATATTCAGTTCTCTGTTCTGGCGCTTAACGAGCCAAATCCGGCAATCCACTCCGGGATCGGGCGGTAATAACGCCCTTCGCTACGCCAGTTGCCAAACGCAGAAATAGCGGCAAAAGCAGCGACCCAGGTTTTGATTTCATGTGTCGACTTTCCTGCAATGGCGGAAAGCTCTTCGTTACTGACGGCATCCAGTTCCTGTATGCGTCCCTGCTCCAGCAAAGACATGAACTGGTTATCCCAAATCGGGTTGAGCGGATGCAGAGTTCTCTGATCCTCAACAAACCTCTCAGCGGCGCTAATCACCCGTTGCTGGCGCATTTCGCGCTCATTGGCGGGCAAATCTTTCCCGCTACCCAACAGACGATCGCGCATATGGGCATCCGCTTTCGCCAGTTCTGGCACCGGCGGCTGATGGGAAAGCCCACCGGAACCCAGGAACAGCACGCGCTTATTCAGCGTGCTGGTGAAACGTCCAATGGCTTCACCCAACATGCGGGTACGCTGAAAACCAGGTAGCGGCGTGGCGACACCGTTGATGAATACAGGCAGGACCGGCACCTTATCCAGCCCACCGAGCAAGAACTCCAGCGGCTGGGCGAACCCATGATCCACCTGCATACAGTAAGAAACGGCAAGATCAATCCCGCTCTTCATGACGGCATGCGCACAAGCCTCCGCCAACTCCACAGGCACAGGAAGCTCTCCTGCCGCACTGCCGAAATCGCCAATTGCCGTCGCCCCAACGCCTAAACAGAAGGGTGGCATCACGTCATAGAAAAAACCGTTGTAATGATCTGGCGCAAACAGCACCACCAGTTCAGGGGAGAAAGCCGCAATACGCTCGCGGGCACTGGCAATCACGCCATTGACCTCATCGAGTATCTCTTGCGCCGGGTCGACATACCCTACCAGCGGCGAGTGGGAAAGACAGTGAAGATAAGCGTGCATATCAGGCTACCTTTTCGACAGAAACGTCGACATCAGGGCGGTTGAGTGTCATCACGGACGCCAGTTTATTCAGCGTATTACCCAGAGTTTGCGGAATGGCGATGGCGGCAACAAAGCGATCCGGGCGCATCACCACTAGCGAAGCATTATGTTGTGCGAACCAGCTACGCAGGCGACCTTGCGTATCGCCCACGCGCAGCACGCCGTCGTGGTTATCCTGCGCGGTATGAATTTGCACATCCGGCACCACCTGAATGAAGCGAGTACCCAGCGCGCGCCATTGCTGGATTTGCTCATCGCTCATCCCCCACAGTGGATTGCATCCCCAGCCAATTACCGCGAAGTTCGCGCCGATCGCGTTATCGAGCAACGTCACGTCGCCGTTTTCCAGCGTAACTTTCGGCTGAATAAACATCTTGCCGACCGGAGAGTGTTTCGCTTCGCCTTCACGCACCAGCGCACCGGCGTAATATTGCGGCATCGGCTTGAAGCGCATTTCGAGAAAGTAGCGTTTTACTGGCGGCAGATAATTCAGCAGCCAGGAAACACCGTCACGTAACGTACCCTGCCAGCGTTTCGGCGGAGCCAGTACGTTGCCCGCCGTCACCGACAGATCAATCATCGCTTTGGCGTGATCGCGACGTTCTTGTTGATAGGTATCGAGCAGCGCATCGCGAGCTTTCCCCTGGATAACCAACGCCAGTTTCCAGGCGAGGTTAAAGGCGTCGCGCATACCACTGTTATAGCCCTGCCCCTGCCACACCGGCATGATATGTGCGGCATCGCCCGCCAGCAGTACGCGGTCAATACGAAAACGTTGTGCCAGTCGCGCGTTGTGGGTGTAGACACGCTGACGAATCAATTCGACGTTGTCCGGATTAGGCAGCACTTTGCTTAACAGTTTGCGCATATTTTGCGGCTCGCGGAGCTGTTCTTCGGTTTCGCCCGGCATCACCATAAATTCAAAGCGACGTACCGCATGAGGCAGAGCTGCAGAAACATACGGGCGCACCGGATCGCAACACAAATAGATATGCGGCGTACTTAACGGATCGTTGGCGATATCCACCACAATCCACTGATTTGGTGCGGTTTTACCTTCAAACGGCACATTCAGGGTGCGCCGGACAAAACTTGCTCCACCGTCACAGGCTACCAGCCACTGGGCTTTGACCGTTTCCCGCTGCCCTTCTGCCGTTTTCAGATACAAGGTCACTTCGTCATCTTGCTGGCTGAAGGCCTCCAGCTCGCGGGAAAACAGGCAGCGCACATTCGGAAACCGCGACAACCCTTCCAGCATCACCGCATCGACCTGCGGCTGAATAAAGGCGTTACGACGCGGCCAGCCAAATTCATCGGTCATTGGCTGAATATCAGCAAAACAGCGGCCTTTTGGGGTAAGAAAACGCATCGCATGCCACGGCGTAGTGTGCGGCAGAACATTATCGACAAGGCCAACCGACTGCATGGTGCGCAGCGCCTCGTCATCAATTCCAATCGCGCGTGGATAGTCGATCAACTTATCGAGTTTCTCCACCACCAGCACGTCAATGCCCATCTGACCGAGATAGTTCGCCATCATCAGCCCGACCGGACCGGCACCAGCGATCGCCACCTGAACGCAATGGTTAACAGCAGGCTGGATGTCAGGGTGTTGTATTGCCATTTCAGTACCTCACGACTCGGAAAAAATGCCGTTGCGCGCACAGTTCAACGCAACTTATTTTGTTAAAAACATGTAAATGATTTTTTATTGTGCGCTCAGTATAGGAAGGGTGTTTTCGGCTACAATCAAAACATGCCTGAGTGTGCACCAAGTGCACAACGTTGTTTTAACTATAGAAATGTCAATTAATATGCAGAAAGATGAGCAGACGGAATACAAAACCGTGCGCGGCTTAACCCGCGGTCTAATGTTATTAAATATGTTAAATAAACTCGATGGCGGTGCCAGCGTCGGGCTGCTGGCGGAGCTCAGCGGCCTGCATCGCACCACTGTGCGGCGACTGCTGGAAACGCTGCAGGAAGAGGGATATGTCCGGCGCAGTACCTCCGATGACAGTTTTCGTCTGACCATCAAAGTGCGGCAATTAAGCGAAGGATTTCGTGACGAACAATGGATTTCTGCACTGGCAGCCCCGCTGCTGGGCGATCTGTTGCGCGAAGTGGTATGGCCGACAGATGTGTCCACGCTGGATGTTGATGCAATGGTGGTACGCGAAACCACCCACCGTTTCAGCCGTTTATCTTTTCACCGGGCAATGGTCGGACGGCGTTTACCGCTCCTGAAAACCGCCTCGGGCCTGACCTGGCTGGCCTTTTGCCCGGAACAAGAACGCAAGGAGTTAATCGAAATGTTAGCCGCCCGCCCCGGTGATGACTATCAACTGGCACGGGAACCGTTAAAGCTGGAAGCCATTCTGGCGCGCGCACGCAAAGAGGGTTACGGACAGAACTACCGTGGCTGGGATCAGGAAGAGAAGATCGCCTCCATTGCCGTGCCCCTACGCAGTGAACAACGGGTGATTGGCTGTCTGAATCTGGTGTATATGGCAAGCGCAATGACCATCGAACAGGCAGCGGAAAAGCATCTTCCGGCGCTACAACGGGTAGCAAAACAGATCGAAGAAGGGGTTGAATCGCAGGCTATTCTGGTGGCCGGACGGCGAAGCGGCGTGCATTTACGCTAGTTGCGCCAATGTGTAATTTGGCCCATTCTCATCGTTATTCGCCCATTTGCCCACATGCACAGTACGGGCTGCACGCTACGCTAATGCCATCAATACTGTGATGTGGAGCAAATCATGAAAATTACTCAAATTCGTAATGCCACCCAAATTATCCAATACGCTGGCAAAACATTTCTTATTGACCCGTTACTCGCGCCTAAAGGAAGTTATCCGGGTTTTGCCGGAACGGCACGCGCAGAAATCCGCAATCCAACGGTAGAATTACCGTGCGATTTAACAACGTTACTCAACGTTGACGCCCTAATAGTGACCCATTTGCATGAAGATCACTGGGACGAAACAGCCTCCCGCGTCGTCCCCAAAGATAAACGGATTTATGTGCAAAATGAGCAAGATGCTGAATCACTGCATAAACAAGGATTTACGCATCTTACCGTACTTGCCGACGAGACTAAATTTGGCGATATTACTCTGCATAAAACGACAGGGCAGCACGGCTCCGATCACACCTATGCAGACCCGGCTATGGCGAAGCGTTTAGGCGCAGCCTGCGGCGTTGTTTTCCAGCACCCGACAGAGAAAACGCTCTATCTGGCTGGCGATACCCTCTGGCGTGATGACGTCGAGGCTACAATGCTAACTTTCCAACCAGAAGTGGTGGTGTTGAATGCCGGATTTGCGCATGTTCTGGGGCATGGCGCGATAATTATGGGAGCTGAAGATATTCTCAAAACACATTTTACCCTGCCAGAAGCGCAAATTGTCGCGACACATATGGAGGCCGTAAACCACTGTTTGCTGACGCGTGATGCGCTCAAGGAATACGCCAGAGATAATCAAATTATCGAATTTGTGAACGTACCAGAAGATGGTGAAACGTTGACATTCTAATTCGGAGATAAAGAGTGTTATGCGCCCGCTAACTGTTGCCATTATCGCCGTTGCCGGTTTTAGTCCTTTTCACCTTTCCGTACCGTTTATCGTGTTTAGCGAAAAAATGGCGGAGAAAAAACGCTTTCATGTAATTATCTGCGCTGAAAAGCCGGGAAATGTGGACTCTGCCGATGGGTTTTCCGTAACCGCCACCCATGACTATACGGCAGTCATCCAGGCGGATATTGTGATAATTCCTTACTGGGGAACAATTACACAAAAACCGCCACAAAAACTGCTGGAAGCCTTAACGACCGCACGAGATAACGGGGCACAGATTGTCGGGCTTTGCCTGGGCACGTTTGTGCTCGGCTATGCAGGTTTACTGAACAATAAGCGTGCTGCCACGCACTGGGAGTTCGAGCGTGAATTTCAGGCACGTTTTCCACAAACACATCTGGATATTAACGCGTTGTATGTAGACGATGATGGCATTATTACCTCTGCCGGTACTGCCGCGGCGCTGGATTGCTGTTTGTATATTGTTCGGCAACATTTTGGCAGCGACTATGCTAACCATATTGCCCGACGGATGGTCGTACCGCCATATCGCACCGGCGGTCAGGCGCAGTTTATAGAGCAACCGGTGCCGAAAAATACCCATGATGAACGCATTAACCTCCTGCTGGATTACCTGCGGCAAAACATTGCGCAACAGCATGATCTCGACTCGCTGGCTCAGCGAGTAATGATGAGTCGCCGCACACTAACCCGTCATTTTATGAAAGCGACCGGTTCGAGTATCGCCGAATGGCTCATCACTGAACGCTTACGCCGTAGCCAGGAACTGTTGGGATCCAGTCAGTTGCCCGTTGAGCGGATAGCGGCTGAGGTGGGTTTTCTCTCACCTGTGACCTGGCGTCAGCATTTTAAATCTCACTTCGGCGTCAGCCCCGCAGAATGGCGCAAAACCTTTCGTGGTATGGCATGATAGCGCCCGGAAGAAAGTCAATTCAGGGTGGTGAATGTGAAACCAGTAACGCTATACGATGTCGCGGAGTATGCCGGTGTCTCTTATCAGACCGTTTCCCGCGTGGTGAATCAGGCCAGCCACGTTTCAGCGAAAACGCGGGAAAAAGTGGAAGCGGCGATGGCGGAGCTAAATTACATTCCCAACCGCGTAGCACAACAGTTAGCGGGCAAACAGTCGTTGCTGATTGGCGTTGCCACCTCCAGTCTGGCCCTGCACGCACCGTCGCAAATTGTCGCGGCAATTAAATCTCGCGCCGATCAACTGGGTGCCAGCGTGGTGGTGTCGATGGTAGAAAGAAGCGGTGTCGAAGCCTGTAAAGCGGCAGTACACAATCTTCTCGCGCAACGCGTAAGTGGTCTGATCATCAACTATCCGCTGGATGACCAGGATGCCATTGCTGTGGAGGCAGCCTGCGCTAATGTTCCGGCGCTATTTCTTGATGTCTCTGACCAGACTCCCATCAACAGTATTATTTTTTCCCATGAAGACGGTACGCGGTTGGGCGTAGAGCATTTGGTCGCATTGGGTCACCAGCAAATCGCGCTGTTAGCGGGCCCATTAAGTTCTGTCTCGGCGCGTCTGCGTCTGGCGGGCTGGCATAAATATCTTAAACACAATCAAATTCAACCGATAGCGGAACGGGAAGGCGACTGGAGCGCCATGTCCGGTTTTCATCAAACCATGCAGATGCTGAATGAGGGCATCATTCCTACTGCGATGCTGGTTGCCAACGATCAGATGGCGCTGGGTGCAATGCGCGCCATTACCGAGTTCGGGCTGCGCGTCGGCGCGGATATCTCGGTAGTGGGATACGACGATACCGAAGACAGCTCGTGTTATATCCCGCCATTAACGACCATCAAACAGGATTTTCGCCTGCTTGGGCAAACCAGCGTGGACCGCTTGCTGCAACTCTCTCAGGGCCAGGCAGTGAAGGGCAATCAGCTGTTGCCCGTCTCACTGGTGAAACGAAAAACCACCCTGCCACCCAATGCGCAAACCGCTTCTCCCCAGGCGTTGGCTGATTCCTTAATGCAGCTGGCGCGACAAATTTCCCGACTGGAAAGCGAGCAGTGAGCGCAACGCAATTAATGTGAGTCAGCTCACTCATTAGGCACCCCAGGCTTTACACCTGATGTGTCCGACTCGTATGTTGTATGAAATTGTGAGCGGATAACAATTTCACACAGGATACAGCTATGACCATGATTACGGATTCACTGGCCGTCGTATTACAACGTCGTGACTGGGAAAACCCTGGCGTTACCCAACTCAACCGCCTTGCGGCGCATCCTCCTTTCGCCAGCTGGCGAAATAGTGAAGAGGCCCGCAATAATCGCCCTTCCCGGCAGTTACGCAGCCTGAATGGTGAGTGGCAATTTGCCTGGTTCCCGTCCCCAGAAGCGGTGCCGGAAAGTTGGCTGGAGCGCGATCTTCCTGACGCCGATACTGTCGTCGTCCCCTCAAACTGGCAGATGCTCGGTTACGATGCGCCTATCTACACCAATGTGACCTATCCCATTGCAGTCAATCCACCGTTTGTTCCCACGGAGAATCCGACAGGTTGTTACTCGCTCACATTTAATGTTGATGAAAGCTGGTTACAGGAAGGCCAGACGCGAATTATTTTTGATGGCATTAACTCGGCGTTTCATTTGTGGTGCAACGGGCGCTGGGTCGGTTACGGACAGGACAGCCGTTTGCCGTCTGAATTTGACCTCAGCGCATTTTTACGCGCCGGAGATAACCGCCTCGCGGTGATGGTGCTGCGCTGGAGTGACGGTAGCTATCTGGAAGATCAGGATATGTGGCGAATGAGCGGCATTTTCCGTGACGTCTCGTTGCTGCATAAACCGACCACACAAATCAGCGATTTCCATGTTGCCACTCACTTTAATGATGATTTCAGCCGCGCGGTACTGGAAGCAAACGTTCAGATGTGCGGTGAACTGCGCGATGCGCTGAGGGTGACGGTTTCTTTGTGGCTGGGTGAAACGCAGGTCGCCAGCGGTACCGCGCCTTTCGGCGGCGAAATTATCGATGAACGTGGTGGTTATGCCGATCGCGTCACGCTACGCCTGAACGTTGAAAACCCGGCGCTGTGGAGCGCCGAACTCCCGAATCTCTATCGTGCAGTTATTGAACTGCACACCGCCGACGGCACGCTGATTGAAGCAGAAGCCTGCGATGTCGGTTTCCGCCAGGTGCGGATTGAAAATGGTCTCCTGCTGCTGAACGGCAAGCCGTTGCTGATTCGCGGCGTTAACCGTCACGAGCATCATCCTCTGCATGGTCAGGTCATGGATGAGCAAACGATGGTGCAGGATATCCTGCTGATGAAGCAGAACAACTTTAACGCCGTGCGCTGTTCGCATTATCCGAACCACCCGCTGTGGTACACGCTGTGCGACCGCTACGGCCTGTATGTGGTGGATGAAGCCAATATTGAAACCCACGGCATGGTGCCAATGAATCGTCTGACCGATGATCCACGCTGGCTACCGGCCATGAGTGAACGCGTAACGCGGATGGTGCAGCGCGATCGAAATCACCCGAGCGTAATTATCTGGTCGCTGGGTAATGAATCGGGCCACGGTGCCAATCACGACGCACTCTATCGCTGGATTAAATCTGTCGATCCTTCCCGCCCGGTGCAGTATGAAGGCGGCGGAGCCGACACTTCTGCAACCGATATTATTTGCCCGATGTACGCGCGCGTGGATGAAGACCAGCCCTTCCCGGCTGTGCCGAAATGGTCCATTAAAAAATGGCTTTCGCTGCCTGGAGAGACGCGCCCACTGATCCTTTGCGAATACGCCCACGCAATGGGTAACAGTCTTGGCGGCTTCGCGAAATACTGGCAGGCGTTTCGTCAGTACCCCCGTTTACAAGGTGGATTCGTCTGGGACTGGGTGGATCAGTCGCTGATTAAATATGATGAAAACGGCAACCCGTGGTCGGCTTACGGTGGTGACTTTGGCGATACGCCGAACGATCGCCAGTTCTGCATGAACGGTCTGGTCTTTGCCGACCGCACGCCGCATCCGGCAATGACAGAAGCAAAACACCAACAGCAGTTTTTCCAGTTCCGTTTATTCGGGCGAACCATCGAAGTGACCAGCGAATACCTGTTTCGTCATAGCGATAACGAGCTCCTGCACTGGTCGGTGGCGCTGGATGGCAAGCCGCTGGCAAGCGGTGAAGTGCCTCTGACTGTCGCTCCACAAGGTAAACAGTTGATTGAACTGCCTGAACTGCCGCGGCCGGAGAGCGCCGGACAACTCTGGCTTACGGTACACGTAGTGCAACCTAACGCGACCGCCTGGTCAGAAGCCGGACACATCAGCGCCTGGCAACAATGGCGACTGGCGGAAAACCTCAGTGTGACGCTTCCCTCCGCGCCCCACACCATTCCGCAACTGACCACCAGCGAAACGGATTTTTGCATCGCGCTGGGTAATAAGCGTTGGCAATTTGACCGCCAGTCAGGCTTTCTTTCACAGATGTGGATTGGCGATGAAAAACAACTGCTGACGCCGCTGCGCGATCAGTTCACCCGTGCCCCGCTGGATAACGACATTGGCGTCAGTGAAGCGACCCGCATTGACCCGAATGCCTGGGTAGAACGCTGGAAGGCGGCGGGCCATTACCAGGCCGAAGCCGCGTTGTTGCAGTGCACGGCAGATACGCTTGCCGACGCGGTGCTGATTACCACTGTCCACGCCTGGCAGTATCAGGGGAAAACCTTATTTATCAGCCGGAAAACCTACCGTATCGATGGGCACGGTGAGATGGTCGTCAGTGTGGATGTTGAAGTAGCGAGCGACACACCGCATCCGGCGCGGATTGGCCTGACCTGCGAGCTCGCACATGTCGCAGAGCGGGTAAACTGGCTCGGATTAGGGCCGCAAGAAAACTATCCCGACCGTCTGACTGCGGCCTGTTTTGACCGCTGGGACTTGCCATTGTCAGACATGTATACCCCGTACGTCTTCCCGAGCGAAAACGGTCTGCGCTGCGGGACGCGCGAATTGAATTATGGCCCACACCAGTGGCGCGGCGACTTCCAGTTCAATATCAGCCGCTACAGCCAACAACAACTGATGGAAACCAGCCATCGCCATCTGCTGCGCGCGGAAGAAGGCACATGGCTAAATATCGACGGTTTCCATATGGGGATTGGTGGCGACGACTCCTGGAGCCCGTCAGTGTCGGCGGAATTCCAGCTGAGCGCCGGTCGCTACCATTACCAGCTGGTCTGGTGTCAAAAATAATAATAACCGGGCAGGCCATGTCTGCCCGTATTTCGCGTAAGGAAATCCATTATGTACTATTTAAAAAACACAAACTTTTGGATGTTCGGTTTTTTCTTTTTCTTTTATTTTTTTATCATGGGAGCCTACTTCCCGTTTTTCCCCATTTGGCTACATGACATCAACCATATCAGCAAAAGTGATACGGGTATTATTTTTGCCGCTATTTCTCTGTTCTCGCTATTATTCCAACCGCTGTTTGGTCTGCTTTCTGACAAACTCGGGCTGCGCAAATACCTGCTGTGGTTGATTACCGGCATGTTAGTAATGTTTGCGCCGTTCTTTATTTTTATCTTCGGGCCACTGTTACAATACAACATTCTTGTAGGCTCGATTGTTGGTGGCATTTATCTTGGCTTTTGTTTTAACGCCGGTGCGCCAGCAGTAGAAGCATTTATCGAGAAAGTCAGCCGTCGCAGTCATTTCGAATTTGGTCGCGCGCGGATGTTTGGCTGTGTTGGCTGGGCGCTGTGTGCCTCGATTGTCGGCATCATGTTCACCATTAATAATCAGTTTGTTTTCTGGCTGGGTTCTGGCTGTGCACTCATCCTCGCCGTTTTACTCTTTTTCGCCAAAACGGATGCGCCCTCTTCCGCCACGGTTGCCAATGCGGTAGGTGCCAACCATTCGGCATTTAGCCTTAAGCTGGCGCTGGAACTGTTCAGACAGCCAAAACTGTGGTTTTTGTCACTGTATGTTATTGGCGTTTCCTGCACCTACGATGTTTTTGACCAACAGTTTGCTAATTTCTTTACTTCGTTCTTTGCCACCGGTGAACAGGGTACGCGGGTATTTGGCTACGTAACGACAATGGGCGAATTACTTAACGCCTCGATTATGTTCTTTGCGCCACTGATCATTAATCGCATCGGTGGGAAAAACGCCCTGCTGCTGGCTGGCACTATTATGTCTGTACGTATTATTGGCTCATCATTCGCCACCTCAGCGCTGGAAGTGGTTATTCTGAAAACGCTGCATATGTTTGAAGTACCGTTCCTGCTGGTGGGCTGCTTTAAATATATTACCAGCCAGTTTGAAGTGCGTTTTTCAGCGACGATTTATCTGGTCTGTTTCTGCTTCTTTAAGCAACTGGCGATGATTTTTATGTCTGTACTGGCGGGCAATATGTATGAAAGCATCGGTTTCCAGGGCGCTTATCTGGTGCTGGGTCTGGTGGCGCTGGGCTTCACCTTAATTTCCGTGTTCACGCTTAGCGGCCCCGGCCCGCTTTCCCTGCTGCGTCGTCAGGTGAATGAAGTCGCTTAAGTAATCAATGTCGGATGCGGCGCGAGCGCCTTATCCGACCAACATATCAGGACGGAATGATCGCAATGAACATGCCAATGACAGAAAGAATAAAAGCAGGCAAGCTATTTACCGATATGTGCGAAGGCTTACCGGAAAAAAGACTTCGTGGGAAAACGTTAATGTATGAGTTTAATCACTCGCATCCATCAGAAGTTGAAAAAAGGGAAAGCCTGCTTAAAGAAATGTTTGCCACGGTAGGGGAAAACGCCTGGGTAGAACCACCCGTCTATTTCTCTTACGGCTCCAACATCCATATAGGCCGCAATTTTTATGCAAATTTCAATTTAACCATTGTCGATGATTACACGGTAACGATCGGTGATAACGTACTGGTTGCCCCCAACGTTACCATTTCCGTTACGGGACACCCTGTACACCATGAATTAAGAAAAAACGGAGAGATGTACTCTTTTGCGATAACGATTGGTAATAACGTCTGGATCGGCAGCCATGTGGTTATTAATCCAGGCGTCACCATCGGGGATAATTCTGTTATTGGCGCGGGTAGTGTCGTCACAAAAGACATTCCACCAAACGTCGTGGCGGCTGGCGTTCCTTGTCGGGTTATTCGCGAAATAAACGACCGGGATAAGCAATATTATTTCAGAGATTTTAAAGTTGAATCGCCAGTTTAAATAAGCAAAATTGCCTGATGCGCTCCGCTTATCAGGCCTATAAGTTCAGTGATCTACGTAGGCCGCATCCGGCGTAAACAAAGCGCAGGAACGAGCGTCGCATCATGCCTCTTTGACCCACAGCTGCGGAAAACGTGCTGGTGCAAAACGCAGGGTTATGATCATCAGCCCAACGACGCACAGCGCATGAAACGCCCAGTCCATCAGGTAATTGCCACTGATACTACGCAGCACACCAGAAAACCACGGAGCAAGCCCGGCAATGATAAAACCGATCCCCTGCATAAACGCCACCAGTTTGCCAGCAATAGCGGGTTGCGCAGAGTGATCGAGCGCCAGCAGCAAACAGAGCGGAAATGCGCCACCCAGACCTAACCCACACACCATTGCCCACAATACCGGCAATTGCAGCGGCAGCCAGATAAAGCCGCAGAAACCCACCAGTTGTAACGCCAGTGCCAGCATTAATAGTTTGCGCCGATCCTGATGGCGAGCCATAGCTGGCATCAGCAAAGCTCCTGCGGCTTGCCCAAGCGTCATCAATGCCAGCAAGGAACCGCTGTACTGCGCGCTGGCACCAATCTCAATATAGAAGGCGGGTAACCAGGCAATCAGACTGGCGTAACCGCCGTTAATCAGACCGAAGTAAACACCCAGCGTCCAGGCGCGGGGAGTGAAGACTACGCGAACCGGAGTGGTTGTTGTCTTGTGGGAAGATACGACCTCGCGGGAGCTTTGCCACCACCAGGCAAAGAGCGCAATAATGGCAGGCAGCGCCCACCAGGCGAGAGTCTGGAACCAAATCTCGCTGTGTTGAACTAACCAGGGCGTCAGGGCGGCACCAAGTCCACCGCCGCCCATCAGAGCCGCAGACCACAGCCCCATCACCAGTGGCGTGCGCTGCTGAAACCGCCGTTTAATCACCGAAGGCATCACCGCCTGAATGATGCCGATCCCCACTCCACCAAGCAGTGCGCTGCTAAGCAGCAGCGCACTTTGGGGGTAAAGCTCACGCATCAATGCACCGACGGCAATCAGTAACAGACTGATGGCGACGCTGCGACGTTCGCTGACATGCTGATGAAGCCAGCTTCCGGCCAGCGCCAGCCCGCCCATGGTGACCACCGGCAGAGCGGTCAACAGGGCTGCCACGCTAAAGCTCATTCCACTCGCCTGACGCAATTGCGGTAGCAGTGGTCCGACGGAGGTGAGCAGTGGTCGCATATTAAGACCAATCAGCACCAGAACCAGCAGCATCGTGAACGTCTTTTGATGGTCGCGCATGGTTGTCAGAACGGTTTGGTCGGCAGATATTTGCCATCTAAGGTGATGACCGCGCGTTCGCCACCTTCCGGATCCGCCACTTTCTTAACGTCGAGTTTGAAGTTAATCGCGCTGATAATGCCATCGCCAAACTTCTCATGAACCAACGCTTTCAGGGTTGTGCCGTACACCTGCAACATTTCATAGAAACGGTACATCGTTGGGTCGGTTGGAACACGGTCATCAATGCAGCCACGCAGTGGAATCATCTGCAACAGTAGAATGGCGTCTTCGTCGAGATCCAGCTTCGCCCCGACCAGGCGGGCGGCGTCGGCAGGAAGCGCCTGCTGACCCAGCAAAGCCGCGGTCACAAAGGCTTCTGCCAGCCCGGTGCCGTCGGCAATCTCGGCAAATGTGAGATCTTTTTTAGCTTTGCTGAGCAAAATAGCATCGGCAAGATCAAGACGAATATTGCGGTTAATTTGCGACTGAATCATGGTGGATCTCCTGATGGTTTAAAAATAAGGTTACGCTGCGGTCGGTTGGCGTAGCGGTATGGCACAAACGCGAGGATTAGCGGCCAGTGGCACAAACTGTCGGGTTGCGCCGTCAAACGCTGCGATGCTGCCGCTTTCAATGTCGTAGACCCAGCCGTGCAGGGCGATCCGCCCCTCTTCGAGCGCCAGGCGCACCGATGGATGAGTTTGCAAATTAGCCAACTGAGCAATGACGTTTTCACGTACCATCGCCGCAGCTTTTGACGCTAAATCGGAATGCGGGCGCGCCTCATTAACGACGCGGGCTGAATCGGCATAACGCAGCCAGTGGGAAACAGCAGGCATATGGTCCATGCACTGACAGCTGGCAATGGCAGTCATCGCGCCACAGTTGGAATGACCGCAAATCACAATGTCAGATACCCGAAGCGCAGCGACGGCATACTCCACCGAAGCAGAAACGCCACCAGGTTCCGGTCCGTAAGAAGGGACGATATTGCCCGCGTTGCGAATCACGAACAGATCGCCAGGTTCGCGTTGCGTCACCAGCTCAGGGACCAGACGGCTGTCGGAGCAGGAGATAAAAAGTGTGCGCGGGCTTTGCTGTGTCGCCAGCTGTTTAAACAAGGCTTCCCGCTCAGGAAATGCCTCGCGCTGGAATTTAAGGAATCCATCAATAATCTCTTTCACCGTTAACCTCTGTCTGTCTCTGGAATGAGAGGCAGACTACTCGCCGATTGCCATAAGGTAAAAGACTCATTTATGATGAGTTCTATTGGATTTACTTATAGGTTGGCGAATGCTCTCTCGACATATCAATTACTTTCTTGCCGTGGCTGAACATGGCAGCTTCACCCGTGCCGCCAGTGCGTTGCATATCTCCCAACCTGCGCTTTCCCAGCAGATTCGCCAGTTAGAAGAGAGTTTGGGCGTACCGCTGTTTGACCGTAGCGGGCGAACGATTCGTCTCACCGATGCGGGAGAAGTCTGGCGACAGTACGCCAGCCGTGCGTTACAGGAACTGGGGGCGGGTAAACGGGCGATTCATGATGTTGCCGATTTGACGCGAGGATCGCTGCGCATCGCCGTCACCCCCACCTTCACGAGCTACTTTATCGGCCCTTTAATGGCGGATTTCTATGCGCGTTATCCCGGCATCACGCTCCAGCTACAGGAAATGTCACAGGAGAAAATCGAAGATCTGCTTTGCCGCGACGAGCTGGATGTTGGGATTGCCTTCGCGCCGGTGCATTCGCCGGAACTGGAGGCAATACCTTTACTGACAGAAAGTTTAGCGTTAGTCGTGGCGCAACATCATCCACTGGCAGTCCATGAACAGGTGGCGTTGAGTTGCTTGCATGATGAAAAACTGGTACTGCTCAGCGCGGAATTTGCCACCAGAGAGCAAATTGACCACTACTGCGAGAAAGCGGGGCTACATCCACAGGTGGTGATAGAGGCGAACTCAATTAGCGCAGTTCTGGCGCTGATTCGCCGCACTTCCCTTTCCACATTGTTGCCAGCAGCGATTGCCACACAACATGACGGGCTTAAAGCTATATCCCTTGCCCCACCGTTACTGGAGAGAACGGCGGTTTTGTTGCGGCGGAAAAATAGCTGGCAGACAGCCGCCGCAAAGGCATTTTTGCAAATGGCGTTGGATGAATGTGCGGTTGTTGGCGGGAATGAATCACGGTAGCCGCTGACACAGGTCAGCGGCTGGAATTGCCTGATGCGCGACGCTTATCAGGCCTACGAGTTCAGTGCAAGGCGTTCACGCCGCATCCGACATAAACTACGCTCGCTGCAACCCAGCCGATTACCGTTTGTAATCGATGGCTTCCGGCTGCTCCAGATACACGGTGGTTTGTGCCGGTTGCGTGGTGGCAATCACCTTACCACCACGTACCGAATAGCGTACCGGAACCTGACGGCGCAGCGCATCAAACCCATTTTCAGCCGGCAGGATAATCAGGTTAGCGCTGTTTCCGGCGACTATGCCGTAATCCTGCAAATTCAACGTCCTGGCGCTATGGTGGGTGATTAAATTCAGGCCGTCGTTAATCTGCCCGTAGCCCATCAACTGACAAACATGCAGCCCCATATGCAGCACTTGCAGCATATTCGCCGTTCCCAGTGGATACCACGGATCGAAGACATCATCGTGACCAAAGCAGACGTTAATGCCGGACTCCAGCATCTCTTTAACGCGCGTAATACCGCGACGTTTTGGATACGTATCGAAACGCCCTTGTAGATGAATATTGACCAGCGGGTTGGCGACAAAGTTAATACCGGACATTTTCAGCAAACGGAACAGGCGCGAGGTATACGCCCCGTTATAGGAGTGCATTGCCGTGGTGTGGCTGGCGGTGACTCGCGCGCCCATGCCTTCACGGTGAGCCAGGGCGGCAACGGTTTCGACAAAGCGCGACTGTTCGTCATCGATCTCATCACAGTGAACATCGATGAGACGGTCGTATTTTTGCGCCAGGGCGAAGGTTTTATGCAGCGACTCCACGCCATATTCACGGGTAAATTCAAAATGCGGAATCGCCCCCACTACGTCAGCCCCTAAGCGTAACGCCTCTTCCAGTAACGCTTCACCGTTGGGATACGACAAAATCCCTTCCTGCGGGAAGGCGACGATTTGCAGATCAATCCACGGCGCGACTTCCTGCTTCACTTCCAGCATCGCTTTTAGCGCAGTCAGGGTTGCATCCGAAACATCGACATGGGTACGCACATGCTGAATACCGTTGGCAATCTGCCATTTCAGCGTTTGCCAGGCGCGTTGTTTCACATCGCCATGGGTTAATAATGCTTTGCGCTCGGCCCAGCGTTCAATGCCTTCAAACAGCGTGCCGGACTGATTCCAGTTCGGTTGCCCGGCGGTTTGCGTGGTATCCAGGTGAATATGCGGCTCCACAAACGGCGGTAAAACTAAACCTTGCTCGGCATCCAGGCTGTTTTCTGTTACGGGCATCACGCCGGATTGCGCATCAATGGCGCTGATTTTTCCGTCCTGCAGATGAATCTGCCATAGCCCCTCTTTGCCGGGTAACCGGGCGTTAATAATTGTTTGTAAAGCGTTATTCGACACTGTTAGCCTCCACATGCGTCATTGCAGCTGTCGTTTTGCGATTCAAAATCGGGTTAAGGATCAGATAGCTCAGCGCACCACCTAATACCGCGTTGACCGGAACAATGCCCGGTAACCAGTGGCCTGCGGCAATCCCCAGCGCGACCGCCAGAATCGCCACCCAATTGACACTCATCATACGCGTGGTCGCAAAGTGCTCATAGCGGCGACGGTTCATCAGATAGTCGGCGATGATCACGCCACCCACCGGAGGAATAGCAGCCGAAAGGAAGGTTAGCCAGCCGACAAAATTGTTATACAGCCATAGTGCGCAGACCGTGCCGATAATACCGTTGATTACTGAAAGAGTTTTGCTCGACATACCGGTAATATTGGCGAAACCTAAACCCGACGCATAGAGCGCGTTATCGTTGGTGGTCCAGATATTCAACCCCAGCACCACAATCGCGGGCAGCAGCAAGCCCTGAGCAATCATCACATCAGAGATATCCGCCATCCCCAGTGCCGCAGCGCCTGCCGCACCGAAAATAAACATCAACGAGTTGCCGAGGAAAAAGGCCACCATCGCCACCAGCACCGCCAGTTTGGCATTGCGACCAAAGCGGACAAAGTCAGCGGTGAGCGTACCCGCACTGATAAATGACCCCACAACCAGCGCCAGCGCGACATTGAAATCTAGCGGTTGTGCGGGAACGACCGCTTTTAATGCCTCCAGGCCGCCCATGCCGTTAACGGCCAGCCATACGGAATAACCGCCAAGGCAGGCAATCGCCGGAACCGCAATCACCGAAAGTACCGTCAGCGCCGAAATGCCAAAGAAGACGGTGACGGTCATCAGTAAACCGGAAACGGCAATCAGCAAATTAATATCCAGCCCGGTTGCCTTGCCCACCGGAATAGCAAACATCGCCACGCCAACACCAAACCAGCCGACCTGAGTGCCGCCCAGCAGCAGTGAAGGCAGCCATGAGCCTTTAACACCAAACGAGAAGCGAGCAAGAAGATGGGTGGTCAGGCCGGTTTTTGCGCCAATGTAACCAAGAAATGAAGTGTAAATACCGAGGAGAAGATTACCGATGAGGACTGCGAGGAAGAAATCATGATAGCTAAGACCGGTTCCGAGAGTGCCGCCGGTCCACATACTGGCGGAAAAGAAGGTTAATCCCAGCATGACGAACGTCAATGCCAATACCCCTTTCCGCGCCGACTGCGGGACTGGCCCCTGGCTAAAGTTGTTATCTTGCGACACGAAATTCCCCCTTTTTGCTGTTTGAAACCCAAAAAATCCGCCGCATTCTATTCATCTGAAGATAAAAAGCAATCGTTTTCGTGGGGGGTATATTTTTTATATGGATGAATGCGGAAAAGTGGATAAAAACTTATTTGAGAAAAAATGGGTACGCATGATAAGACACGCCTGCGTCGCATCAGGCATTGGTGCATGGTGTCGGATGCGGCGCGTGCGCCTTATCCGACCTACGGTTCAGGCCTGTAGGCATGATAAGACGCGTCAGCGTCGCATCAGGCATCTGCGCACGGTGTCGGATGCGGCGCGTGCGCCTTATCCGACCTACGGTTCAGGCCTGTAGGCATGATAAGACGCGCCTGCGTTGCATCAGGCATCTACGCATAGCTGTCGGATGCGCCGCGTGCGCCTTATCCGACCTGCGGTTCAGGCCTGTAGGCATGATAAGACGCGTCAGCGTCGCATCAGGCATTGGTGCACGGTGTCGGATGCGCCACACGACACATCCGACAACACCTTACTCTTCCATCGCCTGGCGGATCTGATCCAACGACGCAGGATCATCAATGGTCGTCAGATCTCCAGGATCGCGTCCTTCGCAAATCGCCTGGATCGTGCGGCGCAGCATTTTTCCGGATCGCGTTTTCGGTAATTGCGAGACAAACCAGACGTGCGCCGGGCGACCAAAGTTGCCAATCTGGCTGTCCACCAGCGCCATAATCGCCTTCTCTTGCGAGTGCGCCACGTCGCGGTCTTCCAGGCTATCGCTCTCTTTCGGAATGACAAACGCCACCGCCACCTGCCCTTTCAGCGCATCTTTCACCCCAACCACCGCCACTTCGGCAACGCCCGGATGACTGGAGATACTCTCTTCAATCTCGCGTGTGCCAAGCCGATGCCCGGCAACATTAATCACATCGTCAGTGCGCCCGAGAATAAAGTGATAACCGTCAGCATCGCGGATGCCCCAGTCAAAGGTGGCGTACACCGGACGGGAAAATAACGACCAATACGTCTTCACAAAGCGGTCGTCATCGCCCCAGATGGTTTGAATACACCCCGGCGGCAGCGGCCCTTCCACCACTACCATCCCTTTCTCGTTGACACCGCACGGTTCGCCGGTGACTTCATTGAGCAACTGCACGTTGTATCCATACATCGGCACGCCGGGGCTTCCCAGACGTGTCGGCCTGTCGTCCAGACCACGAGCAATCGCCATAATCGGCCAGCCGGATTCGGTCTGCCAGTAGTTGTCGATGACCGGCACATCCAGCGTATTGCTCACCCAACTGGCAGTCGGCTCATCCAGCGGTTCTCCCGCCAGATAGAGCACTTCCAGCGACGAGAGATCGTGTTTGCGAATTTCAGCGGTAGGGAATTTTTTCAGCACGCGGATGGCGGTCGGCGCTGAGAACATCCGGCTAACCTGATATTTCTCGACGATTTTCCACCACACGCCGCAGTCCGGCCAGGTCGGCAATCCTTCGTAAACAATGGTCGCCATCCCCGCCAGCAGCGGCGCGTAGACGATATACGAATGCCCCACTACCCAGCCGATATCCGACGCACAGAAGAACACACCGCCCGCTTTACCGCCAAAAATGGTGTCCATTGAGGTCGCCAGCGCCACCGCATAACCGCCGACGTCACGCTGCACACCTTTAGGTTTGCCGGTAGTGCCGGAGGTGTAGAGAATGCAGGAGGTTTCGTTGGATTCCAGCCATGCCACCGGCACCCGCGCGCCGATGTGCTGATGGCGCAATGACGCGAAATCGACATCCCGTCCGGTAACGCGCGCCATTTTCGCCAGCCCGCGATCCACCAGCAAAACGTGGCGCGGCTGATGCTGCGCCTGACTTATCGCATCGTCGAGCAATTTTTTATAGGGAATGATTTTGCCACCGCGCGCTCCGGCATCTGCCGAGACAACCAGCACCGGTTTAGCGTCATCAATCCGCGCAGCCACGCTGTGCGAGGCAAATCCACCAAACACTACCGAGTGAATAGCGCCAATGCGCGCGCAGGCCAGCAGGGTAATATGCGCTTCGGCAATCATCGGCATATACACCAGCACCCGATCGCCACGCCGTACGCCCAGTGAGCGCAGCATTGACGCCACCGCGTTCACTTCGTCATGCAACTGGCGAAAGGTAAAGGTGCGCTCTTCTTCTGTTTCCGAAGAGACGGCAATTAATGCCAGCGCCTCTGGCTGTTTCTCCAGCCAGCGGTCGATGGCGTTGTGGCACAAATTGGTTCGGCCTTCACAAAACCAACGGGCAAACGGCGGATTGCTGTGATCGAGCGTTTGCGTAAAGGACGTCTGCCAGTCAATACGCCGGGCCTGCTCGGCCCAGAATTGCTCCGGTTCGTTAATCGAACGCTGATAAAATTCGCTAAAAGACATAATGCTCTCCTGTTGAACTTACGCCTTACCGCCGTTTACTTAAATGACGTACAGATCGAGATACTCATTGACCGGCATCTGTTCCAGGCGAGTTCTGTCGAGAGAAACCTCCAGAATGCGCTGCTGTTGGCGAGTCGGAAACTGGCGCGCGAGATTGATTTTGAATTTATCCACCAGCTTCGGAATGCCATCCTGACGGCGGCGAGCATGACCAATTGGGTACTCCACCACCACTTCTTCAAATCGCGTGCCGTCGGTGAACTCAAGGGTTATGGCATTGGCGATGGCGCGTTTTTCCGGGTCGTGGTAGTCAGCGGTAAATGCCGGATCTTCAAAGCAATTGATCTTCTCGCGCAGGGCGTCGATGCGTTTATCTTGCGCAACGTTGTCTTCGTAATCTGCCGCCGTTAAGCGCCCGAATAACAGCGGGATCGCCACCATGTACTGAATGCAGTGGTCGCGGTCAGCCGGGTTATTGAGCGGCCCTTTTTTGTCGATGATGCGAATACAGGCTTCGTGGGTGCGAATGGTCACTTTTTCGATATCCGCCGCCGTTTTGCCTGCTGCCTGCATCTGTTCATAGAGCGTCATCGCCGCTTCAACTGCCGTCTGGGAGTGGAACTCCGCCGGGAAGGAGATTTTGAACAGCACATTCTCCATGACGTAAGAACCGTACGGACGCTGGAAGCGGAACGATTCACCTTTAAAGGAGACGTCGTAGAAGCCCCATACCGGCGCGGTCAGGGCTGACGGGTAACCCATTTCGCCCGTTTTCGCCATCAGTGCCAGACGTACCGCGCGGGAAGTGGCATCGCCCGCCGCCCAGGATTTACGCGTGCCGGTGTTCGGCGCATGGCGATAGGTGCGCAGCGACTGTCCGTCTACCCATGCCAGCGAAATGGCGTTGAGAATTTCCTCGCGGGTCAGGCCAAGCATTTCGGCGACCACGGCGGTGGAAGCCACTTTCACTAACAGAACGTGGTCAAGGCCGACGCGATTAAAGGAGTTTTCCAGCGCGATGCAGCCCTGAATTTCATGGGCTTTAATCATTCCGGTCAGCACCTGTTTCATGGTCAACGGCGCTTTGCCGCTGGCGACCGCGTTGCGTGAAAGCCAGTCTGCCGTTGCCAGAATACCGCCGAGGTTGTCGGAAGGATGGCCCCACTCCGCCGCCAGCCAGGTATCGTTAAAATCGAGCCAGCGAATCATCGCGCCGATGTTAAATGCCGCCTGGACGGGATCGAGCTGGAACTGGGTTCCGGGGACGCGCACACCGTTAGGTACAACGGTGCCGGGGACAATTGGCCCCAACAGTTTTTTACAGGCCGGGTATTCGAGAGCTTCCAGACCGCAGCCGAGGGTGTCGAGCAGGCAGTAATGGGCGGTGTCATAGGCCACTCTGGAGCTGATTTCGTAGTTCATGACGTAATCGACAATATCAATAATTTCGCGGTCGAATTCCGGGCGGATGTTGTTGATTTGAGCTGACATTGGGTACGTTTCCTTCTTGTTATTCGTAGAGGTTTACTGGCGCTTATCCAGCGCGACAAACTGGCGGTCTTCCGGTCCAACGTAATTGGCGGAAGGACGGATAATTTTGTTGTCCTGACGTTGTTCGATAATGTGCGCCGCCCAGCCGGTGACGCGGGCGATGACAAACAGTGGCGTGAACATCTCGGTGGGAACGCCCATCATGTTGTAGGAAACAGCGGAGAACCAGTCGAGATTGGGGAACATCTTTTTGCTCTCCCACATCACCGTTTCCAGACGATCGGCGATGTTGTACATCTTCAGCGAGCCGCCTTCCTGCGAGAGCTGCTTCGCCACACGTTTGATCACCTGATGACGCGGGTCGGCGATGGTATAAACCGGATGCCCAAAACCAATGACCACTTCTTTGTTTTCAACCCGCTTGCGGATATCGGCTTCGGCTTCGTCCGGCGTTTCGTAGCGTTGCTGGATCTCCAGCGACACTTCATTCGCCCCGCCGTGTTTCGGCCCGCGCAGTGCGCCAATCGCGCCGATAATCGCTGAATACATGTCAGAGCCGGTGCCCGCAATCACCCGGCTGGTAAAGGTGGAGGCGTTAAACTCGTGTTCGGCGTACAGCACCAGCGAAATATGCATCGCCTTTTCCCAGCTTTGCGACGGCTTTTCGCCGTGCAGCAAATGCAGGAAGTGACCGCCGATGGAATCGTCATCGGTTTCCGGCTGGATGCGTTCGCCGTTGTGGCTGTAGTGATACCAGTAGAGAAGAATCGAGCTCAGCGACGCTAATAATTTGTCGGCAATATCCCGCGCGCCAGAGACGGTATGCCCCTCTTTTTCTGGCAGCGTGCAGCCGAGCGCGGAAACGCCGGTGCGCATAACATCCATCGGGTGTGACGCCGCCGGTAAGGCTTCCAGCACGGTACGCACGTTAGCCGGTAAACCGCGCAGGGCTTTCAGTTTTGTTTTGTAGGCGGCGAGTTCGTCACGGGTCGGCAGTTTGCCGTGGATCAGCAGATGCGCCACTTCTTCAAATTCGCAATGTTCCGCCAGATCAAGAATATCGTAGCCACGGTAATGCAGGTCATTGCCACTTTTACCCACGGTGCAGAGCGCCGTATTGCCCGCAGGAACGCCAGAAAGTGCCACAGATTTTTTCGGTTTAATGACATGGGTACTGTTTTGCAGGATCGTTGTGTCGCTCATGTTGTCCTCGTCATTGTTATCATTTGTAGGGTCGAGAATGTTGTCGGATGCGACGCTATGCGTCTTATCCGACCTACAGTTCAGTTCATCCCGTAGGCCTGATAAGCCGCGTCAGCGACGCATCAGGCATCGGTTGTCGGATGCGACGTCATGCGTTTTATCCGACCTACAGTTCAGTTCATCCCGTAGGCCTGATAAGTCGCGTCAGCGGCGCATCAGGCATCGGTTGTCGAATACAACCAACGGGCGTTTGTTTTATTTCGTCTGGCTACGGGCAAACAGGTCGTCGAGCTTTTCTTCGTACTGGTAGTAGTTAATGCTTTCATACAGCTCGTTGCGGGTCTGCATGGTGTCGATGACGCTTTTCTGCGTGCCTTCCTGGCGCAGGACGTTGTAGACATGTTCAGCGGCGCGGTTCATGGCGCGGAAAGCAGAAAGGGGATACAGCGCCATTGCGACATGGGCGCTGCGTAATTCGTCGGTGGTAAACAGCGGTGTTGCGCCAAACTCGGTAATGTTGGCAAGGATCGGCACCTGCACCGCATCGGCAAACTGGCGGTACATAGCGAGTTCGGTAATTGCTTCCGGGAACAACATCTCGGCACCCGCTTCAACATAGGCCTGCGCACGCTCGATCGCCGCATCCAGCCCTTCAACCGCCAGCGCATCGGTGCGCGCCATGATCACAAAATCAGGATCGGTTTTCGCATCCACCGCCGCTCGGATCCGATCCACCATCTCTTCTTTCGAGACGATCGCTTTGTTCGGGCGATGACCGCAGCGTTTTGCTCCAACCTGATCTTCAATATGTAAGCCCGCCGCACCGGCTTTAATCATCGCTTTCACGGTGCGGGCAACGTTAAAGGCCGAAGAGCCAAAACCGATATCCGCATCCACCAGCAGCGGCAGCGAACAAACGTCGGTGATACGGCGAATATCTGTCAGCACGTCATCAAGAGTAGAAATACCGAGATCGGGCAGCCCCAGCGAACCTGCCGCCACGCCACCACCGGAAAGATAAATCGCCTGATATCCGGCACGCTGCGCCAACAGCGCATGATTAGCGTTGATGGTGCCGACAATCTGCAATGGATTTTCTTTAGACAGTGCAGCGCGAAATGCTTTACCTGGAGAGTGTAGAGACATAGCCCATCCTTTGTTATCAACTTGTTATTTGCGTTGATAAAGACAAAGCAAGGGGTATGCCACAATTGCCTGAATAAAATTAAATGTTTAATTTCAATTTGTTAGAGATAAAATCATGAAGTAATCCGCAAATATGCGTTTCAGTTAACGTTTCAGGCAATGTTTCTCTGCGTTTCATTGCAACAATTATGAAACAAGACTAAACCCAATATTCGGTTTCTTAACTTTGCGGTGCGCTATGGCACATCCACCACGGCTGAATGACGACAAACCGGTTATCTGGACGGTATCTGTAACGCGGCTGTTCGAGCTATTTCGCGATATCAGTCTCGAGTTTGATCACCTGGCAAACATTACCCCTATCCAGCTTGGCTTTGAAAAAGCGGTGGCCTACATCCGCAAAAAACTGGCCAGCGAACGCTGCGACGCCATCATTGCCGCTGGCTCTAACGGCGCGTACCTGAAAAGCCGCCTGTCGGTACCGGTGATTCTGATAAAACCGAGTGGCTATGATGTGTTACAGGCACTAGCAAAAGCCGGAAAACTCACCTCTTCTATCGGCGTTGTCACCTATCAGGAAACCATTCCGGCACTGGTAGCGTTTCAAAAAACCTTTAATTTGCGCCTCGACCAACGTAGCTACATTACCGAAGAAGACGCACGCGGGCAGATTAACGAGCTAAAAGCCAACGGCACCGAAGCGGTGGTCGGCGCGGGGCTGATTACCGATCTGGCGGAAGAAGCCGGAATGACCGGAATTTTTATCTATTCTGCCGCCACCGTGCGCCAGGCATTTAGCGATGCGCTGGATATGACGCGCATGTCGTTACGCCATAATACTCACGATGCCACCCGCAACGCCCTGCGTACTCGTTACGTGCTGGGCGATATGCTCGGTCAATCACCACAGATGGAACAGGTACGGCAGACTATTTTGCTGTATGCCCGCTCCAGTGCGGCGGTGTTGATTGAAGGGGAAACGGGGACGGGCAAAGAACTGGCGGCCCAGGCGATTCATCGGGAATATTTTGCCCGCCACGATGCGCGACAGGGCAAAAAGTCGCATCCTTTTGTTGCCGTCAACTGCGGGGCGATTGCTGAATCTCTGCTGGAAGCGGAGCTGTTTGGCTATGAGGAAGGAGCGTTTACCGGCTCGCGACGCGGAGGACGCGCCGGGCTGTTTGAAATCGCCCACGGTGGCTCGCTGTTTCTGGATGAGATTGGCGAAATGCCGCTACCTTTGCAGACTCGCCTGTTACGGGTGCTGGAAGAAAAAGAGGTCACCCGCGTCGGCGGGCATCAGCCTGTTCCGGTGGATGTGCGGGTTATTAGCGCCACTCACTGCAATCTCGAAGAGGATATGCAGCAAGGGCGTTTTCGCCGTGATCTGTTTTATCGACTGAGTATTTTGCGTCTGCAATTGCCGCCGCTACGCGAGCGGGTGATGGATATTCTGCCGCTGGCGGAAAGCTTTTTGAAAGTGTCACTGGCGGCACTTACTGCGCCGTTTTCTTCCGTGTTACGTCAGGGATTACAGGCAAGTGAAACTGTGCTGTTGCGCTACAACTGGCCGGGAAATATTCGTGAACTGCGCAATATGATGGAACGACTGGCGCTATTTTTAAGTGTGGAACCGACGCCGGATTTAACGCCGCAATTTTTGCAGTTGCTACTGCCGGAACTGGCGCGCGAGTCGGCGGAAACTCCCGGTCCATGCTTACTGACGCCACAACAGGCACTGGAGAAATTTAATGGCGATAAAACAGCCGCGGCGAAATATTTAGGTATCAGCCGAACGACATTCTGGCGGCGGCTGAAAAATTGAAATGCCGAATCCAGCGCGAACGCCTTATCCGGCATAAATTTCAATAGATGATCACCGATAAACTTACGCATCGGGCATGTTTACATGGGGTGCAGAATTATTTCTTCTTATAAATATTTGCCGTGCCGTGGATCTTATTGTCAGTTTGACCAGAGGTCAGCACCAACACATCTGCCCCTTTTTCATCCGCTTTTTTGATCAGATCTTCTTTCGCATCTGCAGTCGACATTTCATTACTGGTTGAAATATCACCTATTTTTTCATATTGCGATGCAACTTTTTCAAATTCTGCTTTGGTCATTAATTCTGCGGCATAAACGTTGGTAACGGCAAACGCTAACGCACCGATTAACATTTTAGAGATTATTTTCATATTACGGCTCCAGAGTTGTTATCAAACTATCACCCACCCATATTATTGGGCTGATTAATAATTAGTTCAGTCAGGGCATAAACGCCAGTAACCGGAAATAAGACACTTTGTGATCTCTCTCGCATCCGATTACTTTTTGTAGAAATATGATGAAGTTACTTCACTTATTTATGGATGAAATCACATGGATCCCTTGCACGCCGTTTACCTGACCGTAGGACTGTTCGTGATGACTTTTTTTAATCCGGGAGCCAATCTTTTTGTGGTGGTGCAAACCAGCCTGGCTTCCGGTCGACGCGCAGGAGTGCTGACCGGGTTGGGCGTGGCACTGGGCGATGCGTTTTATTCCGGGTTGGGTTTGTATGGTCTTGCGACACTCATTACGCAGTGTGAGGAGATTTTTTCGCTTATTAGAATCGTCGGCGGCGCTTATCTCTTATGGTTTGCGTGGTGCAGCATGCGCCGCCAGTCAACACCGCAAATAAGCACACTACAACAACCGATTAGCGCCCCCTGGTATGTCTTTTTTCGCCGTGGATTAATTACCGATCTCTCTAATCCACAGACCGTTTTATTTTTTATCAGTATTTTCTCAGTAACGTTAAATGCTGAAACACCAACTTGGGCACGTTTAATGGCCTGGGCGGGAATTGTGTTCGCATCAATTATCTGGCGAGTCTTTCTTAGTCAGGCGTTTTCTTTGCCCGCTGTGCGTCGTGCTTATGGGCGTATGCAACGCGTTGCCAGTCGGGTTATTGGTGCAATTATTGGTGTATTCGCGCTACGCCTGATTTACGAAGGAGTAACGCAGCGGTGAGCAGATAATTTACTCTCTACGTAATCAACCTGATTTGCCGAATCCCGCTCATCGGCGATGATACCCCCCGTAATGCGTGGTCCTTATTTCCGATAAGTTTACTTGAGTCTTTAGCTTCCCATTTCAGCCCACTCTCCCCTGTGTGGGCTTTTTTCATTTGTCTGCTTCAGTGAGTAGCTGGCAATGCTCCATCCACTCTGCAAGGATGATAATAAGAGGATCTGATTCAGAAGAGTTTTGAAAAATTGGACCGCCATCGAGGCCTCGAACCCCGTACCATACAACAATCCTGGTTGTCGTCTGCTCTTCCTGATGAGCTAATGGCGGTTTTTGATATGAGCCTTACAGCATATTTTCTGTCAGGCTTGAGTGCGATGCGTAAGATACAGAAAAGACCCCACACAAACATGATGGAATTATGATTTTTTTCATATGAATGTCAACCAACACATTCATAAAACACTCGCACAAGTTCACTTTTTAAGCAACATGACGCCGATCACAACAAAATATCGGCGAAAAAGGAGGGTAAATGCCATTTGACGTAGAGATAAGCAGATGAAATGATTACCCGCTTTGCGATTCACTCTCTGATGGAATAACAAATTGGAGATGGAAAAGTTTCTAAACTAAAGAGTGTAGCGTATTTTAACGTGCTTATTTACAGGATAATATTTGTCACCTAATTCCTGCACTCTATTAGATACCCATTGATTTAATCGTGCATCATCTCTGTATGTTTTCACGTTCAGAACGGAGAGCAATAACATCACTAGCGATTCAGGAAAAACAGGGTAAATATTTTTTAAGTGCAATAATAATTCATACGCAAGCGCCTGCTTAATAGGTGCGTCTGCATCCGGAATGCGCGACATTTCGCGAAGCCATTTTTCTACATGCTCACATTCGTTCCCTTCGCGGAAAAGTCTCAACAAAGGCATATGGTGCTCAAGAAGAATGCATTTGCAATCTGTTCGTACTGAATCGATAAACTGCACTAATTTCTTAAGTCCGGTGAAGCGTCCGGCATGGATATTCTCTTTAATATCAAGAAACACGTCATCCTGATCATATACCCAAACGGTCCCTTTTTGATTTTCAAGTATCCGAAAAACAAACTTAATCGGGTAATCAGGGTAATCCACCCAGTCATAAACTCCAGGGAAATCATTAAACTGCACATTTATGGTAAGCGCATTGTCGGCTGCCCACTCGCAATCTCGTACGGCAGCCATGAGATAAATGAGTTTATCATCATCGACTAAATCATCACGACAATCATAAGGATAATCATAGTATTGTTTAATCAAAACCTTGAATATATCGACACAAGAAACCAGTGTACTTCTGATATCTTCAGGTAACTGATTGTTTTTAAACGTATTGTGTACGCTTTGTTTCGTATATAGCAACAAATTATTGTGCGGCGCTTTTAATGGTATCATTGCGATCTCTCTTAAATAAAAATAAACGTCGCAGATAATAAAGCCCTGATTAAACCAGGCACTATCAGAAATCGCTCATAACTAATATATGCAGCATTGTGTACTGGAGGGAATTAATTTAACAATTTGAATTTACGTTATAGATTTTACTGCTACTTTGATAGTATTTCGCCCTTCTTAACTAAAAAGTTAAGTGGAGGGCGAAATTAATATGTTAAATCATAGAGCATTTATTATTTTTTTCAGTCTGTTAGTGTGCGATTATCGATAACAAAACGATATTTCACATCACCACGTAGCATTCGCTCATAGGCTTCATTAATTTGATCGGCCCGAATCATCTCTATATCAGCCACGATGCCATGTTCGGCGCAAAAATCGAGCATCTCCTGTGTTTCTGGAATGCCGCCAATCATAGAACCGGCTATCGCACGGCGTTTCATGATCAGGTTGAAAACTTCCGGCGATTTATGCGGTGTCGCAGGCGCACCAACCAGGGTCATGGTGCCATCGCGCTTCAGCAAGGTGGTAAAATCATCGAGATTATGTGGCGCAGCTACGGTATTCAAAATGAAATCGAAACTCTTCACATGAGCCGCCATCTCATCGGCATTGCGCGAGTTAACAACTTCATCGGCCCCAAGGGCTTTTGCCGCTTCGCGTTTTGACTCAGACGTGGTAAATGCCACCACATGCGCCCCCATCGCGTGGGCCAGCTTTATCCCCATATGCCCCAGACCGCCAATGCCAACCACGCCCACTTTTTTACCCGGCCCGGCCTGCCAGTGACGCAGCGGCGAGTACGTGGTGATCCCTGCACACAATAAAGGCGCCACCGCCGCCAGTTGCGCTTGCGGGTGACGAATACGCAGAACATATCGCTCGTGAACGACAATCTGTTGTGAGTAGCCGCCCAGCGTATGGCCCGGTTCGTCCGGCGTCGGCGAGTTATAGGTGCCGGTCATGTGATCACAGTAGTTTTCCAGCCCGTCTTCACACTCTTCGCAATGTTTACAACTGTCGACAATGCAGCCGACACCGACCAGATCGCCCGGCGCATATTTTTCTACCTGATCACCAACGGCTACCACGCGCCCTACAATTTCATGGCCCGGCACGCAGGGATAAACCGTCCCCGCCCACTCGGAACGGACCTGGTGGATATCGGAATGGCACACGCCACAGTAAGCGATTTCAATTTTGACATCATGCGGTCCCGGTTCACGCCGGGTAATATCCATCGGTTCCAGCGGTTGTTTAGCGGAATATGCACCAACAGCTTTGATCTTCATTGTGTTTACTCCTGATTAGCTATATGTATTTGGCGATGACTGAAATGCCATCGCAGCAAAACGCGTCCATTGAATATAGCCAATATTTAAACCACCCGATCCAGCCCCAACATGCCGCGAGCCTGAATGAAACAGAGCAGCAACGTTCCCCATAAGGCCATCGTCAGGTAGGGGCTTATCCCGAGAATATTGAAGCCGCTTTCAATAATTTGCAGAAGAAACAGCGCCAGCACCATACCAATTATCCTCCCGCTGCCGCCGTCCGGATTAACCCCGCCGAGTACTGCCGCGAGGATTGACACCAGCAAGTACGATTCGCCATAAGAGGCCTTAGCCGAGTTGAGTTTCGACATCATCAAAAATGCCGCTACCGCACAAAGCAAGGCGGAAATGACATACACCCATATCAGCACCCGACGCGTGTTAATACCGGAGTAAAGTGTTGCTCGTTCGTTAGAACCAATCAGATAAATGGATTTACCGAGCGGCGTTTTCTCGAGCAATATCCACAGCCCCAGCGCCACTGCGGTAAACAACCACATCGGTAGCGGAATACCGAACCACTGTGCATGATTCAACCACAGCACCCATGAGGGATAATTGGCAATGGCGCTACCGCCTGTCACCAGAATATTTACCCCTTTGAGCAACGTCATCATCCCAAGCGTTGCAAGAATTGGCGACACTCGAATACCGGCAATCAATACGCCATTACATAAACCAATTATCACCGCCGCACCAGCGCCCGCCAGCAGCGTAGCGACAACCGTAGTAATACCCGGCGGATACTGAGTCGCCACCCACGCCATCACCAGTGAACAGGCGTTAGCGGTAGCAATAATTGACAAGTTAATGCCGCCACAAAGCATGGTCACCGCCATAGCCAACGCCAGAATGCCCAGCACGGGCATTTGCGAAGCGACAGACTGGAAGTTACTTATCGACCAGAAAATCTCCGGCATAGTAATGCTGAACGCGGCAACAGTTAGCACCAGCAGGCCGATCAAATAAAACTCAACGTTATTACGCCACGATTTTTTCATAGCAGACTCCGGTTCTGATGCTGACTCCACGCCGTGGCGCTAATGCTGGCAACGATGATGATGCCTGTGATCAATGTTTGCCAGTAAGACGAGACTCCCAATAAATTTAGCCCGTTTTGCATCACTGCCAACAACACCACGCCGAGCAAAGTACCGGTTAACGTGCCGCGCCCGCCGAGCAAACTAGTGCCGCCAAGCACCACCGCAGCCAGTACTGTCAGCTCATAACCCAGAAGAGAATCGGGGGCGACAGTCATCACCGTCCACGACTGCACTACACCCGCAGCACCAGACATCAATCCCATATAGCCGTAAACGAAAAGTTGCAGTTTCAGCACGCTAAAGCCGATGCGACTGGCTGATTCACGGTTCCCGCCAAGGGCATAAATTTTGCGCCCTACACTGGTGAAATTCATGATAAACGCTGTCAGCAGCACCACCGTAATCATGGCGATCAGCGGCAGACCAAGGCCATAGTCATAGCCGTCAACATCGGTGTACTTGAACAACATTACCCCCTGCTCAAACCACGGCGGAAAGTCGTACAGCCACACACCTTTACTCAACCATAACAGCAGGCCATAGAAAATATTCAGCGTCGAAATGGTGATGATGATAGAAGGCACCCGTAGGCGATTAACCAGTAAGGCGTTTATTAAGCCAAGTAAAATGCCGATGCCGCCCGCCAGGGCAAACGCGACAGCAAAGTTGCCACCCATTTTTTGTAGCAACAGCACCATGCCGTATTGCGCAATGATGGTCATTGCTGGAAACGAAATATCAATTCCACCGGAAATTAACACCACAAACAAACCACAGGCGAGAATAGTCAACATGGCATAGTTATTGGCGAGATCGTACAAATTACCGAATGTCAGAAACTCGTCGCTGCGCCAGGCAAGGCCGACAAACAGCCCCACAATCAGTAATGCCAGCCAGAATTCATGGCGTTTTTTCAGTTCAGCCATTTACCACCTCCGCAATCCTGGCCTGAGAACTGCTGTCAGGCAGGAAGCTATGGGTGATCTGACCTTTTTGCATTACCAAAATCCGGTGGCTTTGATACCACGCTTCTTCAATTTCATCGCAGATCATCAATACCGCAATGCCATGAGCCGCCAGATCGCTGATAATGCCGTATATTCCTGCTTTGTTGGCGATATCAACACCGACAGTCGGGCTATCGAGAATCAACAGTCGTGGCCCAATCGCCAGCCATTTGGCGATCGATACTCGCTGCGCGTTACCCCCGGAAAGCGTATTCACCGGGAGATGTGGGTCAGAGACTTTGATGGTCAATGCCTTAATTAGCCTGTCCACCAGGTCACGCACTTTAGCTTCACTCAGAAAGCCGAAGCGATCTTTTACCTTGTGAAAAACAGTGCTAATGATGTTGTCTTCAATAGATTGCGCCATCACCAAACCGCGCGACATGCGATCTTCCGAAACATAACCAATACCGTGGCGGATGGCGTCCTGGTTACTATGCAGTGTAACCGGCTGACCGTTGATGAGGATCTCACCAGCATCCGGTCGGGTCATACCAAACAGACTCAGACATAATTCCGTGCGCCCCGCACCAAGCAGGCCAACAATCGACACCACTTCGCCCGCTTCCACCCGCAAGTTAATATTTTGATATTCCCCATGACGACTTAAATTACGCACCTCCAGCACTGGGTTGCTGGATTTTCCCTGCCACAACTCTCGCACCTGATATTCAAACTCCTGGCCGGTCATCAGGAAACCGAGTTGTTTTGTGGTCATCTCTGCAGCCGGAAAGGTCCCGACCAGCTCACCATCTTTCAACACTGAAATACGGTCGGAAACTTCCATCACCTCTTCCAGACGATGACTGACGAAGACCACGCAGATCCCGCGTTCCCGCAATTGATGCACCACCTGTAATAACCCTTGCACTTCCTGATGGGTCAGCGAAGCGGTTGGTTCATCCATCACGATCAACCGTGCGTCCTGCGCCAGTGCACGGCAAATTGCCACCAGCTGACAGCGGGCAATTGAAAGCTCAGAAACGAGCGTATCCAGTGGCAATGTGACGTTAATACTGGTCATTGCCGCCTGCGCCACCTCACGCAGACGACGTCGGTTAACAAACAGACCGTGGTGATAGTGATTCACGGCGATATTCTCCCAGACACTCAGGTTAGGAAATAAAGAGAGGTCCTGATAAATCACCTGAATCCCCTGCGCCACCGAAGCGGCGGGTGTCAGCTTTGACCAGTTTTTCCCACCAAGCGTAATTTCCGCCCCCTCATCCGGGCGATAAACACCGGACATAATTTTAATCAACGTCGATTTACCACAGCCGTTTTGCCCGGCAAGGCAGTGCACCTCACCCGACATAAAGTCGAGAGAAACATCGCGCAGCGCTCGCGTGGCATGAAACGTTTTGTTGATATGACGAAGGGAAAGGAAGGTTTCCATAGCATCCCCTGGCAATAAGAATCGGGGCTTTCGCCCCGAAGAAATGGATTAATAAAGTGAGTCAATATTGTCTTTGTTGACCAGTAATACCTTATGGAAACGGATAATTCGCTTATCCATATCTACGTCGGCCTTACCGAGATTCTCCATTTCTAATCCAGGTTTGATCTCTTCACCCTTCAGCAACGTGCTGGCGACGGCCGCGAGTGCGTAACCTGCAGAGGCCGGATCGTAAGTAATCCCTTCGGTGATATCACCACTTTTAATCAGTGATGCCGCCTGTGAAGGGATCATCATGCCATAGACTGCGACTTTATTTTTCGCCCGTTTCTCTTTCACCGCACGTCCCGCGCCAATCGGACCGTTTGAACCAAAGGAGACAACCGCTTTCAAGTCAGGATAGGTTTTCATCAGGTCCAGTGTGGTACGACGTGAGTCATCCACACTCTCGGCAACCGGCATGCGGCGGGTAACTTCATGCATATCCGGGTAATGCTCTTTCTGGTATTTCACCAGCAAGTCAGCCCATAAGTTATGCTGCGGCACGGTCAAACTACCCACGTAAATCACATAGCCGCCCTTGCCACCCATGCGTTTCGCCATATGTTCAACATATTCAGCGGCAAATTTTTCGTTATCAATGATTTCGATATCCCAGTTAGCACTTGGCTGACCGGGGGATTCGTTGGTCAGAACCACAATTCCGGCATCTCGCGCTTTTTTGAATACCGGTTCCAGCACGTTGGCATCGTTTGGTACGATAGTAATTGCATTAACCTTACGGGCGATTAAATCCTCAATGATTTTAACCTGTTGCGGAGCATCAGTACTTGAAGGCCCCACCTGTGACGCATTAACACCAAAGGCTTTACCCGCCTCGACCACACCTTCGCCCATGCGATTAAACCACGGCATACCATCGACTTTAGAGATATTCACCACGACTTTTTCCGCTGCCTGGAGCGGCGAGGAAATTAGCGCAGCGCCTAATAACAGCGAAGACACCATATTGATAACAAAACGTTTATTCATCATTTCAGCCTCATTGCAGGGTAGTCAGGAAGTGTTCGCCCAAATTAGCGCGCTGGAGAGAATAAGAATTTTTGAATATTTTTATGCAGAATAAACAGCCCTATTTCAGGCAGCTATTAAAAATTTGGTTATAAATATGGACAAAATGGGCAGCAACAATAAGTGTGACATTCATCACGTAAAAAATAGTAAAACAAACACAATTAACGATATTTTATGTTTGTGAGTTTATTTCATGCGGATAGAGAGTTATCTACACAACGTCAATGAGGGCATATTCTTCAAAAATAACGTCCATTTCGGGTGAATAGCTTCCCTCTTCCTGGAAAAAACGACGGTGTTCATTGCGCCAATATTCAAGACTAAGATCACCTTCACCTTCCTTGCGGGCAATCTCTTCGGTGACATCAGAAAAGCGCAGTAAATGCAGGCCAATCACTCTGATAACACATACAGGCTCACCACGGCTATTTTCTACAATCTTATACTCACCAATCATCGGAAATGCGTTGTCTTCAATACATCCCGCCAGCGAACCACAGGAAGCTGTTTTAACACCAGTCGCAATCAACGTTGCGAGGTGATCGGCCAACGCTGCTGAATCGCCAAAAGTACAAAAGGAAGCATGGGGATATTTTTGTGAGATTTTTTCTTTTATGGTCATGAGAATATTTTCGCGATTACGGAAAAAAATCACATCTTAATTACTGTTGATAACCATCAGCAAGAGGATCATTGGTTTTTCTATGTTTAATCTTTTTATCCGAAGCAGGTCACATTTATGGCTTGATAAATACCTTTGTTAAAACTCACTTTTGTGTATTTCTCTCAAATAATCCCCTGGAAATTATGCCGGGAGATTATAAAGTTCAGGATCATTCATTAACAAACCATTCCCGCCCCACTCCCTGGGGCTTAAATCTCTTACTATTCACCGTTGCAGGCGTTTCAAATTCGTATCAACCTGCCACACTCCCCCACACCAGTTGCCCTTTATGGAACGTTGCGGTTCTCGGCGAGATACGCGCCACCGCCTCGGCGGAACAGGAGGCGTCCACCAGCACAAAGCTGGCGTCATCCTGCGCTTTGGGCCAGACGCGCTCGCCTTTTTCGTTGAGCGGCAATACATCGCCAGTGGCTAAAAACAGCGAACGGGAGAGGTTCTGTTCGTTAGGGCGAATATAGAGCTGCGCGTACAGATTGGCTTTTTCCAGCATGTCGCCCAAGCCGTAAGGCGACCAGTGGTCAATAACGCTGTCAGTGCCAGTCATTACTTTTACGCCTTTGTCGTGCAGTTGTCTAAGCGGCATATGCAGCGTGCCAATCGGTACCGTCGAGGCGATCGAGATTTGCTGCGCCGCCATCCGGTTCGCCAGTTCATCTACCTGTTGCTCGTTGAGGGTAGCCAGCGCAAAGGCGTGGCTGATGGTCAGCTTGCCTTTTAGCTGCGGCGTTTTCTCCACTGTTTCAACCATATAATTGATGGCCGCCACGCCCGCCGGAGTGGTTTCGTGCAGGTGAATATCGACGCCTTTGTCGTAGTCCAGCGCAATCTGGAACATGGTGTCGAGAGATTTTTCCATCGCGCCATCAACACTGGTCGGGTCCAGCCCGCCGACGTAATGCGCGCCTGCCTGCATTGCTTCACGCATCAAGGGTTCCGATTTCGACAGCAGCAAACCGTGCTGCGGGAAGGCGACGATTTCACACTCGAAGCCCGCCTGACGTCGCGCCAGCACCGCCTGCAAATTTTGCAGATTTTTCAGGCCGGAAACCGGTTCGATATTGCAGTGGCTACGGGCAATGGTGGTGCCTTTCGACTGCAATAGTTCGATCAGTTTTTCCGCCCGCTCCTGCGTGTACGGTTGTAACTCCGGCAGCATTTTCTGCTCGAGTTTGATCATGTCCTGGATGGTGGTGCCTGCCGGGCGATTGAGCGAGCGCCACGGCCCGCCGTAAAAGGTTTTGTCGAGATGAATATGCATGTCGCGGGTGGTGGGCAGCATCAGCTTACCGCCAGCGTCATAGTGCGGCAGCGTGGCGTCCGGATGCTGCTTGTTCTCATGTAGCGCAACAATTTTACCGTCCTGAATCTCCACGGTCTGGCGCGCCGTGCGGGTCTGCACCGCCATGCCATTTTCATAGTCAAAACCGGTTTCCAGCAGCACGTTATCGAGATAGTAATGCGGGTCAGTGATTTTCATGGTGTTGTTCGCGTCGCAGTGGGTGGTGCCTGGGACTACCGCATGGGCGAGCGGCACAGAGGTACCAAACAGCGCGGCGGCGGTGACCATCTTACCGCTCTGGCTCAAAAACTCACGACGGCTATTGTTTTCTTTCATCTTACGTCCTTACGTTTTAATAATATGGGTGCCCGTTTCGCCACGCAGCGCCGCGGGCAGGCATTCCGGCGTGGTGATAATCACTTCTTTACCGCCCTGTTCCAGGAACGTCAGGCTGGCGATGATTTTTGGCAACATGCTGCCTGGCGGGAAATGCCCTTCCTGCATATAGCGCGTCATGGTGGCAATATCCACCCGATCCAGCGCCTGCTGCTGCGGTTTGCCAAAATGAATACACACTTTTTCGACGCCAGTGGTGATCACCAGAATGTCGGCGTGAATTTCACGGGCCAATAGCGCGGTAGAGAGATCTTTGTCGATAACCGCGTCCACGCTTTGGTAATCCCCCGCTTCACTGCACACCACCGGAATTCCACCGCCGCCCGCGCCAATTACCACAAAGCCTTGTTGGATCAGCGCCTTAATGGCAGGTGCTTCGACAATACGTTTCGGTTCCGGCGAGGCGACCACGCGGCGATAGCCGCGTCCGGCATCTTCAACAAAACGCCAGTCAGGGTTAGTCTTTTGTAATTCGTCACGCTGGCTGTCACTAAAGAATGCGCCAATGGGCTTGGTGGGATGGGCAAACCCCGGATCGTTTTTATCCACTTCCACCTGAGTCACCACGGTGACGGCTTTTTTCTCGCCGTGACGCGCCAGCCGGTTATTCAGCGCCTGTTGGATCAAGTAGCCGATGCCGCCCTGCGTATCCGCCACACAGTTCGCCAGCGGCGTTAAGGGCAGCCCTTCGCGCTCGTGGGCAATCTCCGCACGGCGTAAATCCAGCCCGACCTGCGGCCCGTTGCCGTGGGTCAGCACAATGTCGTAATCGGAAGCCAGCATTTCCAGCACCGTATCGGCGACGGCTTTCACCTCCTCCGCCTGATGCTCAATCGACTGGCTGGCGTTATCTTTGATAATGCTGTTGCCACCAATGGCAACGACCACAAGCTCTTTCATATTGTTATGTCCGCTACAGAGGGTGATGAGGTTATGAAAGTGAGGTTGCCCCTCTCCCCAGAAGGGAGAAGGGATCGTAAAGTGCACTTTGCAGGTCAGACGCCGTAACGTTCGCACCAGCCAAGAATGGCTTTTTCGAAGCAGGCGAATGGTGGATGCACAATGCCCGCGCCAATCATGCCGACGCCCGCATCTTTATGGGCAATGGCGGTGTTGATCACCGGCAGAATGCCACTGCTACCCACGCGGGTGATGTCGATTGCCGTCGGCACACCCATAAAACCGAGCAGCGGAATGGTCACGTTGGGGTTTTCGCCGAGAGTGATTTCGCACATCTGACGGGAGAAATCGATAGCCTCTTCCACCGTACCGCCCACCAGCGCGACGATTGCAGGCGCGGTCGCCATAGCAAATCCACCAATGCCGTAGGTTTCGGTGATGGCGCTGTCGCCAATATCCAGCCCCGAATCTTCCGGCTTATAACCGGCAAACATCGGGCCGATGACCTGTTGCGCCGGGCCGGTAAACCACTGCCCCGGCAGGCCGCTGACTCGCAGGCCGAACTCGACACCGTTACGCGCCATGGTGGTCACCACGGTGCTGTATTCAATGCCGTGCGCCGCATCCATCGCTGCTTTACACATTGCCATCCACGTCGGGCCGGAGAAGTAATCGCTGCTGGCGACAAACTCAAACACTTCGCGCTGTTGCTCGACGGAATAACCCGCCTGAATAATCCCCGGCGTCAGCGCCTGAATCAGCAGCGTCGTCCCGGCGTTATTGCGGTTATGGCATTCATCGCCCATATGCAGCGCCTGCGCCAGCATCAAGCGCAGATCAATCTCACCGAGAATTTTCATCGCGTCACGCAGCATTGGCCCCTGCACATCGCGCATCCAGTTGAGGCGGTCAATCACGCTCTGATCGTTGGCGCCCATACGCAAAATCTTCGCCATCTGCTCGCTCATGTTGGTATAAGCGATGTTGCCGTAGGTTTTATTTTTCACGATGTGCATAAACATCGAGGCAGAGGTGACGCCCGCCATCGATCCCACACAGTCGTGTTCGTGGCACGGCGAGAAAGTGATCTCCCCGGAAGCCGCCAGTTCAGCCGCCTCGTCAAGATCTTTCGCCAGCCCTTCGAACACCAGCGCCCCGGTGACCGCGCCTTTCATCGCGCCGCACATTTTTTCCCAGGTAACCGGCGGCCCGGCGTGAAGAATGGTTTTCGCCGTCATGCCTGGCACCACGTTAATCGCCTGATCAAAGCCAATCAGTACCGGATGCGACTGGATAATGCGTTCCAGCGCCTGCTGGTTAGCGGCGGCGATTTTGTCTGCCAGCGGTGAATCGGCAATGTTGTCCAGCGCCTGCACCACCTGCATATTGCCCTGCCCCGGCGGCGTCCAGTCGAGTTGGGTCACTTCTACATACTGCTTTTTCAGGTCATCGCTAAACATGGCGATGCCGACGTTAATAACGTTCAACGGTTGGCTAAACAGTGACTGGCTCATCAGGCTTCCTCCCCTTTGCAGATAAATTCACGCGCCAGCAATCCAGTATTGGTGCTACTGCTCGCCAGAATCACTCCGGCATCAAGCAGCATCTGGCTTTGTTGTTCTAATGATGGCGTATCAAGATCGGTACCCAGCACATAGGCGAGAATGATCAACTCGCGTCCTTCGGCAGCGGCGATCGCTTTCGCCTCTTTGATCGCCTCGATGGTGGAACCGACCGGATCTTCATGCGATCCAAATCCGAGCACAAAATCCATCACGATCACCGCCACTTCTGGATCGCGCGCTTCTTCGATCAAGCGACTGATGCGATTGGTGGGGTCAATCATTGGATGCGGCTTGCCGTTGGTGAAGTCGTCATCACCAAAGTCGAGGAAGGTGTGTTTGATGCTGCGGTTGATATCTTGCAGGCGGAATTCAGGATCGGGCTGGATGTTGCTGTAGACATCGCCGTGTTTTTCCATCACCGCGAACATGGTTTCGTCACACAGCGTGCCGCCGCAGAACAGGCCACGAATGTATTTCTGCTGCGGTTGCAGGCGAGCGCGCACGTCAGCAATCAACGGCTGGTTCAGCGTATGCAGCTCGAGATGTTCCTGTTTCACGCCGGAGAGCATCACCGCTTTCAATGCCGCCTCTTTACTGCCGCGGGCAAACTGTAGCCCCTGCTCATCCACTGGCGTTTCGCCACGACCGAGGAAGCAGACTACCACCGGCTTGCGGCAGGCACGTGCGCGTTCCAGCACTTTGCGGGCCACCGCAGGCGCAGGCGGTTTGGAGATAAGTACAATGATTTCAGTTTGCGGATCGTTTTCCAGCATCCCGATAGCGTCGAGCATCATCAGGCCGCCGATTTTCTCGCTCAGGTCGCGCCCGCCGGTGCCAATCAGTTGCGAAACGCCGCCGCCAAATTCATGAATACGGACGCTCAGTTCCTGGCTACCGGTGCCGGATGCGCCAACAATACCGATGTTGCCGCGACGCACAGCGTTACCAAAGCAGAGCGCCGCGCCGTTGATAATCGCCGTGCCGCAGTCTGGCCCCATCATCAGCAGCCCTTTTTCGTGGGCCAGTTGCTTGAGCGCCAGTTCATCTTCAACTGAGACATTATCGGAAAACAGCATCACGTTAAGATCGTTTTGCAGCGCCTGACGCGCTTCGCGAGCGGCAAACAGACCGTTAACCGAAATCACTGCCAGGTTACTTTCCGGGATATGCTTTTTGGCGCTGGCAATAGTGGCATAACGCGCCTCGTGCGAGCCGCTTTGCGCTTTGCTGTTGAACAGTTCTTCAATCTCCACCAGCAACTGCTCGTTGTCTGCGCCCGCTTTGCCGTTGATGACAATCATAAGGTCGCCGTTTTTCGCCTGCTCCAGCTCCGGCGTCAGCAGCCCTAAATTCTTCAGCACGCCTTTGTTCATTTCGGTCGCCATCGCCACAAATGCCTGCTCGACGCCGTCGAGTTTATTTGCACGCGTGGAGATAGACATCAGCGAGACAGAATCAAAATAGGTATTCGGTTTAATGACTATTTTAACTGACATAATTCCCTCCGTAGGTTTGGCTCAGCGCACAACCATCGGCCATGCCATACAGCATGTCGCAGCCGGAACTGGAGCCAATATGTTTAATTTTTTCTATTGCCTGAGTTGCGTTCCCAGGTATGTCATAAATAATGTTATGAATAAAACGATGAATATTTTCCCGGCAGCGTTGTTGTAATGCGGCTTCCAGCGTTATGGCACTTAATAACGTGGTATTATTTCTGCCGCGTTGCAGACCGAGATAAAATTCCTCTTTGTATTTTTCCGCCGGATGCCCGGGAATAAATAAAATAAGCGCCAGACCTGTTAAATAATCGTCGGCTGATGGCGTAAGGCCAATCCCTAACCCCATCATACTGACGACCGCTGAGGCGATATTTTGTTTATCGTTTACTGCCTGAATAACTGCCCGTCGTTTAATATGTAATTCTTTATTTAACGCCTGATAAAACGGATTATCGCCGCGATAATTAAACAGGGTTTCATTTTCCCCCAGGTGCTGATGAATAATGTCATGCCACTGTTGCCAGGCGATAAGGTGAAAATTTTCAGCGGTCATTTGCAAAGCTGGGGACAGCCAACGCTGGCAATGACTCATCTCTATATGAAGATGTTGACCAACCGTAATCCCTTGATCATCAAACTGAACCTTATCACCATGATGAAACAGACCATTAAAGTGAGTGAGTGCCAACCGACAACTGTTTGGCGCATTGTCGTACTCTTCACAAAGCAGCGTCAGCAACTGCTGGCGGGCCGGAAGTGCGATATTTACCGCTCTGGCAAAGACCTGTTCAACCTGTCCTTGCCCCCGCTGCGCCAGAAAATCAGCATCCGCAGTTAGCGCCCACACACACCGTCTTTCTGGTGTGTTGATAGCAAACCTCCCGGTTTATGCACCTGCGGCAATCAGTAACTGCGCAATCTCTTCAAAGCCTCGTTCCCGCGCCAGTTCCAACGGCGTTTTGCCATATTTATCCGTCATGTGCGGGCTGGCACCGTGTTCCAGCAATAACTGGACAATCGCCTGCTGTTTAATCCCGCCATCGTTAAGCACAATCGCTTCCAGGAGTGGGGTCCAGCCAACATGGTTGGTCTGGTTAACGTTAATATCCGTATGCGCCAAAAGCTCTTTCACAATACTTAAATGGCCTTTTTCACAGGCAGGCGTCAGGCCGACACCGCCGAAACGGGTTACACAATTAAGGTCTGGTTTAGCCGGTAAAATAATTCGTAACAGGGTTAAATCGCCGGTCAGGCAGCTAATTAAAAAAGGATTTGAACATATCTGATCTTGCTTATTAATATCCGCTCCGGCATCAATTAATGCCTGAACGCAAGCATATTGCTGATATAAACTTGCCAGCGTAATTGCCGTTTTCCCCTGACGATCGCAGGTATTAATATCGACACCCAGCGCAAGGCAGGTTTTTACTTTATCGATATCACCCTGTTGCGCAGCCAATAAATAGTCGGCAGGTAGATTTTTTATAGTCATTCACATTCCCCTGGTTTTTGTGGCTGTTTTTCGATGAATTGAGAATAGCAACGATAATCTGATAAAAGAACCCGCTTAAATTTAATTCGCCGTATTTCGCCTTTTTGTTGAATGATGTTCAACAATCTTTTCGCAGTGTGCGGTAGTGCAATATTTGTTTCTTTGACCCGATACCCTTTCACTCAATCAGGTTTTATTTCTCTATAGTCTGCACATGTAAGAGTAGCTTTCGTCCATGTCTAACCAGAGGGGAACAAGATGAACGGACTCACGGCAACGGGTGTCACCGTCGGTATTTGTGCAGGGCTTTGGCAGTTAGTGTCTTCACATGTCGGGCTCTCTCAGGGATGGGAATTATTAGGAACCATTGGCTTCGTCGCCTTTTGCAGTTTTTATGCCGCAGGCGGCGGTAAATCGGGGTTTATCAGAAGCCTGGCGGTTAATTATTCCGGGATGGTGTGGGCGTTTTTCGCCGCGCTGGCTGCCGGTTGGCTGGCCTCGGTGAGTGGGATTTCCGGCTTCTGGGCGAGCGTGATTATGACTGTACCCTTCTCGGCGGTGGTGGTCTGGCAAGGACGTTTCGGTTTACTGTCTTTTATTCCCGGAGGCTTTCTCGGCATGACGCTATTTTTTGCCAGCGGGATGAACTGGACGGTGACATTACTGGGTTTTCTGGCGGGTAACTGCGTGGGGATAATTTCAGAATATGGCGGACAAAAATTAAGCGAAGCGACGACTAAACGCGACGGGTATTAAAAGTTATTCAAAAATGATTATCTATCTTTAACCGATACCTCTACAGTCATAGCTGGAGAAATTCATAGTAGATAATGGCGGGAATGGTTTAATGAACTCAATTTTTACCGAAGAGAATCTGTTGGCATTTACTACCGCTGCGCGTTTTGGCAGCTTCAGTAAAGCCGCAGAAGAGTTGGGTTTAACCACTTCCGCCATTAGCTACACCATCAAGCGAATGGAAACAGGGCTGGATGTGGTGCTGTTCACTCGCAGTACCCGCAGCATTGAGTTAACCGAGTCCGGGCGTTATTTTTTCCGAAAAGCTACCGACCTGCTGAATGATTTTCACGCCATCAAACGCAGCATCGATACTATTTCGCAGGGCATAGAAGCGCGTGTGCGTATTTGTATTAATCAGCTGCTTTATACGCCCAAACACACCGCACGCTTATTACAGGTACTGAAAAAGCAATTTCCAACCTGCCAGATTACCGTCACCACCGAAGTGTATAACGGCGTCTGGGATGCGATTATTAATAATCAGGCAAATATCGCCATCGGCGCTCCCGACACGCTGCTGGACGGTGGCGGCATTGATTACACTGAAATTGGCACAATTCGCTGGGCTTTTGCTATCGCCCCGGATCACCCGTTAGCCTTTGTGCCGGAACCCATCGCCGAAAGCCAACTGCGTCTCTATCCTAATATCATGGTGGAAGACACCGCGCATACGATTAATAAAAAAGTGGGCTGGTTGCTGCATGGGCAGGAGTCAATTCTGGTACCGGATTTCAACACCAAATGTCAGTGCCAGATTTTAGGTGAAGGGATTGGTTTTTTGCCGGATTACATGGTCCGCGAGGCGATGGCGCAATCCCTGCTGGTCACCCGACAAATCCATAACCCGCGCCAGGATTCGCGCATGTTACTGGCGACCCAGCACTCTGCCACCGGTCAGGTGACGCAGTGGATTAAAAAACAATTTTCGCCAAATGGCATATTAACGGGGATCTATCAGGATTTACTGCATCGGGAGAATTAATCGCTGCCAACCTCCCGATGCGCTGTGAATAGCGGTTTACATCAACCACCTGCTTTCATTACCCATTCAGAGATAAATTTATTACCCGGTACTGGCGGAGAGTACAAATAGCCCTGCAAAAAGTGAACGCCTTTGCCGATCATTAAATCCGCCTGCTCCTGAGTTTCTACCCCTTCCGCCACGATACTCAGACCAGGCTTACGCGCCAGTTCGACAATATTGTCCACAATATGACCGGAGATTTCGTCAACACTCGCCATTTGCACAAACGACTTGTCAATTTTAATAAAATCGACCGGAAACGCCTGCAGATAACGATAGGTCGCATAACCCGTACCAAAGTCATCCAGCGCAAAGGTAATGTTGTGCTGATGAAGGCTGTCAAATATCGCTCTGGCTTCTGGCGTTACCGGAATGGGGTTGCGTTCCGTTAGCTCAAGAACCAGCTTGATTTTATCGTTACCTAATTTCTTGACCAGGTTCAGACACTCTTTTTCAAATCCTGCGGCCAAAAAACATCCTGCCGAGACGTTGATTCCAATATGGAAATTATCCGGCAGCAAATGTTTTACTGGCATCAGAATATCCGCAGTCTGTTTCATCAGCTGGCGAGTCATTATGACAATAAGACCGGATGACTCCGCCAGAGGAATAAACTGATCCGGTGGGATAATTCCCGTTTGCGGATGTTCCCAGCGAACAAGCACTTCACAGCCCGTCAGTACCCCTGTCTGCGCGCAGAAAACGGGCTGGATCCACGGTTTGAATTCGTGATTTTCCAACGCCAGACTGATGGCTTCAGGCGTGACGATATGGTGATAGTGATTATCATTAATATATTTGTGACTATTATTACCCGTGGCGGATATGATCTCCGGATTGTACTGAAAGAAAATATCCCTCCAGAAAGTAATATCGCTCTGAATCCCCAGTTTCTCAAAGAGCTGTTTCTTTTGATGTGAAATGGTCTTTGCACTGCGATTTCTGTACTGTGATATTTCTGTTACAGACATTCCCTGCATCAGCAGCTTGAGTAGCAGTCGTTCTTTCTCGGATACGCTACCAGGCAATGACAAATGAACCGTTGTACCGAACTCTTGCAGAAAAACACGAAAATCACATGAATTCATGAACACACCTTTTATCTTTTATCGCTGTTCAGTATGAGTGATTACCTGTGGATTCCTGAGCACACATAAGGGGTAACCATAAACATTAGCGATGCCATACGTATAACATCCCACATCACTATCAAGAAGATTATCTTTACCTCTGATGCTCGCTCAAAAACAGTTACGCTAAATACCTTAAAAAGGTAATCACAAGTCAAACTCAGGAGATAATCACGCAAGAATGCAATATTAAAATTCAGATACTCATTTTTGGTAATAAAGAAGTAGTTGGACTATTTCGATATTTATAATTTCCCACTACGTATTGACGCCCATTCATGAGTAAAGGCGCATTATATGAATTTAACAATCCAGATCAACTGAAAATACCTCAACCTCATAAACACATAGCGTCAACATTCAATGACATATTGAGTAAAGATGTTGGTTATGCATACACGTCATTACTCTATGCCAATCCCTTAACAACCTGCCTTTTAAGACTGAATCCATTCAGCAATAGATAGCCAATATTATAACAATGACAATAAAAACAATATTTAAAACAATCAATAAAATATCAGACACAGACAATTAAACCTTAAACAACAAACAGTTACATTGATTTTAGTTGATTTGCGCTACGCGTTCCCCATGAATAAAGCGTCATTTCAAATTAGCACCAATATTTACATTAAATAAGACTAAGCTTATTGAACATTCACAACAGTCCAAACGTAGTGTTTGGGCTTCAATAGTTCTTTTCTTTTTTATTATCTGTTGCCTGGCAATCATCAATCGATACTAAGGGCTTAACTGTACAGATATAACGTATCAAGAGGTAAGAGAAACCGCGCCATATGCAGACATGGCGCGGTTTTATGCAATAACAATCACGCGTCCGGGAACATCACGCTATGGCCCGGCGCTTCACGATGGAGATGGATAAAGTTAAGGTGCCGCTCGTACTGATCGAGAATATCGGTGATCACCTGCTCTTTGCTGTAGTCCATCAGGTCGTTGCCCTGGCTGCCTTCTAACAGGAAGGTTTCCAGCCGGTAGTAGGTCGATTTACCGCTACGTGCGCGGTAGGTAAAGCCCGGCACCGAATATTGCTGCGGCCAAATCTGATAGACAAAGTTTTGCTCTTCGCCCATATGCACCAACAAATCCAGATGCCCCAACTGTTGTCCCTCTTCCGGCGGCAGGCTTTTTAGCTCCACGTACGCGCCGCGCAACCGCAGCTCCTGCGCCACTTCTTCCATTGCCGGATAACAGACGGTTTCCATCATCTGTTTGGTGTAACGCGTTCCTGGGTAGTTCATCAGGCGCGAGAGACGCTTTTTCCAGCTCAGGCGATCCTGAAGCCCCAGCGGTCGCGGTGCGGTATCACGGTTGGCACTTTCACGGCGGTAATCTTCTACCTTCAGAGATTTATACAATCCCGCCATCACGAAGAAAATCACAAAGCTGAACGGCAGCCCCATGATTACCGTGGTGTTTTGCAGCGCGGATATCCCGTTGGTCATCAGCATGCCAAGCGTCAGCAGACCAATCGCCACCGACCAGAAGACGCGCAGCCAGCCGGGGGCGTCGCTGTTGATATCTTTAAGCTGCGAGGTGAAATTCCCCAGCACCAGCGCGCCGGAGTCCGCCGAGGTCACATAAAACAGCAGGCCAGTAATGGTGGCAACCGAGGCGCTAAAGGTAAATGCCGGATATTGCGCCAGCAGGCTGTAGAAGCCGCGCTCCGGATGGACCATCGCTTCCTCGGCAAATGCCGCGCCGCCGTGGATGATTTCATACAACGCGCTATTGCCGAACACCGAGAGCCATAACAGCGTGAAGGTAAACGGAATAATCAACGTCCCCAGTACGAACTGGCGAATGGTGCGTCCACGCGAGATACGCGCCAGGAACAGGCCGACAAACGGCGACCAGGCTACCCACCATGCCCAGAAAAAGAGCGTCCAGTTATTCATCCACTCAACCGGGCGGTCAAAGGCGAAACTGTTGAGCGTCATGCCCATAAAGCGGTTAACGTAATCGCCAACGTTCAGCACCAGCGCATTAAGCAGGAACGAGGTGTCGCCCATAAACAGCACGAACAGGATCAACCCCAGCGCCAGTGCGACATTGAGTTCAGACAATACGCGAATGCCTTTGTCGACACCGGAAGTCACCGAGATAGTCGCGATGATTACCGACAGCGCGATCAGCGCCGCTTTCGCCGCCATTGAATCCGGGATATCAAACAGTACGCTCAGGCCATAGTTAAGCTGCACCACGCCAATGCCGAGCGTGGTGGCAATCCCGAAGATGGTGCCGATCACCGCTGCAATATCCACCGAGTGACCAATCGGCCCGTTGATCCGTTTACCGAAAATCGGATACAGCGCCGAGCGGATCGTGAGCGGCAAATTATAACGATAGCTGAAGTATCCGAGCGCCATGCCCATCAGCGCATACATCGACCAGCCGGTTAAGCCGTAGTGAAACAGCGTCCAGACCATCGCCTGACGCGCCGCTTCCATCGTCTGCCCTGCCCCTTCCGGCGGCTGCATATACTGCGTGACCGGCTCAGCAACGGAGAAGAACATCAGATCAATACCAATCCCGGCAGCGAACAGCATCGCCGCCCAGCTCAGTAGACTGAATTCCGGTTTGGATTGTTCAGGCCCGAGCTTCACCGAACCAAAACGCGAACAAGCGATGCAGACCACAAAGACAATATAGAGCGTTGCCGCCAGCAGATAGTACCAACCGAAGGTTTTAGAAACCCAGTCCAGCGTGCGGCCAATCCACAGGGCTGAGAAGTCGCGAAACAGGATCGTTGTCAGGGAAAACAACAAAATCAGTCCGGCGGAGGTGTAAAACACCACCGGATTGATTTTGTCCTTTTCCCTGCTGTGCGAAAGGTCTGTCATCCAGTATCCCCACTGTTATTGTTACCATTTAAAATCAAATTAGTAACAATTAAGACACATTTTATATTGAACGTCCAATCAATAACGGCTTTAATAGATTAACAACGCTGATGAATGGAGTGGCAAAAATGCCCAAATTGGGGATGCAGTCGATCCGGCGCAGACAACTGATCGACGCCACGCTGGAAGCAATAAATGAAGTAGGTATGCACGATGCGACGATCGCGCAGATCGCCCGCCGGGCGGGCGTTTCCACCGGGATCATTAGCCACTATTTCAAAGATAAAAATGGTCTGCTGGAAGCAACCATGCGTGATATCACCAGCCAGCTGCGTGACGCGGTCTTGAACCGCTTACACGCGCTACCGGATGGCAGCCCTGAGCAGCGATTACAGGCGATTGTTGACGGAAATTTCGATGAGACTCAGGTCAGTAATGCTGCGATGAAAGCCTGGCTGGCGTTTTGGGCCAGCAGTATGCATCAGCCGATGCTTTACCGTTTGCAGCAGGTGAGCAGCCGCCGATTGTTGTCGAATCTGGTGAGCGAATTTCACCGCGAGTTACCGCGCAAAGAGGCACAGGAGGCAGGTTATGGCCTGGCCGCGCTGATTGACGGTTTATGGCTGCGCGCGGCATTGAGTGGTAAACCGCTGAATAAATCTCTCGCACACTCGCTCACCCGCCACTTTATCACTCAGCATTTACCCACCGATTAACCGAGGAGACGTGATGTCCCGAATGGCAGAACAACAGCTTTATATAAATGGAGGTTATACCTC
>NZ_CAWNSE010000013.1:0-3541 GCF_963876935.1 Escherichia sp. MOD1-EC4550
AACTGAATGAGGGCTGGTATCAGATACGGATTGCCGGGCGTGATGCAGGTGAAACCGAATTATCAGCCCGTCTTAATGAGCCGCTGGAAAATGGTGCCGTGATCCACATCGTGCCGCGTCTGGCGGGTGCTAAAAGTGGCGGTATTTTTCAGGCAGTGCTGGGGGCTGCTGTTATGGCAGTTGCTATATGGATGCCAGGAGTAGGAATTATGGCGAGTAATCTGCTGTTTTCTCTCGGTGCCAGTATGACGCTTGGCGGTGTTGCACAGATGCTGGCCCCTAAACCCAAAACCCCCCGCACACAGACAACGGATAACGGCAAACAGAACACCTATTTTTCTTCACTGGATAATATGGTTGCCCAGGGCAATGTCCTGCCCGTTCTGTACGGTGAAATGCGTGTGGGGTCGCGCGTGGTTTCTCAGGAGATCAGCACGGCAGACGAAGGGGACGGTGGTCAGGTTGTGGTGATTGGTCGCTGATGCAAAATGTTTTATGTGAAACCGCCTGCGGGCGGTTTTATCGTTTATGGAGCGTGAGGAATGGGTAAAGGCAGCAGTAAGGGGCATACCCCGCGCGAAGCGAAGGACAACCTGAAGTCCACGCAGCTGCTGAGTGTGATCGATGCCATCAGCGAAGGGCCGGTTGAAGGTCCGGTGGATGGATTAAAAAGCGTGCTGCTGAACAGTACACCTGTGCTGGACAGTGAGGGGAATACCAATATCTCCGGCGTCACGGTGGTGTTCCGGGCCGGTGAGCAGGAGCAGACACCGCCGGAGGGGTTTGAATCCTCCGGCTCCGAGACGGTGCTCGGTACGGAAGTGAAATACGACACGCCGATCACCCGGACCATCACGTCGGCAAACATCGACCGTCTGCGCTTTACCTTCGGTGTGCAGGCACTGGTGGAAACCACCTCAAAGGGTGACCGGAATCCGTCGGAAGTCCGCCTGCTGGTTCAGATACAACGTAACGGTGGCTGGGTGACAGAAAAAGACATCACCATTAAGGGCAAAACCACGTCGCAGTATCTGGCCTCGGTGGTGGTGGATAACCTGCCGCCGCGACCGTTCAATATCCGGATGCGCAGGATGACACCGGACAGCACCACAGACCAGCTGCAGAACAAAACGCTCTGGTCGTCATACACCGAAATCATCGATGTGAAACAGTGCTACCCGAACACGGCACTGGTCGGCGTGCAGGTGGATTCGGAGCAGTTCGGCAGCCAGCAGGTGAGCCGTAATTATCATCTTCGCGGGCGCATTCTGCAGGTGCCGTCGAACTATAACCCGCAGACGCGGCAATACAGCGGTATCTGGGACGGGACGTTTAAACCGGCATACAGCAACAACATGGCCTGGTGTCTGTGGGATATGCTGACCCATCCGCGCTACGGCATGGGGAAGCGTCTCGGTGCGGCGGATGTGGACAAATGGGCGCTGTATGTCATCGGCCAGAATTGCGACCAGTCGGTGCCGGATGGCTTTGGTGGCACGGAGCCGCGCATCACCTGTAACGCTTACCTGACCACACAGCGCAAGGCGTGGGATGTGCTCAGTGATTTCTGCTCGGCGATGCGCTGTATGCCGGTATGGAACGGGCAGACGCTGACGTTCGTGCAGGACCGACAGTCGGATAAGGTGTGGACCTATAACCGCAGTAATGTGGTGATGCCGGATGATGGCGCGCCGTTCCGCTACAGCTTCAGCGCCCTGAAGGACCGCCATAATGCCGTTGAGGTGAACTGGATTGACCCGAACAACGGCTGGGAGACGGCGACAGAGCTTGTTGAAGATACGCAGGCCATTGCCCGTTACGGTCGTAATGTCACGAAGATGGATGCCTTTGGCTGTACCAGCCGGGGGCAGGCACACCGCGCCGGGCTGTGGCTGATTAAAACGGAACTGCTGGAGACGCAGACCGTGGATTTCAGCGTGGGTGCTGAAGGGCTTCGCCATGTACCGGGCGATGTCATTGAAATCTGCGATGATGACTATGCCGGTATCAGCACCGGTGGTCGCGTGCTGGCGGTGAACAGCCAGACCCGGACGCTGACGCTCGACCGTGAAATCACGCTGCCATCCTCCGGTACCACGCTGATAAGCCTGGTTGACGGAAGTGGTAATCCGGTCAGCGTGGAGGTTCAGTCCGTCACCGACGGACTTAAGGTGAAAGTGAACCGGGTTCCTGACGGCGTTGCAGAATACAGTGTGTGGGGGCTGAAGTTGCCGACGTTGCGTCAGCGCCTGTTCCGCTGTGTGAGTATCCGTGAGAACGATGACGGCACGTATGCCATCACTGCCGTGCAGCATGTACCGGAAAAAGAGGCCATCGTGGATAACGGGGCGCACTTTGACGGCGACCAGAGCGGCACGGTGAATGGTGTCACGCCGCCAGCGGTGCAGCACCTGACCGCCGAAGTCACCGCAGACAGCGGGGAATATCAGGTGCTGGCGCGCTGGGACACGCCGAAGGTGGTGAAGGGCGTGAGCTTCCTGCTCCGTCTGACCGTAACAGCGGATGACGGCAGTGAGCGGCTGGTCAGCACGGCCCGGACGACGGAAACCACATACCGCTTCAGGCAGCTGACGCTGGGGCGTTACAGGCTGACAGTCCGGGCGGTAAATGCGTGGGGACAGCAGGGCGATCCGGCATCGGTATCGTTCCGGATTGCCGCACCGGCAGCGCCGTCGCGGATTGAGCTGACACCGGGATATTTTCAGATAACTGCCACGCCGCATCTTGCGGTTTATGACCCGACGGTGCAGTTTGAGTTCTGGTTCTCGGAAAAACGGATTGCGGATATCAGGCAGGTTGAAACCACAGCCCGCTATCTTGGCACGGCGCTGTACTGGATAGCTGCCAGTATCAATATCAGGCCGGGCCATGATTATTATTTTTACGTTCGCAGTGTGAACACCGTTGGCAAATCGGCATTCGTGGAGGCTGTTGGTCAGCCGAGTGATGATGCATCCGGCTATCTGGATTTTTTCAAAGGCGAGATAGGAAAAACCCATCTGGCTCAGGAGCTGTGGACGCAGATTGATAACGGTCAGCTGGCGCCTGATCTGGCTGAAATCAGGACGTCCATTACGGATGTCAGCAATGAAATCACACAGACCGTCAATAAGAAACTGGAAGACCAGAGTGCGGCAATTCAGCAGATACAGAAGGTTCAGGTTGATACAAATAATAACCTGAACAGCATGTGGGCTGTGAAGCTGCAGCAGATGCAGGACGGACGCCTTTATATCGCGGGTATTGGTGCCGGTATTGAGAACACCCCTGACGGCATGCAGAGTCAGGTGCTGCTGGCGGCGGACAGGATTGCGATGGTTAATCCTGCGAATGGCAACACAAAACCGATGTTTGTTGGTCAGGGCGATCAGATATTCATGAACGACGTGTTCCTGAAGCGCCTGACGGCCCCCACCATTACCAGCGGCGCCAATCCCCCGGCCTTTTCCCTGACACCGGACGGAAAGCTGACGGCGAAAAATGCGGATATCAGTGGCAGTGTGAATGCGAACGCCGGGAC
>NZ_CAWNSE010000014.1:0-51860 GCF_963876935.1 Escherichia sp. MOD1-EC4550
ATTTGAAAAACCTCCGGCTATGCCGGAGGATATTTATTTTCTGTCTTAACGCACCATGCACGGACGCTTGTTATCGAACGTCCAGCCTGGGATCAGGTACTGCATTCCCATCGCATCGTCACGCGCACCAAGTCCGTGCTTCTGATACAGCTCGTGGGCTTTCATCACCTGCTCCATATCGATTTCTACGCCCAATCCTGGTTTTTGCGGCACTTGAACCAGACCGCCTTTGATCGCAAACGGTTCTTTGGTCAGGCGCTGATTACCTTCCTGCCAGATCCAGTGCGTATCAATAGCAGTAATTTTACCCGGCGCAGCAGCGGCAACGTGGGTAAACATCGCCAGGGAAATATCGAAGTGGTTGTTAGAGTGTGAACCCCAGGTCAGGCCAAACTCATGGCACATTTGCGCCACACGTACCGAACCTTGCATCGTCCAGAAATGCGGATCCGCCAGCGGGATATCAACGGATTGTAACGAGAGCGTATGGCCCATCTGCCGCCAGTCGGTGGCGATCATATTGGTTGCGGTCGGCAGGCCAGTCGCGCGACGGAACTCTGCCATCACTTCACGCCCGGAGAAACCTTGCTCCGCACCACACGGATCTTCTGCATAAGCCAGCGAACCTTTCAGGTATTTACCGATTTTAATCGCTTCGTTCAGCGACCAGGCACCGTTAGGATCGAGGGTAATACGCGCCTGCGGGAAGCGTTGCGCCAGTGCCACAATAGATTCGGCTTCTTCTTCTCCGGCCAGTACACCGCCCTTCAGTTTGAAATCGTTGAAGCCATATTTTTCATATGCCGCTTCCGCCAGGCGCACCACCGCATCCGGCGTCATCGCTTCTTCATGACGCAGGCGATACCAGTCGCATGAGTCATCCGGCTGGCTTTGATACGGCAGCGGTGTGGCTTTGCGATTACCGACGAAGAACAGATAACCGAGCATTTCGACTTCGCTACGCTGTTGACCATCGCCCAGCAGCGATGCCACGTTTACCCCCAGATGCTGCCCCAACAGATCCAGCATTGCCGCTTCTATCCCGGTAACTACATGAATAGTGGTACGCAAATCAAATGTCTGCAAACCGCGCCCGCCGGCATCACGATCGGCAAATGTATTACGCACCAGCGTCAGAACGTTTTTGTATTCACCCAGCGTTTTACCCACCACCAGCGGAATTGCATCTTCCAGCGTTTTACGGATTTTCTCGCCGCCGGGAATTTCCCCTACGCCAGTGTGACCAGAATTATCTTTGATAATCAAAATATTACGCGTGAAGAACGGTGCGTGTGCACCACTCAGATTCATCAGCATACTGTCATGGCCCGCCACCGGGATGACCTGCATTTCAGTAACAACAGGCGTCGTAAATTGAAAACTCATATCTATGTCCTTTTTCAAAATCAATGACGGCCGAAAACGGGACGTTTACGGTCAAAGGTCCAGCCGGGGATCAGGTACTGCATCGGGCCCGCGTCGTTACGCGCACCGCCAGGCAGACGTTTATAGGCCTCATGCGCCTTTTGTACCTGCTCCCAGTCCAGTTCCACGCCCAGACCGGGCGCATCAGGAACGGCAATTTTTCCGTTTTTAATCTCCAGCGGATTTTTGGTCAGGCGACAATCTCCCTCCTGCCAAATCCAGTGGGTATCGATAGCGGTAGGATTACCCGGTGCCGCCGCGCCCACATGGGTAAACATCGCCAGAGAGATATCAAAGTGGTTATTAGAATGGCAGCCCCAGGTCAGCCCCCAGTCGTCGCAAAGTTGCGCCACGCGGACTGCACCGGAAAGCGTCCAGAAATGCGGATCGGCAAGTGGAATATCTACCGCATTGAGCATCACCGCATGGCCCATTTCGCGCCAGTTGGTGGCGATCATATTAGTCGCGACGGGCAAGCCGGTCGCCCGCCGAAACTCCGCCATCACTTCACGTCCGGAGAAGCCCTGTTCTGCGCCACATGGATCCTCGGCATAGGTAAGAACATCGTTTAGCCCTTTGCACAAAGAAATGGCTTCATCAAGCAGCCATGCACCGTTGGGATCAACGGTAATGCGCGCATCCGGGAAGCGTTTCTTCAATGCACGAACAGTGTCGATTTCTTGCTCGCCAGGTAACACGCCGCCCTTAAGTTTGAAATCTTTAAAGCCATAGCGATCCTGTGAGGCTTCCGCCAGACGCACAACGGCTTCGCTGTTCATCGCTTTCTGATGCCGCAATTGATACCACTCATGGTTGCCCGGCGTATTTTCCAGATAAGGAAGATCGGTTTTGGTCCGATCACCGATATAAAACAGATAACCGAGGACGGTAATAGCATCGCGTTGCTTGCCTGGCCCTAACAGTTCGCAGACCGGAACATTCAGCGCCTTACCTAGCAGGTCAAGCAAGGCGGCTTCCAGCGCCGCCACGGCATTAACGCGCAATTCAAAAGTCCAGGCACCTTTGCCGAAGGTATCAAAATCGGCTGCCTGATTACCTTTATGCACCTGCTGAACCACTTTATTCAGTCGTGCGATCTCCTGGCCCAGCACCATCGGAATAGCATCGACCAGTGTCTGATAAATCACCTCTCCGCCGGGCGCTTCACCAATACCGGTATGCCCGGCGTTATCGGTGAGTACCACAATATTGCGGGTGAAATATGCGTTATGTGCACCACCAATATTAAGCAACATGCTGTCATGCCCGGCCACCGGAATGACTTTCATATCAGTAATAACAGGACTGGATTGTGTCGCCATCTTATTGCCCCGCAACAGGTTTCAACTCGATACGCTTGATATCGCCCACCAGCACCAGGTAGCTCAGTACCGCGATTAGGGCATGAACACCAACATAAATCAGCGCCCCATTAAAGGAGCCAGTCGTGCCAACGATATAACCAATTGCGATTGGCGTGACGATACCGGAAATGTTACCAAACATATTGAACAGGCCACCGGAAAGACCGCTGATCTCTTTTGGCGCGGTATCTGCCATTACAGCCCAACCCAGCGCCCCAATGCCCTTACCGAAGAAGGCCAGCGCCATAAAGCCGATGATCATCCACTCAACGTTGACGTAGTTACAGAACACCATCACCATTGATAGCAACATGCCCATCACGATCGGTGTTTTACGCGCAATGTTCAGCGAACCTGTGCGGCGCATCAGCCAGTCTGAAATAATCCCCCCCAACACGCCGCCGATAAAACCGCAAACCGCCGGTACGGAAGCCACAAAGCCCGCTTTCAGAATCGACATCCCGCGTGCCTGCACCAGATAAACCGGAAACCAGGTAATGAAGAAGTAAGTCAGGGCGTTGATACAGTACTGACCGATATAAACGCCGATCATCATCCGTGACCCGAGCAGCTGTTTGATCTGCCCCCACTTCACGCTGAACGACACTTTAACTTTGGTGTTTTGCTGATCCATATTGATCAGCGCGCCACCCGCGGCGATGTACTCCAGCTCTTTCTGATTTACGCCCGGATGTTGATTTGGCTCATGGATGACTTTCAACCAGATAAAGCTGATGACAATGCCCAGACCGCCCATAAAGAAGAAGACGTGTGACCAACCCACTTCATGAGTCAGCCAGCCCATAATCGGCGCGAAGATCACCGTTGCGAAGTATTGGGCGGAGTTAAAAATAGACACTGCAGTTCCCCTTTCCTGCGCCGGAAACCAGGCCGCTACAATGCGACTGTTACCGGGGAAAGATGGCGCTTCAGCAAGCCCGACCAGGAAGCGCAGCGTAAACAGGGCAACGATAATGCCGAATCCACTAAAGATATCGACGAAGCCTTGCAGCAAGGTAAACATCGACCAGATAAAGATCGACCAGAAGTAGACGCGTTTTGAACCAAAACGGTCCAGCAACCAGCCACCAGGGATCTGCCCGATAACATAAGCCCATGAGAAAGCAGAGAACACATAGCCCATTCCCACAGGATCAAGGCCGATATCTTTGGCCATTTCCGAACCGGCGATAGAGAGCGTAGCGCGGTCGCCGTAGTTGAAGGATGTGACGATAAACAACATCACCACTATCCAGTAACGAGCATTCGTGCGTTTTTCCACACTGCTCGCAGCCTGACTTAAAGAACTCATTGTTGCACTCCTGAAAATTCGCGTTAGCCACGCTCACTCTGGACTGCGACATCGCCAGGAAATCAGAGGTGACGTAGGGTGTTTTTTGCCGTTTTTATAGGTCGTTCGCCGAATACGGCGCGTGTTTATATCTGGCAATAACAGTATAAAAAGCGCGCCATAGCGGCTCACCGTGCAACAACACAACATTAATGCGTTCAATGAGGCCCGATTTTGGCATTAGCCCTGGACGGTGGAATCCACTTCACGGAAATGAAAACAAGAACAAGAAAGGAAGAGTTAAAACGAAGAAATAAAGAAGAGTATGAAATGGATCGCTTGACTCCAGGCAAACGCCAGTAAAAATCGGCGCTATGAAGCAGTTTTTACTGGCATTTGCCTGAAAAGATTCGATTCAGCACCGCTAAAATGGCCTTTACCGCTCGCTGAACGTATCAGGACAACAGCGTGCCCCACTGTTCGACCCACGGATTTGATTCCGTTTCCGGTTCCGGGTTATCACTGGCGTCAATCAACAGCATTTCGCCAACTCGCTGAGCGCTCTGTTCCTGCAACAAGGCATCGAACTGTTTGCCGCCGTTGCAGAAATTCACATAGCTACTGTCGCCGAGCGCAATTACGCCATAACGCAGATTAGGCTGGAAGCCCAGGCTATCTTTGATTCCCTGAAAAAGTGGCACAATGCTATCAGGAAGGTCGCCCTGCCCGGTCGTGGACGTAACCACCAGAACGAACTTATCCTGATAGGGCAGCCAGTCACTTAATTCAGGATCTTCAAATACCGTTGCTTTGTGGCCCTGCGCGGTCAGAATTGCTTCCGCTTCTTCCGCCACTAACAGTGAATTTCCGTACATGGTGCCCACAAAAATACCAATTTCCGCCATACCGTTTTCTCCCTGGATTAGGAACTTATCTCTCCATCCTGACCCGATGGCGCGCTGAACTCAACCCTTTCATTTTCAGGAAGCAGACCCCGCCAGCCAAATTGTGATAACGCCTGCATCCAGGTGTCGTCCAGGCCCGCGTGAATAGTCAGCGGCTCGCCAGTAAATGGATGTGTCAATGACAACTGACTGGCATGCAGCATTAACCGCTGAAGGCCAAAATGTTCAGCACCGCTACGATTCTGACGTAAATCACCATGTTTGCTGTCGCCAATAATCGGATGGCGCAAGTGGGCAAGATGGCGACGGAGCTGATGCTTGCGTCCTGTTTTCGGCTCCAGTTCCACCAGACCGTAGCGCGTAGTCGGGTAACGTCCGGTCGCTACAGGCATTTCTACGGTCGCCAGACCGCGATAATGTGTCACCGCTGGCTGTGGACCTTTATCTTCGCGGGCGAATTTATCAGCGATTTTGTCCAGTTCTTCCACCAGCGGATAATCCAGCACAGCCTCTTCCATCAGCCAGCCGCGCACAATCGCATGGTAACGTTTCTGGATTTGGTGCTGTTCAAACTGTTGTGCCAGCAGCCGTCCGGCCTCGCTGGATAGTCCCATCAGCAATACGCCGGACGTCGGTCGATCCAGCCGATGCGCGGTAAATACATGCTGACCAATCTGGTCACGCACGGTTTGCATAACCACCACTTTCTCGTCGCGATCCAGCCAGCTGCGGTGAACCAGCCAGCCGGAGGGTTTATTTACCGCAACCAGCCATTCATCCTGGTAGATTATTTCCAGCATCAGCTCGCATCATCCGCAAAAAGAGCATCCAGTTTTTCCAGCTCAGCCAGAATAAGCGCGCGTTGCGGATGGTCCGTCGCCAGCGCCATTTCATAATAGGGTGCAACAGCAAAAGCGCCCGGTAATGGCTGGTTATTATCTAACAAATCGTGCATTCGCGGGATCAGCACCCACTGCAACCACTCCAGTGGTTCCATGGTGTCCATAAAGAACGGTTGGGTACTGTTAAATTGATGCGGCTGGGGTTCATCGTTTCGCCAGTGCTGATGTTCACGCAGTAATGCTTCAAGCGCCTGCAACTGGAGACGAACGCGGTCATGAGTGGTCATAAAGCAACCTCAATAAGAAAAACTGCCGCGAAGGATAGCAGGAATAAAAAAAGGGAGCACTGTATTCACAGTGCTCCCGGTTCGTTTCGCAGCATTCCAGCTACTTTTGTTGCTCCCTGCTCATCCTTGACAACTTTTCCTCTGGCCTTGCGGCCAATCGTTCATCCTGAACTATTGCTTCCTGCTCACACCACCCCGATGTGATACTTCATCCTGAAGTGTCCCTGGCCTTCCTGACCCACCGCATCATCCTGACCGGTTCTCATTCTCCATCCTGGAGGTGTCCTTTAACGCGTCCTGCGTCATCCTCTTCGCTTCATCCAGAAGCCTTTCCCTGAAACACCCTCCTGGTGTGTCCTGCAGAAGTGTCATCATCCTGATGTTCACTTCGTTGTCTGACTCCCTGTCGACGAAGATAGAATCGTCTTTTTCGCGAAGTCTTACAAGGCGCTTACAGACAATGCCTTAAGGAAAATTTCATATGAAAGTTAAGAATTAACAAGCAATATATTGATTTTAAATGAAAATAACGATTCTTATCTTTTTAAGTATTCGCTTATTTCCTGGCGATCTCCTACAGAGTCTGTAAGAGATCTCTCACAACAAGATGGGGTATTTGGATTACAGAAGAGGCTTAAGTTGATTAAGGAATTCCGCAAGATTTGAGGCTAAATGCGTGCGTTTGCGTGTTCCCAGCGTCTCTTTGCACACTTCACCGGAGAGATTACACACCGAGATGACCTCTAACTCTTCTTCCAGCGTCGCGATAAATAGCGTGGGCGGCAGTTTTAGCCTTTTCTGAGTCACCAGATGACCAATCAGATTTTCCTGCACCCGACGGAAGTCGTCTTCACTCCAGGTTTGCAGCAATGTCAGTTTGATATCGCCAAACTGCGCGTGCATATCCCCGGCAAACTGGGTCGTGTAAAAAGTATGAACCGTGGGTTGTATCACAATATCAAAAGCACGTTCAACCGCGTTTACATTTTGTTCACCGGTAAACGGCTGGGGTTGCCAGTATACAGCGTCTTCGGTGGTTGAAATAATGCACGGTGAAGGAACGCCGTACAGTTCCTCACTTAACGGCCAGCTTTTATGCTCTTCATGCCACGCATCGCAGTAGCGTGCAGTAAAATCTTTCAAGGCTTGTGCGGTCAAATCGTCCACTAATTTCTCTCTTCACTTAAACCAGATACACTTGTCGTTTAGTTTATCTGGTTTATGACGGTGAAACATGTCTTCTTATGCAAACCATCAGGCACTTGCGGGCCTGACTCTTGGAAAATCAACCGATTACCGGGATACCTATGACGCCAGCCTACTGCAAAGCGTTCCACGCAGCCTGAATCGCGACCCGCTGGGTCTGAAAGCGGATAACCTGCCTTTTCACGGTACGGATATCTGGACGCTGTATGAACTTTCCTGGCTGAATGCGAAAGGTTTGCCGCAGGTCGCTGTCGGTCATGTTGAACTTGATTACACCAGCGTAAATCTGATTGAGTCGAAGAGTTTTAAGCTTTATCTCAACAGTTTTAACCAGACGCGTTTTAATAACTGGGATGAGGTGCGCCAGACGCTGGAGCGCGACTTAAGCACTTGCGCTCAGGGTAAGGTTAGCGTGGCGTTATATCGTCTTGATGAACTGGAAGGCCAGCCGATAGGTCATTTCAATGGCACCTGCATTGATGACCAGGATATCACTATCGATAACTATGAATTCACTACTGACTATCTTGAGAATGCCACCAGTGGTGAAAAAGTAGTAGAAGAGACGCTCGTCAGCCACCTGCTGAAATCAAACTGCCTGATCACCCATCAACCAGATTGGGGTTCGATCCAAATTCAGTATCGTGGACGCCAAATTGACAGAGAAAAACTGCTGCGTTACCTGGTTTCTTTCCGTCATCACAACGAGTTCCACGAACAGTGCGTGGAACGCATCTTTAATGACCTGTTACGCTTCTGCCAGCCAGAGAAATTGAGCGTTTACGCACGTTATACCCGTCGTGGCGGTCTGGACATTAACCCGTGGCGCAGTAACAGCGATTTTGTCCCATCGACCACAAGACTGGTTCGGCAATAAATTTTTTCTCAATTTTGCGTGCTGGATTCACGCAGAAGGTTGTGAAAGGTCATCAGGCAGGGCTATTGTAATCAAAGGGAATGACGATATTCGTCCCATAAGGAGTTTTTCTTGATTACACATATTAGCCCGCTTGGCTCCATGGATATGTTGTCGCAGCTGGAAGTGGATATGCTTAAACGCACCGCCAGCAGCGACCTCTATCAATTGTTTCGCAACTGTTCACTTGCCGTACTGAACTCCGGTAGTTTGACCGATAACAGCAAAGAATTGCTGTCTCGTTTTGAAAATTTCGATATTAACGTCCTGCGCCGTGAACGCGGCGTAAAGCTGGAACTGATTAATCCCCCGGAAGAAGCTTTTGTCGATGGGCGTATTATCCGCGCTTTGCAGGCCAACTTGTTCGCGGTTCTGCGTGACATTCTCTTCGTTTACGGGCAAATCCATAACACCGTTCGTTTTCCCAACCTGAATCTCGACAACTCCGTCCACATCACTAACCTGGTCTTTTCCATCTTGCGTAACGCTCGCGCACTGCATGTCGGTGAAGCGCCAAATATGGTGGTCTGCTGGGGCGGGCACTCAATTAACGAAAACGAGTATTTGTATGCCCGTCGCGTCGGGAATCAGCTGGGCCTGCGTGAGCTGAATATCTGCACCGGCTGTGGTCCGGGAGCGATGGAAGCGCCGATGAAAGGTGCTGCGGTCGGACACGCACAGCAGCGTTACAAAGACAGTCGTTTTATTGGTATGACAGAGCCGTCGATTATCGCCGCTGAACCGCCTAACCCGCTGGTCAACGAATTGATCATCATGCCAGATATCGAAAAACGTCTGGAAGCGTTTGTCCGTATCGCTCACGGTATCATTATCTTCCCTGGCGGTGTGGGTACGGCAGAAGAGTTGCTGTATTTGCTGGGAATTTTAATGAACCCGGCCAACAAAGATCAGGTTTTACCATTGATCCTCACCGGCCCGAAAGAGAGCGCAGACTACTTCCGCGTACTGGACGAGTTTGTCGTGCATACGCTGGGAGAAAACGCGCGCCGCCATTACCGCATCATCATTGATGACGCCGCTGAAGTCGCTCGTCAGATGAAAAAATCGATGCCGCTGGTGAAAGAAAATCGCCGCGACACAGGCGATGCCTACAGCTTTAACTGGTCAATGCGCATTGCGCCAGATTTGCAAATGCCGTTTGAGCCGTCTCACGAGAATATGGCTAATCTGAAGCTTTACCCGGATCAACCCGTTGAAGTGCTGGCTGCCGACCTGCGCCGTGCGTTTTCCGGTATTGTGGCGGGTAACGTAAAAGAAGTCGGTATTCGCGCCATTGAAGAGTTTGGTCCTTACAAAATCAACGGCGATAAAGAGATTATGCGTCGTATGGATGACCTGCTACAGGGTTTTGTTGCCCAGCATCGTATGAAGTTGCCAGGCTCAGCCTACATCCCTTGCTACGAAATCTGCACGTAATCTCCCTCCCCCGGTGACGTTTGTTGCCGGGTTTTCTCGTTTTTGGTCACATACCCATCAATTTATTTCATTTGTTATATAAATGTTTCTTACCTTCCTCACGCGATAAATATCATCACAGTTAATATGTCATACAATTTATATTGCAACGCAAACGTTTCCCTATTTTCACAAACCACATTTTATCGCTATGAAAAATAAATTATCCCCATTATTCACTAAAAGTATTGATTTTTTCAGCTCAACCTACATATATTGCGCGCCCCGGAAGAGGTCAGATGTCGTTTAATGGGCAAATATTGCCCTTAAATTCTCTTTTACTTTTGATTTACAGAGTAAAGCGTTGAGATTATCTATCTTCCAAGTAGATTATTGTATTTGAGATCAAGATCACTGATAGATACATAACTTGTGTGTATCTTTCCGCCCTCAAATTATTACGGCGGAAAATGATTAAGCCATCGCCGATAGACAGATTTCATTTTTACGGTCAGGCACCTTCCCGGGCTGAACTGGCTAAAAGCTGAATTATTTGCATTCCTCCAGGAGAAATTGATGGAAACGACTCAAACCAGCACGATTGTGTCGAAAGACTCACGTAGTGCATGGCGCAAGACAGACACCATGTGGATGCTGGGCCTTTACGGCACGGCAATCGGCGCGGGCGTGCTGTTCCTGCCAATCAACGCCGGTGTTGGCGGTATGATCCCGCTGATCATCATGGCTATCCTTGCGTTCCCGATGACGTTTTTTGCTCACCGCGGCCTGACTCGCTTCGTACTGTCTGGTAAAAACCCGGGCGAAGACATCACCGAGGTTGTAGAAGAACACTTTGGTATTGGTGCAGGTAAACTGATTACCCTGCTCTACTTCTTTGCTATCTACCCGATCCTGCTGGTTTACAGTGTGGCAATCACCAACACGGTTGAAAGCTTCATGTCTCACCAGCTGGGTATGACGCCGCCGCCGCGTGCGATTCTGTCACTGATCCTGATTGTGGGTATGATGACCATTGTTCGCTTCGGTGAGCAGATGATCGTGAAGGCGATGAGTATTCTGGTATTCCCGTTTGTTGGTGTACTGATGCTGCTGGCTCTGTACCTGATCCCGCAGTGGAACGGCGCAGCACTGGAAACGCTGTCTCTGGACACTGCATCGGCAACCGGCAACGGTCTGTGGATGACCCTGTGGCTGGCGATTCCGGTCATGGTGTTCTCGTTCAACCACTCTCCGATCATCTCTTCTTTCGCCGTTGCGAAGCGTGAAGAGTACGGCGATATGGCAGAACAGAAATGCTCGAAGATCCTGGCATTCGCACACATCATGATGGTGCTGACCGTAATGTTCTTCGTATTCAGCTGCGTACTGAGCCTGACTCCGGCAGACCTGGCTGCGGCTAAAGAGCAGAACATCTCGATTCTGTCTTACCTGGCTAACCACTTTAACGCACCGGTTATCGCGTGGATGGCTCCGATTATCGCGATTATCGCTATCACCAAATCCTTCCTCGGCCACTACCTGGGTGCACGTGAAGGCTTCAACGGTATGGTGATTAAATCTCTGCGTGGTAAAGGTAAGTCTATCGAAATCAACAAGCTGAACCGTATCACTGCGCTGTTCATGCTGGTAACGACCTGGATTGTTGCCACCCTGAACCCGAGCATCCTGGGTATGATTGAAACCCTGGGCGGCCCAATCATCGCAATGATCCTGTTCCTGATGCCGATGTACGCAATCCAGAAAGTACCGGCAATGCGTAAGTACAGCGGTCACATCAGCAACGTATTCGTTGTCGTGATGGGTCTGATTGCAATCTCCGCAATCTTCTACTCTCTGTTCAGCTAAGTCCTTTCGCGCCGCTTTCGGGCGGCGCTTCCTCCGTTTTAACGCGATGTATTTCCTATGATTAGCGTATTCGATATTTTCAAAATCGGCATTGGCCCTTCCAGTTCTCATACCGTTGGACCAATGAAAGCGGGTAAGCAATTTACCGACGATCTGATTGCCCGTAACCTGCTTAAAGACGTGACCCGCGTGGTGGTTGACGTGTACGGCTCGCTCTCTCTGACCGGTAAAGGCCACCACACAGATATCGCCATAATTATGGGTCTGGCGGGTAACCTGCCGGATACCGTGGATATCGATTCCATCCCTGGTTTTATTCAGGATGTGAATACTCATGGTCGCCTGATGTTGGCAAACGGTCAGCACGAAGTGGAGTTCCCGGTTGATCAGTGCATGAACTTCCATGCCGATAACCTTTCTCTGCATGAAAACGGCATGCGCATTACCGCGCTGGCGGGCGATAAAGTCGTTTACAGTCAGACTTACTACTCTATCGGCGGTGGCTTTATCGTTGATGAAGAACATTTTGGTCAGCAGGATAGCGCACCGGTTGAAGTTCCTTATCCGTACAGTTCCGCTGCCGATCTTCAAAAACATTGTCAGGAGACCGGGCTGTCACTCTCTGGTCTGATGATGAAAAACGAGCTGGCGCTGCACAGCAAAGAAGAGCTGGAACAGCACCTGGCGAACGTCTGGGAAGTAATGCGTGGCGGTATTGAGCGCGGTATTGCCACCGAAGGCGTTTTGCCAGGTAAACTGCGCGTTCCACGCCGCGCTGCGGCACTGCGCCGGATGCTGGTTAGCCAGGATAAAACCACTACTGATCCGATGGCAGTTGTTGACTGGATCAACATGTTTGCGCTGGCAGTGAACGAAGAGAACGCTGCGGGCGGTCGCGTGGTGACTGCGCCGACTAACGGTGCGTGCGGGATTATCCCGGCAGTGCTGGCGTACTACGACAAGTTTATCCGCGAAGTGAACGCTAACTCACTGGCTCGTTACCTGCTGGTTGCCAGCGCGATTGGTTCTCTTTATAAGATGAACGCCTCGATTTCTGGTGCCGAAGTGGGTTGCCAGGGTGAAGTTGGCGTGGCGTGCTCTATGGCGGCAGCTGGTCTGGCAGAACTGTTAGGCGCAAGCCCGGCGCAGGTGTGCATCGCGGCGGAAATCGCCATGGAGCATAACCTCGGTCTGACGTGTGACCCGGTTGCTGGACAAGTTCAGGTACCGTGCATTGAGCGTAACGCCATTGCGGCAGTAAAAGCGGTGAACGCTGCACGTATGGCGCTACGCCGTACCAGCGAACCACGTGTCTGCCTCGATAAAGTTATCGAAACCATGTACGAAACAGGTAAAGATATGAATGCCAAGTACCGCGAAACCTCTCGTGGTGGCCTGGCGATGAAGATTGTTGCCTGCGATTAATCGCTCTCCAGAGGCCTCGATTTGCGAGGCCTCTTCCCGTTTTCTCATCCAGCCGTAGCCTCTTCCAGTAGTGAATGTTACCCTTATCGCCTGATCTTTAAGGGGGTTATCGTGGCTGTTCATTTGCTTATTGTCGATGCACTGAATCTTATCCGTCGCATTCATGCCGTTCAGGGGTCGCCTTGTGTCGAAACCTGCCAGCACGCGCTCGATCAGCTCATTATGCACAGCCAGCCAACCCACGCGGTCGCCGTTTTTGATGATGAAAACCGCAGTAGCGGCTGGCGTCATCAGCGTTTACCAGATTACAAAGCGGGTCGACCACCAATGCCGGAAGAGTTGCACAACGAAATGCCTGCATTACGCGCCGCCTTTGAGCAACGAGGCGTCCCGTGCTGGTCAGCCAGCGGCAACGAAGCCGATGACTTAGCCGCCACGCTGGCGGTCAAAGTAACTCAGGCCGGGCATCAGGCAACAATTGTTTCGACAGATAAAGGCTACTGCCAGTTACTTTCACCTACATTACGTATTCGTGATTACTTCCAGAAACGTTGGCTGGATGCACCATTTATTGATAAAGAATTTGGCGTTCAACCGCAGCAGTTACCCGATTACTGGGGGCTGGCGGGGATCAGCAGTTCAAAAGTGCCGGGCGTTGCGGGGATCGGGCCAAAAAGCGCTACGCAGCTGCTGGTCGAATATCAAAACCTGGAAGGGATATATGAAAATCTGGACGCGGTTGCCGAAAAGTGGCGCAAAAAATTAGAAATGCATAAAGAGATGGCATTTCTGTGCCGCGATATTGCCCGCTTACAGACTGATTTGCATATCGACGGCAATTTACAGCAATTGCGGTTGGTACGGTAACGGCGTGCCGGATACGGCGCAAACGTCGCATCCGGCATCGTCACATCAGCGCAATTACCAGGCGGTATGGTAAAGCTCTACAATATCCTCAAGCGTTGCTTCACGCGGGTTGCCACCGGTACAAACATCATCCAGTGCCGCCTGCGCCAGTGCCGGAATGTCTTCCTTGCGTACACCAACATCACGCAAATGTGGCGGAATACCGACATCACGGTTGAGAGCAAATACCGCTTCAACAGCGGCATTACGTGCCTCTTCCAGGCTCAAACCTTCCACTTTTACGCCCATAACGCGCGCGATATCGCGGTACTTCTCACCAGTAAATTCGGCGTTATAACGCATGACATGCGGTAACAGGATGGCGTTCGCAACACCGTGTGGAGTGTTGTAAAACGCGCCCAGCGGATGCGCCATACCATGCACCAGCCCTAACCCAACATTCGAGAAGCCCATACCCGCAACATACTGCCCGAGCGCCATTTCTTCTCCGGCATCCTTATCACCAGCAACCGATCCTCGTAGCGCCCCAGCAATAATTTCAATCGCTTTAATGTGCAGCGCATCGGTTAGCGCCCACGCACCACGAGTAATATACCCCTCAATAGCATGAGTGAGCGCATCGACACCCGTCGCGGCTTTCAGCGCAGGCGGCATACCATCCATCATGTCAGCGTCAATAAACGCCACCTGCGGGATATCATGCGGATCAACGCAAACAAACTTGCGCCGTTTTTCTTCGTCAGTGATCACGTAGTTAATGGTCACTTCTGCCGCAGTGCCTGCTGTGGTGGGGATTGCCAGAATCGGTACACTAGGTTTATTGGTCGGGGAAAGCCCTTCCAGGCTACGCACATCGGCAAACTCCGGGTTGTTGCTGATAATGCCAATCGCTTTACAAGTATCCTGTGGAGAACCACCACCAATAGCGATCAGGTAATCCGCGCCGCTATTCTGGAATACACCGAGCCCTTCTTTGACGACAGTAATTGTTGGGTTGGGCACTACGCCGTCGTAAATCGCCCATGCCAGCCCTGCAGCATCCATCTTATCGGTCACTTTCGCCACCACGCCGCATTGCACCAGCGTTTTATCGGTGACGATCAGCGCCTTCTGATAACCACGGCGTTTCACCTCATCGGTTAAAGCTCCAACAGCCCCCCGACCAAACCATGCCGTTTCGTTCAGAATCATTCTGTTAGCCATCATCCTTCTCCTTGTTGCTTTACGAAATTACTCTTCAATCCGTAACCCGTAGGTTTTGAATTTCTCCAGCACTACGGCAATCTCTTCATCGCTCAGCACTGGCACCGGGTCCGTAATCGCCAGGGTCGTCAGGTAAAGCTGCGCCAGCACTTCAACCTCATGCGCCAGCCATAACGCTTTCTCCAGATTCACCTCACAAGCGATAAGCCCATGATGTTGTAACAAAGTTGCCTTACGGTTTTTGAGAGCCAGCGCAACATGTTCAGAAAGTTCCCGAGTTCCAAAGGTCGCATAAGGCGCGCAAGGAATAGAATTACCACCAGCCGCCGCAATCATGTAGTGAATAGCGGGGATCGGTCGGTTAAGAATGGAAACTGCCGTGCAATGAACGGCATGATTGTGAACAACCGCGTTGGCATCCGGTCTGCTTTGATAGGCCGCCATATGGAAACGCCATTCGCTTGAGGGGAGCTTTCCTTCCTCATGTTTACCGTTGCCATCAATAAAGACAATATGCGACTCCGTCAGTTTTTCATACGGAATGCCTGTAGGCGTAATCAGCATCCCATCCTGATAACGTACACTGACGTTACCCGCTGTTCCCTGATTCAGTCCCAGGCGGGTCATTTCCAGGCAAGTGTCAATAATCTGACGAGCAAGTTTATTTCGTTCCATTAGCTACCTCTCTCTGATTCAAAACAGGGCAATAATGTTGTTCCTTTCACACTATTGAATTAGCCGTTTAATTACCCACCATCTTCTTCCTGATTAACCGGAAAGAAATTCACAAGCTTATATTTTGTGACCTGGCTCAACTAATCACAGTAAATAACTGCAAGTTCTCTTTTTATAACCCCGTTAAAAATGACCGCTCTTAAAAATATTTATCAAAACGGTCATTTTTCCATTTCCCCTCGCCAGAAATGCCCGTTTTCGGCACAAACAATTAATACGGTCATCGGGTTTGTGTTTTTTATGATTTATTTTCTGAAACGGGCATGAAATTTCGATTATTAAAGTGATGGTAGTCACATAAAGTCACCTTCCAGCTAATAAGTGTGACCGCCGTCATATTACAGAGCGTTTTTTATTTGAAAATGAATCCATGAGTTCATTTCAGACAGGCAAATATTCACTGATATGAAGCCCGAACTCGCTGGTTTTGCACTTTTGAAAACATAACCGATTACGTGCTTAAGCTTCTGAACCTAAGAGGATGCTATGGGAAACACATCAATACAAACGCAGAGTTACCGTGCGGTAGATAAAGATGCAGGGCAAAGCAGAAGTTACATTATTCCATTCGCGCTGCTGTGCTCACTGTTTTTTCTTTGGGCGGTAGCCAATAACCTTAACGACATTTTATTGCCTCAATTTCAGCAGGCTTTTACGCTGACAAACTTTCAGGCAGGTCTGATCCAATCGGCCTTTTACTTTGGTTATTTCATTATCCCAATCCCTGCCGGGATATTGATGAAAAAACTCAGTTATAAAGCAGGGATTATTACCGGATTATTTTTATATGCCTTGGGCGCTGCATTATTCTGGCCCGCCGCAGAAATAATGAACTACACCTTATTTTTAGTTGGCCTATTTATTATTGCAGCCGGATTAGGTTGTCTGGAAACTGCCGCAAACCCTTTTGTTACGGTATTAGGGCCGGAAAGCAGTGGTCACTTCCGCTTAAATCTTGCGCAAACATTTAACTCGTTTGGCGCAATTATCGCGGTTGTCTTTGGGCAAAGTCTTATTTTGTCTAACGTGCCACATCAATCGCAAGACGTTCTCGATAAAATGTCTCCAGAGCAATTGAGTGCGTATAAACACAGCCTGGTATTATCGGTACAGACACCTTATATGATCATCGTGGCTATCGTGTTACTGGTCGCCCTGCTGATCATGCTGACGAAATTCCCGGCATTGCAGAGTGATAATCACAGTGACGCCAAACAAGGATCGTTCTCCGCATCGCTTTCTCGCCTGGCGCGTATTCGCCACTGGCGCTGGGCAGTATTAGCGCAATTCTGCTACGTCGGCGCGCAAACGGCCTGCTGGAGCTATTTGATTCGCTACGCTGTAGAAGAAATTCCAGGTATGACTGCAGGCTTTGCCGCTAACTATTTAACCGGAACTATGGTGTGCTTCTTTATTGGTCGTTTCACCGGTACCTGGCTCATCAGTCGCTTCGCACCACACAAAGTCCTGGCCGCCTACGCATTAATCGCTATGGCACTGTGCCTGATCTCAGCCTTCGCTGGCGGTCATGTGGGCTTAATAGCCCTGACTTTATGCAGCGCCTTTATGTCGATTCAGTACCCAACAATCTTCTCGCTGGGCATTAAGAATCTCGGCCAGGACACCAAATACGGCTCGTCCTTCATCGTTATGACCATTATTGGCGGCGGTATTGTCACTCCGGTCATGGGTTTTGTCAGTGACGCGGCGGGCAACATCCCCACAGCCGAACTGATCCCCGCACTCTGCTTCGCGGTCATCTTTATCTTTGCCCGTTTCCGTTCTCAAACGGCAACTAACTGAACATATTTTCCGAATAAAGTGAGGAATCTGTAATGAAAAAAATCAGCTTACCGAAAATTGGTATCCGCCCGGTTATTGACGGTCGTCGCATGGGTGTTCGTGAGTCGCTTGAAGAACAAACAATGAATATGGCGAAAGCCACGGCCGCACTGCTGACCGAGAAACTGCGCCATGCTTGCGGAGCTGCCGTCGAGTGTGTCATTTCCGATACCTGTATCGCGGGTATGGCTGAAGCTGCTGCTTGCGAAGAAAAATTCAGCAGCCAGAATGTAGGCCTCACCATTACGGTAACGCCTTGCTGGTGCTATGGCAGTGAAACCATTGACATGGACCCTACCCGCCCGAAAGCCATTTGGGGCTTTAACGGCACTGAACGCCCAGGCGCTGTTTACCTCGCCGCAGCTCTGGCAGCTCACAGTCAGAAAGGTATCCCGGCATTCTCCATTTACGGTCATGACGTTCAGGATGCCGATGACACATCGATTCCTGCCGACGTTGAAGAAAAACTGCTGCGCTTTGCCCGCGCCGGTTTGGCAGTCGCCAGTATGAAAGGTAAAAGCTATCTGTCGCTGGGCGGCGTTTCGATGGGGATCGCCGGTTCCATCGTTGACCACAACTTCTTTGAATCCTGGCTGGGAATGAAAGTCCAGGCGGTGGATATGACCGAACTGCGTCGCCGTATTGATCAGAAGATTTACGACGAAGCAGAACTGGAAATGGCGCTGGCCTGGGCTGATAAAAACTTCCGCTATGGCGAAGATGAAAATAACAAACAGTATCAACGCAATGCCGAGCAAAGCCGCGCAGTTCTACGCGAAAGTTTACTGATGGCGATGTGTATCCGCGACATGATGCAAGGCAACAGCAAACTGGCCGATATTGGTCGCGTGGAAGAATCTCTTGGTTACAACGCCATCGCTGCGGGCTTCCAGGGGCAACGTCACTGGACCGATCAATATCCAAATGGCGACACCGCCGAAGCGATCCTCAACAGTTCATTTGACTGGAATGGCGTACGCGAACCCTTTGTCGTGGCGACCGAAAACGACAGTCTTAACGGCGTGGCAATGCTAATGGGCCACCAGCTCACCGGCACCGCTCAGGTATTTGCCGATGTGCGTACCTACTGGTCACCAGAAGCAATTGAGCGTGTAACGGGGCATAAACTGGACGGACTGGCAGAACACGGCATCATCCACTTGATCAACTCCGGTTCTGCTGCGCTGGACGGATCCTGTAAACAACGCGACAGCGAAGGTAAACCGACGATGAAGCCGCACTGGGAAATCTCTCAGCAAGAGGCTGACGCTTGCCTCGCCGCGACCGAATGGTGCCCGGCTATCCACGAATATTTCCGTGGCGGTGGTTACTCTTCCCGCTTCCTTACTGAAGGCGGTGTCCCGTTCACCATGACCCGTGTCAACATCATCAAAGGCTTGGGCCCGGTACTGCAAATCGCGGAAGGCTGGAGCGTTGAGTTACCGAAGGATGTGCATGACATCCTCAACAAACGCACCAACTCAACCTGGCCAACCACCTGGTTTGCACCGCGCCTCACCGGTAAAGGGCCGTTTACGGATGTGTACTCGGTAATGGCGAACTGGGGCGCTAACCACGGGGTTCTGACCATCGGCCACGTTGGCGCTGACTTTATCACTCTCGCCTCCATGCTGCGTATCCCGGTATGTATGCACAACGTTGAAGAGACCAAAGTGTATCGTCCTTCTGCCTGGGCCGCGCACGGCATGGATATTGAAGGCCAGGATTACCGCGCTTGCCAGAACTACGGCCCGTTGTACAAGCGTTAATACATTACTCCCTGATGTGATGCCCGGTCGCTCCGGCTTCCGGGCCTGAACAAGCAAGAGTGGTTAGCCGGATAAGCAATGTTATCCGGCTATATTGCAGGAGCGATTATGAAACAAGAAGTTATCCTGGTACTCGACTGTGGCGCAACCAATGTCAGGGCCATCGCGGTTAATCGGCAGGGAAAAATTGTTGCCCGCGCCTCAACGCCTAATGCCAGCGATATCGCGGTGGAAAACAACACCTGGCACCAGTGGTCTTTAGACGCCATTTTGCAACGCTTTGCTGATTGCTGTCGGCAAATCAATAGTGAACTGACTGAATGCCACATCCGCGGTATCGCCGTCACCACCTTTGGTGTGGATGGCGCTCTGGTAGATAAGCAAGGCGATTTGCTCTATCCGATCATTAGCTGGAAATGTCCGCGAACAGCAGCGGTAATGGACAATATTGAACGGTTGATCTCCGCACAGCAGTTGCAGGCTATTTCTGGCGTCGGAGCCTTTAGTTTCAATACGTTATATAAGTTGGTGTGGTTGAAAGAAAATCATCCACAACTGCTGGAACGCGCGCACGCCTGGCTCTTTATTTCGTCGCTGATTAACCACCGTTTAACCGGCGAATTCACTACTGATATCACCATGGCCGGAACCAGCCAGATGCTGGATATCCAGCAACGCGATTTCAGTCCGCAAATTTTACAAGCCACCGGTATTCCACGCCGTCTCTTCCCTCGTCTGGTGGAAGCGGGTGAACAGATAGGTACGCTACAGAACAGCGCCGCAGCAATGCTCGGCTTACCCGTTGGCATACCGGTAATTTCTGCAGGTCATGATACCCAGTTCGCCCTTTTTGGTGCTGGTGCCGAACAAAATGAACCCGTGCTCTCTTCCGGTACCTGGGAAATTTTAATGGTCCGCAGTACGCAGGTTGATACTTCACTGCTAAGTCAGTACGCCGGTTCCACCTGCGAACTGGATAGCCAGGCAGGATTGTATAACCCCGGTATGCAATGGCTGGCATCCGGCGTGCTGGAATGGGTGAGAAAACTGTTCTGGACGGCTGAAACTCCCTGGCAAATGTTGATTGAAGAGGCTCGTCTGATCGCGCCTGGCGCGGATGGCGTGAAAATGCAGTGTGATTTATTGTCGTGTCAGAACGCTGGCTGGCAAGGAGTGACGCTTAATACCACGCGGGGGCATTTCTATCGCGCGGCGCTGGAAGGGTTAACCGCGCAATTACAGCGCAATCTACAGATGCTGGAAAAAATCGGGCACTTTAAAGCCTCTGAATTATTGTTAGTAGGTGGAGGAAGTCGCAACACATTGTGGAATCAGATTAAAGCCAATATGCTTGATATTCCGGTAAAAGTTCTCGACGACGCCGAAACGACCGTCGCAGGAGCTGCGCTGTTCGGTTGGTATGGCGTAGGGGAATTTAACAGCCCGGAAGAAGCTCGCGCGCAGATTCATTATCAGTACCGTTATTTCTACCCGCAAACTGAACCTGAATTTATAGAGGAAGTGTGAAATGCTGAAAACAATTTCGCCGTTAATTTCTCCCGAACTATTGAAAGTGCTGGCAGAGATGGGACATGGAGATGAAATTATTTTTTCCGATGCTCACTTTCCCGCCCATTCGATGGGACCGCAGGTGATCCGCGCTGATGGCCTGTTGGTGAGCGACTTGCTCCAGGCGATAATCCCGTTATTTGAACTGGACAGTTATGCACCGCCGCTAGTGATGATGGCGGCGGTAGAAGGTGACACTCTCGATCCTGAAGTAGAACGACGTTATCGTAATGCACTTTCACTACAAGCCCCCTGTCCTGACATCATCCGCATCAATCGTTTTGCGTTTTATGAGCGGGCGCAAAAAGCCTTTGCGATCGTTATCACAGGCGAACGAGCGAAGTACGGGAATATTCTTTTAAAAAAAGGGGTAACACCGTAATCTCATACCGGTACGCCCGCATGACGCGGGCGGTTATCGAATGATGGGGTGAAAAATATGAAAGCGGCACGCCAGCAAGCGATAGTCGACCTGCTGCTGAACCATACCAGCCTGACCACGGAAGCTCTCTCTGAACAGCTAAAGGTCAGTAAAGAAACCATTCGTCGCGATCTCAATGAATTACAGACGCAGGGTAAAATTCTGCGCAATCATGGGCGCGCTAAATATATCCACCGTCAAAATCAAGACAGTGGCGATCCCTTTCACATCCGGCTGAAAAGCCATTATGCGCATAAAGCAGATATCGCGCGCGAGGCGCTCGCGTGGATTGAAGAAGGGATGGTGATAGCCTTAGACGCCAGTTCAACCTGCTGGTATCTGGCACGCCAGTTGCCTGACATCAACATCCAGGTCTTCACCAATAGCCATCCGATTTGCCATGAACTCGGTAAACGTGAACGCATTCAACTGATCAGTTCCGGCGGCACACTTGAGCGCAAATATGGCTGTTACGTCAATCCCTCGCTGATTTCCCAACTTAAATCGCTGGAAATCGATCTGTTTATTTTTTCTTGTGAAGGGATCGATAGCAGCGGTGCACTGTGGGACTCCAATGCCATCAACGCTGATTACAAATCGATGCTATTAAAACGTGCCGCGCAATCGTTGTTATTGATTGATAAAAGTAAATTTAATCGTTCAGGGGAAGCCCGCATCGGGCATCTGGATGAGGTCACGCACATTATTTCTGATGAGCGCCAGGTTGCGGCTTCTTTGGTAACAGCCTGACGGAAAGGGTAGCAGGCCGGAGACGACGCCCCGGCCTTGCCTGTTATCGCTCGTCGCGACGACCACCCACCGCAGCCCAGATACGGCGGACGTGCACCGTCACTTCTTCGCGATCGTGATACAACTGCCGCGCCTGAATCTGAGCATTTATGCCATGTTCATCAAGCTGTGCCTGAATATACGCCAGATTGTGTGACACTTCTTCGTAGCGTTTTTTCATCGGCAGTTTGAGGTTGAAAATGGTTTCACGGCACCAGCCATTAACCAGCCACTGCGCCATCAATGCCGCAACTTTCGCCGGTTTTTCAACCATATCGCATACCATCCAGGAGATATTGCTGCGTGTCGGACGGAATTTGAAACCGTCTTCCCGCAGCCACGTCACCTGTCCGGTATCCATCAGACTTTGCGCCATCGGGCCGTTGTCGACGGAATAAACCCACATGTTGCGCTTCACCAGTTGGTAGGTCCAGCCGCCTGGGCAAGCACCTAAATCCACCGCCCACATCCCGTTCGCCAGACGTTCATCCCACTCATCCGCCGGAATAAACACATGAAATGCCTCTTCCAGTTTGAGCGTGGAACGACTCGGCGCATCTGCCGGAAATTTCAGGCGCGGAATGCCCATATAGAACGGCGAATTATTGTTGCTGTATGAGTAACCGGTATAGCAGCAACCTGGTGCAATAAAGAATACATGCACAACCGGACGCTTCGGCGTTTCATAGTTCGCCAGCACCCCGGCATCGCGCAAGGCAGCGCGTAGCGGCACGGTGAATTTACGGCAGAATTTCAGCAACTCTTTGCTTTCGTTGGTATCGGCAACTTCAACACGCAGTTCACCGCCCTTCTCTACTACGCCCTGTAACATGCCGACAATGGGGGTAATACGATCTTCTGGCGGCAAATGCTGCAGGAGTTCCCCCACCACAAACCACTGGCGGGCAAAAATTAATGAACTGAACGGCAGCTCACGGATTAACTTATCGCCATCATCAGGTTGATAACATTCATAAATGACATAACCCGCATTCTCTTTCACGCGGGCAAAACCGAAAATTTCCCGCTGGCCGGCTTTATCGGTAATTTCTGCGGCGCACTCTTTTTCAAAGCCCGGACGGCACAGCAATACAACCTTATTCATGACTTACGCCCTTGCGCTTTAAACGGATAGCTCCGACTAACATTAGCGCCCAGCCCGCGAGGAAGCTCACGCCGCCAACCGGTGTGACAAATGCCCACAAACGCAAATGCGACAACGCCAGGCAATAAAGGCTGCCGCTGAACAGCACCGTGCCTAACGCGAGGAAAACGCTACTCCAGTAAAACCAGATACTGATGCGACGCTGCATTGCCACCGCCAGACCTAAGATCGCCAGCGTATGGAACGCCTGGTATTCGAGGCCGGTCTGGATCCAGCCCATCTCAACGGCCCCCATGGTTTTACTTAACACATGCGCGCCAAAAGCGCCCAGCGCCACAAAAATGAAGCCGCTAATGGCGGCGAAAATCAGCATAAAACGGCTGGTCATGGTCGTACCCTACGTAAATTATTGTTCATAACGAAAGCGGAATTTTTCTTGTTCAGCAGCGGCTTTCGCCAGGATCCATTGACGAAAGGCGGCTATTTTACCCAGTTCTGCCTGACTGTCATGACAAACCAGATAAAAAGCATTTTTACTGACCAGAACATCATTAAACGGGCAAACAAGACGTCCGGCCTCGATTTCAGATTGCGCCATCACGTTATTTGCCAGCGCCACTCCCTGCCCGTGGATAGCCGCTTGCAGCACCATGGCGCTATGACTAAATATTGGTCCTTGCTGAACGTTGATATGATTTAACCCCAACTGTCGGGTATATGTCTGCCAGTCACGGCGAGACGCATCATGTAATAACGTATGTTTAGCCAAGTCTTCAGGGGTCTTCAAGGGTTTATCGCCTGTCAGCAGTAGCGGCGAACACACCGGCAATAAATATTCGGCGTAAAGTTTTTCCACCCGTAGCCCCGGCCAGTTGCCCCGACCATAGAATATCGCCACGTCAACATCATCCGCCAACTTATCTTCCTGACGATCAACCGCCTGGATGCGAACGTCAATTCCCGGATAAGCTGAATTAAAGCTGGAAAGTCGTGGAACCAACCAATGAATGGCGAAACTGGGGAGTAAACTGACCGTCAACGCCCCCTTGGCGCTACGGGCCTGGAGTTTACGTGTCGCTTCGGTTAATTGCGAAAATATCTCTTTGATATCGAGGAAATAGCTTTGCCCTTCCTCGGTCAGCAGGAGTGAACGATTACGGCGGCGGAACAGTTTTAGCCCCAGAAAATCCTCAAGAGACTTGATTTGATGACTTACTGCGGCCTGAGTCACAAAAAGCTCTTCTGCTGCGCGAGTGAAACTTAAATGGCGTGCTGCGGCATCAAAAACTCGTAAGGCATTTAGCGGTGGTAATCGTTTAGACATGGCTTTTAAACTTTGATGTTAAATGAATTTAACAATTAGATCACACTGTGTAACCTATTAGTTTTTTTAATCTGAGCCATTATAAATTGTCCGTTGAGCTTCTACCAGCAAATACCTATAGTGGCGGCACTTCCTGAGCCGGAACGAAAAGTTTTATCGGAATGCGTGTTCTGGTGAACTTTTGGCTTACGGTTGTGATGTTGTGTTGTTGTGTTTGCAATTGGTCTGCGATTCAGACCATGGTAGCAAAGCTACCTTTTTTCACTTCCTGTACATTTACCCTGTCTGTCCATAGTGATTAATGTAGCACCGCCTTATTGCGGTGCTTTTTTTTACCTTGCGAACGCGAATTATTGATCCAGTTCGACCATCTCTTTCACGTCGGTACGGTTGATCTGCTGTTTGTTGCCATTAGCGTCTTTATACGAAATCATACCAGTATCGTTATCAGTCTGTGGTTTGCCGTCAGAGACGATGGTACGTCCGTCATTGGTGTGCATCACATAGTTCGAACCGGAACAGGCGCTCAGGGCAAAAGTCAGCATACAGGCAGAAATAATTGCGGCAGTCTTTTTCATCATCTTCTCCTTAAAGCGATTAATAAATCTTAATAGTATTGATTAACAGGCTAAAATTAACGCCTAACACTATTTAGCATATGTTACTTACGCGGCTTCGCCAGGATATCCAGATAATTCTGATGGTTAGCACTCTCCTTGTATCAAAGTGAATTTTGCGTCACGATCGGTGCATCAAGCCGAGGAGTACCATGAACGTTTTTAATCCCGCGCAGTTTCGCGCCCAGTTTCCCGCGCTACAGGATGCGGGCGTCTATCTCGACAGTGCCGCGACCGCGCTTAAACCTGAAGCCGTGGTTGAAGCAACCCGACAGTTTTACAGCCTGAGCGCCGGAAACGTCCATCGTAGCCAGTTTGCCGAGGCCCAACGCCTGACCGTGCGTTACGAAGCTGCACGGGAAAAAGTGGCGCAATTACTGAATGCACCAGATGACAAAACTATCGTCTGGACGCGCGGCACCACTGAATCCATCAACATGGTGGCGCAATGCTATGCCCGTCCGCGTCTGCAACCGGGCGATGAAATTATTGTCAGTGTGGCAGAGCATCACGCCAACCTCGTCCCCTGGCTGATGGTCGCCCAACAAACCGGAGCCAAAGTGGTGAAATTGCCGCTTAATGCGCAGCGGTTGCCAGATATCGATTTGTTGCCTGAACTGATTACTCCCCATAGTCGGATTCTGGCGTTGGGCCAGATGTCTAACGTCACTGGCGGTTGCCCGGATCTGGCACGAGCGATTACCTTTGCTCATTCAGCCGGGATGGTGGTGATGGTTGATGGTGCTCAGGGTGCGGTGCATTTCCCCGCAGATGTTCAGCAACTGGATATTGATTTTTACGCTTTCTCTGGTCACAAACTGTATGGCCCGACAGGGATAGGCGTACTTTACGGCAAACCAGAACTGCTGGAAGCAATGTCGCCCTGGCTGGGCGGCGGCAAAATGGTTCACGAAGTGAGTTTTGACGGCTTCATCACTCAATCTGCGCCGTGGAAACTGGAAGCAGGAACGCCAAATGTCGCTGGTGTCATAGGATTAAGCGCGGCGCTGGAATGGCTGGCAGATTACGATATCAACCAGGCCGAAAGCTGGAGCCGTAGCTTAGCAACGCTGGCGGAAGATGCGCTGACGAAACGTCCAGGCTTTCGTTCATTCCGCAGCCAGGATTCCAGCCTGCTAGCCTTTGATTTTGCTGGCGTTCATCACAGCGATATGGTGACGCTGCTGGCGGAGTACGGCATTGCCCTGCGGGCCGGGCAGCATTGCGCTCAGCCGCTATTGGCAGAATTAGGCGTAACCGGCACACTGCGCGCCTCTTTTGCGCCATATAATACAAAGAGTGATGTAGATGCGCTGGTGAATGCCGTTGACCGTGCGCTGGAATTATTGGTGGATTAATGACGAACCCGCAATACGCCGGACATCCGTTCGGCACAACCGTTACCGTAAAGACGTTACACGAAACTTTCGCGCCGTTGACTCAATGGGAAGACAAATATCGTCAGCTAATTATGTTGGGGAAACAGCTTCCAGCTTTGCCAGACGAGTTAAAAGCGCAGGCTAAAGAGATCGCCGGATGCGAAAACCGCGTCTGGCTGGGGTATACCGTGGCTGAAAACGGCACGATGCATTTCTTTGGCGACAGCGAAGGACGCATTGTGCGCGGCCTACTGGCAGTGTTGTTGACTGCCGTTGAGGGGAAAACCGCCGCCGAATTGCAGGCACAGTCGCCGCTGGCATTGTTTGATGAGCTGGGATTGCGTGGGCAGCTTAGCGCCTCACGCAGCCAGGGGTTGAATGCGTTAAGTGAGGCGATTATCGCGGCGGCGAAGCAGGGTTAAGCACAAAACCAGGTCGGATAAGACGTTCACGTCGCATCCGACCTGATTGTTTACCCCTGACGCGCCGCTTTCGCCATCATCTTCTTCAGCGCATGAGAAACCGCAACAAAACCAAAGGTGGCGGTCACCATCGTCGCCGCACCAAATCCAGATGCACAATCCATCCGCTTCGGCCCTTCTGCCGTGGCTTTCATTGCACAAACCGTACCGTCTGACTGCGGGTACACCAGCGCTTCGGTAGAGAACACGCAATCCACGCCGAGCTTACCTTTGCTGTTTTTCACTACGCCAAAATCGCTTTTCAGGCGCTCGCGCAACTTCGCCGCCAGCGGGTCCTGAATCGTTTTAGCCAGATCGGTAACCTGAATCTGCGTCGGATCAATCTGCCCACCAGCACCACCAGTCGTGACCAGAGGGATTTTGTTGCGCCGACAATAAGCAATCAGCGCCGCTTTGGGTCGCACACTATCAATGGCATCAATCACGTACGAATAACCGGCACTCATATATTGCGCTACGTTATCCGGCGTCACGAAGTCATCCACCACCGTTACACGGCACTCCGGGTTAATCTGGCGAATACGTTCGGCCATGACTTCCGCTTTGGCCAGCCCGACGTTATCTCGCAGCGCGTGAATTTGCCGATTGGTATTGGTGACGCACACATCATCCATATCGATAAGCGTGATTGCGCCAATCCCCGTACGCGCCAACGCTTCCGCCGCCCAGGAACCAACGCCACCGATACCGACCACACAAATATGCGCATCAGCAAACAGTTGCAACGCTTTTTCACCATACAGACGCGCAGTGCCACCAAAACGCTGACGCCATGCATCACTAATTACCACAGACATAGCACCTCAGAATTAAAAAGGGCGAGGTTATCCCTCACCCTGTCGTATCCGTCAAAACGGTATACAGAATAACACATCAGCCGCTAAAGACGTTACCTGCGCCCGGGGCGGTTTTCAGCACCCAAACACGTCCATAGTGGTTGTACCAACCTGCGCGGTGTCCGGCTTCCGGCCCGATACCTTGATAAATATCGAAGTGTTGGCCTTTGATTGCACCACCGACATCCAGCGCCACCATCAGCCGTAGTTCGTACTGACCGTTAAATTTGCCGTTATTATCCAGCAGCGGCACTTCTGCCAGTAAGGTTGTACCAGGTGGGATAATGGAACGATCGGACGCAACTGAAGCGCGACCAACCAGCGGCACCCCACTTGCCCCTTTCACCGGAGCAAAAGATTGCGGTTTAAAGAAGACGAAAGACGGGTTCTGTTCCAGCAGCTCGCGAACCTCGGCTTCACTGTGTGTTTCACCCCAGTGACGAATCGCCTGCATCGACATATCTTCTTTTTTCACTTCGCCACGGTCAATCAGCACCTTACCAATACTGCGATAGGCATGACCATTCTTTCCGGCATAGCTGAAGAAGTTAAGCGGACTGCCATCACCAAAATCGATATACCCGCTACCCTGCACATCCATAATGAAGTTATCCATCAGAGAGTTGCTGTAAGCGAGGATGTATTTATCGCTCAATGCTCCCGCGTAGATCTCCGCACGAGACGGCAGACGACCACGTTTTGGCGGCATACGGTAAATAGGATACTGGAACTCGCCCTGACGGGTATGGCGCGCCTGAATGACAGGCGTGTAATAGCCCGTAAACTGCACGTTGCCATAGTTGTCGGCACCTTCCATCTGCCAGGCGTCAATGCCGAACTGACGCATATTGCGGGTATCACCGCCTGCGCGTAGCCACTCCTGCACCGCATTATAAACATTACTCTGGTTGCCATACAGACGCGGTGACGAAGTACGGATATGGTTAATTTGCTCGGCAAAATCACCGGCGTTAATTGGCGCGCCAACGGCATCTGGCTGGTTTACCAGAGAGAAAGGCTGGGTAAATTTCCCGTCTTTATATTGCTGTCCGCGATCGGTTGGTTTGGAAGAGCAGGCGGCAAGCATTGCCACAACCGTGCCCATAAGAAGGTACTTTACCCAACGTCCTTTCATTGTTCTCTTCTTCAGTTTAAAAAATAAGGCGCAATGAAGATAACAAACCGCCGCGTTTAATGAAATGAGCAGCCTCTCCCTGACGCAAATTTTGCACAAAAAACAGGCTTTAGTGATTTGTTTTTGCTCAAAATCATACCAAATCCGTGATCTGGGTAAAAAAAAGGTTGCATGAAAACGCGAGCGGAGTATAGTGCGCATCCACGGACGCGGGGTGGAGCAGCCTGGTAGCTCGTCGGGCTCATAACCCGAAGGTCGTCGGTTCAAATCCGGCCCCCGCAACCAATTAAAATTTGATGAAGTAAAGCAGTACGGTGACGCGGGGTGGAGCAGCCTGGTAGCTCGTCGGGCTCATAACCCGAAGGTCGTCGGTTCAAATCCGGCCCCCGCAACCAATCAAAATTTGATGAAGTAAAGCAGTACGGTGACGCGGGGTGGAGCAGCCTGGTAGCTCGTCGGGCTCATAACCCGAAGGTCGTCGGTTCAAATCCGGCCCCCGCAACCAACACTTATGATGCTGATAAACCGCAATGTGTTTCACAGATTGCGGTTTTTTTGTACCTGAAATCTTCCTTAGCTGAACTCACAGCACGTTTTTTATCTCCCTTCCTGCAAAGAAATCTATTATCGACCTGGCAACGTATATCCCGGTTTGCTGGTATGACTCAACGGTGGCGGCCGCAATATGCGGCGTTGTAATGATATTCCTGGCATGTAGCAATGGGCTAAATTGCGCTAGCGGTTCAGAGCTAAACACATCCAGTGCTGCAAAAACATTTCGTTCTTCAATTACCTGAAGTAAAGCACTCTCATCCAGCAACTTTCCCCTTGCGGCGTTGATGATAAGAGCACCATTGCGCATCATCGACAAATATTTATGACTAATGAAGTTCTCCAGCTCCGGAGAAAATGGCAAAAGAACGATGATGACATGAGACTGCATAAAGATATCTTCAATTGATACGAACTGAACTCCATCTTTGCCTGCGGCCTGGAAATCGGGTTGTTTGTCAAAAGCTAAAAGCTCAACATCAAAACCAGATAACCTTTTCGCCAGTGTTTTGCCAATATTGCCGTAGCCAAGCAGGCCAATACGTTTACCTTGTAACTCGCAGCCATGCGACTCGCCCCAATAACCATTTTGCATCGCATGATAGCTACCGGGGATATTTCTCATGCTCGCAAAAATAAGACCAATGATAAATTCCGCGACTGCATTTGAATTAATCCCAACAGCATTATTGACCACAATACCTGATTGTCGAGCCGTATGAAGATCAACATTATCAATCCCTGTCCCGAATCTCGATATTATTTTCACTCCTGGTAGTCGCGATAACGTATCCGCTTGATAACAATCTTTTCCGGCAATGACTGCGCAAATAGATTCTCGTAATACTGCGGATTCTGATTTAACCAGATGCTCCACATTATTCTTGATAATAAGGTTAAAATGATTTTCTCTTAGCAGCTTGCTGGCAGAAACACAACGCGCTGAAAAGCTGGGAACGGTGACCAGAACGTTTTTCATAGCTGACACTCACATCAATGAACGCCCCCCCAAAAGATGGCGTGACCGGTTACTGTTTTATATTCTAAAATTATGAGTTTGCTTTAATACCGAGCGCACCTCCTGGATGATATAAGCCGAAATCAGCACGAGTAAACTTTTTCAATTCGGAGAGCGCAAGCGCCACCGCATCACCAACAACCAGAACGACTGTTGATGAGCATGACGGCGCTAAACCTAAATTATCCGCCTCACTTTTTACGGGAATTTCAACGGATAAATCACAACTTATCGCAAGCGATGAGCGATGACTGCGGGTAAAGGAGATCAAATAATTACCCATTTTTTTCAGACTAGGTAGTGTTGCCAGGATTTCTGTCGTCTCACCACTGTTTGAAATAAGAATAACAACATCATCTTTCGCCACCATCCCAAGATCGCCGTGTATGGCTTCAGTACCGTGAACAAAAAACGAGGGAGTTCCAGTGCTGGCAAATGTTGCGGCGAGTTTTCGGGCAATAATACCGGACTTACCGACACCAATAAAAACAACTTTCCCCTGACAAGACTGTAATACTTTAATTAAATTTGCGACCTCCGAAAGGGGGGAATCAATAACTTCTTCAACTGCTTTATGTTCGTTACGCATAAAATGTTTAATGAGATGGATAAGATCCGTGCTGTCCATTTTTATTTTCCTTGATTAATATTTTTAATTACACTCGCAAGACGCGTAAGCCCCATATATAATTTTTCTCGACCGCAGGCCTGGTTCAGACGAAGGTAGCCCTCCCCCTCCGTTCCATAGACATTCCCCGCCATAATGCCCACTTTGCCTTCATGAATTAATCGACTGTAGAATTCATCAAAGGGATAACCAATAGCAGAGCAATTTATCCACGAAAAATAGCAACCATCAGCAGGCCTTACGATCAATTCTGGAGTATTTTCGTTCAGATACTGCTGGGTGAATTGAATGTTAGAGGCAATATGTGCCTTTAATGACGTTAACCATCCCTCACATTCGTTATAGGCAATAATAGTTGCAATTATATTCAGTACGGATGGGGAGTTTACAAAATCGCGATATCTTGATATCGTTCTGAACTTATGATTAAAATTATCGTCAGTTGAAATCATATACGATCCTGTTAGCGCAGGAACATTAAATGTCTTCGATATCGAATTAAACACCACTACTTTTTCTTTTTTTATTTTAAGCGCAGATGTAAAGCTACGATTAAAAACAAAATCACTGTGAATTTCATCTGAACATAACCAGACATTATGTCTTGCACAGCTTGCAGCGATTTTATGCAGATCTTCTTCCGACCAGACGGTTCCTGTCGGGTTATGAGGATTACATAATAACACCATCTTTGCGCTTTGAATCTTAAGATCAAAATCTTGCCAATTGATAGCGTAGCCCCCCTCATTTTTTATAATCAAAGAGGCTGTCAGAATATTTCTCTCGCTATGTTTAATTATATCAAAAAATGCATTATAGACAGGTGTAAAAACGAGAATATTATCACCATGCGATGTCAATAACTCTATTGCTTTAGCAATGGAGTACATCACGCTTGGGCTATAGGTGATCCATTCTGGTTTGATTTCAGTTTTATATTGTTGATGATACCAATTGACTATCGCATTCAGATAGTCATCATGCTGCCAACGGCTGTACCCTAAAATCGGGTGTTCCAGACGTTTTTTTAATGCCCTGATGATAGCTTCCGGTATCGGAAGATCCATATCTGAAATAGAGAATGGTAATACATCTTTTACACCAAATCTGTCCTCGCAAAAGTCCCATTGGGTACAATATGTTCCTTTGCGGGAAATAGGAGTATTAAAAACATCCATCAGCATATCCCCATGTAGTTATCCATATCCCGACGCAAGGCGATGACTTTAGTACCGATAATGACTTGTAGGGTATTTTGATCAAGTTTAACAACCGCAATTCCGCCAGCTCTTTTTATTGCTGCCTCGTCAATCAATCCCATATCTGCGATTGTTAAACGTAAACGAGTTACGCAATTATCCAGGGATTTAATATTCTCTTTACCACCAAGTGCCTTAACCATCTGCTCCGCTGCTTGCAGCTCTGATTTATCAAGCGTTGGGATATCCGCTATAGCCGTATCCTCATGAGCATTCAGCGTGACAGGACTGGACTCTTCACGGCCTACCGTCATCAGGTTAAATTTGAGAATAGTCCAACGGAACACAAAGTAATAAATAAAGAAATAGGCCACTTCGACACACACCGCTATTGGCCAACCTGTTCTTGTGCCACGCAATACGCCAAAGCTAATAAATTGAATCAGATCGCCAGTAAATCCCATCTTCACGCCCATATATGGCAAGACCATGTTGGCGAATCCATTCATAAAAGCATGGAAGACAAACAGCAGTGGACTGACAAATAAGAACAGAAACTCAATCGGTTCGCTGACGCCGCCAATAATGACTGTAAGCACCCCGGAAATAAGCAATGCTTTGATAGCTTTTCTGTTTTGAGCATGAGCAGTGCGATACATCGCCAGCGCGGCACCAGCCAGACCATACTGAATCATCAGTTTGCCCTGTTCCATTTTCCCCGCCAAATCCAGCGGAATGACCGCATTCTCTTTGACGTACGCCATAAACATGTTCAGGGTGCCATAATACTCTTCGCCGCCGATCACTGCCGATCCGCCGATGGGGGTAAAGCGGAAAACTGACGTCACCAGGTGATTTAAACCAAAAGGTATCGTCACGCGTTCGGCGACTGCATAGAAAAAATAGCCAACAGGACCGGAAGTTGAAATCCAGTGGCCAATGAGCATGAAAAGATTGAAAAATGGTGGCCAGATAAAAGGGATGATCAGACCAAATCCGCTCATCACAATCAGTGTAATAATAGGCACCAGGCGTGGGCCACTATAAAATCCTAATGATTCAGGAATACGTAAGTTAACGATCTTTTTATACATACTGGCGACTAATAATCCTGCTATAATCCCACCCAACACACTGGTATTGTAGGACTGGATTCCCAGAATAATGGTTTGCCCATGTGTCGACATTTGATCAGCAGCGACCAATAAGTCATGTTGTTTAAGATAAAAGTTCGTTCCCAGATGCATCGCCATGAAACCAATTAAGCCAGAAAAAGCGCCATAGGCTTTATCCTCTTTCTCTTTTAATAACCCCAGAGGTATAGCTATCGCAAACAATACAGGTAAATTGACAAAGGCAAACAAACCAAGGCTAACAATAAAATCAAGAATGGTTTTAATTACGGGAATAGCCAGTAGTGGAATTAATTTTGCCATATCATCGCTGGCTAAACCACTTCCTAGCCCTAACATCATGCCACATACACTTAGCAGAGCGATGGGATACATAAATGCCTTTCCCAGGCTCTGAAAAAAACTCCAGGCTTTCTTTTGTTTCATGCGGGTTATCTCATATAAATGTTATATATAATTAGTCCATTAATACTTTGGTGCGAATAGAGAGATATAGTTTTTCTTCCAAAATCAATTCATATTTAAAAGTGGTGTACAAATACCTTTCAATTTCATGAATTGCGCGCTGTAACAGAATATCTTTCTCAAGAAACTGTTCATAGAGATCACCAATATCTTTCTGTTTTATTTTTTCATTGCATAATACACGACTTGAAAAATATTTAAGGTGTATCATGAACCTGGAATAATTAAATGAACTTCTGTCCACCTTTCTGTTATAAACAACTTCAATAAGCCCCGTGATTATTTGCGACAACTCAATAATCCGTACTGATTCATAATCAACTGAATTTTCATAATTATTTAAAATATGCAATGCTATAAAACCAATCTCATCATCAGGAAGTTTAACGCTGAATTGCTCATTAATGATAGTTAATGCATCGCGACTTATCGCATACTCTGCTTTGTACAACGCTTTGATTTCATCAAGGAAAACATTATTAATTTGTATGCCTGAAGCGACTCGGGATATTGCATTCGAAATATGATCAGCAAGAATCAATAGTAGCGATGGATTGAGATTTTTTTCGAGATTGTTCTCCGCATATTGCACTATTTTTTCGGCAACAAAAACATACTCAATATCCACATGCTCAATCAATTTGTAGAGTTTATTTTTTTGTTCATTTCTGACATAAAAAATCCGGTTAGCCGGATGCTCAGGGACCGACATTCCATATTTTTTGTTGTAACCGACGCCAGGCCCAGAAATGATAACCTCCTGTCCATTCATCGATGCCTGTACACAATTATTGTTCATGACTTTTTCGATGATCATTCCATAGCTCCAAAAAAAAAGGCAAGGCACGTCAGAAGTAATAATTACTTCAAACATTGCCTTGCCTGATTTAACAGTTACAAGATGATTAACTAATGCATATACATTACACGGAATTGTGCTTAATTAAAGAGATGGCCGGCTTATTTTTCAAGCCGACATTCAAATATTCGACATCAGTCACAAAACCAACGTCTAATATTCAGGTAAATATTATCTATTCAACGAAATATAAATTCATTGAATAAATAAAAACATTATCCCCTTCTCGCCAGCGTCGCCCCATCGGCAAAATACGCTTTTATCCCTGCGAGGATTGATTCCGCAACTTCCTGCTGGAAGGTTGCCGTTTTCAGTTTACGTTCTTCCTCAACGTTACTGATAAACGCCGTTTCGACCAAAATGGAGGGTATATCAGGCGCTTTCAGCACGGCAAACCCGGCTTGTTCAACCTGATTTTTATGCAGCTTGTTGATTTTACCGAGCTTATTCAACACAGCTTTACCAAACTTCAGACTGTCGGCAATGGTCAGCGACTGCACCATATCGAACATAGTATGGTCGACATAACGGTCGCCGCTCTTACTCACGCCACCAATCAAGTCCGAGGCGTTCTGAGTTTGCGCCAGATATTTTGCCGCGGTACTGGTTGCACCTTTGGTAGAGAGCGCAAACACAGAGGAACCGCTCGGCTGGCGACTGGTAAAGGCATCGGCATGAATAGAGACAAACAAGTCAGCACGCTGTTTCTGTGCTTTTGCTACGCGCACTTGCAACGGAATGAAGATGTCTTCATTACGGGTCATGTAAACTTTCATATTGCCCTCTTTCTCAATCAGAGAGCGCAAACGGCGGGCAATTTGCAATACCACGTCTTTTTCACGCGTTTTGTATTTCCCCACCGCACCGGAGTCTTCGCCGCCATGGCCAGGGTCAAGCATAATGACAATCGGACGATCGCGCCCTGCTTTGCCTGGCTGCGGGCCACTCTGCGCAGGCGGCACCTGCTTTTCGAGATCGCCTTTATTGTAATCCTCCAGCAGCGCCAGCAGCGGGTCCTGCATGTCCTGAGCATTGGCAGGATAGAGATCCATCACCAGACGCTCTTTAAACCCGGCGACCGGAGCAAGGGCAAACAGCTGCGGTTTTACGTTTTGCTTTAACTCAAAAACCATCCGCACGGTTTGCGGGTCAAACTGCCCGACGCGCGCCGACTTGATGAACGGGTCATCAGCACGAATTTGTGCCGCCATCCCCTTGAGCACTGAGTTCAGGTTTACATCTTCGATATCCACCACCACGCGTTCAGGGTTACTCAACGCGAACTGCTTATATTTCAGCTGACGATTAGATTCTACCGTCACACGGGTGTAGCTGGACGCAGGCCAGACGCGCACCGCCACGACCTGGCTGACCGCAGCCAGACTGACCTGACTTACGCTCAATAGCCACATGGCACCCGCGCCTTGCAGTAAACGACGACGGCTGATTGCTGTGTTGGATCCCGACATGCATCTCCCGAGCAAAAAAACCTAAGCTGTGTAACAAATAAACGACTAATTTGACCGGAAACTTTAGCGAAAGACGCATAATCTGTCATCTAATAAACGGTAAACATTCTTTTTATATTCACGGCATTACTGATAAAAAAGTTGCTCATGCGTAAAATTTGCACTTGCACCCAGTGAAAAAACAGAATAAAAATACAATAATTACGAATAATCATGCAAAGAGGTGTGCCGTGGTGAAGGAACGTAAAACCGAGTTGGTCGAGGGATTCCGCCATTCGGTTCCTTATATCAATACCCACCGGGGAAAAACGTTTGTCATCATGCTCGGCGGTGAAGCCATTGAGCATGAGAATTTCTCCAGTATCGTTAATGATATCGGGTTGCTGCACAGCCTCGGCATCCGTCTGGTCGTGGTCTATGGAGCGCGCCCGCAGATCGATGCGAATCTGGCAGCGCATCACCACGAACCGCTATATCACAAAAATATACGCGTGACCGACGCCAAAACACTAGAACTGGTGAAGCAGGCTGCGGGAACATTGCAACTGGACATTACTGCTCGCCTGTCGATGAGTCTCAATAACACGCCGCTGCAGGGCGCGCATATCAACGTCGTCAGTGGCAATTTTATTATTGCCCAGCCGCTGGGCGTGGATGACGGTGTGGATTACTGCCATAGCGGGCGTATCCGGCGGATTGACGAAGATGCGATTCATCGTCAACTGGACAGCGGTGCGATAGTGCTGCTGGGGCCGGTCGCGGTTTCAGTCACTGGCGAGAGCTTTAATCTGACCTCGGAAGAGATCGCCACTCAACTGGCCATCAAACTGAAAGCTGAAAAGATGATTGGTTTTTGCTCTTCACAGGGCGTCACTAATGACGACGGCGATATTGTCTCCGAGCTTTTCCCTAACGAAGCACAAGCGCGGGTAGAAGCTCAGGAAGAGAAAGGCGATTACAACTCCGGTACGGTGCGCTTTTTGCGTGGTGCGGTGAAAGCCTGCCGCAGCGGCGTACGTCGCTGTCATTTAATTAGTTACCAGGAAGATGGCGCGCTGTTGCAAGAGTTGTTCTCACGTGACGGTATCGGTACGCAGATTGTGATGGAAAGCGCCGAGCAAATTCGTCGCGCAACCATCAACGATATTGGCGGCATTCTGGAGTTGATTCGCCCACTGGAGCAGCAAGGTATTCTGGTACGCCGTTCTCGCGAGCAACTGGAGATGGAAATCGACAAATTCACTATTATTCAGCGCGATAACACGACTATTGCCTGCGCAGCACTCTATCCGTTCCCGGAAGAGAAGATTGGGGAAATGGCCTGTGTGGCCGTTCACCCGGATTACCGCAGCTCATCAAGGGGCGAGGTTTTGCTGGAGCGCATTGCCGCTCAGGCGAAGCAAAGCGGATTAAGCAAATTGTTTGTACTGACCACGCGCAGTATTCACTGGTTCCAGGAACGTGGATTTACCCCGGTGGATATTGATTTACTGCCCGAGAGCAAAAAGCAGTTGTACAACTACCAGCGTAAATCCAAAGTGTTGATGGCGGATTTGGGGTAAGTGGTGGAAATCGCCAGATGCGACATGCGCAATGCCTGGAGGCATGATAAACACGCTAGCATCGCATCAGGTATTGACGCTCATCGTCGGATGCGGCGTGAACGCCTTATCCGACCTACATCAAATCAAAGGTGTTGATGGCGGATTTAGGGTAAGCGACGGAAATCGCCAGATGCGCATATGCGCAATGCCCGGAGGCATGACAGGACGCGCATGCGTCGCATCAGGCAATCACGTTTATTCCCGCGAACTAAACAACGCCGCCAGACCACTGCGCCGCTCAGTACGAGTGGCGATTGCCGCACTTAATATGCGCTCATCGGCATACAACGACAGACGGCGACGCGCGCGGGTCACCGCAGTGTAAACCAGCTCTCGCGTTACAACTGGCGTGCGTTGGCTCGGTAAAATCAACGCCGCATGGTCAAACTCCGATCCCTGAGATTTATGTACCGTCATCGCCCACGTGGTTTCGTGTTCTGGCAGGCGGCTCGGTTGCACAGACTTAATATTGCCATCCGGCATCGCAAACCAGACGCGCGTCCCCTGCCCACGATCCAGCGCAATGCCGATATCACCATTAAACAACCCAAGCGCGCTGTCATTGCGGGCAATCATTACCGGCCGGCCTTCGTACCAGCGTGAGTGCGGATGACGATGAATTTTGCGCTTCTGTTGCATAAACTGCTCAATTCGCTCATTCAATCCAGCCACGCCAAACGGTCCTTCCCGCAGGGCGCACAAAAGCTGGTATTCATTGAACGCCTGAATGATTAAATCCGGCTCGGCACGCGCTTGCAGCAGATCCAGATAACGCCCGTAACCCGCAAGAGCCTCCTCAAGCATCGCAATATAGTCTTCGCCGCTCTGTAAAAGCCGTTTTTCGATATCAGTAAAATCCTGCTGAAAAACGGTTTTCACTGCCGTTTTATCACCACGGTTGATCGCCGCAGCTAACTGACCAATGCCAGAATCGCTGCCGAAACGATAGCTTTTTTGCAGCAGGCAGAGACTGTCGCGCAAAGATGCCGCTTCTGTGCCAGTTCCTGACGGAACGTGAGTTCCCGTCAGGCGGCTCAACTGCCCGGCACGCTCGGCGGTAAAGCCCGCGTTGGCATAAGCGCAGATATCGCCCAGCACAGCCCCAGCCTCAACCGAGGCCAGTTGATCACGATCGCCGAGAAAGATCACTCTGGCATGATCGGGCAAGGCGTCGATCAGTCTCGACATCATAGGCAGATCGATCATTGACGCTTCATCTACCACCAGCACATCAAGATGCAGCGGGTTACCGGCATGATGACGTAAACGCTGGCTACCCGGCTGCGCACCCAGCAATCGGTGCAAAGTGCTGGCATCTTCCGGAATGCGTTTCTTTTGTTCATCGGTCAGCGGTAACTGGCGCAAAGCCTTGCCGAGAGATTCGGTTAAGCGCGCGGCAGCTTTACCCGTTGGTGCAGCCAGACGGATACGGCAGCGTTCGCCGTCTGCCATTTGAATTAACGCTGCCAGCAACTTCGCTACGGTGGTCGTTTTACCGGTGCCAGGGCCGCCGGAAATCACCGAGATCCGCCGCGTCAGCGCCACTGCCGCCGCCACTTTTTGCCAGTTAATTTCATCGCTTACTGGAAAAAGTTTGTCCAGGGTTTGCGCCAGTAGAGCTTCATCAACCTCAATGGCATGATTCACTTCGTTGAAAAAGCGTGCCACTGTGCGCTCGTTACACCACATGCGATTCAAATAAAGACGATCACCACAGAGGATCATCGGCGTTGGTTCATCTCCCCGGCTGACCGCTTGTGAAGCCAGCAAGCATTCTTCCCAATTTTGTAACTCACCAATTTCGCTGACGCAGGTTGCTAACAGCGGATGTGACTCCTCGTTATTTTCCAGTCGTGAGAGCGGTAAACAGACATGCCCTTCCCCGGCGTCGTGGCTTAACAGGGCTGCCGCGAGGGTGACGGCAGGATGTTCATCTCCCGCCACGGTCAGGGCAAATTGCACATCCAGCGGGCGTAGCTGTTTGTGCTCCACAGCTTCCAGTAATTGCTTTTGCAATTTCATTACGCCTCCTCCAGGGTCATACCGGCAAACATCTCATCCATCAGGTCAATCAACCCGGCGTTGGGTCGGGTTGTGTAAATCCCTTGTTGCGGATGTTCTTTATCAACGCCACGCAGGAAAAGATAGATAACGCCGCCAAAGTGACGATCATAGTCGTAATCAGCAATGCGATGGCGCAGATAACGATGCAGCGCCAGGGTATAAAGCTGATATTGCAGATCATAGCGGTGTGCCTGCATCGCCGCTGCCATAGCCTGTTGGGTATAAGCCGAACTGTCTTCACCCAGCCAGTTGGATTTATAGTCGAGCAGGTAATAACGCCCTTCATGGCGGAATACCAGGTCGATAAAGCCTTTTAACATGCCGCGTACCTGCATGAACTCCAGCGGCGGGCAGCCAGCGGATAGCGGATCAAACTGGCGAATTAGTGCATCAAGCTGGCTGGCGATGAGCGGTTCACTAATCGGCAGGTAAAACTCCATCTCCACCTGTTTATCGCGGTCGGAAAGCTGATTCAGGCTAACACCCGTTTCATTGAGAGGTGCCTGGAGGACAGCCGTGATCCACTCGGTCAACACTGGTTCCCACTGCGATTCAAAGCCGCCGAGTTCCAGTTTTTCCTGTACCCAGTTCGGGTCAACCGGCTGGGTAAAATCGAGGTCTTCAAACAAACTGTGCAAGAATGTCCCTGGTGACGCACCGCGCGGGAACTGATGCGGTGTTAACGTCGGTTCTTCAACGACGCTGACCACGCCTGCGGCATCAACATCCAGCCGTGGCATCAGATCCTGAGCGATACCGTGATCACGCTGCTGCAAACCGGAGTAGCTGGTGACACGCCAGTTATCGCCGGGCAATCGTTGTAGCGTCCTCGCATTCAGTTCTGCTGTAAAAACATCATTAAACTGCCAGGGCTGGTTATCACCCGTTTGTGCCGTTTGCCAGGCAATATCCTCATCGCACAACGCTTCAATACAGGTGCGAAGCCCTGCCGCATCTTGCGGTTCCCCTTTTTGCAGCAAACGCCCGAGCGCACTTTGGTGGACGTCGGTGTCACCTTTTTTATCGCCACGACGGCGCACCAGCGGTGCGACGCCGAGACTGCAATGCCAAACCGAACGCGTCAGCGCCACGTAAAGCAAACGCAGATCTTCCGCCAGACGTTCGGCCTCCGCGAGGTCGACGCTTTCTGGCGCAGCATTAAGATCCAGAACAGCCTCAAACGAGTGGCGATCGTGATAAAACGCCTGATCCTGGACGCGGAAATTGGTGATAAACGGCAGCCAGACCAATGGATATTCCAGCCCTTTCGATTTGTGGATCGTGACAATCTGCACCAGATGTTTATCACTTTCGAGACGCATTTGTTGGCTGGAGGCATTACTGTCTGGCTCGAGGATATGTTGCGATAACCAGCGTACCAGCGCATGTTCACTTTCCAGCTGCGTTCCGGCTTCTTGTAGCAATTCGCTGATATGCAAGATATCGGTAAGACGCCGCTCACCGCCTGCTGTTGCCAGCAAGTTTTCTGCAATGTTACGCGCCGACATCAGCGCCCGCAGCATCGGCATAACGCCACGTTTGCGCCAGATTTGCCGATAACCATCGAACTCTTCGACTACCGCATCCCACGCATGTTCGTCATTATTCAGCGTTTCAATATCCAGCGCATTCAGCCCCATCATTGACGTTGCCAGCGCACTGCGCAGGGTGTTCTCACGTTGTGGTGTCATCACCGCCTGCAACAGCCAAAGCATCTCCTGCGCTTCCAGAGTTTCAAAAACACTGTCGCGGTTCGAAAGGTAAACGGAAGGGATTTCCAGCAGCGTTAAGGCATCGCGCACCTGAGCGGCCTCCTGGCGGCTGCGCACCAGCACACTGATGTCCGAAGCACGCACCGGACGCGCGTCGTCGCCGTTCATCAGCAACGCTTCGCCCCGCTGTCCGGCTTGTAGCCAGTCGCGGATTTGCGCAGCACATACCTGCGCCATGGTACTTTGATAGTCGCCAACGCCGCAGCTTTCGCCTTCCATCAGCCACATTTTCATCGCAGGCTGCGTTTCACCTTTAAACACAAAACGTAACGCCTGATTTTTCCCGGCTGATTTCACTGGAATAAACGGTATTTCGCGAAACATGAACGCGTCATCAGTCTGACTGAAAAGCTTATTCACGCTGTTCACCATTCCTGGTGCGGAGCGCCAGTTGGTATCTAAGGTGTAGTGGGCGTGAACTTCGCTACGCGCCTTCATATAAGTGAAGATATCCGCACCCCGGAATGCATATATGGCCTGTTTCGGGTCGCCAATCAGCAACAAAGCGGTTTCCGGCTGATAGTGCCAGATACGGCGAAAAATTCGGTACTGCTGGGGGTCGGTATCCTGAAATTCATCAATCATTGCCACCGGGAATCGCGTACGGATCGCCGCTGCCAACACCTCGCCGCTTTCGCTACGCAGCGCGGAATCGAGCCGACTTAACATGTCATCAAAACCCAATTCGCCACGGCGGCGTTTTTCTCGCGTTACTGTTTCGCGGATCTCAGCCAATGCGCGGGTGATCACCAGATCACGAATCGACAATGGTTCTGCAAGCAGTTGATCGATCGCCTCAAACAGTGGATGTCGCGGGGTTTCCCCCCCGGCTTTCGTGCGATCTTCTAAGAAACGCTGAGAGAATTTTTCCAGCGACTCCGGTAACTGATAACTGTTGGTCTCTTCTTCTGCCCAGGCACTGATCTTCTCGATCCATTTAGCCTGATTGCTACGGTTAAACTTGCGTCGATCAATACCAGAAGATTCGATCAGCGCATCCAGTTCACCCACTGCGTCGCGCCACTGCTGTTTTACCGTATCAATACGCGCCACAATTTGCGCGTGGCGGGAAGCCAGCGTTTCATCATCGGGCGGCGGTGCTTTGATAACCGGTGCTTCGCCTTGCAGATAACGATTAATATCGCGCAGCAACGCCTGCGGCCCTTTCCAGGTTTCAAAGACCACCTGGGCAATTTCACGCGGCAGCGGGTAGCAGTGGCGACGCCAGAAATCGGCGCAGGCCTGGTAGCGTAGCAGAGACTCATCTTCAATCAGCTGCTGCTCAAACAGCATGCCGGATTCAAAGGCATTCAAGTTGAGCATGCGCTGGCAAAAACCGTGAATAGTAAAGACTGCCGCTTCATCCATCTGCCGTTCGGCTAACAACAACCACTGCGCGGCTTGCGCTTTATCGTCGATCTCTTCCAGCAGGCGTTCGTACAGTGGATTGTCGGTGGTTTCACGCAGACAGGCGATGCGCAACTCGTGGATATTGCTACGAATACGACCGCGCAATTCTGCCGTGGCAGCCTCGGTAAAGGTCACCACCAGCAGTTCTTCAACGGTCAGCGGGCGGGGAAAGGCGGCAGAACCGCCTAGTCCAAGTAACAGGCGCAAATAGAGCGCCGCAATCGTAAAGGTTTTGCCTGTGCCGGCAGAGGCTTCAATCAGGCGCTCGCCCTGTAAGGGCAAGCGCAAAGGATCTAGTGTCTCGGCGACATCACTCATTCTTTTCACTCATCAGGGGCATTGTTTGCTGCAACGCGCTGACGTTCTCCCACACTTTCCAACCTTCAGGATGCACATATTCGGCTTTCCCGTTCTGGCTGCCGGAAATCTGCGACAGAATAGCCATGCCTTGCGGCTCGACCACCGCCTGATGGAAGAAATCAGCAAGTTTTTGCGGCGTCAGCAGTTTTATCTGGGCCACGATTTTATCACGCGAATCGAAGCGCATATTGCCGCGATCGAAATCTTTACTTAACTTCGATGCTTCTTCGCCGAGCGTTTGCGGTGCCTGCAGCATCTGGGTTATTACCGCCTGCTGGATTTGCGCAAACTCTTCTGGCTTCATCGTCCGCAATTTTGCCTCTGCGGTTGGGAAAAACGCCTTGTAACGCTCCCACAAGAATGAAGGCTGTTTATCATTGCTTTGCAACAGGAAGCCCATGCCCCACTGACGTCCCACGCTCATTGGAAACGCAAACACGGCATAGCCCAACTGTTCTTCGGTACGCAACTGATTGTAGAACCACGGCTGTACGATCTGCCCCAGCAGAGAGCTATAGGCTGAGCTGGTGTATTCATCGTAGCCAGTCGGTACAAATACCGCTGCCAGTGCGGAGTCGGTGCTGTTACCGGCTTTTTCAAAGATGACGGATTGTTTTTTATCGACCACGACATCTTTGTTACGACACCACTCCGAACCATCAGCGCCCAACTGTTTTTGCACATCGCGTGCCAGCGTTGTTGCCTGGGCTTCGGTCATGTTGCCAATAACCATAAACTCTGGTCGAGCCCCTGATTTTAAGGCGTCGCGATAGGCCAGCACCTCTTTCAAAGTGATTGAAGGCAAAATTTTGCGCCGTTCATCTCGCGAGAAGTACGGCACTTGCGAGAGCATCTGCGCGGGCATAATCGCCTGCTCGAACGCTTTGCCCTTTTCTGCGGAATCCATCATCTGTTTATACCAGGACTTCGCCTGCTCAAGCTGATCTTCCGTAGCGGTATAGCTAAAGTAGCCCTCCAGCAGAGCCTGGAACAGCTGCGGCAGGCGCTGGGTGTAACCATTGGCATTAACCATAAGGCCGTTGTTAGCATTGGTGGAAAAACTTATGCCACCAACCGACGCCTGGTTGCTTAACTGATCAAGCGCCAGTCCGGCAAGATAATCATTGAGCGCAAACATCACCTGATTGCGGGCGCTGTCCATGGCTTTCGGGTTACGCAAAATCAGGCTGACATCGGCTTTAGGCTCGCTGGCAAAATACCGGCTCGGCGCATACACCACACGCAGATTCGCCTCATCCACAATCAACTCTGGATGGTCGTATTTCTTTTCTGACTTCATCAGCGAGAAATCGTCAGGAATATAAGGGTTAAGCTCCGGTAAGGAGAGCGCAATATTGGCGGCTTTTTTCTGCCAGTCAGCGAAAGTTTGTGGGCTGATTTTATCGACCTGATACGGAGCATCGACAAAATAAGCCGTTTTGTTATGCGGCTCTTTCGGGCTGATATACCAGATACGCGCATTCTGCGGCGTCATCATCGCCAGACGTTCTTTTACCGCTTTAGCGTCGTACTGATCGGCAATATTTACCGCGTCCAGCGTATGCTCAACAGGAACGCGAATCATGGTATCCGCCAGCCATTCAACATAATCCATATCGCGAGTGATCGACGGATAACGGAAGTCGATATCCAGTACATTCGCCAGTTCATCGAAGTATTGTTTATCAATCCCTTTTTCGCGTAACAGATTGAGGTAGCTAAAAATGGCCGCCACAACCTGATCGCGATTCGCCAGACCTTTATCGGTTAAAGACGCAGAGATCGCTAATACGCCGCTGTTGCCGTTGACGATAGGATCGGAATTGGCGCTAATGCCCTCAACTAATCCCTGCTTTTGCAGCCAGTCAGAAAGTGTACCTGGGCTGCGATTACCAATCAGATAGGTAATCAATTCATCCGTTTTACTACGGAACTTCGCTGAATTGTTATCGATGCGAAACTCAACGCGCAGAACTTTACGCGGCAGCGCCGGGACGTAATGAATGATAATGCCCTTTTGCGCGTCGGTGACTACCGGCACGGTGATTTCCGGTTTTTTGCTCTCTTTGTTCGGCACGCGACCAAAAGTGTCCGCCGCCATTTTTGCCAACTCCGACAACGGTTTATTGCTGTAAATAACCGCCTTCATCAGATTGGCAGAGTAATATTTCTCGTGGAAATCTTTCAGCGCCTGCTGTACCGGATTGCCGGGTTTGTCGCTTAAAGTTTCGAGGTTACCACCAGAAAACTTTGAACCTGGGTGTGCCGGGTTAATGGTTTCTGCGCTGACCTGTGCCATGCGCATACCGTCACGCGTACGCGCCATGGTTAATTCAGCGTTCACCGCATTACGCTCACGTTCGGCATATCTCTTGTCGAGCAAAGGTTCTGCAATAGCATCGGCCAGGCGGTCTACAGCACCGGGTAAGGCGTCGTTCTCAACTTCCAGATAGAAAGCCGTGCGATACGGTGCCGTGCTGGCATTGTGGCTACCGCCGTGCATTTTGAGGTATTCAGCCAGGCTGTCAGCCTGCGGGTACTTTTTCGAACCCATCAGACTCATATGTTCAAGGTAATGTGCCAGCCCTTGGTACGCCTTGGGATCTTCCAGCGACCCAACGGGCACCACCAGCGCCGAGAGCGATTTAACCGCCTGCGGGTCAGAAACCAGCAAAACCACCATACCGTTATCCAGACGTATAGCCTGATACTGGCGGTTATCTTTATCACTTTTACGGATGGTTTCCTGAATCGGCTGCCATCCCGTTTCTGCCTGACTTAAGGGTGCCCAAAGGGCAACAAACAACAATAATGCTTTGAACCAGGTGCTGCGGGGCATTCACGGACCTCATTATCAACTTTATTTTCTAACCAGATTCAATACGTTAACGAAAATTATCCGGCAGAATTTAATCTTGTGCTGCACGAGTCAGCCTATGTCTATATAACCATCAGTCCGTGACTGGTGCGCATCATAAAGTAAGCAGATGAATTGCGCAATTTTTATACAGCACTCATGACTGATTAAAGCGAAACAGCGGTAACAGGAAACGTTGCGACTGTTCAACGATGGCTTCCATTGTCTCTGGTGTTAATTGTCGCCAGAGCCGTTGATACCAGATATCATCACCTTCTCCACGCACCATCATGTTGCCTTCGTAAGCCTGAAGGAATTTCGTACGGGCTTTCTGCAACGTGGAATCGTCATCCAGCATGGCATCGTTTTGCGCGTCATAACAGGTTTTTAGCCACGCGCCGCCACTTTCAGGTAACACCAGCAGCGGCGTGGACATCCCTTCACGATACCCCTCAATCAGTTCTGAGAGGTAATGTAAAGCCTGTTCGGCTGCAAGCGGCGGAAAACGCCACTCGCCGTCTTTGCGTAGAAAAAGGCGACTTTCACCATTACCACCGCTGGCACAGTAGACAAGGTGTTCCAGCCAAAGTTGCATTCCCTGCGCCACACTTAATAAAGAGGGACGCCAGCGTAACAGGCCATCCGGCTGCACCTGCGGCAACCAACCCGTTATTTGCACACCGTTGCAGGCGAGATCAATTTCCATACTTTGCCCCGGTTGGCGACAGGCAATGACTCTGTCGGCAAGCTGCTGCATCTCCTGACACTGTGTTTCCCAGAAAATTTCACCAAAAGCGCCATACGGTAAATCCCCTGCCGCCCGGAAGCGACGGAACAAGCGATCGGCATCATCTTGCTCGACCAGAGCATTCAATAACTGCTGGTTGATTTGATAACGACTAAGCCCTTCAAGAATAAATGGCTCGGTGTCGGGGATTTCGCTGTCTTCGGTACGGAAGTTCACCTGCAAACGCATCTGGAAAAATGCCCGCACCGGATGTGCCCAGAATCGTTGTAGCGTTTCCAGCGGCACGGTTTCCGGTAAGGTAAACGGCAGCGGCTGAACAAATTCAGAATGTGCTTTACCAGCCTGGCTGGCCGCAGGTAGCCATTCACGAGCATAACTTTGTCGTTCGCCTGGCTGGTAGTTTTGCGGATCAAACGGCATTCGGGTATGGAGGCAAGTAAGATGCGCTTTTACCCTTGCCTCGCTTTCATCACAGTTGAGCGCTTCATCGCCCGGTAGATAATGGCTTTGCCCGATGTAGTCGATCAGTTCCTGCACCAGTACCGACGGGAAACGTTCACTGTTATCCTGAATGGAACGCCCGATATAGCTGATATAGAGTTTTTGCTGCGCGGAAATTAACGCTTCCAGGAACAGATAGCGGTCGTCATCGCGACGGCTACGGTCGCCACGCTTCGGTTTCTGACTCATCAGGTCAAAGCCCAATGGCGCAAGCTGGCGTGGGTAAACGCCGTCGTTCATTCCCAGCAGGCACACCACTCTGAATGGGATGGAACGCATTGGCATCAGAGTACAAATGTTAACCGGCCCGGCGAGAAAACGCTGGCTGATACGTTCCTGATCCAGACGTTGTGCCAGTTCATCACGCAATAGTGACAACGGCATCGCGTCGCCATACTGCGCACCTAAACCTTCGGCGATAATCGCCTGCCATTGTTGTTCGATCAGCGTCATCGCCGCTTCGGTTTCCGCATCCGGCAGGAAGAAGGCGTTGAGCATATCGCGACAAACCGGCAACCACTCTTCCAGCGGACGCTCCTGCGCCAGCCCGCGACGCCAGATGTTTAGCTGCATTAGCAGTGAAGCCAGATGCCCCACCAGTTCTGCAATTAAGCCGCTCGATTCATCATAAGGTAGAACCGATTGCCACTCGCCCTGCGCGCTTTCCATCGCGTAGCCCAGCAACATGCGCGTCAGGCCAAACCGCCAGGTGTGTTGACCGGTGGCGGGGAGTTCCAGCTCGCGAACGTTATCGTCATCTATCCCCCAACGAATTCCGGACTCGTTGACCCACTGACGTAAATAACGCAGCCCTTCTTCGGTGATGTCAAACCGCGCCGCCAGCACCGGCACATCCAGTAATGCCAGCACGTCTTCCGACACAAATCGGCTGTCTGGCAACGATAACAGGCTGATAAACGCTTCAAGTACCGGATGCGACTGCCGCGCCCGACGATCGGAAATGGCGTATGGCAGGTAACGATCCGCAGGTGCGCTACCAAACACTGCCTGAATAAACGGACTGTAGCTGTCGATGTCGGCCACCATCACGATGATGTCGCGCGGAGTCAGTGTCGGGTCTTCCTCCAGCATTGCCAGCAGGCGATCGTGTAAAACTTCAACTTCGCGCTGCGGGCTATGGCAAACGTGGAAGGTGATACTGTTATCCAGTGGATCAAGCAGGCGTTTGTTATCGCTACGGGAAAACTCTTCGATATTCACACCCGCAACAGCGCAGTTTTCAAGTTCCAGAATGTCAGACTGAATGTTATGCAGCAGGTTATCTGGCGTCACATCGACAAAGGCGTCCAGCTCCTGGCTGCCCTCCAGGTCAGAAAGGAGATAAATGTAGTCGCGCCCCAACTTGCCCCATGAGGCCAACAGCGGGTTGCCGACATCCTGTTCACCATCGCTGTTAAAGAGCTGTCCGGCATTTTCGCTGTCGCGAAATAGCGGTAATTCGCGATCTTCAAAACTGTGTCGGCGCTGACGAGTCAGTAGTTTCGCCAGATAAGCAGGATCTTTAATGTCGCCCCAGTAATAACGGCAAGGGTTGGTAAACAGGAGATGGATTTCAATATGTTTACCCAGCGCCTGTAGCGCCTGGAGATAAACAGGCGGTAACGCGGAAATACCGCATATAAAGACGCGCGAAGGTAGCCCCGGCGGGCAGGTCGTCGCGGACTCCAGCGTTTCGATAAAGCGCTGATAGAGATTGGCGCGGTGCCAGCGCGGTTGCCCGAGTTGATGGGTATATTCCACCAACGCCTTCCACAACGGCGCTTGCCAGGCCTGTGCTTCTCCCAGCCCTTCAACCAAATGTCCTATTTCCCACTGTGCCAGCCAGTCCGGACGATAGACCAGATACTGGTCAAACAGGTCCGCCGCTTTTGAAGAAAGCTGGAACAGTTTTCGCTTGTCGCTATCGTCAGTCAGATAATGCCGCAACAGGGTAAAGTCTTCGCGCTCCAACAATTGCGGCAGCAGAGTCATCAGTTTCCAGCTCATGCTCTGTTTGTTAAAGGCGCTCTCTTTGGGGATCTCCGGTAACACCCGGACGAACATATCCCAGATAAAGCTCGCTGGCAGCGGAAAATCAATGTTTGCCGCAATACCAAACTTTTGCGACAGGGTCATTTGCAGCCACTGCGCCATACCGGTACTTTGCACCAGAATCATCTCTGGTTCGAAAGGATCGTCCAGCCGTTCGCGTTCGACAATAAACTCCATCAACGCTTCCAGCACGTCCAGACGATTGGAATGGTAGACCCTTAACATAGCGGCTCCTGACTACTGACGATTCGGGCAATGCAGGCGGGTCATCTCGCCTTCTCTGCCCTCGGGTGAAACTAGCGTAACGCTGATGCTGACACATCCCGCCTGCGATGTCTGCATTCGGTTGACCTGCCAGTGGGCAGGTGGCGAAATCGCACGCAGTTGCGTTTGCTGCCAGCCATGCCGCCAGAGCTGTTGGTACTGGTTTCTGCTGGCAAGACTGTTCATTAATGTTCGCTGGAAACCCGATAACGCAGTGACAATCATCACCATCAACACCATCGCCAACATTACCTCCGGCAGGCTAAAGCCTTGTTGATTCTTCAGGGAAGCTGACATAACGCCCTCTCTTTCAGCGGACAAAAATCGCTCCAGCCGCGTGGCGAAAAAACAATGTTTCCATCGATGACTTCGCCTGTTCGCCACAACGAAACGCCTTCATAACCGGCAATCAATAAGGCTTCATTATCTGCCATTAAACGCAGACAAACCCGGGCACCGGTGGCAGCGTACAGTAAGCACTGAACTGCGGGCTGCGTCTGCCAGGCGTGCATTTTTCCCCACTCTAGCGTCGACTGAACGATGGCCTGGCGGCGCAATGACTGACTTTCCATGCTCACGCGAGAGGCAAAACTGCGATCCTGCTGACTCATTCCTTGCAATAGCAAGCTACCCAAAACCAGCAGCATAAGGACCAGAGCCAGTGACGAAACACCCTTTTCGCGGTTCACAGGTTGAATCCTGTCACGCTATAGCTGGCATCCACCACGGTTTGTGGATCAGCCTTGCTGGCAGCGTGCATATTAACCGTCAGCACCGGCGCGAAACCGCTGTTATCCTGTCGGGTAACCTGAAAAGTGTCGATAACGACGGCATCTGGGTTGGTCACTTTATCCCAGCCCTTACCTTCACAAGATGTCGCACCGCGTAGCGTTTCCAGCACATGCTCCTTCACACGAAATGCAATCTGGTCAGACTCTTTTACCGGATCGCGATCCCAGATACCGTTACTGTTCGCATCCCACTGCACAATGATACAGTCACCCTGTCCGACAATTTCCAGCCCTTCGCCAGTACAGTTGCCATGACAATAACCCGCCCTCTGGAGATGCTTCGCGACAGTAAAGACCCGCAGCCAGATTTCATCTTCCAGCGCCAGCTTACGGGTGCTCGTTAAACTTTCATGCTGTAACGCGGGCAGAAAGCGTGCAGCCCCCAGCAACAATACGCTACTGATCGCCATAGCAATCAACACTTCCAGCAAAGAAAAACCTTGCTCTTTTACAGGCATCCTTCTGTTTCTCCTTGCTGACAAAGCCGGAGTCTTCCCCACGGCGAAACCACCAGCCACCACTCTCCCGTTGAGTTTTTGAAGCGAATATGTCCGGCCCAAGCGGTATTGCGCAGGCCAAAGAAAGTGAGCGAAGGTGTCAGGTCGCTCATTTCGACTTCGGGCCAGCGAGGCACAAAGACCAACGGTGAACTGCCATGACAGGTATTCGCCCCAGCAGCGGAACTCGCAAGGCACCATAACGTCCCCTCCCTGATGACACTGATACTGTGGTCGCGGTTATGCCAGTTGGCATCTTCACGTAAATAGAGCAAATAGTCCCGCGCCTGGCTGGCGGTTTGCCATAACCGTTGCGACTGCTGCCAGTATTGCCAGCCATAGAGTCCACTTGCGCTTAGCATGACCAGAATCAGCATCGCGACCAGCGTTTCAATCAGCGTATAACCACGTTGTGTTTTCATGCCGGCAGTATGGAGCGAGGAGAAAAAAAGACGAGGGCCAGTTTCTATTTCTTCGGCGCATCTTCCGGACTATTTACGCCGTTGCAGGAGGTTGCAAAATTTCGGGAAGGCGTCTCGAAGAATTTAACGGAGGGTAAATAAATATCCTCCGGCATAGCCGGAGGTTTTTCAAATGCGCC